>JBBRMI010000049.1:0-41192 GCA_038230915.1 Polyangiales bacterium | reverse complement strand
TGCGTATTCCGACGTGATCCGATCAGCGTTCCGACGGCATTCGATCAGCGTTCCGAAAGTATCCGATCAGGATTCCGGGGCATTCGATCAGCGTTCCGCTCATCCGATCAGAGTCGGCCGGGCGGCTGAAGCACGAGGCGGGGATGGTCGCGGCCATGAGGCGACTGTCCATGCGCAAGATTCGAGAGGTTCTTCGTCTTCATCACGAGTGCGGCTGCCAGCACCGCCAGATCGCGCTGGCTTGCGACATGTCGCCATCCACGGTCAGCGGCTATCTGAGCCGCGCCGAGTGCGCCGGGCTGACGTGGGAGCAGGCCAAGCCGCTTAGCGACGCTGAGGTCGAAGCCCGGCTGTTCAGCTACGTCGGCCGCAGCGAGCCTGCGACGCGGGCGGCCATCGACTTCAACTGGGTGCACGCCGAGCTCGGCCGCGTCGGCGTCACGCTGCAGCTGCTGTGGGGCGAGTACGAGACGGCCGCCAAGCAGCGCGGCGCTCAGCCCTACCAGTACAGCCAATTCTGCGAGCTGTACGCCAGCTGGCGCGACCGGCGCCGGCTCAGCATGCGCCAGGTGCACCGGCCCGGCGAGAAGCTGTTTCTCGACTACTCGGGCAAGAAGCCGCGCATTTGCGATCCGGACAGCGGCGAAGTCACCGAGGTCGAGCTGTTCGTCGGCGTGCTCGGTGCCAGCAACTACACGTTCGCGGAGGCGACACTCTCGCAGACCGTGCCGGACTTCTGCGCCAGCACGGTGCGCGCCCTCGAATACCTCGAAGCGGCCCCGGCGATCTTGGTACCTGACCAGCTTCGGAGCGCCGTAAAGCGGCCAGATCGGTATGACCCCGACATCAACGACGCCTTCGCCGAATTGGGCCAGCACTACGGCGTCG
The DNA here is from genome assembly GCA_038230915.1 of Polyangiales bacterium. GTDB lineage: Bacteria > Myxococcota_A > Polyangia > Polyangiales > Polyangiaceae > PMG-095. The sequence continues at coordinate 40,304 of JBBRMI010000049.1, read as the reverse complement.
CCATCATTCCGGCTCCGCCCCGCAAACCCAAAGGCAAGGCTAAGGTCGAAGCGGGCGTGCTCATCGCTCAGCGCTGGATTCTCGCGCGTCTGCGCAATCGCGTCTTCTTCTCGCTCGCCGAGCTCAATAACGCCATCGCTGAGCTGCTTGAAGAGCTCAACACGCGGCGCTTCCAAAAACTGCCCGGCACGCGGCGCGAGGCGTTCGAAGCGCTCGACCGGCCGCGCATGAAAGCACTTCCACGGCTCCGCTTTGAGCTGCCGCAGCGCAAGAAGACGCGCGCCAACATCGACTACCACGTCGACTTCGACGACCGCTTCTACAGCGTCCCCTTCAATCTGCGCCAACAGCCAATCGAGGTACGCGCGACACCCAGCGTGGTCGAGTGCTTCCACGGTGGCGTGCGTGTCGCGTCCCACCGGCGCAGCTACGCGCGCCCCGGCACGCCCGTGACCAAGCCCGAGCATCGCCCGAAGGAGCACCAGGACTACGGCGAGTGGTCGCCGGAGCGGATGACTGACTGGGCCGGCAAATTCGGGCCGCACGTCGCGGAGGTCGCGCGCCGCACCATGGCCCGGTTTCCGCAGCCCGAGATGGGCTTTCGGGCTGTGCTTGGCCTCATCCGCGTCGCCGATAAGCACGGCGCTACCGCCATGGATGCCGCGTGTCAGCGCGCGCTCTCCGTCGCCGGCAAGAGCGCGCCGCACCGTCGACACATCGAAGGCATCCTCAAACGCGGCATCGAGCGCGCTGCGCCGGCCAATGCGCCCACAGCACCACGAGTTGTCGACGAGCACGAGCATGTGCGCGGCGCCAGCTACTACGACACGGAGAATAACAATGACACTCGACGAAACGATTCAGAAGCTCATGGACTTGAAACTGCACGCGCTGGCCAAGAGCCTGCGCGAAATGATGGAGATGCCGCCCGACAGACAACTCTCTTTTGAAGACAAGCTCGGCTTGCTCGTCGACCAGGAATGGACCTCGCGCGAAAACCGCCGCGTGTCACGCCGCGTCCAAGAGGCCAAGCTCAGCGTGCGCGCCGCGCCCGAGGAAATCCTCTGCGACTCCGCCCGTGGCCTCGAGCACAGTACGCTGCGCGAGCTCAGCACCTGCCAGTGGGTGCGCTCGCACCACAACCTGCTCCTGCTCGGCGCCACGGGTGTCGGCAAGAGCTTCCTGGCCAGCGCCCTTGCTAATGCCGCCATCCGGCAGGGCTTCCGCGCTCTCTTCATGCGCGTGCCGCGGCTGCTCGAGCAACTCGCGATCGCGCGAGCCTCTGCCGACTACTCCAACATGCTGGCGCGCCTCGCCAAGATCGACGTCCTCATCCTCGATGACTTTTTGCTCGCGCCCATGACCGACGTCGAGCGCCGCGACCTGCTCGAAGTACTCGAGGACCGCTATGGCAAACGCTCCACCGTCCTCACGTCACAACTGCCGACGAAAAGTTGGCACGAGTCCCTTGGCGATCCGACTATCGCCGACGCCATCTGCGACCGGCTCGTGCACAACGCTCACGTGCTCACCCTGCGCGGCTCATCCATGCGCCGCCAGAAAGGTCTGAAACCCCAACCCGAGGCTCAACCGACCGCCTGACCAGCCCCGTACTCGTCGCTTCGCTCCGAAGCCTGATCGGATCCCCGGAATCCTGATCGGATGCGCCCGGAACGGCTGATCGAATGCAGCGGAATACGCAGCCGTTACCACAATGCGGCGCGAGCGTGCAAATCGGGGGTTCAGGTGCCATAGTTGTGGTTGTCGTCGTCACACTGCTCGCGTCTCCTTCACGGGCTCACGCTTCGCGACATTGGATCACAGCCGGCTCCGCAGCTGTGGAAGCGATAGGCGCCAGAGGAGTCGACGCAACAGGCCCGACGCGCGCACGAGAGATGAGATCGCCGCGACGGCGCGTCCAAACCTCGCTCGCGCTTGGGACCAGCCTTTCCGGTATGCAAAAGGTTGCATCCAGCGTCTGCGTGCGGGGACGCGGCGTGGAGCAAACAACTGGCGATTTCACCAAGCGCGGCGAGCTCCCTTGCGACAGCCGCAGCCGCTTCGAACTGAAGCTTTCTTTCTCGATCAACATGACGTCCCAGGCAGCACGAAAGCGTGCTTCGGAGAGTTCGGAGTGCTAGATTCACCACCTACGACGTTTTGTCGTTTCGATCGCGGCCCGTTGGAAACGGTGTCTTCGATGAGCATTCCGCTTCGTCTCGTGGCGTCCGCCGCATTGACTCTGGTGATGGTCAGTTGTGGCGGCGGTGCGGAAACCAGTCAGGTCTCGAAGTCTGGCGGAAATTCCGGGCTTGGACTCGGCGGCACCACCGCCGCTAACGTTACGGGTAGCGGCGGCATCGTGCTCACGCTCGGTGGCACAGGTGGCATGGGGAGCTCTGTTGGCGGCGCAGCTGGTCCGTCGAGTCAGGTCGTTACGTCGCTACCAGCTGGGTTTCACCAGACCGATATCGGCGGATACCAACTAGGAGTCGCGATTGGCTTGGGTGGGAGCACGGCGGGTGTGGGTGGCGCTAGCGGCGGCGGTAGTGAGGGCACCGCGCAGGGCAATTGCGGCAACATCCTGCTCGGCGTCGTGCGTGACTTCAAAGGGGCCAACGAACCAAGCGGCCATCCCGATTTCGAAGCCAATATTTCGGGCGGGGACGTGACCCAGAACCTCGTTTCGGCCATGCTCGGCAGCGATCGGAAGCCTATCTACGCCTCCAAGTGTGAGATCGGTGCTGCGAGCCCAGCGCCGACTTGCCCATTCGGCCCGCAAACCACCTCTCAGGCCAGGTTCGACCAGTGGTACCGCGATACGCCGGGCATCAACAAGCCGTACACCGTGTCGCTCTACCTCGCCCCGCAGCCCGGTGGTCTGTTCACCTTTCAGAGCCTTCATTACTTCCCGGTCGATGGCGCAGGGTTCATGGGCTCGTCACTGGCAGACGACAAGATGATGCACAACTTTAGCTTCACGACGGAGATCCATACCCAATTTCTCTACACCGGCGGCGAGACATTCCAGTTTCAGGGAGACGATGACGTCTGGGTGTTCATCAACAACAAGCTTGCGGTCGACCTAGGTGGTCTCCACCCGCGACAACAGCGCAGCGTGCAACTCGACGCGTCTGCGGCTGGCCTAGCGATCGTGAAGGGAACTATTTATCCGCTCGACCTGTTTCACGCCGAGCGGCACACGACGGCGTCCACCTTTCGCATCGACACGAATCTATCCTTCGTCGATTGTGGCACCGTGATTTCCGACAAGGTCAAGTAGGGGGGCGCCCTACGCGACGACGATGCGGCGAGCGAACAGAGCGAGCCCGCGCGTTGCGCACCTCCGCCTAGGTGCGGGGGACACCATTCGTTGATCTGCGACGAGCCTAGAAGGCGCGTTCGTGCACGCGATCCACGAGTGAGCGACCCATGCCAAGCAGCGGAGCGCGGTAAACGTACACGAAGAAGCGCAGTCAGCTTGGCGCGCACGGTCGTAAACCGGAACTGCATATGGAGTCGCACGGGTTGAAAATGAGACTCGTCGTGGGCACTCGCCGGGGAAAAACTCCACGTTGCCAGTTGCCCTGCAGGTGCGTAGCAACTCGAGCGTGTCGGTGGTACTCTCGGGATTGTGCGTTAGCTCGCTTTTTGTGACCGCCGATACGCACCTCGCGCTGCCGTAATTCGCTCAGTTTTTCAAGATGCTCCGACGCTTTGAGACTAACGCCGCGGCGAAACTAGTCGTCGCCTTACTTACGGTGACGGCCTGCCACCACCCCGAGGATGAGCGGGCACCGCGTCCCCCTCACCGCACGACGGCAGGGCCGACGAACCCTACTCTCTCTGCCCCGAGCGCGAGCGCAGCCGGGGCCACAACGCGGAGCAACGAGACCCGTCGGGCGGCCTGCGGGTTTCGTGCCGGCGCGACACCCCACGAAACGCTCGACCCGACGGACCCGGTGGGCGCCAAAATCCCCATCGACCATTTCGTGGTCGTGCTTCAGGAAAATCGTTCGTTCGATCACTATTTTCAGGCGCTACCCGCCTTTGGGCAGCCCGATGTCGACGTAGCACCTGCCACGTTCGAAAACGCGGATCCTTCGGGCGTTGGAGAGCTGGTACATCCGTATCTGCTCTCTGACCCTTGCCTGCCTGATGTGCCACACAATTGGATCGCGGTGCAGCACCAGTTGGGCGACGGGAAAATGGGCGGCTTCTTGAGCTCGGGCAACCTAGGCGGGAAGCGGGCGCTCGGCTACTACGATCAGACCACACTCGGCTACTATTACGCACTCGCGAACACCTTCGCGATCGGCGATCGATACTTTGCCTCAGTGCCCGGTCCCACGTTCCCCAATCGTATGTTCTTTCTGTCGGCGTCATCCTTCGGCTACGCGAGGAATGTAGCGCCCCCTCCACGCGACGAAGAAGGAACCCTGCTTCACCAGCTGGAGCGCAAAGGCTTGTCCTGGATTGTCTACTCGGAAGGTGGCACGTTCGAGGAGGACTTGTTCCCACGGCTACGGCAAGAGAAGGGGCTGCATTTTCGGCCGATTTCGGAGTTCTTTTCCGATGCCCAGGCGGGGCGTTTGCCATTCTTCAGTTGGGTGGAATCAACCTTCGAGGGCGAGCGAGCCACGGATGAACACGCGCCGGCAAATGTCCAGGTCGGTCAGGCATTCGTCGCTCAGGTGATCGGCTCCGTTATGAGCAGCTCGACTTGGCCGCGCTCCGCCTTGTTCGTCACCTATGACGAGCATGGCGGTTTTTTCGATCACGTCGCCCCGCCCGCTGCCTGCACACCCGACGACGAGCCTCCGCGCGTTAAGGGCACCAGCGCTGATACCCGCTTCGACCGGCTCGGCGTTCGAGTGCCGTTCATCGTTGTGTCTCCGTTCGCCAAAGCACACTTTGTATCGCATCGCGTGCACGCGCACACCTCCGTGCTGCGCCTCGTGCAAGCGCGAGCCGAGCTACCGGCACTCACGGCTCGCGATGCGAATGACGAGCCGCCGTTCGAATTCTTTGACTTCGAGCATCCGCCTTTCTTAGTCCCGCCTATTCTGCCGCGGCCGCTGGTAGACGCTGTACAAGAGAAGCGCTGCATCGGCTTGGCGCGGCACCTGCTTGCAGAAAAACACGGCAAAAAGACGCGCTGAACATCCGAACGCTGACTAGCTTAGCGGCGCGCTGATTGAGGGATAGGGACCATGCCCGAAGAAGACATCGAGACAACGGAGCTAAGAGAGAGCGTCGATGCGAGTGTCGAACGGGCGTTTGAATCAGAGCGAGAGAAGGCCGGCTGGACCACGTATTTGTCGCTCTCAACCGCGATCATCGCCGTGTTCGCAGCGGTGGCATCTTTGGAATCGGGTGCGAACTCCAACGACGCGATTCTAGAAAAGAACGACGCGGTATTGGAGCAATCGCAGGCGTCCGACCAGTGGGCTCTCTATCAGGCGAAAAACACGCGCGCTACGATTGCCAATGAGTTTGCGTTGTCGACTAACGGCGCTCTCGCCAAAAGATTCGAGGATGAAGCGCTTCGGATCCGGGCCGAGGAGGCGCCGCTAGAGAAGACGGCCCGCTTACACGAACACAGCGTAGAAGAACACAACGTCGTCGCCGACCACTTGCTTGCGCGTCATCATCGCTTCGCCGTATCGGTCACGCTTTTTCAGATCGCGGTCGCGTTGTGTGCCATCGCAGCCCTGATGAAAAGGAAGCCGCTGTGGCTGGTCGCGTTGGGGGCCAGTATTGTTGGACTTGGGTTGTTCGTGGCAGGCTTGCTCGCTCCAACCTAACCGCCGTGCACGGGCTCACCGCTGTGGTCGACGACCATGGATTCATCGCGCGCTACTGGGCGGGTCCGGCTTCCCCACTTGCCAGCGCCGCGCTCGGGGGCCGCAGCCGCAGGCGTATCGAGTATGCGACATAGTAGAAGACTGGCAGCACGATCAGCGTCAGAAGCGCGGCCGAGATCGTACCGCCGACGACTACGACGGCGATTGGTCGCTGCGTCTCGCTGCCGATCGCGTGGGAAAGCGCCGCCGGTAGCAAACCGAGCGATGCGAGCAGCGCCGTCACCAGCACAGCTCGCAGCCGCTCGCGCGTGCCCTCGAAGACGGCATTGAACGGCGAATCCCCGGCGGTGATCCGGTTCCGAATCGCCGCCACGACCAGCACGCCGTTGAGCACCGCCTGACCCAAGAGCGCGATGAAGCCGACCGCCGCCGACACTGACAGCGGCATGCGCACGACCGCCAGCGCCACGACGCCACCCACGAGTGCCAGTGGCACGTTGATCAGAATAAGCGCCGCATCGAAAACCGAGCCGAATGCGGAGAACAGCAGCAAGAATGTGATCAACAACGCCAGCGGGATCACCAGCTTGAGCCGCGCCATCGCGCGCTCTTGGTTCTCGAACTCCCCGCCCCAAGTCTCTTCGTAGCCGGTCGGCAGCGTGACCGCTTCGTGCACTTTGCGCTGTGCCTCGGCCACGAAAGAGCCCAAGTCGCGGTTGCGGACGTTCATGCGTACGCCGACGTAGCGCTGACCATTCTCACGGGTAATAGCCGCGCGCCCCAGGCTCATGTTGACGCTCGCGAGTGCCGATAACGGCAAGAAGGAGCCGTCTTTCAGCGGTATCGGCAGTCGCGAGATGGCGTCGACGTCCTCGCGCGTAGCTGGCGGCAAGCGCACCGTGACGTCGAAGCGGCGTTCGCCGTCCCACAGCTCGCTGGCGACGTGACCGCCCATCGCGGTCTCGACGTACTCCTGCACGTCGCCCAAATCCATATCGAAGCGAGCCAACGCTTTGCGATCGAGCTTGACCGAAATCTGCGGTGCGCCTCCCGACTTAGTGATGCCGACGTCGGCAGCGCCGGGAATTTTTTCGATCAAGGCTCGGGACTTTTCGGCCGCGTCGAGCAGCTTGTCCAGATCTTCGCCGTAGAACTTGAGCGCGACTTGGCCTTTCTGGCCGGAGATGTTCTCTTCGACGTTGTCGCGGATCGGCTGCGAAAAGTTGTAGTCGATGCCCGGCACCACGCTCAGGTTCTTGGCCATCTCTTCGACCAAGTCCTCCATCGAGTGCATCTGCGTGCGCCACTCCGCGAGCGGCTTCAGGCGCACGAATACCTCGAGGTTGTTCGGAAGCTTGGTGTCGGTACCGTCTTCGGGCCGACCCAGCTGAGAAAGCTCCTCCACCACTTCGGGCGTCTTGGAAATGAGCGCCTTGAGCCGCGGCGTCAGCTTCCTGCCCTCGGTCAGCGAAGAATTATTCGGCAAAAGGAACGTGACGTAGAGCGCACCTTCGTTGAGCTGCGGCAGGAACTCCGAGCCCAACCGCGGCATTAGCAGCGCCGCCGAGCCGAGCGCACCGGCGGCCACCACCGCCACGACTAAGGCGTTCCGCATCGCGAACTGCAACGAGGGGTCAAACGCGCGCTGCGCCCAAGTGATCAGCGGCGACTCGCGCATCGGCTTGGGCTTGCGCAGGGCGAAGAAGCACAAGACCGGCACCAACGTGAAAGTCATCAACAGTGCGCCGATCAGCGCGCTGACCACGGTATTAGCGAGCGGCGAGAAGATCCGACCTTCGACGCGCTGCATCGAGAAAATCGGCAAGTAGGCCGCGATGATGATCAACAGCGAGAACAGCGTTGGCCGGGCGACCTCGCGTGCCGCTTCGAAAAGCCGCGTGGTCAGCGGTTGCGGCTCTGCCTGGTCCCACCCGTGCGCGCTTGGCGAGATGCGATGAAATAGGTGCTCGACCAAGATCACCGCCCCGTCGACGATGATGCCGAAGTCGACCGCGCCCATCGACAGGAGATTGGCCGACATGCCGCGCGCCTGCAGGTAAGCGAACGACGCCGCCAACGACAGCGGGATGACGACGGCGACGATCAGTGCCGCCCGCATCGAGAGGGTGAACGCAAACAGCACCACCACCACCAACAACGCGCCTTCGAGCAGGTTGTGGAAGACGGTGTGGAGCGTGGTGCTAACCAGCTCCGAACGATCATAAAACGCCGATATTTTGACGTCGGAGGGCAGCACGCCGTTCTGGAGCTCTTTCACCTTTTGTTTGATCGCGTCGAGCACCAACGACGGGTTCTCGCCGCGGCGCATCAGCACGATGCCTTCGACCGCGTCTTCGTTGTCGGCGCGCGTGACGACACCCTGCCGGGGCGCGTAACCATCGCCTACCTGCGCGATGTCGCGCACCGTAACCGGGACGCCCCCGTGAAATCCGACCCGCACGTTGCGCAGGTCGTCCAACGACTCAAAAATGCCCAAGCTGCGAATGACGAACGTTTCCGAGCCGCGCTCGACGTAACCGCCGGTCGCATTGGCGCTGGCTTTCTTCAGCGCGTCGAAGATGTCATCCAGCGTCACGTCGAGCGCCGCCATCCGAGTCGGATCAGGCTCGACGTGGACTTCACGCACTAGACCGCCGTACGAGATGACGTCGGCCACGCCGGTAGCGCGCAGAAGCCGTGGCGCCACGACCCAGTCCTGCAAAGTCCGAAGCGTCATCGGGTCGCTCTTGCGACTCTCGAGCGTGTAGCGGTAAACTTCGCCAATCGGCGTCGCCATCGCACCGAGCGCTGGCTGCACACCAGGGGGCAGATCGGCTTGGGCCATGCGTTCGAGGGTCTGTTGGCGCGCGCGCGGCACGTCGACCCCGTCGTCGAACGTCATCGTCACGAACGACAGCCCGAACAATGAAATACTGCGCAGTCGCGATAGCCCGGGCGTCCCGTTCAGCGCGCGTTCCAGCGGCAAAGAAACGCGCCTTTCGACCTCTTCCGCGGGTTGGCCGGGGAAAATCGTGATCACCTGGACCTGAGCGTCGGTCGGATCCGGAAACGCTTCGATCGTAAGGTTTTTGTAGGCGTAGGCGCCCCAGCCCAGGATAACGAGCGCCAAGATGAACGCCGCAAGCTGGTTCGCGAGCGAAAACTTCAACAGCTTTTCGAGCACGGTGCCTCGGTCTAATTGTCGAGCGTGATTTGATTGTCGAGTAGCGCGGAGCCCTTTTCGACGACGACGTCACCCGCGACGAGCCCGCGCGTGACGACGACGCGGTTCGCGTGGCTGGAGCTTGCTTCCACTGCGCGCTTCACGAAATGGCCGGTGCCGGCTTGGACGTACACGTAGCGCGCGGTGCCGCTCGAGACGATCGCCGACGCGGCGATTTCGACGGCGCCGGGGACGGGCGGTTTTTGAAAGCGCATCTCGACGTAAGTGTTGGGGCGAATGCGCCGGTCGGGGTTGGGGACGATCACCCGCACGGCCACCGTGTGCCGGTCGGGCTCGACGACTGACGAAACCATCTCGATTTTGGCTTCTATTGCCAGCTCTGGCACAGAGCTGCTGCTCAGTTTGGCGGTTCCACCGGTGGTGAACGTCGCCGCGTCGGCTTCGAACACGTCGGCCACCGCCCACACCGAGCTCATGTCGGCAATCTCGAGCAGCCCTTGATTGGACGACACCTGCTGCGAGGGCAGCACATTCTTTTCGACGACGACGCCATCGCGCGGTGCGACCACTGCAAACTCGTTTTCACCCGTCGCCGAAACGCGCAGCGAAGCCAGCTTGGCGTCGGCGAGCCGCAGCGCAAGGTCGGACTGACGAACTTGAGCTGACGCCGCCAACTCTTCTTTGCCCGCCAATGCTCGGGCCTCGACCATCGCTTGCACGCGGTCGTGCGCCACCTTGGCCACCTCGAGATCGATGGCCGCCTTCCGTTGTTCGGCGCGGAACGCCGCGACATCCGGGCTGGTGATGGAGAACAGCTTGTCGCCGGCCTTGACCGGGTCACCCAGCTCCACGAACACGTGCGAGACCCGACCTGAAAGCGACGCCCCAACGCGCGCCGCCGCCGCCTCATTCACCTTGAATCGGCCTGGAAATGGCTCAGTCCAGAGCTCGCGCGCGGGAAGGGCGCTGCCCAACCGAATCGCGTGCCACTGCTCGGCGTCCGCGGCGAGCGTGATGTCGCCGTGTCCTATTTTGATACCGCCGGCCCTGGCGAGCGCGCTTGGCGGGGCTTGATGAAAGAGGGCCGCCACCACCATCGCAACGCCGCTGACGACGACTCCAGCCACCAGTGCGACCGGGTTCACCCGCAAGCTCAACGCCGGGACCTCATTAACACTCTCGATCGATTGCATTCGTTCGCCGATTCCTTGCCACCATTTTTTCCAATGTAACAGCGGCCATGCCGTGAGGTTACTTACGTGTTCGTAAGGTAGGCGGAGCTCGCACGCCGCCCGCTTCGAAAGGAATTTTCACAGCTTCGCGTCAGTTCGAAAGTTTTTTTAATGCTTACGGCGGTAAGTGCGGCGCAGTCGTTCATGGGCGCGCGTTGCAACCGCGACGCTCGCTGATATGTTCCGCCCGGTGTCGAAAGTCGTTCTGCTTGTCGAAGACGACGCGCTGCTTCTCAATCTCCTAACACGCGTCGTGGCCGAAGAAGGAGACACGCCGCTGTGCGCCACGACTGCAAACGCCGGGCGCGCCGCCGCCCTGGCCGGGGGACAAGACGTGATCGTGATGGATTGGATGTTGCCGGACGGCGACGGCGCGGCGTTGTCGACCGAGCTGCGCGAGGCCGGCGTGGCAACGCCAATCCTGATGCTCACTTCCAAGGGCGAAGCCGCTGAACGGGTAGAGGGCTTGCGCAGCGGAGTCGATGACTACCTGGTCAAACCCTTCGAAGTCGAGGAGTTGCTGCTGCGGCTCGCGGCGCTTAGCCGACGCGGGCGGCGCTACGACGAGCTGCGGACAGGCGCTCTCGTCATCGATCGCTTGGCGCGGCGCGCGCTGCTCGACGGCAGCCTGATCAACTTGACGAGCAAAGAGCTCGAGCTTCTGATCTGCTTGGCCGAGAAGCCCGGTAGCCTGCAAACCCGACCGGAGATCTTGGCGCGGGTTTGGAACCTGACCACGGATCCCGGCTCGGGCCTGCTCGATGTGCACGTCAGCCGGCTGCGCGACAAGCTCGGCGATGCGGCCTGGATGATCGAGACTGTGCGCGGCGTGGGTTTGCGCCTGCGTGGTGCGCGATGAAGCTCCGGCAAAGGTTGATCGTCTCGATCTCGCTCGTGACCGGAGTCAGCCTGACGGGCGCGTTCGTCGGCGTGTCGGCGTTGTTCGACTTCGCGCAGCGCCGTTCGTTCGACGACGCGTTGATCACCGTGGCGAGATCTGAGGCGCGCGAAGCATCGCGCTTCCATTTCCGCTTCAGCGAGCGACCGGGTCCGGCGATGAGCGACGTCGGACCGCTGAACAACTTCGGTATCATCTATGCCGAGGACGGCACGGTACTTGCGGCGTCGGCTCCGTTCGAGCGCGCTCCGCCCAATCTGGCCACGATCCCCCAAGCGCGATTGGCGGCGTTCGATCTGCCCCAACATTTGCCCGCGCTTCGCGCCGTATTGACCGAAATCCCAGGCTCGCATGGCAAGCTGATGCTGATCGCGGCATCGCGCGCCGACCTCGACGCGAGCTCGGCGTTCTTGCATCGTGCCATGCTGGTAGCGCTCTTGGTGTCGGCGGGCTGGTCGGCGTTGCTCGTGGTTTGGCTCGTGCGCCGGCAGACGCAACACCACGAAAATATCGCGACTGTTGCGCGACGCGTGGCCAACGGTGACTTGGCGGCGCGCGTGACGACACTGGTCAAGGACCCCGAGGAGGCCCAGCTGGGACGCGACATCGATCACATGATTGAGCAACTGGCGGGCCTGGTCACCGCGCAGCGCCGCTTCACCGCCAACGCGGCGCATGAGTTACGGTCGCCGATCGCGGTCGTCTATGGCGAGCTACAACAAGTGCTGCGCAAGCCGCGCGACACCGAGGCCTATCGCGCCGGCATTCAGCGCGCGCTGCGCGGCGCCGAGCGACTCAAGCAGCTGGCCGACGACCTGCTCACGTTGGTTCGTCCCAACGCGGAGCGAGAGCCGCGCGCGGTCACGCTGCGCAGTTTGGTGGCGAGCGCCCAAGCACCGCTCGAGCCGCTTGTGCTAGAAAAGTCAGTCACGTTGACCTTCGACGCGAGCGACATGGAGGCGACAATCGTCGGTCACCCACGTGATCTCGAGCGTCTGCTGCGGAACTTGATCGAGAACGCGGTCCGTCACGCGCGCCCTGGTGGCCACGTCGACTTGTCTGCGCAATACCGCGAAGGTCGGCTCGAGTTCGCGATCAAGGACGACGGCCCCGGCATACCCAACCACGAGCGAGAGCGCGTGTTCGACCCGTTCTACCGCTCGCCCGAGTCTCGAGCCAATTCGCCGGACGGGTCGGGCTTGGGGCTGGCGATTGCGCGCGAGATTGCGCGTTCGCACGGCGGCGACATCGCGATCACCGGTGCAGACGCAGGCGCCTGCTTCGTCGTGCGGTTGCCGGCGTGAATGACCGGCGCAACCCGCCACGGGGTTGGCGCAGCCCCCATCACAGGCCGTGCCATGCCATAGTTCGTGGTGGTTGTACTCGGGGTTGATGCTGTCAACTTGAAGCAGGATTCGCCCTCAACCGGTCGAAGCGGCCGTGGCCAAGCGTGTGTAGTGCCACCAATGGTGCATCGCAGCCAACCGTCGCGGCCGTAGCCAGTCGGAGGGCTCGCTCTATCGGCGCGGCTTGATCAAGACGATGCGATGGTTGCCTGCATCGGCGACGGCGTTGCCATCAGCGTAGGGCGTGATGCCTGCGGGCAGGACGAGCTGAGCAACGGCACCCGAGCCGAGCCTCTGCCCGAAGCTTCCATCACCTGCGACGATCGAGAGCGCTCTGTCTCCAACCAGATCCAACGCTCGCACTCCGTAATTTCCGGTGTCGGAAAAGACCAGACGGTCGCCGTCGCGCAACAAGCCGCCGAGTGGTCTCGTCGGTATCCGTGAAGTCGTACGACCGACTGCCAGCCAAGTACAAGTCCGGGTTCGGCTGACCGTCGGTACCTGTGGGGGTGGGACAGACGCCGCACATCAGCACGTGGTCGACCAGGTACTGGCCCCGCTTCACGGTGCCCGAGGTTGCGGTGGGGGCTGCCTGCTTCCCGCCGCCGGCTCCGCTGCCCCCCGACCCCTTGGCCCCGCCCGCCCCGGCGGCCTCCCCTAGCGTAGTTCACTTCAGCGCCGGGCTTGGCGCCCACCATCAACGTGCCCGTGGTCGTGCTCGCCTTCACGACCAGCTCGACGACCTGGGAGTCAGCCGGCAGGGAGCCCAGCCAGCGGGACGTGCTGAGCATGTCGCAAGTCAACGGGGCCGAGCTCAAGTAGACGAGCGTCTCACCGCTGTTCGAGATCACGATCGACGACACGATCGATTGTACCTGGCCGAGAACCGTTGGCTGAGGTCGTGGCACCCTCAGCGCGCGGGTGCATGCCTTTCACGACGAGCAAGCCATTTGCAGACCACGAACTCCGTTTCCGCGTGAATCGGAACGCGAGCGTCCGCTTGGCGCTTCTCGTCATTGTCGCGATCGGTTGCGGTTCGTCAGAATCCGACTCGACGGGTCTGCCCGACACGTCAGGCACGGGGCCGCGCGAAGGGACGACGCCCGGCGGCGTCATCGTGGTTGACGAGATCAACCGGGAGCTTGCGATTCTGCGCGAGACCCACTACCAGCACCCGATCAGGGTCGACGAGCTTCAGGGAACGTTTGATCTCGATTGCTCCGGCTTTACCGACTATGTGATCGCGCGCGTGATGCCGGCGCACTTTCGCGAGCTCGCGGCCGCGTCGAGGCCGCGCCCGCTCGCCCAGCACTACGTCTCGTTCTTCGGCGACATGCGGGCGCCGAGCTGGGAACCCGTGTCGCGCGTCGCCGATCTCGTCCCGGGCGACTTCGTAGCATGGGTCGCGCCGTCCGACAGCAGCAACACGGGGCACATCGTCGTCGTCCGCGAGAACCCGAGCGCGCAGCGCGACGGGAGCTTCCGCGTCCCCATGTGGGATGCCACGAGTAAGCCGCACGGCGATGAGGATCCCCGGGCCGCGCAAGGCGCTACGGGCGTAGGCGAGGCGACAATCGTGCTCTTCGTCGACGCCAGGGGCGCGCCAAACGCCCACGCTTGGTCGGTCGGAGCCCAGGCGCTGAGCGAGCGCATCGCGATGGGCCGTGCCCGCTAGCTCTTCCCACGCCGAACGCGACGTGCGAAGCACAGATTCTTCTGAAGGTCAGTTCCGACGATAGAGGTGACCATTGCGGCCGAATATGGCGTCCGAGTCCGGATGCCAGTGGTCACTCTTGCCCGTGACCGTTATCGTTCCGGGGGATGACGCTGCCACCGTCCCGCTTGCAAGCCGGGGATGCGCGACTAAAGGAACTTTTCATTCTTATAGCGGCAGCGTCGAACCTTCGCGCGCAAGTGGACGGCGCTCCGTTCGGAGTGTCCGTGTCCACCCGCCGATGATCGTTCAAAGCGGGCGCGCCTGCATTGCCGTGCTATCCCCAGCTTGGCGTGGGACGGTTGAGTGCAATGGAAACTGCCATGGCTAGGTGCAATGCTGCAAGGTATTGGGCTCTGCTCCTCAGGGCAGTCGCTTTAATTGGGGTGTTGGCGGGATGCGGTGAGGGTGGCTACCCGGAGCTGCATCGAGAGGACGCGGGGCAACCGGAGATGCACCCGCCGCCCCCGTTATGCCCCGTGGAGACGTCGACTGGCGGAAGCGGCGGCGATGCTGCGCCAGGCGGCGGCTCGGCCGTGGAAGGCGGCGGGTCGGCCGTGGCAGGCGGAAGTCCCGGCTCGGTGGCGGCAGGCAGCAGCGGCGGGTCGGCCGTGGAAGGCGGCGGCTCGGCGGGGGCAGACGGCGACGGCGCGGTGCGCGACTTGCTGCCGGCCTACTACGACTTTGTGCTGTACCTCAAAGCGAACGGCTTCACGTTCATGGACTTTGCTACCTATTGGAAGGCCGACAAGAAAAGCTTGCCCGAGAAACTATTCGTGATGCGCCACGACGTCCACGCTCGCGATGTCGACCTCGCTTACAGCATGCGCAAAGTTGAGCAATCCCTGCTGCCCGAAGCGTCGGCAACGTACTTCGTGATGCTCGGGTTCCCGTCAGAATTGCACGATACCGTTAAGCAGCAGCGCTACCGCGATGTGATCAGTTGGCTTCACGCGCAGGGCGTCGACGTACAGCCGCACATCTCACCCAACGATATGTACGTTTCGAGCTACCACCCAGCCTGGGCCAAAGACTCGCTGGCTCAGCTGCAAAGCGCTGCGGCCGGCAGCTACAGCATTGTGCAGCACGCCGACGGTATCGACATCGACGCGCTTCCCAACGATCTGCTCGACATTCGATCGATGGATGGTCGTCTGCTGGACTTGCTGCGGCAGTACAACGAAAATTGGACCACGCTCACGGGTTTGACCGTCAGCTACTACGCCGCGCACGGCAGCCACATTCCGGTGAACCTCGTGATGAACAACGCAACGCTGCTCGATCAGCGCCAGCTGCTCGCCACTGGCATCTACGAGTTCGACGCCTACAACACTCAGATTCACGCGTACATCGGCGACTTGGGCGACAACGACCAGCCACCCTATATGGACCACCCAGAGACCATCGAGCCGGGGCGCTACGAGTTCTTGGCGCACCCCTACTTGTGGCAGCCGTCGATCACTGCACAGCGCTTGGCAATGCACGCCCTAGGCGGGGGCGTTGGCTGCGCTCCCATCGCCCGGTAAGCTCGAGGTGCCAGTACATGCGCGACCCCCAAGCCATCTATCGTGCAAGGGTCTCCTCGCCTTCGTCGGGAATAGACGGTGAAACACCGGCGTTCCTGGGTGAATGAGCGAAACTTCGGCGCGGGCGTGGGGCCTTGTGATGTTGCTTCTCGCGGGCTGTGGAGGCCAAGTCGATAAAGGCGGCAGCGGTGGTTCGGGCTCGGGCATGACGCCCGAGGCGTCGCAGGAAGTGGCTCGGATGACGGTATCCCCCTGAACGGTTTCTATACGCTCTCCTTCGATCCCAAGTCCGACGGGTGCGGAATTGCTCGCGCGTGGCCAAAGAAAAACGAGCGGACGATTGTTTCCGTGGACGATGCCGCCGGAATAAACATCCCGAGCCCCGAGCTCGGTACCGTGCTGGCCAACCCCGCGCACCGCCAGGACGTCCCCTGGGGAGGACTTGCAACGAACTTCGTTGATTGCCCGTCGACGCTGCTCAGCGTGACCATCACGTCGATGACCTCGCACTCGTTGGAAGTGGACGTGATCGAAAACTGGACCGATCCGAAACAGTGCACGAACAACTCGAACATAGAAGTTCCGCCGGCGGCTTGCGTAAGCGAGTGGAGCGAATCGTTCGAACTGACACAGCGCTGCCCGGCGACCGTCAACGGAGTCAGTTGTAGGTGAGTCCGCGATTCTAGGCGACCTCGTGACCGCGCAGGAACCGCGGTCGGCGTCCAGTCGCTTTTCCAGGGCGCGCTTGAGCATGGGGATTTCGGTAGCAACCAGCGATGAGCGTCAGCGGCTCTTCCAGGCCGCCTTCGGCCATAAATCGCGCATATGTTCTATTAAGTCCGTTCCGCGCGGCGTGCTTTAGGCCGAGGCGAAGCGTGAGGCCGAGCCGGCAGCAAGAACGCTGTACGCGCCCAAAGCCCGTGCTGGCTACCATAGTGGTCCGCCGCATGGTCGTCGACATTTCCGCAGCGAACAAGTCTTGAAGAATCGGCCCGAGTCGGGTCCTCTGTTGGCGTGTTCGACGTCCTTCTCGCCCGCATCCGCGCCCGCGCCGCTGCTGTGGTGACCCGGGCGAAGGCCACGCTATTGGCGGCGTGGCGGCCGAGAGGCGTGGTGACCGGCTTCATCGCTGACATGACTCGCTCGCACGCCGAAGTCGTGGCGGAGAACGCCTTGCTGCGCCAGCAGCTCATTGTGGCGGCCCGGGCTGTCAAACGGCCTGACTTCCGGAGACTGGACCGCGGTTGGCTCGTCATGCTGGCCAGCGTGGTTCCGCGTTGGCGCGACGCGATGTTGCTGGTCAAGCCCGACACTGTCCTGCGTTGGCACCGGGAAGGCTTTCGCCTCTTCTGGCGTTGGCGCTCAAGTCCGAGAAGCAAGCCGAAGCCGCGTATTCACGCAGACACCATCGGGCTAATTGGACGCATGGCGCGTGACAATGGCCTGTGGGGCGCCGAGCGGATACGCGGCGAGCTACTCAAGCTCGGCATCCCCGTTTCCAAACGCACTATCCAGAAATACATGCGCGACGCGCGGCCTCCAGGCCCACATCGCCGGCAGCCGTGGCTCACCTTTCTCCGCAATCATACGGTCTGGGCCTGCGATTTCCTCCAAGTCTACGACATCTGGTTTCGCCCAGTCTTCGCCTTCTTCATCGTGGACGTGAACACCAAGCGCGTCGTGCACCTCGCGGTCACTAGAAATCCGACCGAACAATGGACCGCTCAGCAACTCCGAGATGCCACCCCGTTTGGCGTCGCTCCTCAATTCATCATTCGTGATCGAGACGGAAAGTTCGGGAGCAGCTTCGACCGTGTCGCCATGGGTGCCGGCATGCGCGTGTTGAAGACAGCCGTTAAAGCACCCCTGATGAATTCTGTGTGCGAGCGCTTCCTGGGCTCCGTAAGGCGCGAGTGTCTCGACCACGTGCTCATCATCGGCAACAGCCATCTGCTCCGAGTGCTGCAAGAATACGCCGTCGCCTTTTTCAACTCCGCGAGACCCCACCAAGGCCTTGCCCAGCAAATGCCGGTTCCCTCAAAGCGTCCATCGCAGCGCGCCCGCGCCACCGTAGTCGCTTTCCCGATCCTCGGCGGACTACACAACGACTACCGGATTGCCGCGTGACCAACAAAGTAGCCAGCACAGCGGTTCGTTCGGAGCCAGCGAGCACGTGCCTATCCGTGTTTGCAGGGCAGAGCGCCAGCGATCCGACCGTCTGTGCGGTGCCGCAGCTCAGCGGCGTGAATGGTTGCTCGGTGCCGCTAACGCTGCCGAAGCGCGCGGTCAACGGCGAGCCAACTGTCGTCCAACCCGGCGAAAAGATCGCGTATCCGATACCCTCCGAATCCGTGCTGCCCGGAGTGACCGTTGTCGATCGAGGCCCCGGCGCTGCCGACTATGTTCTCGCCGGTACGCTTGGTGCTCAGGACATCACCTTGACCGTTCCCGTCCATCACGATTGACCCTGCGCCTCCGAGTAACTTCCTGGACTAATTCGATTGGCTTTGCACTGGTTCTTGCCCGTGCGCAGTCGTTAGGGCCCGCGGCAGAGACGCCTTCGTAAAATCGAATTGGTCGTCCCACTAATAGGAGCCAGAAGTGAAAGTTTTCTTCACCAGGAGGTTCCCGGATGCTTCGCCCCCTCTTCATCGTCGCCAGTCCGTTGATTGTGCTCGCTGCCATCTCTTGCGGAGACTCCGGAGGCTCGGACGTAAACGGCAACGGTGCGTCCGGCAGCGGAAATTTGGCGGGTGATCCCGGCGTAACCGTCGGCGGCGACCCCAGCGCTAGCGGCGGCAACACGTCGACCGGAGACACGAGCACAGGCGGCGCCCGCGCGGGCACAGCCGGCTCCGCTGCCAACGGAGGCGGCACGACCAGCGCGGGCGGCACCCAAGGCACCGCGGGTACGGGAGGGTCTACCACGCCCGGCGCGGGCGGAGCGGCAGCCGGTGCTGGCGGCGCGAGCGCGGCGCAATGCCCGGCTGTCTTCGGCACGTACAAGGTCCAGAATGGTGCCGGCATGTGCGGCACGCTGAACAAGGCCGCCCCACAATCGATCGAAGGCGACGACGTGACATGCGCCGCTCACTTCGTTTCTACGGCGCCCAAGGGCAAGCAAGCGGCCGTCAACGGCACCGCGATGCTCGACGCCAACGGCAACTTCATCGATGCCAAGCTCGATCTCGGCGACACCCCGCGTCAACCCTGCACGGGTACCTGGAACGACAAAGCGCAAACGATGACCGTCAAGTGCGGCGGCGCAGGCGACCTCTGCACGGTCATCCTCTCGCATCAATAAATGCGCGTAGATGTCGCTGCCCGACGGACCGTGCTCGTCGAAGGGCCATTTGCGTTCCGATTCGGGCAGAGTTGGGCTGCATGACTTCCCCAATCCGGGTCTTCGGACACTGCGGGTTAGCGATCCTCCCCAACTTCGCGCTGCTGATTGCGTTCATCGCCGTAGTGCTCCGCCGTCTGGACGCCGCGCCGATCCTACTCGGCGCCTTGGGCTTCGAGGTCCCGCTCACCGGCGCCGCATTCGCCTCGTCGTTGGTGCTGACCCGGTTCATTCCCGCCGACGTGGAAGGCTTTGCCCGGGCGCGAGGGGTCAACAGGCTCGTCTTCGTGGTCAGGCACGCCGGCGCTCGGGGTCTGTGCACCTGGGTCAACCTCCAACTCGCCCGCCCATGTGAGCATGCTTAGCTACCTCGCTTCGCATGTTTCTGCGGTCCTCGCTGCCGTCGCCATCTTCGTTGCGATGACGGGCTTGGTCGGTTCGCAACGCACCTCGCAGAGCACGCTCGCCTGGCTGCTCGCCATCGTCTTTGCACCGTGGCTGGCGATCCCGCTATTCTTGGTGCTCGGCAAACGCAAGTTCCTGGGCAGCCGCAAGCAGCATGTGGCAGAGCCCAAACCCGGCAACTCGTTCGAGCTGCTGCCCACGGGTGAGCTGGCGTACGCACGGCTTCTCGAGCTGATCCGAACCGCCGAGCGCAGCATCGATCTCACGATGTTCATCGTCGGGCGCGACGCCACGGGTGACGCGCTGATTGCTGCGCTGGCCGAGCGGGCCCAGCACGGCGTGAGCGTGCGCGTGATCCTCGACGCCGTGGGCTGCATTCGGTCGCGGCGCCATGCCTGCGCGGTGCTTCGCCCAGTCGGCGCCGAGGTGCGTGTGTTCATGCCGCTCAGGCACTCGCCGATCCGCGGGCGCACAAACTTGCGCAGCCACCGCAAGCTCGCCATGTTTGATGAGCTGCGGGTGTTCGCAGGCGGCATGAACCTGGCCGAGGAATACATGGGCCCGCAGCCAAAAACCTCGGGCGAGCCGCGCTGGCGCGACGTCGCCGCGGCGTGCAGCGGCCCGATCGCAGCCGACGCTCTGGCTATGTTCGAATCGGACTGGGAATTTTGCGGCGGCTCCCCGCGAGCCAGGGAAAGGGCGCAGGTGAACGGTCCCGAATCCGCCGCCGCGCACGGCGAAGAGACCCTGCAGCTCGTGCCCAGCGGGCCCGACTTCGAGACCGACACCATCTATGACGTGTTCTTGACGACGATTTTCAGCGCACGTGAGCGGATCGCGCTGGTGACCCCATACTACGTGCCGGATGAGCTGCTGCAGCATGCGCTCGTGCTCGCTGCGCGCCGCGGGGTGCGCACCGAGCTCGTCGTCCCCGCGATCTCGAACCATCGCCTCGCGGATGTGGCACGGCGTAGCCTGCTCCGTGAGCTCTGCGCGGCGGGCGTTCATGTGCACTATTATCGTCACGGCATGGTGCACGCCAAAGGTATGGTCGTGGACGACACTTTCGCGTACATCGGCTCGCCGAACTTCGACATGCGTAGCTTGTTCTTGAACTACGAGAACGCGCTATGCGCCCACTCGCCGCGTGCCATCGCGGCCGTATTCGGCTTCATCCAAGGGCTCATCGGTGAGAGCAGCGCGCAGCCGCCCGCCGGCCGCGAGCACCGCATCCTCGAGCAATTGGCCCGTTTCCTGGCACCCGAACTGTAGTTGGGCCTGTGCGGACTACCATGGTGATCCGCCGCACGATCGTTGACATTTCCGTAGCGAACAAGTCTTGAAGACTAGGCGCCAGTGGGGCGCAGCTCGGGGTTACAACGATCCAGAATGTTCGGCTGCGTACGGCTCACCGCCCGAATGCAACGAGTGAGCAACGTGCTGACCCATTGTCGTTGCGCACGCGCTTGGATCACGGCGTGACGAGCACGGGCGTGTCGAACGTCGACTGGTGGGACGTTGAGATTTCGTCGGAGTAGTTGCTGCCCCAACACCACCACCTCGTAAAACCGGTCGAACCCGACTTGCTGTTTAAGCTCTTGGATAGCGTGGGCTCAGGGGTTCGAGGGCCGTGAACCGCGCAGAAAATGGCCACGCGCTGGCGATCACAGTGATGATCTCGCTTAGATCGACCGGTTTGGAGACGTGAGAGTTGAAGCCAGCGCGCAGGGCCGTGGCTCCCGGGGAGGTGACCAGGCCGTCCAGTTCGGCCTCAACGGGCCACGGGTCCAAGGGGCGCGACCACCATCTCGGGTCCACTCCGGCCCTACCCCGCTCAAACTACCTACGCGCCCTTGCCCAATTCGTGGGGGTGGGCGAGCCCTCCGGGAGCTATCTCCGGCTGCGCGCACCCCCGATGGCCGCGCTGGCTTCGGGTTGCGGGACCCTTGCAAGGCCCGGGGCTGGCAACGGAGCGCGGCCGCTCCCAACGCTAGCAGCGCCGGGGGACCCGGGCACGCACTCGAGTTGTAGTCCCCCGGCGAGTTCCGCATGCTCGAGTTGATCCACGAGCTCCCTGAGCCGAACGCCGCTCACTGCCGCGCGCTTCACCTCCGCACCATACCTCCCCGCCGCGGCATTCTCGAACAACGCATTCCTATGAATCCGCCGCTCTTCGGCGCTCGCGGGGTTGCTCGGTGCTCGGCGCTCGGCCGTGCGTTGCGGCCCATCGCGTTCGCCAAGCGCACGCGAAACGACTTCAATCGACAGGCTGCCTAGCCCACGCACCCGGTCGCCGCTGCGCCACCACGCTTGTTTGGGCACATTGTCGGCGATCCATTCGAGATCCGGCACCGAATACTCGGCGGCTAGCAATACCAGGATGGCGCGCAGCCCAGAATCCCGCGCAACTTCCGACAAAGGGCGTTCGCTGCCAATGGCGCGGCTGTATGCCTCTGCGATTTTCCGTGTTTCAGACCAATGCTGCGGCCGCAGCCGCTGTGCTGCTCGGGGATCGTCCAGCGCGAGCCTGGCGCGTTCGGCGATCGGCAGCTCGAGCTGGGCGCTGGGCGTGGTGACCTCGCGCGCGCGCACGGCAGTGGCTTCCTTCTTTGGTTCCTTCATGGGTTCCTTCGGGTCCGCCAGGCGGACTACCCCCGTCCGGTAGGCAGACTGGTCCCGTCCGCCAGACGGACTGGTGTCAACGCCGCACCAGTCCGCGTCGCGGACTGGTCCCGTCCGGTAGGCGGACTGGTCCCGTCCGCCAGACGGACTGGTGTCAGGCGCGCACCAGTCCGCCTGCCGAACGGGCGCCTCCGTCATGAAGGGCGCCGCGAGCGTGGGCTCGTTGACGGTCTGCATGCCGCCGCCCGGGGTGTCGCGCACGTCCACATCGCCCTTCGCTGGAGGCGGAACGTCGCACGCCGCGGCCGGCTGCTCCCCAAAGCAGTCCGCCTCGTGGACGGGTTCAGCGGCCCACCCGTCGCCGTCTCGTTCTGCACGACGCCCGTGAGGCGGTCGATTGGAGCTGTTGGCTCGCGCGAGCGCGCTGGCGAGGCGCGATAGGCCATAGCGGTTCGGCCGGCCATGCGCGCGCCTGATAGCGATCACCCCGTCACGCTCAAGAGCGGCCAGTGCGTCCAGCACGGCGGTCCTCCCGAGGCTGGAATGCGCCGCCAGCGTTGGCACCGACGGCCAAGGCTCTGGTGATGCTTCGCTGTAATGGTCAACGATCGCGAGCAGCACCATTTTCTCGCTAGTCGAACGAAGTGAACGCAGCACGGCGCGCTGCATGCCGAGAAGGTCCGTCATGGCACTAGCACCTCGTCGAGCAACGGTTCCGCCTCGGCCAAGGTCACGTCCGGGAACAACCGCCGGAGCTGGCGCCAGACTTGGAGCCGAGCCACGTCGCCGGAGAGCGTGTCCCGAAACGTGGATGTTAGCGGCTCGCCGCGTCCCTGGGCGACGTCTCGAGCACAGCGCATGGCGGCCAAGTGCAGCTCGCTCGTGCGGATGCTCGTGCCAAAGCGCTCGACGCCAACACCCACTTCATCATCAACGCGCGGACCCACCATGGAGCCTCCTGAGTGTTGCGTTCTTCCTGAGACGCCCCAGCGCTCGTTCCTCAATTTGCCGCACGCGCTCAAAGCTGATGCCAAACGCGGCTCCCACCTGCTCGAGCGTGTGCGGCCCTTCGTTGGCCACGTCCAACGCGCAGTCGCGCGTCGGCACGACCTCGTGCTCCCAGTACCCACGGTGGGCCACGTGGTACCGGCATTCGCGATGCGCGCACGGCCCCCTTGGACCGGTGGCCACGCACTCCGGCACACCCGGGTAGCGCGTCAGCCGAACGATCGCGACCGCGGGCGCCAGCGTCGGCAACGTCGCCGCCACCGACAGCGCAGCTGACCGCCCGGTCATCGCCCGGCTCGGCGGTGCGACGATAGGGCGCGGCCCCCGGCGGCGGCAGAGTCGGGCGCCATCACCCGCACCCTTCCTCTGACGCTACAGCGAGCGCCCCGACGTTCAGTCGGCCTCCAACAGCCACGAGCTGGTCGGCATACGGCAACCGCGAGATGGGCCGCAGCCAGCGCTCGGTCACCTCGTCGCCATTCCCGCCAGGCTGCAACCCTTCAATCGCGACCAAGATGGCCGGGTGAAGCCGCAGCAGAGCCACGATGTTGCAGACGTACACCGCGCACAGCCCCGAACGCTTCGCGAGCTCCGCTCGGCTCGCCGCTTCGCCCCGCTCCAGCATCCCTTGCCACGCCCGCGCGCGCTCTAGAAGACGAACGATTCTAGGTATTTCAGGTGGCTTCGGGGGTGGTGGATCCGGTCGCTTCGCGGGGTTCGGAACCACCAGCCGCAGGTTCTTGCTTCCGTCGCCACTGGGGCGCCCGCCAATCCCAGACCTGCAAATCTTTCACATCCTCATGAAGGCGAATCAGCCGCGCCGCCAGCGCCTCCATGTCCGTTGCTGCCCGCGCCCCCCAAACCAGTCGCGGTTGGGTGCGATTCAGTCGCTAGAGGTAGAAGCTTCTTCTGCCATGTTGCCTTCGGTGTCGATCGCTGCCGCCAACGCGGGAGCTTCGGTCAGGCCCTTGCTCGCGTAGTTCTCCCCGACTGCTTTCCCTAGCTGGGCCAGAACCAAGGGGACGTTGTCGTCGGGGCCCGACAAATAGATGGGGCGCTCTGGGGATGCCCAAGGCGTCTGCATCAGCTCGTCAGGCCGTGGCCCGAGCAGTGCCTCGTGAAAATCGGGGTTCGGAGCGAAGCCGAGCTTTGCTGCGTAGTCGAGGGCATGAAAGGCCACAGACTGCGCCAGCAGCACCTCGCATTCTTCCATGCCATCGTGGGGAACCCCGACCTGCTCGACCAGCTCTTCAAGCTCGTCGTCGGACATCGGAGAGACGAGCATGGCGTTCTTTACGCCCAGGCAGGTCCGGTCGAGCAACAGCACGTGTGGAAGCAGAGCGCCGTCCCCCAGCGTCCGTGTGACCACCAAGGACACCAACGCGGGCGTGGACTCGTCATCCCAGCCGGAGCTCACGAAGCACGGCCCGAACGGAGCGCGAGCGCCCGCCCGCACCCAAAGCTGCTCGTCGCTTGGCCTGCGAGCCGCCTCGAGCCGCGCGCGCTTCTTAACCAGCTCTCGCTTCTTCCGTTTCTCCTCGAGCTTGCGTTGTCGCCGATCCATTTTCGTCCGCTAGCCCTGACTGGATGCGGTGTCCATAGCGTTGGCCACACCAGTAGTGGGGTCTGCTACCCAAGCCTCCGCGACTGGCTTGTGCGACGAGACCCTGAGCATGTTCCAGGCCTTATGCTGCGGCCGACATTCACGTCTCCAAGTTCGAGCGTGGCTCGCTTCGCCTAGGCTTGACCGCCAGGCGCTTGGTCGACGCAGCTCCGGACGCTTTTGCGCAGGCGTCGCGCTTTCTGCCGGTGGCCGATTCCGACTCGACCGCGCTCGACCTGTTTCTCGACGCTGCGGACGACGCCGCGGCGGGGCGCCGCGACAGTGACCGGCTCGATGCCGGCGTGCTTCCGTCGCCATTGGGGCGCAAACGCATGCGGGAGGCTTTCCCCGGCAAAGTCGCTAGCCCGTCTTTGAGGTCTTGTAGGACCGAATCGAACGCAGTTCCTTGCCGCTATCGAGCTCTGCTTTCCGGAGATCGAAGTTGGATTGGAGGTTCAGCCAAAACTGCGCCGACGTGCCTTCGAAGAATCGCTCCAACCTGAGCGCCGTCTCCGGCGTCAAGATGCGCGCGCCGTTGAGAATGCCCGTGACTCGGTTGGCCGGCACATGCAGAGCGGTGGCAAGCGCGTTCGCCGACATGCTGAGCTCATCGAGCTGCTCGCGTAGAACCTCACCCGGGGCAATGGGACGCATCTTGTTTCGGGTCATGGTCGCCTTCCTTCAGTGGTAGTCCACGATTTCGACGTCGAATGCGTCACCTTCGTGCCAGCGGAAACACAGCCGCCATTGATCATTGATCCGGATCGAGTGACGCCCCTTGCGGTCGCTCTTAAGCAATTCGAGTCGATTTCCAGGCAGCCCACGCAAGTCATCGAGCGAGCCTGCCGCCTCAAGAATCGCGAGTTTGCGCTCCGCCTGAGCCCTGAATGCTCGAAAGGCAGCCACTGCTGACCCTGACCACAGGGTCGACGTCTTCTTGTCCGCGAACGACCGAATCAACGGGCAACAGCGTGCCACGCTTGACGTGTTACGTCAAGCGTACAACCTCGAACCGTTCAACCGAACGGCCAGAGGCTGAGCCGATCACTTTCGTCGCGTCGTCGGGCGGCACCGCCCACGCAAGCCGGCTGAGGCTCGCTCCGCGGGGCGCCTCTGGGCGTCTAAGGCCAACCCGCCGCGACTTCGTCCGCGGTAAGCGCACGTGTGAGAAGCCGCAATCCGTCGATGTCACCTGGAAAATTGGCACCAACGACGGCGCTCGCGAGTTGGATCGGCTCGACCACCGCTAAGGGCTTCGTCTCGAGCAATTGCCCGTCGAGGTAACACGCCACCTCGGCCCCATCCCACGTTCCGGTCAAGCGGGTCCACTGATCCTGCGTGAGCTGACCGAACGAACAAAACGCCTCTTGCGTGGCGTCTTGCGCGACGTTTTCGATTCGAAAAAAAACGTTATGGTTCTCGTGCAGGTAGAGCGCGACGCGTACCGAGGCAAAGCTGAACTCACCAAAATCATCTGCGAAGATCATGCGATTGGAGCCGGCATACTCGTTGAAGGTCGTACGCTGTACCACCGCGTCAACGCTGATAGCCGTGAAGGAAATGGGACGAAGCGCGGTCAGCGAAACGAAGTCCGGGTCTCCCGAGAGGCTCTTTTGGTCGGACCGAAACTGCCAAGCGAGGTCGCTAACGCCCGGCCCGTAGGGAACTTGGCCGTGGCTGCTCGCTCCCAGCGGGGAACACACCGTGTCGTTGGCCGTGTCACCGTTAGCGTACCAGGTCCCGAGGACATCGATCGGGCTGGGCACACAGGGTACGAGGCTTCCTCCAGCGGCCCCGACGTCCGCGGCGCCGCCCGTCGCCTCGGGAAGAGTGCCGGCGCTCCCACCCGAGTTACGCGCGGCGCCACCGGCGGACTGGTTGGCCGCGAGCGCCGCCACATCATCGTAGCGAAGTCGACAGGCGCCGATCACTAGCGCGAAGACCAACGGGACGGCGAGCGACCTACTGGCTGTGCTGAACATCGAGAGCTTGGAGGCGCGCGCGCAACGCGGGCGCGTACATTCCGCGGGGATGGTCACGCAACATGTCCGAAATCGCATGCTGCTCGTCGAGCCCGCGACCGAGGGCACGCAAGCAGCGAACCCTGCCGTAAGCCGCCTCTTCGGCGAGCGCTGGATCGCCCGTGGCCAAGTAGCGATTGTACCGCCCGAGAGCGCCGCCCGGATCACCCAGCTGCGACAAGGCCAGATCCGCCGCGGAAACCAACGCGGTGCGCCCGGACGACTGCCGCCCATAGGCGGCGGCGATGGCATCGAATGCGCGCAGTGCAGCTAGATGCTGACCGCTTTTGCGCAGCACGCGCGCTTCTTCAAGTTTGTCTTGGGCGGAGGCCACTTTGAACGGAGCTGAGCTCGGACTGCTCGAGGTGCTGGACGATCTGAGCGCCGGCGCGGCACTCGGCTCGGGCGATCCATCGCCGCCCGCGGGCGGCTCTGCCGTCGTTCGTGCCGTGATCAGAGCCCCCGCCAGGTTCGCGAGCTCCGTTTCGATTGCGTTCGGCACAAACGGCGCGCGCAGGCTGCTTGGCAAACTGACGCTCTCGCCCGCAGCCAGCGTGAGCGGCTCGCCGCGCGACGGCTCAACGCGGACTCTACCTTCGCTGACGTGCACCACGGCACCCGTCGAAGAGCGTTCGACAGAGAACACGGTTCCGATGGCGGTCACGCGTCCTTCGGGCGTGACGACGCTGACAGAGTGACCTATCGGCTGATGGGCAAGCCGGAGCAGCAACAGCCCTTGCTCGAGCCGTAAGGTTCGGCGTGGCTCCTCGAGCGTCTCGAGCGTGGCTCGACCCGCCTGTGCCAAACACGCTCTCACGCCGCCGGCCAGGTCGAGGCAGACAGTCCCCGCTTGAGTGCGCAGCTGTGCGCTTTGTTGGAGGGTTTGTCCGACTGCGACTTCGCCGCCGGCGCCTTGCACCAGCACCACACGAGCCGAAACGGCCAGGTCTTGCGACTTTTGCCGGAGACCCCACCAAATCAGCAGCGCGGCTGCCATCGTCAAGGCACCGACGGGAGCCAACCATGAGGAAGCACGCCGAAACGTTTTCGTCGCCTTCGCAGTCGACTCGAAAGTGATTCGATCGCGCAGCTCCAGCGTCAGTGCGCGCGCGCTGGCAGTCGAGATGCGGCCTTCATTGGGCTGCACCAAACCCTGCCAGGTCCTTAGTTCAGCCGCGCACTCCGCGCAGCCGCGAGGGTGTGACGCGAGAAATTGTGTCTCGATCGCGTCGAGCGCGTCCTCGACGGTTTGCCGATCGAATAGGCCCGTCCAGCGCTCGCACTCAACGCGACTCACGCATCCCCCTTTCGAAGCACGAGGCCGATCACACCATCCCCGCGCATTCGTCGCCGGAGCGTTTGGTTGGCCTTCACCAGACGTTTCTTGACCTGGTCGGTCGTCGCGTGCGTCATCTCGCAGATTTCTTCAACCGTGTACCCGGCGACGTGCTTCAACACCAACAGCGTTGCAACGTGCTCAGGCAATTGTCCGAGCGCTTCGTGGAAGCTTTCCACCATCGTCGCGCTTTCCGCGTTTGAACCTCGATCTGCAGGATCGTTGGCGTCGCGATCCAGCAAGCCTTCAAAGCGTAATTCGCGTTTTCGCGCGCGGTAGGCGGTCCGAGCGACGATCCGGTCTGCCCAACTTTCGAGCGGCCCTTCGGCACGGTAGGTGTGCGCCGAACGGAGAATCTGGAGCAAGCTAGTCTGCGTCACGTCCTCCAGGTCGCCCATGTCACGCAGCACCGCTCGCGCTACCGCTTTCACGCGGTGTTGAAGTCGCTGGACCAGCTGGGTCTGGGCGTCGATATCAAAGCTGGAAACAGCGCGCATCAGCTCGCTCTCCGCCCGAAATTCGGAAGGGGGATCGGAAATTGCACTCACCTGATCCGTGGTGAGGCGAGAAGTTTTTGGTGCCATCGATTTGGTGGTCACCACACCCCCACATTGGTGCCGAGCTCCAAGCCCGGTCGAAATAGCCACGGCTCCACCAGCGTCTGCTCGCCCACACGGACCCGTGGCGCGTACCAGGCGGCCTCGACGCCGGCTCTGAGCGTGAGGAAGAGCGGACCGAGTACATGAAGGCCCAGCATGCCGCGGAGACCGGTAGCCAGCCCGAGGCTCGTGGTGTCTGGAGTTCGCACCCAGTCACTGTTGACGCTCAGGGTGGAACGCGACACCAGATCCGCAACGCCGAAGAACTCGGCGCCGAGTGACCAACGAGACATGACGGCATGATAGCCCAGGCCGAGGCGGATGGGGCGACGCGCAAGTCGAACCTCGACGCCCTGTCCGCGAAGTGTAGGCAGGCGCTGAATCTCGTAGCTGACCAGGAGCGAGCCTCTCCCGAGTCTCAGCAGTACTCCGAAGTCGAGTCCGAGCGAAGGCATGCGACTCGCGTACTGGCCGATGCTCGCGCCAATAAACGCACCCATTGGCGTGCGCGGTTCCACGTTCGGCGGACTGTGGTTGTTTGCCGCCGGAGAACGACTCACTTTCGGGGCTGGTGTGCGCGGAGGTGGCAGCTGCTCGAGCGTCAGGTCTTGTCCCTCGAGCAGTGCTCGTAGCGCCGAGCGCGCAACCAAGCTTGCCTGCTCCAGCCGCGTTGCCTCTTCGGAAGCTTGCTCGAACCGCCGCCGGTAAACGATCGCGCGAGCGGGGACCGCAATATAGAGAGTGAGGCCGGGATCTGCCCGCAAGGACAACAGGGCGAGGGCTCCCGACGATGTCGCCAGTGAGAGCAGTCCATTTGGCGAAATTCCTGCCTCACCGCTCGGGGCGTTGAGCACTAAGGAACGGGCGTCGCCTTCGCTCTCCAACAGCTCGTGCAGGTTGTCGACCCAACGTTGGTCGCCGGCCGAGAGCAACACGATCAAGGGCTTCTCGGACCGCTCTGGGCCCAATGGCTGCGCCAACAGCGGCCGCGTTGTCAACGCGGCAAACCAGGCCAGCGAAAAAGCGGCCCACAGTGCGAAGCGGGTCGTATCTCGCTCCGCCGAATACGTGGGCACTGGCTAATTCTTATCGACTCAATCCCGGCGCGCCAAGGGGCGATCGCTTTGTCGCCGCATTTGCCGCGCGCGGCGCCGCGTGCGCAGGAGCGCGCGAACAAAAAATTGCGGCACCAACAACGGGAGGGGAGCGCCAGGGACGGGCAGCCGTTTGAGGTGCCGAACAGCGCGGTCTTTCGCGAGCGAGGACAGGGACAGGGGCAGCCAGGCGAAGATTCGGTGCCGTCAATTTCACGCGGTGCCCTCAGATTGGGGTGTGCGAAATTCCCCGCGCGGTAGCAGGCGATTCCTCGACAAGATGCTTCGGTGGCGCCGGCGCTGCGACTGGTGCCGAGAATTTCTTGCGCGCCGCTGTTTCTGCCGGTCGCGACGACTTTTCGACGACGACTCGGCAGATCGTCAGCACGTTTTTCGCGCAGGCTTGCCACTGACTCTGCAGACGCCCGTGAAGTACCCCGCGGATAGCCGGTCCGTCGCTAAGTCTGCCTGCCCGAGGAGCCTGAACGAATGAGCCAATATCGAACGTCGGAGGAACACCTACGGGAACACACTCTGAGTAGAAGCGTTTCTGCCCTGCAGCTCAACGCATGGTTGCTCGGCGTCCTGCTAACCAGCGCCTGCACGGGTTTCCTCGACGGCTCTTCTGGCACAGGGCCTGGCGGCCCCGGGCTCGGAGCGGCGAACGGAGTCGGCGGACCGACGAGCGGCTCGGGCGCTGGCGGCCTGGGTGTTGGTGCCGGCGTTGGCGGTAGTGCGGGCAGCAGCGGTGACGTTGCGAAGCCCGGCGACGTGACGCAGCCTGGCATCGGCGAGCCCCCGCTACCGAGTGGTGGAAACCAACTCGGCTCGGCTGAGCTGAAGTGCGCAGGCGCCAACATCGGTGCCATCCCGGCGCGCCTCGTGCGACTGACGAACGACCAGTACAGAAATACCGTGGCGGCAGCGCTCGGCTCGCAACCCGATAGCAAGGTCTTCCTGCCCTTCGGCTACATCGCGGCAGCCGATCGGTACCCGACGCTGGCCCGCTCGTACACGATGACGGACGACGAGCTCGGAGCGGCTTTCACGGCCGCGGAGCAGGTCGCCGGCCAACTCGTGCAGGCCGACAAGGCGGGCTGCATCGCATCAACGCTGGCGGGTGATGGGATTGCAGATTGCGTCAAGAAGACGGTTCAGCAACTCGGCGCGACGCTGTTCCGGCGGCCGGTCACTGCGGACGAGGTGACCACGTACGCGAAGCTCACCACTGACAACCTCGGCGCGCTGAAGGGTGGTCGGCAGGCGGCGGTGGCGCTTGCCGTCGCGACCATGCTGATGTCGCCTGATTTCTTGTACCGGTCAGAGGTGGGCGAAGGCCCCGCGGACGCCCACGGACGCATGCGTTTGGGGCCCTGGGAACTCGCTTCGGCCATCTCGTACACGCTCGCCGATGCCCCGCCGGACGACCAACTGCAGGCGGCCGCGCGCGACGGGAAGTTGACCTCCCTTGATGACGTCAAGAGCCAAGTGATGCGCTATGTCGGCTCGACGACGAAGGGTACTTCACGCTTTTACCGGTTCATGAAGGAATACCTCGGTTGGGATCGCGTACCGACGAAGGACCAGGTCGCAATCGATAGAACTTCGAAAGAAGGCTACTTTAATCCCATTGATCAGGGACCTCGAGATCCGGATGCAACCATCCAGCTTTGGCTCGAAACCAACGGCGAGAAGGATTTTTGGAAGACGGCGCTCACTTCTCATCGCTTTATCATTCACGGCCGCACCTTTGAGTCGTGGGATCTGCTTCGCTCCAGCTACGGAGTCGGCCTTGAGTACGCCGACAGCAGGACCCTGGACATTGACAACCGCGCGGGCTTTCTGTCGATGCCCTTCTTCATGCTGAACCTTTCCACCTTTACCGGTGAGAACAAGGCGGTGCAGCGCGGGCGTTGGATTCGCGAGAACATCGAGTGTCAATCTATCCCGGAGGTACCAATCGGTGTCGTCCCGGTGCTCCCCCCCGACCCGCTACCTATGCGGGCGAAGCTGAAGCTGCACGCCAAAGACGCCAGCTGTAACGCTTGTCACCGGTTCATGGACCCGATGGGCTTGGTCTTCGAAGGTCATGACGACGTTGGACGGACTCGCACGTTGGATCACGGGCAACCTGTCGACGAGTCCGGCGCCGTCGTCGGCACCGGCACGATCGACGGACCCGTGAAAGGCATCCCCGAGCTGGCGACGAAGCTATCCGGCTGGCAGGACGGCGAGTTCTGCTTCATCCGCCAGAACGCGCGCTACCTCTTCGGGCGTGAGGAAACCGTGCCCGATGCCTGCAGCCTGCGCGGCGCACAAAAGGCATACGAGGACGCCGGCGGAAGCTACGTCGCGCTCGTCAACGCACTCTTGACCTCAGACTCGTTCCTGTACCGAACCAAGGAGCCGCCCCAGTGAATCCCATCAAGCGACGACAGTTTATCCAGCGCATTGGCTTGAGCACCGGTTCGCTACTCCTCGCGTCGATTGCCAACAACGCGTTGCTGCACGCGCAGGGCACGCCCGCTCCGAAGCGCGTCGTGTTCGTCCTTTGGAGCAATGGGCTTCCCACCCAGCTCGTTACGCCTCAGGGTAAAGAGCTCGGGAATAGCGCTATCCCGGACATGCGCGACTTTCCTTGGCCCAAAGCTCTCGCGCCGCTCGCCCCCTACCGCAACCGGACGCTGATCATCGACAACCTGGCAAACCGGGTGAACTACGAGCATTCGACGGGTTACGGAGCTCTGTCTGGACTGCAGGGCGACGTCAGTCCAGGCGGGATCACCATCGACCAGTACTTGGCCGGTAAGCTCGGCGCCAATTCGGTGTTCAAGTCGCTGAACTGGGGCGTCGGAAACCTCTATTCTGGCGACCGTGAGAGCGAAGCGGTCGTGTTCGCCAGTGGTCCGGGTCGTCCGCTACCGCACATCATCCAGCCCGCGACATTGTTCAGGAAGGTGTTCGCGGACACTAGCCCCGACGTTTTCGCCGACACGGCCAAACGTCGCGCGCTGATGATTGCTCCAGTGCTGTCGCGTCTCAAGGTGTTGAACGGTGCGCTGGCACCCACCGAGCAGCGAACGGTCGAGCACTACACGGCCACCCTCGAGGACTATGACAAGCGCCTGAAGTCAGTCTCGCCAGTAAGCTGCTCGGCCCCGACGGCGCCCGGGAAGATCGCCATGATCGAGGACAGGGTGATGGCGATGAACGAGATGGCAATCTTGGCGGTGGCGTGCGGGATGACACCAGTTGTGGGTGTGTCCCTCGGCTGTGGGTACGCCCACAGCAGCCCGCTGTGGGATCGCTTGGCCAAAGGGACGCGATTCGAATCGGAGGGGCCGCTCGACTATCACGGCCATCCGACTACGCCGGTCGACTACGCCGACGCGATGACCCTCATCATGTCCTTCGTTGCCAGTCAGGTAGCGCGGATGGCGGAGGCCTGGTCCAAGATCCCGGAAGGCAACGGCACCGTGCTCGACAACACGACGATCGTGATGCTGAGCGACAGCGGTGGCACGCCGCCGGGGGGCCATCATCGCGGGTTCAACGACGGATGGCCAGTCGTGGTGCTCGGCAACGCGGGTGGGGCCCTCAAAGCGGATGGCCGCTTTTTTCGCTACGAAAACCACACCCGGACGCTGGGCGACTTCTACAGCAGCCTGGCAACCGCCAGCGGCGTTCCCACCAACGACTTCGGCAAGGGCGGCCTTGATCCCGCTACCGGGCCCTTGCCAGAAATCATGGCGTAGGCGGCGAGTGTGCTGACGGGCCGACTCGGACCGTCGCCGCTCCCGACTCGGCGCAGCCTCAACTTCTATTATCGACGAGTTGCGTGGTGCCCGTGTCCACGCTTCCGGACGGCAAGCGCAGCAGTTGATCCTCGACGACCGCTACTTGCTCTTGCTGAGCAGCCAGCTGTAGATGTCGTTTCCGGCGCTCAGACCGTAGGTCATCGTCCACGAATCGTGGGGAACGCCGGGGTAAGTCGTCAGCTTGACTTCCTTGCGCGGGGGCATCGGGCAAGTCATCAGATGGGTGATCGGCTCGATCGAACCGGCCGGCTGCGCAATCATGTCGGCCTCGCCGTGGAATGCCCAAATCGCCGATTGGCCGAGGTCGCAACCCGCGTTGGTCCACGCCGTTCGGCCGTCGCCTGAGATCGGAACGATCGCCGCAACGCGCTGCCCGCCGTACTTTCCGATGTAGTCCCAGCTGCGGACGGCGCCACAGCTGAGCCCCGTCAGGTAGATGCGATTCGGATCGATGTCGTAATTGGCGAGCGCATAGGCCAGAAAAGCGTCGACGTTGTCGGCACTGGTGCAGCCCTGGGCATGCTGAACGGACAGCACGACGAACGGGCGGTCGTTGGGCCACAGGTCTTGGTCGATCAGCTTGGGTGGGCCGTGGGCCAAGAGCTTCTTGAGCTCGTCGTTGCCGTTACCGAGCTCGCCGCTGCCGGGATAGAAGACCAAGAGCGGCCTCGGGCATTTGTCGCCGTAACCTGGTGGCAGGTACTCGTAAAATCCGTTGGCCGCCTGCGAGCTTCCCAACGGATGCGCGGTGTGTCGCGTCGACGAGAGCTCTAACACTTGCGGCGTTCCGCACGCCTGCATCATGCCGCCGCTTCCGCCCGCGCCTCCCGCAGCTGGTCCGCCGGCGCTGCCTCCCGCAGCTGGTCCGCCGGCGCTGCCTCCCGCAGCTGGTCCGCCGCCGCTGCCTCCCGCTGGACCGCCGCCGCTGCCGCTCGCCCCGCCGCCCCCGGTCGTCGCGAAGCCACCATTCGGGGTCGCCGCGCCGCCTGCGCCGCCGACGCCGAAGCTGGTACCACCGATCGTGACCGACGGCGCGTTCGAGTCGGACGAGCACGAAGCCAGCAAAGTCGCACAGAGAATCAGGCTACTGCCGAGCAGCTTGCTTGAGCCCGTTGAACGCCCGATACGCTCGTCTCGCTCTGCGCATTGAAAACTTCCAAGCATGATGTTCAATCCTTCGTACCTTGCTGTCGCTACGCTTCGAGCGCACCGATGGATTCGCTGACGTGACCTTCCGCAACGCCAAAAGAATCGAGCGGGAGGCCCACGGCTCTGAGGCATGTCAGCAACGCCTTGGTCGCATTCTCATGGTCTGCCTGGTAGTGGATGCCGCTGTTCAGCGATCCTCCAGCGCGCCCGGCGATCAATAGTGGCATGCTGTCGTAGGTGTGGGCCGTACCGTCGTTCACTTCCGAGCAAGCCATGATGCAGCTGTTGTCGAGCAACGTTCCGTCGCCTTCGACGATCGCCTGCAACTTGTCCAAGAGCTTGGCGAAATGTCCCATGATGAACACGACCGACTGGTGCACCTTCTCGGTTTGCGGCTCGAGCATGTTTGGCAGGTTGCGGTCGTCGTGGGTCATCACGTGGGAGCCTTCGGTTGCGCCGATCTGCCAGAAGATCGTGTCAGCCTGCATACCCGTGTACTCGTAACTGAAAGCCCGAGTCAGGTCGCAAGCCAGCGCGCGCGACATGATCTCGGCGAGCAGTTCGTTGCGCTCATCGAGCATTTCATGCCCGAGGTCGACGGCGGGGTCGCCACTGACGTCGGGCTTGATGCAAGCTCGATCCGCGGAAGCAAGTGCCTGCTCCAGCTGGCGAATGCCATCGAGGTGCGCTTCCAGACGCAGCTTGTCGGCCGCACCGACGCGCTGAGTCAGCGCTTGGGCGTCGGAGGTGATCGTGTCCAGGATGCTGTGCCGAAGCATCAGCTCGCGTTTCGCCTGTTCGTCGGTCTGGTCGCCGTTGAATTGACTGCCAAACAGCCGCTCGAACAGCGCCATTGGCGAGAATTCCGCCGGTACTCGCTGGTTCGGCCCGGACCACGCCGTGCCGCCCGAGGCTCGATCGGCGTTGACGCCACCTTTGGCGCGCATCGAGATGCCCACCTCGATCGAGCGAAATGGTGTCTGCCCAGCCCACGCCGTGGCTGCCACCTGATCGATCGAGGGCCCAGAAACCTGACCGTACATCCCTGCGTTCATGTCATAGGCGCCGCACAGAATTCCCGCACGACCGCGATGATGCGCGGTTCCGTCGAACTTGACCTCCATCCCGCTGAGTACGCTGACGGACTGCTTGAGGTGGGCGAGCGGCATGAGCTCTTCGGAAGGCGTCCAATCGCTGCCTCCCCCGCTCGGACGCCAGCGATCCGGACGGACACCGTTGCCCCAGAAGAACACCCCTAGGCGCTTGGGCAAAGGAGCGCCTTGCGCCAGCGCGGTCCCGGACTCGTTAAGCATCGCGTCGAGCAGAGGAAGCGCAAGACAGGCGCCTGCCCCACGCAACACAGTGCGCCGGCTGAGTCGAAAGCGTGGAATCAAAATCACCGCGGACCTCCTGAAAAGCGAAAGCTGTCGTGCGTCACCAAATCGAGCACGAGCTCTTTGAAGCTGTAAGCCGAGTCGGCGAAGCGCTGGCTGAGGGTG
This sequence comes from Polyangiales bacterium, assembly GCA_038230915.1. GTDB lineage: Bacteria > Myxococcota_A > Polyangia > Polyangiales > Polyangiaceae > PMG-095. Next base: position 4,100 of record JBBRMI010000049.1, on the reverse strand, counting down.
TCGAAAATCCAGTTTTCGTCAGATCCTTCGGCCTGCCCCCAGGCATGACGAGCCAAGTTCCTGCCCACGCAGCTCGCGACACGCGGGTCCCGGGCAAGCAGCGCGCCAAGCCCGATCGCGCCATCGAAGGCGACGCCGTCGAGCTCACCGCTGGTATTGATCGGCTGGCCTTGGTCGAGCTCTCGGTAGACGCCGATGCCGTCGAAGTGTTCGAGTGCGAGGCCGAATGGATCCATTTGCCGATGACAGGCGGCACAGCCGGGATCGGTGGCATGGCGTGTCAACCGCTCGCGCATGGTTTCGATGTGCCCATCCGCCGGCGGCGGCGGGAGTGACGTCTTCACGTTGGGAGGCGGCGGAGCGATCGGACGACACAGCAACCGTTCGCTGATGAAGCGCCCACGCAATGTCGGCGACGTCATGGTGGCTCGCGAATTGGCAGCCAAGAACCCGGCCAGAGTCAGGAGCCCGGCGCGGGGGCCGTCACCGGGGAGTGTCACGCGGACGAACTCGCTGCCCGTAATGGCGGGAAGGCCATAGAGCTTGGCCAGCTCGGAATTGACGTAGGTGTCGCGCGTCGAAAAAATCTCCATCAAGCTGCGATTGGCCCGCAGGAAGTCTCCAGCGATCGTCCGCTCGAACTGCTGCCGCATCGCCAGCCGAAGCGTGTCCGTGTACTCAGGGAAGACCGAATGATCCTTCGGCAGCTGATCCAAGTTTTTGAATCCGAGCCATTCCGAAAAGAATTGAACGAGTGGCGCTTCGGCGCGCGGCGCCTCCAGCAAGCGCATGGCCGCCTGCCGCAGCCCATCCGGCTGGGCGAGTTGCCCCGCCGCCGCAGCGTCGAGCAGCTGGCCGTCGGGCGTCGTATTCCAGAGCAAATACGACAGACGAGTCGCGACCTCGAAGTCGTCGAGACGATAGGTCGCTGCGAGCTGGGGCGCGGCGAACCCTACCTCAACTCGGTAGAGAAAATTGGGCGAGCTCAGGAAGGCGGTCGTCGCGACCTGCAAGCCGCGCCAAACGTCGAACTCTAGTTGACCCTGATTGACGAGCTTTCGATAGCGGGCGAGCTCTTCGTCGCTGAGCGGGCGGCGGAAAGCGGAGCGACCGAAACGTTGGAGAAAGCTCGTGACACAATCGTCATTCAAAGCGGCCGACGTGCAGCCGACGAACGCTTCTCGATGCGTCACGTCCTCGAAAACTTGGCCGGCAAGCGCGCGGGCGAATGCGTCGTACTGCTGAATGCCGAGACCCGAGGTGGTGACCTGAGAGGCTCCGACACTGATGAATTCGAAGCCCTCTTCCGCCACCTGGTCTGCGGGCAACGAAAGCGTGAGGTCCAGATTGTCGCCCAATAGGTCGGTCACCGAGCTCTTGTATTGCTCCTGCGTTAAGCGTCGCAGCCCGGAGCTCGGTAGTGCGGTCTGTGCGGCCTGCCCCTCGGGCAGTCCTTTGACCGAGCCGCCCGGAGCCGGCGCGGTTGGGGATCCGGTTCTGTCGCCTTGGATTTCGCCGTAGCAACCGCCGATGACGCACGCCAGAGCTAGTAGCCACCCGAGCGCAGTCGCCGGCGGCCCAGGTAAGCCGGCACCTAGGAATTTGGCCATCTTCCTACTCAGTGGCGTCGCCCGGGTAAGGCGGTGCCACCAATCTCCAGCTTCTGCACCGCGCAGTTGGGACTCGGCTGGCCACTCCGCGGGAAGACCAACGCCCACGCCGACGCCGTGCGACGCAGATCTTTGGCACGAGCTTCGTCGAGTCGCCCACTAAGCCATTATCGGCGGGCGTCGTCGAACGCGCCGATCAGCTGACCGCGAGCATTGTCGGCACGGGCCGCTCAGGGATAGCCCACGGCCACCCACAAAGACGCATTCGCAATGAGCGCTGACCGTAGATGAAGCATTGGGTATCGAAAGCGCTTGGAGCAGCCTGCTACTTGTTCCAACACGCGGGCTCGCGCAGGAGCAAGGCCACGGGACGCCAGGCGCCGCGCCGGCGGCGGCACACCGAATACCGGCGGCGGCGGCAAGCCCAACCGGGCGCGCAACACTCGCACGCAGCTATCCCTGGCCTCCCTCTTCTGAGCTGGAGACTACGACGTGTCGCGCGCGCCGGGCCAACGAGCGCTTCGGCCACGCGCGAACGTGACGTTTGCGTGCCGAACCTGGAGCGAGCCAGCGGAGGCGCCGCCTTTTTTAGGGGTTCAATCGAGAGCGGGCTTGCGACGCTCGGACCAGTGGAAGTACGTTCAGTTTACTTTTGGGGCTAATTCTCCATCTCTCCGACCTGCACCTGCTGTTCAACCCGACCGAGCAGGAGTCGATTTTCGATGGGCTAGTCCACGCCCTACGTGACGTGTGCAAGCGCTGGGATCGCCCCGTCGATCTGATCGCGATTACCGGTGACGTCTTCGACAGCTCGACGGTCGACTCACGGCTGGCAACGACGCGATTCCTGGAGTTGTTCACCGGCATAGGGCGCGCGTTGGGCGGCGAGCCGCCGACGGTGATCTTGCCGGGCAATCATGACCGTCGGCGCGGCGGGCTGTTCGGTCCGCACGACGAGCGGCTCTTTCACGCGCTCAAGCAAGCGCTCGGCAAGCGGGCTTGGGTGCACGGCTGCACCACGCCGTTCCTGTCGGCCGTGTTGCCGCAGTCGCTGCACGGGCAAAATTTCTGGGTCGTCGCCTACGACTCAACCTATTTGCCGCACGGTTTTTTGAGCGCCGGAGGTGCGCTCCGTCAAGAGGACCTGCTGTCCGCCGCCGCGCAAATCGCCAGCGCCGACGACGACAATCCCGTGCTGTTCCTGCTGCACCACCACCTCGTGCCGACGCCCATCACCGATCTGGGACTGATCGAGGTCGAAGAGAATACGCCGCGCTGGCTGCGCTGGAGCATCGAGCATGCGCTGCCCACGCTGGTGGCGAACGCGGATCGCGAAGAGCTCACGATGACCGCGCTCGGCGCCGGCACGGCGCTGTCCACCCTGCACACGCTCGGTCGCGCGGTGCTGGTGCTACACGGCCACAAACACTACGCCACGTCGCGCTTGCTGGACGGCACCGTTGCCGGTCACGGTGACGTACTGATCGTGTCTGCCGGCAGCTGCGGCACGGCCCAGCGTTGGTCGGGTGGCGCAACGCAGAACGCGGCGCGTCTTTGGCCCTCCTTCAACGTGATCGATTGGACCGGCGCCAACCTCAGCATCGATACCGTCTCGTTCCCGTGGAAAGGCGGCAGCGGTTCGGTGGCGGTTCAACCGCTCGTCCGCGCCACGAGGCAGGGCGCGACGTGGAGCGTCGAGCGGCTACCGCTAGTCCACCCCTCGGACGCGCCAGCGGATTTGGAGCGGAATCACTCACTGATTCGCCTGGCCGACCCGGCGGCGAACCACAGGGGGCGCTGGGACTACGCTTGTGAACGCAGCGTGTCGGCCAACGGTAACTTGCTGCGCTACGTCGAAACCGTCGAGGGCGCGCCGGGCGGCCTTTGTGTGCTCGAGCCGTTCGGGGCGCAAATCCCCGTCCCGGGCGACGTCCATTTGGAGGTCGACGGCGTCACGCGCTACCGAGTCGAGGGCGCGGTGTTCCGCACCTTCGAGGCCGCGCGTGCCGCGCAGGGTCATCGCGCATCGGCGTTTGCTCAAGTCAGCTTGATGAGTCGCTATTCGTCCCGGCAAGCGGCGCTCGACGTCGTCGGCCTCGGGCAGCGCGCCGCTGCGGCGTTCGCCAGCGCGACCGATCTCGGGACGGGGCTAGAGCGTCCATTGGTGTTGCGGCGCGGAACCGCCGACGGCGCCGTCTCGGCTCTGCTCGAGGATTGTCCAGCCCGCACTTTGCTCCGCATTTATTGGCCGCTCGAGCATGGCTGAATACCCTCTGGGATGGAGCCGCCCAGGAAAAAACGCGCCGGTCACGCGGGCTTAAGTCGGTGCGGTCTGGTGCCGTTTGCTAGGCTAGATCGCGGCGAAAAATGGGCCGAAAGCGCGATCGTAGGCGCGGCCAAGGGCCGCGTCTACGATCGCGACAATCAGCTGAGGGAGACCTGGAAGGCTGGCGGGAATGTCAGGACGCGACCCACGTGGGTGGCGCGTGG
>JBBRMI010000048.1:0-41247 GCA_038230915.1 Polyangiales bacterium | reverse complement strand
GGGCCGAAGCCCGCAACCGATACCGAAATACCCGGCTCCGCGTCGAGTCCGAGAAAGGCCCTGCGCGAGCCCGGCCCCGCCTCTGGCTTGCCCGAAGCCCCTGCCGAGACCGATCCCGATCCCGCTGCCGGACCCCTTCCTGGGGCCGCCCTCGCGCAGGGCCCCGACAACGGATCAAGACTGCTCGTCTGCTCGCACGACGTGCGGCGCGGCACGCTAGATGCAAGGATGCCGAACTGAAATGTCCCGGCCCATCCCTCGTCCCCAACATTTCTCGATGCTGCGCAGCTTTCACGCCGCGGACGTCCTGACGCTGTTGAACGGGGTCGCAGGCATGGCGGCAATATTGGCGTTCTTGCGATTCTGCACTGACCGCGACACGCCGTCGTTCTGGGTTGGGTTTGCTTTGCTGCCAGTCGCGCTGTTCTTCGACGTCATGGACGGGCGGATCGCGCGTTTACGCAACGAGGCTTCGGCGCTAGGTCGCGAGCTGGACTCCTTGGCAGACGTCGTCTCGTTCGGAGTCGCTCCGGCGGTGATGGGCTTTGCGGTGGGGTTACGCGGCGCTTGGGACCTAGTGTGCCTGCTGTCGTTCGTCGCGTGCGGCATCAGTCGCCTCGCTCGCTACAACGTGACAGCGGAAACGCTCAGCGATGCTCGCGGCAAAGTAAAATACTTCGAAGGCTTGCCGATTCCGACCAGTCTGTTGATAACCGCTCTGCTGGCGATCCTGTTCGCAACCGGACACCCGCCCGCCGGAGCGCTGGGTAAGCTAGCGTTGGGGCCGGCGGACCTGCACCTGCTAGCGCTACTCTATCCGTTGCACGGTGCGGCAATGATCAGCAGGACCTTGCGTGTCCCCAAACCGTAGCGCCCGAACGCCAACGCTTTCCAAGTGCCAGCACGGCCAACAGGTGGTTCGGCTGCCCCGCGACTGCTCGCAGCGGATTGCCTCGCCTGGCCACTGGGGCCGCAACTAGGCGCACCGCTACATGGTGAAACATCAGGCTTTACGGCGGTTCGGCGCGACCCTTGACCGGACCCCATACGGCGGGGATAGATAGGCCCGTGATGAAGAGCGGGGAAACGACCAAAGCCCAGGCCAAACCCCGTCCGCCCGACCAGGAGCGGCTGCGGCAAGAGCTCAACGACTACATGCTCAAGCGCGGCCTGCGCTCGACCGAGCAGCGTCGACTGATCATCGATACGTTCTTCGAGCAGCACGAGCACATCACGATCGACAGCTTGTTGAAGCTCGTCCGCGCGGTCGACGCCCGCGTCGGCTACGCGACCGTCTACCGGACGATGAAGCTGTTGAGCGAGAGCGGCGTCGTCCAGGAGCACAAGTTCGGCGATGGCTTCACCCGTTACGAATTGTCCGACGAAGACGCGCACCACGACCACTTGGTATGCCTCGAATGCGGCAAGATCATCGAGTTCGAGGAGCCGCAAATCGAAGCGCTGCAAGACAAAATCGCCAAGCGCTACGGCTTTTTGGTGCGCGCCCACAAGCACGAGATGTACGGGCTGTGCAGCGACTGCCAAAAGCCAAAAGCCGCCCGCCCCGGCCGCGCGCCGAAGAGCTAGCCCCGCGCAAGGGCTGCCGCACCGCGGACCCCTTGCAGAAACTCCCGTGCCGTCGCGGGGCCGCGTTGTGCGAGCGTCTCGGGCTGCCTGTCGTGCTCTTTTGGCCACGACAATGCAGACCGCGCATGACGCGAGGTCGTACCAGCCCGCACCCGTACGGCTTTGCCCGGAGACGCCATGGAAGTTTCTGCGAGCCAAGCTGCGGGGTGGCAGCCAAGGCTTACGGATTTACGGCAAGCGTCCGCGCGTCGGTGAGGACGAAATCGCAGGCGACGTCGCTCGGGAACGTCGGCAGCTCGACGAGTAGCTGAAAGTCGTAGGCGACTGCGACGGCTTGGGCCGGCGGGCAAACGTCGGGCAAAAGCGAGTCGTAAAAGCCCGCGCCGTAGCCGAGCCGGTGCCCGCTGGGTGCGACCGCGAGCGCCGGGACGAACAGCAGGTCGACGTCGCCGCGCGCCGCCGCGGGCGCCGACGGCAGCGGCTCCAGAAAACGCCGACCGCGCTCGGCCAGATCGTCCAACGACTCCGTCAGCCGCAGGCCCGAGACCAGCGCGTCGCCGCGCGGCTGCAAGAACGGGTAGTAGACGCGTTTACCTTGCCGGCGCGCCTCGGCGTCCAGCTCGCGCAGATCGACCTCTTTGCGGTCTTCGATCGGGAAAAAGAGCGCTACACTGCGGGCGGCCGCGAACGCCGGCAGCGCGACTGCGCGTGTCAAAAGGGCGCGGCTGCGGACTCGCAGCGCCTCCGTCGGGTGGGCGTTGCGCAGGGCGCGCATGCGCTTCCTCAATTCCTGCTTGGCAGCTTGAGCGAGCTTCTCGATTTGGGCGGGTTCGAACGAGGGCATGACGATCGACCGGGCGATGGTAGCCTTCGCCGGTGCAGCGCGCCTACCTGATTCCAGCCTACCAGGCCAGTCGCAGCTTGCAGCAGGTGCTGGGTGACCTGCGCGCTCACGATCCAGACGGCGCGTTGCTCGTCGTCGACGACGGCTCGACCGACGGCACCGGCGACATCGCCCGCGCGCTCGGCGTCGACGTCGTCACGCATGCCACCAACCGCGGCAAAGGCGTCGCGTTGAAGACCGGATTTGCGTGGCTCGCCGAGCGCGGCTTCGAGACCGTCGTGACCGTCGACGCCGACGGCCAACACCGCGCTGACGACGCCGTCATGCTCGCCAAGCACAGCGCCGCACCGCAGGCGATCGTGCTCGGGATCCGCGACTTGAAGCGCGATGGCGCGCCTGGCCCGAGCCAATTTTCGAACCGTTTCTCGAATTGGTGGGTGTCGCGCTTCGCCGGCCAGGAGTTGAGTGACACGCAGTGCGGCCTGCGCCGCTACCCGCTCCACGCCACGCTTGCGCTCGATTCCGACGCGCGGGGCTACGGATTCGAGTGCGATATGTTGGTGCGCGCCGCACGCCGCGGCATCCCAATCGTCGAAGTTCCGGTGCACGTGATCTATCCGCCCAAAGCCGAGCGCGTGTCGCATTTTCACGTCGTCGCCGATCCAGCGCGCATCATCGTGCGCTTGTTGCACACGGCCTTTACGGTTCGAAGAACGGACAGAGTGCCGTGAAGGCGCGGTTCAAACGTTGGCTTGGTTGGCTCGGCTTCGTGCTCGCCGCGCTGGTGCTCACGTTCGTAGCGTTTCACGTCGCGGTCGGGCGAGCTTCACGCCTCGTGCCGCCAGCCGTGACGCTGCCTCAGTCGCAAGTCACGACCAGCGCGGACGGGCTGCGACGCTTCGGCGACGCTTACGCGCGTCGGGTCGGCAACATCTTGCAGGTCGGGTTGGTCGGCGCTCCGGAGACGATCGGCTACAGCCACGCGCGCCTGCTCTACCCGGAGATGGTCGAAAACGAGGGCGTATTGCTCGGCCGCTTCAAAGACCAGGTGCCGCTACGCGCTGCGCGCTCGTTCTTGCTCGACCTGGCGCAGCTGCGTTACCGCCACGTCGACCAGGAAATGTCGGTCCAGCGCCTGCGGGAGATCGCGGCTGGCGCGCAGGGGTTTCAGCCAGATCCGTACGCCGAGCTGTTTCCGACTTTCCAGCGCTTCGTTTACCTGAACGCGCTGTACGACATCTCGTTGTCGTTCGAAGGCTCGCCGCTGATCGGCTGCACGACGTTCACGTTCGACGGCGCGGCGACCGGCGACGGCTCGGGTCTTTTGGCACGCGCCTTCGATTTCGAGGTCGACGACATCTTCGATCGCCACAAAGCCGTATTCTTGGTGCGCGAGACGGGCAAAATTCCGTTCGCCTCGGTGGCGTGGCCGGGCTTGGTCGGTGTGGTCAGCGGCATGAACCTGGAAGGCGTCGCGGTCGTGGTCCACGGCGGCCGCGCGCGCGAACCGCAAGCCGTCGGCGAGCCGGTCGTCCACGCGTTGCGGCGCGTACTGTCGGAGGCGCACACGACCGAGGACGCCGCGCGCTTGCTGGCCGAGCGCGCGCCGATGGTGAGTCACATCGTGATCGTGACCGACGCCAACGGCCATTCGGCGGCAATCGAGCGCGCGCCAGGCGTCCAAGACAGCGTGCGTTTCTTGCCCGCGCGCGCCGCCACCACGAATCATTTCGAATCTGCGCTGAAGGATGATCCGAAAAACCTGCGCGTGCGCGCTAAAACGTCGACCTTGCCGCGGCGCGCCCGCGCCGATCGATTACTGGCGGATTTGCCGGCAGATGTCGCCGTAACGCCGTTGATAGCCGCAAACCTGCTGCGCGACCGCAACGCCGCCGACGGCTCCCCACTGCCGCTCGGCGACCGCCGCGCGATCAACGCCTTGATCGCCACCCACGGCGTGATCATGCAAACCGGCGCGCGCGTGCTGTGGGTCAGCGAGTCCCCCCACCTGCTTGGACACTTCCGCGCCTTCGACTTGAAGCGACTCTTAGCCAAGGATTACGACCCCGCGACCGACGTCACGGTTGGCGAAGCGCTACCGGAAGACGTTTTACTGAGTAGCGGCGACTACGCGAGCTGGAAGGCCAAGGCGAAGTGAGTTGGCAGTTGGCGCGACGCGGCTTTCTCAACCATCTCGCGTCGACTCCGCACGGCTGCGGTCGCCTAGCATGCGCAACGGCGCGCTGACCTAGTCAATTCTTTCAGAGCACCGTCTTGTCACCGTGCGCGCCGCCCTGCGCGGCGGCGTGTGGATAGACATCAGCGTTGGTCTCAACTTTGAGCTCCCGCACTCGACAGGGGTAGTTGTCGCGATGACACGGTGGATTGACACCGCTTACTCATCGAAGCGACACAAGCAGCGTCGAGCGAGGCTCGGGCACTGCCCGCCGTGGCAAAACTTTCGCACTATCGACTTCGCGTGGAAGGACGAGCGATAAGCGCCGCATACAAACGAGGCGTCGGTCTCAAAGACCGTCTTTGAGGGAAGCAACTCCTGAGCGTCAGCTGAGCCGACGCTCGGAGGAAGCGCGAAACCATGTCGAAGGTTGCGCTTTTTTGGGCCGACAGCCTGGGGCTGCGTTTTCGACCACATGAACACTGAGAAGGAGATTGAGCGATGAGAATTGCAAACACAAACTCGTTACTGGCATGGCTGACGGTCGGACTGGGATTGAGCGCACTTCACTGCAGTGGCAGCGCAGCCGGCGACGGCAGCGCACAAGTGGGCGCGTCTTCTGCGGATTTATCTGTCAGTGCCGACAGCGGCTCCGGCGGGCGACAGTGCGCTCGGCACCGGCATCGCGGCGACGAACACGAAAAATCAACCAACGACTTGTACGTCGGCTGCCGCGACATGGCCGGCACGATCTTGCACTACGATATTTCGACCTCGAGCGGGGCCGTGTCGTTGGTCGATACCGCGCTCGCCAACGCCGCCGTGTCGAACACGGCTATCGATGCTTGCGAAGAGTTTCTGTACGTGGCTCACACCGACACCGGTCGCATCTCGACCTTTTCGCGTGACGCCGAAACCGGCACCCTGACGCTCGAGGGCTTCGTCGACGTCCCGGGAGCTCCCGATCCGACATCGAACCCTGCAACCCAAACGCTGGAGATCGACCACACGGGGCGCTTCTTGCTCGCCGCGAACTACACCGCCAACACCGTGCTGGTGTACGCGATCCAGCCTAACGGCTTGGTCGGCAACCTGGTGGCCTCTCGTCAGGACGGCCTCAATGCGCACGACACGCAGCTGACCCGCGGTGACGAGTTCGCGTTGGTGCCGTATCTGGGCTCCAATTACATCGCCACCTACCGTTTCAACAGTCACGACGGCAGCCTCACGCCGCATACGCCGTTCTTGACCGAAATTCCGACGCCGATGTCGGGGCCACGTCACCTGGCGCTCCACCCCAACGCCAGCTGGCTTTACTCGATCAGTGAAGGAGCCGGCGCGATCGATCTTTTCAACTTCGACAACCGCCGCGGGACGCTGTCACACGAACAGACAGTGTCGTCGCTGCCAGCCGACTTTACCGGGGTCGAGCGAAGCGGGTCGGAGATCGTGATCGACGATGCCGGCAAGTTCCTCTACGTATCGAACCGTCTCGACCAAGTTGCCAACGGCATTTTGGGCGTCTATTCAATCGCCCGTCACACCGGCGCACTCACCCCACTTCAGTTCGAGGACTCGCGCGGCGCCACTCCCCGGCAGTTCAGCTTGTCGCCCGACGGTAAGCTATTGGTCGTCGGCAATCAGAGCTCCGACAACATGTCGGTCTTCAAGGTCAACGACAAGACCGGCCGGCTTTCGTACGTCGCGACGACGCCCGTGTGTCACGTCCCCTTCTTCGCGCGCATGGTGGCGCCCTAAACAATCTTCGGCCGAGTCGGGGCGCGTTCTTGGACGCGCCCCGCTCAGCGTTCCAAGCCGATCCAAGCCCCGCCGCACGCCAAGCCAAAGGCCAACGGCGCGACGGCCAACGCAAACAGGACGCCGAGCGGCGCCACGACGGCCAAAATCGCGACGATCGACGCCAGCGCCAGCGCGGCGGCAAGTCCAGGCTCGAGCACGCCGATCGCGGAGCTGGCGCGCGCCACGAGGTAGCCGGCGAGTGGAAAGGCTGCCAGAAGCGCGGCGCCGAGCAGCGCGAGCGGGCCGGCGGAGGTCATGTCGCTCTCGTCGGCCGCCGAGAAGTCGACGCCGAGCCGGTGACCGATCGCGACGGCCGCCACCAAGAGCGTGAACATCAGGCCCACGTTGACGAACGCGCCGAGCACGACCCAACGCAACATCAACGGATGGTCGCGCGGGTTGAGCGCCTCGCCCACCAAGCTCAGCCGCGGCGGCTCCGGCAAATGCAGCTTGGCGAGCGTCCGCTGATCCGGGCTCACCTCGCGCAGCACCGACGCCGCGCCTAGCGTCATGAACGCGAGCAACGGCACCACCCCGACCAAGAACCCCGGACCACGCCCCCAAACGATGTGCATGTACAGGCCGTGCAGCGCGACCGACCCGAGCCAGGCGACCGCAAACCAGCTGCCGCTGTGGCCGCGCCGCGCGCCGAGCGCGTAACCCCACACGCCGGCAAAAAACAGCTGCGCCGGCACCGCGCACAGCACACGTAGCCCGAGCACCCAATCCCACGGCGCGGAAAACAGCCGTGAAACACCGAGCGCCGCTGCGAACCCTGCGGCCGCCGCGACCGCGTAGCACAATCCCAGCCGCGGCCCGTCGATGCGTCGCATGCGGTACAGCGGCCACACCACCAGCGTCTTGCCCGCTTCTTCGAGCGGTGCGGCGAGCAAGAAGCTCGCCAACAGCGCCGAGCCAGTCCCGGCGCTGCGCACGTCGAACGACAGCTGCGTAAACGTCAACACCGCCCGTTCGATCGCCACCGCAACCAGCGCGACCACGGCACCGAAAAACAACGCCGTCCCCGCCAGCCGACGCGACACTCGCCCAAGCCGGCTGACACGACGAAACACGAAGTACGCCGGCAGCACCGCGAACAGCACGACCAGCGGCGCGAAGAACAACCTCAAAAGTGCAGACCGACGACCGCCGTCAAGGTCGCGCCCGCACCGATGCTGGACCCGTCCTTGGCGTAGACCGCCGCCTCGTTCCCGCTGGTGCTGGTCGCGGCGCTCGCCACCGCCGAACGCGACAGGAACAGTAGATCACCCGTGAAGTTCGCCCCGACCGAGAAGGTGTTACTCAAATAGTAATCGAGCCCCGCGCCGAGCCGCGCGTTGAAACCCTTCACGTCGGCTTTGGACGAAGCCGGCGCCGAAGTCGAAAACGAGCCCAACGACGCATAACCCGCGCCGACCGTGAAGTAAGGCTCGAGGCTGCCGAGCGGGATCCGCAGCCCACCCTCGGCATTCAACGTCCACAGCTGCCACGCCGAGAACGACCCCAGCCGGAAACGCACGCCGGCCGTGAACACCAAGATCCGAACGCCGATGCCAGCGCCGTAGACCAAGCCGGTTTGCGACGTCTTCACCAGCTTCGGATCCAGGAGCTGCTTGGACTTCAACGTCTCGAGGCCGAGGTGCTCGGTGCCGATCTCGGCGTTCAGCCAAACCCACTCGAGACCGCGCCCCGAATCCTCTTGATCGGCCTTCTCCAGCTCTTTCTCGGGATTCTGCGCGGTCGGATCAGCCGCTGGTTGCGGCGTGGTGTCGACCGCGTCCGGCGGGCGCAAGCCACCCGCCTCCAGGTTGCTCTGCGCCGGCGCGGGCGCCGGCTCTTGTGCGAAGCCAAGCGCCGTCACGCTCAGGAGCGCCGGAACGACCAGCAAGGGCAAGCTCTTCATGGCGGAAGCATACCTCGCCTGCGCCCGATTTCGATCTGGCGCGTGACGATCGCCGAAAGGCCGCAGAGCTCGGGACGCTCGGGCAGCCGCGACAGGGCGCCTAGCACCAGCTCCAGCGAGGGCACGAAAAACCGCAGGTAGCTCGCGTCCCCGCGCGTGCGCTCGAAGAATACGAAGCGCCCCGCGTCCTTGAGTTTCCTCTGGACGGTGATGATGTCGACCTCGAAGCGCAGGGCGGCAGTGTCGCTCGCGGAGAGGCCGCCCGCCGCCGCAAACTCTGCCAGCCGCTCGTTGACGAAGGTTTCGTCCAGCTCTTGATAGCTGTCGCGCAACAACGCGACCAAGTCATAGGCTCGTGGCCCGAGCAGCGCGTCTTGAAAGTCGATCCAAGCGATGCTGCCATCGCTGAGCGCCAGCAGGTTGCGACTTTGGTAGTCGCGATGCACGAAGCCTTGGGTGAAGCCCAAGATCGTCTCGACCAAGTAGCTGGTGGCGCGCGCGAACGTCGACTGTTCGGCGTCGGACAGCGTGACGCCGAGCGCCTCGACGCCCCACTCGCGAAAGTGCTCGACCTCCCAGGTCAGCAGCTCGCGATCGAAAAAGCGCGTGCGCACGATGCTGTCAGCCGGCAGCTCGACCAGCGCCTGCTGCGCGGCGGCCAAGTCGGTGACCGCGCGGCGGTACAGGCTCGCGCGGTCGCTCGGCGTGCGCGCCAAGCGCTCGGCCAATGTTTCGCCCAAGTCTTCGACGACCAAGATGCCACGCTCCGGCAGCGCGCCGAACAGCCGCGGCACGCGCACGCGCGCATTTTCCAACAAGTCGCGGATTTCGAGGAACGGCAGCCGCCGCCCCAGCCGCCGCGACAGCACCCGCTTCGGCGCGTCTTCCGGCAGCCACATCACGATCACGGTCGCACCCGAAGCGCACTCAGCGCGGAAAAATTGTCGCGCCGACAAGCCGCCCGGCAGCTTGGAAAGCTGCAAATTGGGCTCGCCCCAGCACTCTGCCACCAACTGTTCGAAGTCGTCGGGCGGGCTCGGCGGCGCGTGGGTCGCGGTCGTCACCCTTACCGAGTACCCGCTCCGCACCGCCGGGCAAAATTTTGGCAACCAGCCGAGGCATCTGCCCCTTGAACCGCGAGATCGGGCAAACTGCTCGCCGCTCATGCCCCTGGCGCGCCTCGGCAACGGCTGGTTACCCCGCATCGAGCGCGTGCTCTCCGAGGTGCCCGCTTCGTGCGGGTTGTCGCTCAGCGTCCCGGCGGACGCACTGCCGCAAATTGTCACCTGGCTGGACCTCGTGGTCGCCTGGAGTGAACGAGTCGATCTGACCGCGGCACGCGACGCCGACACGCTCGCCGATCTTTTGCTGGCAGATGCTGCGCTGCTCGCAAGCACCCAGCTGACCGGCAGCGTGATCGACGTCGGCAGCGGCGTGGGAGCGCCGGCCATTCCGCTCGCAATTTTGCGGCCCACGTTGACGCTCACCTTGGTCGAGCCACGCGAACGACGCGCTGCGTTTCTGCGCACGTCATGCGGCACGTTGTCGCGCCCCGACATCAGCCTGTTGCGCAAGCGCTCAATGGAGCTAGAAGCGGGTATAGCGGAGCTGGCGTTGTCTCGCGCCACGCTGCCGCCGCCGCTCTGGTTGCGCGAAGGCGCGCGCCTCGCACAACGCCAAGTTTGGGTGCTGCTCGGACAAGACGAACCACCCGCCCTCTCGTCATGGCACGCCGATCTCGATCTCAGCTACGTGTGGCCGCTCACCGGTGGGCGGCGTCGCGCGGTGCGTTACGTGAAAAGGCCGGCTTGAGACAGGAGAGCCGGCCGGGCGCTCGAGGGCTGACTCTTGAAACCAAGCGAAGCCGAGTAACCACCTCCGTCCGAGTTCATAAGGATCTCGTGGCCTTGTGCCTCACCGGGCAGGTGTCTGCCTTTGCGTTGGATAATTCTGACGGGCTGCGGACACTTACATGTAGTCCTGCTCCGAAATCGGCTCCGTTCCGCGGGTCATTCCGGAGTCAGAAAAAAGCAGGAAGATTCCGACCACCCCCCTCGTACTACTCTCCCAGAAGCTCGACGGGACGATGGCCCATTCGAGCAACGACCACGATTTCTGACTGTTTTGATATCGAAAGCGGCACTTCTGTGTATGTGAGCCGGCTCGACGCAAACTCGTCAGTCTGAATAGAGAAGCCGTCCAACCGTCCAACCGTCCAGCCCCTATATCTATCGAGGTAAGTCGCAGATGAACACCAAGCACTCCGTGAACGCCCCCACTATCTCTAACAAGCGCAGCCTGCTCCGCCGCTTCGTTACTGCCGCCACCATGGGCGCGCTCATGCTGGGCGTCGCGACCGCGTCCGCAGACGGCGGCGGTGGCAAGGGCAAGTTCGAGCTGGTGACGATCGCCGGCGTCGGCGATAGCTACACGGGCAAGCTCGACGTCAAGGGCAGCGGCAAGTTCAACGTCAAGGAAGACGGCGGCAACCTGGTGTTCACGTCCAGCGTCGCCGACGGCGAGTTGGACATGAAAGACGGCCGCCAGAAGCACACCGTCGGCGACGACAGCAAGCTCGGCCTCAAGAAGGGCCAGAAGGTCTCCCTCATCATCGAGAAGAGCAAGCTGACCTTCCCCGAAGCGGGCAAGGAAGCCAGCGGCAGCGCGCCGGCCAAAGTGAAGATGCTCGGCAAAGAGTCGAACGTGACCGTGAAGTACACCGTCAAGGAAGACGGCGGGAAGTACATCATCAAAAACGCCAGCTTCGACTTCGACTACACGAAGCACGTCGCCGACGGCAAAAAGGTCTGCCTGATGCTGGTTTGCGTGAAGCCGATCGTGTCGATTAAAATCACCGACGGCGTGGTCGAAGCCAAAAAGTAAGGTTCGACAGTCGCGTCAAGCTTCACCCTCCGGCGGGTGACTTGGACGGCTCAGACCCGCGGTGCCTGTTGGTGCCGCGGGTTTGCGTGTTTCTTGAGCCCGCGCAAAGCCTGCCCCGGCTCCTGCAAATGGATTGCAGGCCCCCCAAACACTAACCCAGTGTGTGGGAAAGCAAAGTTGACTTAGGGGCCCCGGCGCGGCAAAAGTCTCGGCCTATGCAGAGCTCGAGGCGCGGCAGATCGACCGCGAAAACCCCAAGCGGCGCGCTGCTCATCCTGCGCATCGCGGTCATTGTGTTACCGCTGATGGCGCTGTTCACGCCCAGGCAAGCTCACGCTTACGCTTGGATGATCAAGCGCGGCTATCCATCATGCCCCGCGTGCCACGCGGATCCATCGGGTGGCGAACTGTTGACCGGCTACGGCCGCATGATCAGCCAGCTCACCTTGAGCACGAGCTGGTCGGGTGACAGCGGCAGCGGCGCGAATCAGCGCGGCCTCGAGCGCAAGCTCGCGCTGCGCGGACCGTTGCTGCGCGCACCGGAGAGCTTTGCAGCAGGTCCGAAGGGCGCGGGTCCCGAAAAGGTCGAGCTCGAAGAAGACAAGCCGGCAGACGACGCCAAGGCAGGCGACGCATCGAAGGAGGGCGATGCGCCGAAGGAAGGCGACGCGCCGACGGAAGGCGAAGCCAAACCCGAAGAAGCGCCGCCCGCGGAAGCGCCGGCTGCAGCCAGCAGCAGCTCGGATTCAGGCGACTCGAAGTTCGGCAACTTCATGTTCGGCGCGTTTGATCTGCCAGATTGGTTGCTGCTCGGCGCCAGCTACCGCCACCTCAACATCCTCCCGGTCGGTGGTAGCGGGAAATTCCGCACCTTCCCGATGATGCTCGACGCCTACGGACAAATACGCTTCGGCGCCTTTACCGCGGGCGGCAGCATCGGCGGCGCGCGCGTCGCTGCCGGTTCGCCCTACGCACGCCGCGCGCAGATCACCGCCAATCAAGGCAATCAGTGGAACCTGATCTCGCGCACGCACTACCTCGGCTACGACATCATCCCCGAGGTCACAGTGCGGGCCGGCCGCCTCAACCTACCGTTCGGCGTGCGCATCCCCGAGCACACGATGTGGGTTCGCCAAGCCACCGGTACGGATCGCGAATCCAGCCAAGAGCACGGCGTCGCCGTTGCCTACGTCGGTGAAAAGTTCCGCGGCGAAATCATGGGCATCGCGGGCAATTACCAGTTCGGTCCCGACAAGTATCGCAACCGCGGCTACTCGGGCTACCTCGAGTACGCAACGAGCTCCAACGCAACGGTGGGCGTTAGCTCACTCGTCACCTTCACCGGTGCTGATCGTGCGACCAATCAAAATCTGAAAACGATACATCAGGTCCACGGCGCGATGGCCCGCGCCGGCTTCGGCGAGAAGGTCGCGCTGCTCGCAGAGTTCGACGGCATCTTCACGGCGCGGCGCGATCCCGGCTATGTCGGTTTCACCCAGCTGGACACGGAGTTTCTGCAGGGCGTCCACGTGTTGTTAACCGGCGAAATCCTGGACCAAGGCTTCCTGAAACCTGCTGTCGGATCGAACACGCCCGTGACACGCACAGCGGGTGAAGGAAAACCCAAAGTCGGCGGTTGGCTCTCCGTGGCCTGGTTCGTTTATTCGCATTTCGACGTCCGTTTCGACGCCATCAAGCGTACGGGCGACGACGTGTCACTCCTAGCGCAGCTGCACGTTTATCTCTGAGGACCAGATGCTGATTTCCAATTCACTTCGTAGGCTCTTGGCAGGCATCGGCGTCCTCGGGGGCATGGCTCTGGTGTCGGAACGTGCACAAGCGTCTGAGGAGTTTCCAGCGGCCCTCCAGGAGGCCGCGGGCCTTCCGTGCACACCGTCCTGCACCGTGTGCCACGGCAAGACGCCAGGAGATGCGGGAAGCTTCCAGGTAAGAAAACTGGCGAGAGACATCGTGGCGAAAGGGTTGCCCTTGCCGCACCGCACCGACCAACTCAAGGCGAGCTACGCGCTCTACGCGGCAGACGTGAACAACAAGACCGCAAACGACCTTCTCAAATCGGGCGTGGATCCGCAAACCGGCGACAGTTTCTGCGGCCCCACTTACGGCTGCGGCGCGCACGTCGCCAAGAAGGCTCCGCCGAGCGATCTCTCGGCACCGCTCTGGGTCGTCGGTGCCGTCGTCGCAGGCGGGCTGCTACGTCGCCGCCGCAAGCCAAGCACCGCCAGCTAAGTCGCTCACGACTCCCGCGCTGCAGCTTTCGTTTCCGTACGTTCCCCGAGCCGCCACGACGGGCGGCTCCGCGAAACCGATGCGCGGCGGCGCGGTCTTACGGGTGGCCGCCCATGCCGCCGGTGCCGGGCATGCCGGCGCTGCCGGTGTCGCCGCCAGCGCCGCCATTTTCAACCGCGGGCGTGCCGGCGGCACCGCCCAGAGGAGGCGTGTTGCCCATGCCGCCGGGGGTGTCAGACGCGCCGCCGATCGGGGTCGTGCCGCCGCTGGGCATATTCACGGTGCCGGCTTGCGCATGGGACGTACCGTCGCCGCCCGAGGGCATGCCGGCTGTACCGTCAGGGATCTTGCTGCGATCGACATCGGTAATGAGCGTGCAGCTCGCGGCCGCGACCAGCACGCCTAACGAAGCCAAGAGCAAGGGGTGAGAGAGACGCATCTGAATTGCTACCTTTGCGTCGGTTCGAGACGCTTGAAGCCCATTTTTCCTCGGGAAACCGTGCGAGCGCAAGTACCAAAGCACCAGGGGACATGAAGATTTGCCTGGGATTCTTGGAAGGCCGGCCTCACGCCCGGCGGCGCCGGCATTTTCGGCCGTTTTTCGTCGCAGGTCGGCGGCTTTCGCTAACCTGCCACCGGTGCAGGTTCACCTGATCGACGGCACCTTCGAGCTGTTCCGCGCCTTCTTCGCGGTACCGCCATCGCAAAACGCGGCCGGGGTGGAGGTAGGCGCCGCGCGCGGCCTCTTGCGCGGCTTCGCCGCACTGCTCGGTTCGGGCGAGGTCACGCACGTGGCGTGCGCGTTCGACCACGTGATCGAATCGTTTCGGAACGAGCTGTTCGACGGCTACAAAACCGGCGACGGCATCGAGCCCGCGCTCTACTCGCAGTTCGGGCTCGCCGAACGCGTCACGCGCGCGCTCGGCATCGTGACCTGGCCGATGATCGAGTTCGAAGCCGACGACGCGATCGCGACCGCTGCACACCGCTTCGGCGCACTGCCGGAAGTGACGCGGGTGGTGATCGCGTCGCCGGACAAAGATTTCGCGCAGTGCGTGACCCAGGCCAACGTGGTGTGTTGGGATCGCCTGCGCAACAATTGGCTCGACCAAGCCGGCGTCGTAACGAAATTCGGTGTCAACGCCGAATCGATTCCCGATTACTTGGCGCTCGTCGGCGACACAGCCGATGGCATTCCCGGAGTTCCGCGCTGGGGTGCTAAGTCGGCAGCGACCGTGCTCGCTGAGTACGCGCAGCTCGAAAACATTCCGAACAGCGCGAGCGCGTGGCGCGTGAAGGTGCGCGGCGCCGAAGCGTTGTCCGCGAATTTGGAAGCGATGCGCGAACAGGCGCTACTGTATCGACGACTGGCGACGCTGCGTCGCGACGTGCCGCTGACTGAAACGCTGAGCGACCTCGAATGGCGCGGCGCGCCCGAGCGCGAGCTCGCGGCGCTGTGCGAAGAGTTGGGCGAGACGGGCGTCGTCGAACGCCTGCGCGGCAAGCCGCCCGCGCCCACCTGAACCGCTCGGAGATGTCAAGCTGCTCGTCTTACCGACCTTGCGCGGCGCCGACGTGCGCAGCAACCGGCTGAAGGTCGACACGCGCTGGTCGAGCCCCGGCCACTCCGACGAGCAGCGGCGACCCGCGTAGCCATTCAGGGTTGCTTGGAGCCACGGCACGCCGCTGCGGCTGCACGTGAAATAGGCGCGCTTCAACGCCTCGGACGCGGTTTGCACCTGGATCGCTGTGTTCTCGAGCCCATGCAGCTGATCCCAGACTGGCGCCGTGAACAGATTCTTGTGCAGCTGCCACGCGGAGCGGGCGCGCCCGTTGTCGCACTCGTGGGGTTTACATTGGCCGCGCTGAATGCGCAGCGAGAACGCGCTCTCGTGATAGCCAATCGTCAAAAGCAGCGCGGCCCACTCGCGCGGCGGGCGCGGTGCGTCGCGACTCACGTCGGCGATCGCCGCGGCGATTGCGTCGAGCTGCGCGCTCTTGTCCGGATCGCCACGATCCTCCACAAAACACGGCAAAGACTCGATGGCTGCTCGCACCCACGCCGCATGATTGCTCTCGGCGAAAGCCAGGGTGGCGAAGCACAGTGCGAAGGGGAGCACCGGCGCCGCGATAAGTCTAAGAACGTGCCGCATGTCAGGCTAGGAGAAGTCTGTATAGTCGAACTCGAGCGCGCGGCAAGTCAGCCCTCGGTAAGTCGCGAGTCTGGCCAGATCGATAGCCATTCATCGGCGAGCTCCGAGTCGAAGAACTGGATGAACGTCTGCGCGGGCGCGCCGGCGTCTCTCAGGTTTGAAACGAGACGGACCAGTCCCGTTTCGAGATCGCGAAGCGCGAGGTCGACGTAAGTCGTCTTCACACCGAGCCCGACGCCAGTCACCGCGCCGACCCCAGCGACACATTCGGCGAGCGTGGTCTCGAGCGCGGTGCGGCGCGCGATACGACTTTGCATCGTGCGTGCGTCGTCGGCATAGCTAACGAAGACGAAGTGCTCGCCCGCGCGCGAGAAGCGCCGCGATGCGCAAGGCGAGCCGTCCAAGTAGCAACGCAAGAGCTCCGGCGTGCAGGTACTGGCCAGGACCAGGTCGTCCTTGCGCACGGAGCGGGCGTCGGCAAGCGGTTCGATCTCGAGCAGCGTCCAATCTTCACGCGCGACGTCGGCGCTTTGGACCAGCGTCGCGTCGGACGCCGCGCGCTGCGGCGGGTCCGTTCCAAGGCGCGCGCCCGGCAAGCCGTGCAGCACACCGCGCGTCGCCGCCGCCACGGTGTCGAACAGCTCACGCAAGTGCAGCGTCGTGCGTGGTGCGCTCACGTCGAGCACGCGCAGCGGTCCGCCACGCGGCGCGGCCGTGACGTGCACCGCGCCAACCCAAGTCTCGAACAAGCGATCACCGAGCACCGCGCGCACCAGATTTTCCGCGGCATTTTGCTCGTTTTCGCCGCCGCTACCGCCCGGCACACCGAGCGTGAGCTCCAGCAAATGACCGCGACCAAAGCCGGCGCGCAGCGACGCGCGCTCTAGCTCGAGCTGGTGCGACGCGCGCACTTCGAGCAACGCTTGCTCGAGCGGGACCGCACTGCGACCGAGTGACAACGCGCAGCCGAGATCGTCCGGCGCCTGCGCCAGCAACAGCTCGGCCAGCGGCCAGGCGCAGGCTTCGAACGCGCTGAGCTCAGCGAGCGGCGCACGCTCGGCGTCGTCGCGCCGAACCGACAGCGCCAGTCGCGCATCGATCGCGTCCATTAGCTGACACGCTCGAGCGTCGTCACTGGCGCGCAAGCACACCCAAGCCTCGCGCGCCTGAGCACAAGCGCCCTCTCGCTCGCGCGCCTCGTCGGCGGACAAGTCACCGAAGCGAACGCGCATCAGTGGCCCCGCCGCCGCGGCTTGCGCGGCCCGTATTCGACCACCTCGATTTTGATCTTGGCCACACCAGCGCGCAGCATGCCCAGACGCTCCGCCGCCGCCCGCGACACGTCCAGGATCCGCCCGCGCGGTCCGAAGGGTCCGCGATCGATCACGCGCAGGTAGACGGTCTGCCCGCCGTCGACGCGGGTCACGCGCAGCACCGTGCCGAACGCCAGGTTGCGGTGCGCCGCCGTAAAGCCGCGCGGTTCGTAGGGCGTGCCGCTGGCAGTGGAGTGACCGGCGAGGGCGTCCGAATAGTAGGAACAAGTACCCAGCTGAACCGCCAGCACGCGCGCCTTGGCGAACCGCGCCGCTAGTTGCTCGGTCGTCATGCCAGAGTCACGATTGGCCTCCGCGTCGCGCGCTCGATCCGGCGTTTCGCCCCTATTTTTCGAGGGTTCTGCGCTGGTCGTGAAGCGCGCCGGGTCGCCCGTCGGCCAACCCACGTCGACGTAGGAGGCCTCGGCGTGGCGTGGCATATGCGCTCGGTGCGGCGTCTTGGCACGCGGCTGGTCACCGCACGCGCCGAGCAGCAGCAGCCACCCAGCGGCCGCGACGAGCCGTAGGCTCCTCCGCATACTCCGCTTGTAGCGGATTTCGCCGAGCAGCGAAAGCACGCAGGCGCTAAGGTGCGCGCCGTGTCGGTGCAGATTTCCAGCTCTGAGGGCGTTCGCGACGCCACCACGCATGGCGCAGCAGACGCCGGCACCATCACGCTCGGCGGCGCCACGCCGAGCGCGCGCGCCAAACTAACCCGCGAGGGTATGCTGCTCGGCGATCGGCTCGTGCCGCTGTTGTGCGGCGCCATCCACTACTTCCGACTCGAGCCGGACAGCTGGCGGCCGTGTCTCGAAGCAATGCGCGAGATGGGTTGCACGGTCGTGGATGTCTACGTGCCGTGGAGCGTGCACGAGGCTGCGGACGGCACGCTCGACTTCGGTCAGAAGGATCCGCGGCTCGACATCGTGCGCTTTCTGCGCATCGCCGAGGAAGTCGGACTGCACGCGCTGGTGCGTCCCGGGCCGCACATCAACGGCGAGCTGAGCGGCTTCGGTTTGCCCGAGCGCGTGTTGTGGGATCGCGAATGCCAGGCGCGTTCGCCGTCGGGCGAAGCGGTGATCTTGCCGATGCCGCCGCAAGCGTTCCCGGTGCCGAGCTACGCCAGTCACCAGCTGCTCCACGCAGCGTGCGACTGGCTACGTGCGGCGGCCGCCGTGCTCGGACCGTTGGCGTGGCCCGACGGACCAATCGTGATGTGTCAGGTCGACAACGAAGGCGCGCTCTACTTCCGCGACGGCGTGTACGAGCAGGACTATCACCCCGACTCGCTCGCCAACTACGCCCGCTACCTCGAAGGCCGTTACGGCACGCCCGGGCGGCTCAGTCAGACCTACGCTATCTCGGCAGATAGCTTCGATATTTCCCCGCCGCAGCGCTTCGACGCCAAGGACGCGCACGGCCTCCGTCGCCACCTGGATTGGGCCGAGTACCAAGAGACGTTGATCGCCGACGCGTTCGGAACCTTCCGCGCCGCGCTGTCGCACGCTGGGCTCGAGCGTGTACCAACATGTCACAACCTCCCGATGGGTGAGTCGGCTACTCCACTCGATCCGACGCGGCTCGGCAAAGTCGTCGAGTGCTTGGGTCTGGACTACTACCACGTCGCCGCCGACCCTTCGTCCGACTTGATTCTGAAGCGCACGAGCGAAGTCGTGTCGCGCGCCGACGCCTTCGACTACCCGGCATTCGCGATCGAGCTCGCCGCCGGCTTCCCGCCATTCTTTCCGGCCCTGACCGACCGCGACAATCGCTTCACGGCGCTGTCGTGTTTGGCGGCCGGCATCCGTGGCTTCAATCTGTACATGGCGGTCGAGCGCGATCGCTGGATCGGCTCGCCGATCGATCGCTTCGGAGCCCAGCGTCCGAGCTTCGATTTCTGGGCGCGCTTGAACGAAACCGTGGAGCGCACGCGACTGTACGAGCTGTCGCGCGCCGCCGACGTGTGCATCGTCGTGCCGCGTAGCCTGCATCGGCTGGAGCGGCTGCTGCACGCATTCGGGCCGATCAGCGCAGCGGCGTTCGATATCATGGGCCTTTCTGCGTATGATTCCTGCCTCGAGCAGGGGCCGTTCGCGGCACCACTGTTCGAAGCTGAAAGTTTCTTGCGCAGCTTGCTGCTGCAACTGTCGGAGCGCGGCCTCGCTTACCGCGTAGCGGCCAATGACTCTGCTGAAAACGCGCTCAATGCCTCGCGCTTCGGTTTCGTGATCTCGGCGGTGGGACTGGAACCCGAGCTGTGGGAAACGCTCGGCGGTGCCGCCAGCCGCGGCAAGTTGCTGCGCTTTGGGCCCCACCTGCCGACCACGACGCCGGACGGCCTGGCGACGCTCCCGCCGCTCACTTCAGCCGCTTCGGCGCACATCACAGCCTTGAGTGAGTCGGCGCTCGGCGCCGAGCTCGACGCGCTCGACGCTCACCACCAGCCGTTCCGGCTCAGCGCAGGTCACGGCGTCAGGACGAGCCTGTTTCGCGATCGTGACGGCGTCGCGCGCGTGCTTTTCGTAACCAACACGACACGTCACGCAGTCGTTGCACGGCTCGAAACAGCGGCGTGGCGAGGGCGAGGCGAGACGCGAGGCGAGACGCGAGGCGAGACGCGAGGCGACGCTGCGCGCGGCCAGACAGCCACATTCGAGGCCGCCGTGGACGCGCTCGACGACGCGGCCTTCCGTGCTACGTTCGGCGCGCTCGAAGTTCCGCTCTCACCCCATAGTGTGAGGATGTTGGAGCTGAAGTAGCGCTCGGCCCGTCGTCGGGCTCGCCTCGCCCTTAACGCCTCGATACGGCTTCCATGCTTCTCGAAATCAATCCGGACAATCCCGAACCACGCAAGATCAAGCGAGCCGTCGAAGCGCTGGAGGCAGGGGAAGTCATCGCCTACCCGACCGACACCGTGTACGGCCTGGGCTGCGATCTCTTCAACAAGAAGGCGATCGACAAGCTCTATCAGATCAAAGGCATCGATCGCACGCAGATGCTGGCGTTCGTTTGTCAGAACTTGGGCGACGTCGCGCGCTACGCCGTGATGCACGACAGCGTGTACCGCGTGCTGAAGCAGTTCCTGCCCGGCCCGTACTGCTTCATCCTGGAAGCGACGCGCGAGGTGCCGAAGATCATCCAGACGCCGCGCAAGACCGTCGGCGTGCGCATCCCGAAGCACGCGGTGGCGCTTGCGATCGCGGCCGAGCTGGGTCGCCCGATCGTCTCCAGCACCGCCGCCCGCCACGGCGAAACGCCCGACCCTGATCCGCACGAGGTCGACCTGTTGTTCCCCGGCCTGGCGCTGGTGCTCGACGCCGGCGCTGGCGGCACGGTTCCGACCAGCGTGGTCGACCTGAGCGGCCCGAAACCGCACATCGTTCGGGTCGGCGCGGGCGACGTTTCCGCCTTCGAGTAGGCCTGTCGGCCTGGCTGTCGTTGGCTCAGCGTGATCGCTGCGACCTGGCGGTCGATGCCATGAGCTGCGGGTAGGCCCGGTTTCGTTTGCCGCGACCCCGACGCAGCACTAGACTGCGCCCGTTGCCATGACGTTCGTCGTAACCGACAATTGCCAGCGCTGCCGTTTCACTGACTGTGTCGCCGTCTGCCCAGTGGATTGCTTCCACGGCGACGCCGAGATGCTCTACATCGATCCGAACGAGTGCATCGATTGCG
Organism: Polyangiales bacterium; assembly: GCA_038230915.1. Taxonomy (GTDB): domain Bacteria; phylum Myxococcota_A; class Polyangia; order Polyangiales; family Polyangiaceae; genus PMG-095. The sequence continues at coordinate 20,663 of JBBRMI010000048.1, read as the reverse complement.
GCGCCTGCGTGCCCGAGTGCCCGGTCGAAGCGATCTTCGACGAGACACAGCTGGCCGACAACCAGAAGGACTGGATCAAGACCAACGCCGAAAAATCGGTGGGCTTGCCGGTCATCAACTCCAAGCAGGATGCGTTGCCAGGCGCTGAAGAGCGCAAAGAGAAGCTCGGGTTTTGAGTTACTTGTTGTAGCGAATTACGACGGAGGTCGGCTGCGACACGACTTTGGTCGGTTGTCCGAGCGGCGTGAGCTTGCCGTCTTGGCCGATCGCGAAGACTGCGAGCGAGTCGCTTCCGCGGTTGGCCGCGACCAAGAGCTCACCATTCGGATCGACGTCGAAGTCGCGCGGCAAGGCGCCACCCGACGGCTGATCTTGAAGCGGCGTGAGCGCGCCGCTGGTTTGGTCGACGGCGAGCACGGCGATGCTGTCGTGCCCCACGTTCGAGCCGTAGACGAAGCGTCCGTCTGGCGAGACCTTGATGTGCTGGCCGTACGTCTCGCCGGCGACGCCGACCGGCAATGAAGACACACTCGCGCCCGGGCTGAGCGTGCCGTCGGCCGCGATTTTGTAGCTGGTAATGCTGCTGGCGGTTTCGTTCATCACGAACGCCAGCTTGCCGTTCGGGTGCACGCTCATGTGGCGAGGTCCCGCGCCCGCAGCGCTCGCCACGTCGGGCGGAGTGTTCGGCGTCAAAGTGCCGTCGGGGTCGAGCAGCAGCTGCTGCACTTTATCCGCGCCGAGCGTCGGCACGAACGCGAACTTGCCGGTCGGGTCGAACGCGACCGCGTGCGCCAGGGACTGGCTGCCAAAATCGAGCAGCTGTTTCTGGGCGCCGAGCGAGCCGTCGGCGTTGATCGGAAAGACCGACACGCTACCGCCTTCGTAGTTGGCCGCGATTACGAACCTTGAGCTCGGGTCGACCGCCAAGTGCGTGAAGCCGCAGCTGCCATTGCACGACGCGGGCGTGTCGTCGGTACCCTGTTGGTGATTCAAGGGCTCGAGCGTGCCGTCGGCTTTGATGTGATGCGCCGTGACACCGGCCGCGTTGCCGTTGTCCTGGTTGACGTTGTAAAGGTGCGTACCGGAGGGATCGAGCGCCAAGTACGCAGGCGAAGCACCGCCCGGCTCGTCACCACCCCGTTGGGTGAGAGCACCGGTTTGTTTGTTCAGCTCGTAGACCTGCAACGGAAAATCTCCGAAGCCACCGACGTAAACCAGCGGTGTTCCGATCGCCTTGCCGGGTGCTCCGGCTGCGCCACCGCCGCCGCTCACGCTCGAACTTGCGCTGCCACCGCCGCCGGTGCCAGCAGACACGCCACCGCTCGACTGGCCAGCGGCGGACGTGCCTGCCATCGCGCCCGCGCCAGCAACGCCACCGGCAACCGCTCCGCCGGCGGCTTCACCGCCCGCGGTAGAACCTGCGCCGCCGCCGGGCCGAGCCCCCGAATCGGAGCTGCAGCCGGAGCTCGAGACAACGCTAACCAAGATCGCGGCGTACAATGCTCGGCAGGGCATCACTTCCAAGCTGTACCATGGCCCTCCTACCCAAAATTGTTCGATCGCTTGCCTAATTTCATCGAATGATTCGACTGTGCTGGTGATTTTCGACTGTGACGGCGTGCTGGTCGATAGCGAGCCGCTCGCCGCGCGGCTCACGGCCGAAGCCGTGTCGGAGCTGGGCTGGAAAATGTCGGCCGAGGTCGCCAAAGCTGAGTTTCTCGGCGACACCTTCTCCAACATCATCCGGCGGGTCGAAGAAAAACTCGGCCACCCGGTGCCGGCGGATTGGCCCGCGCGCAGCCAAGCCAACCTGCTGGCCGCGCTCGAACGCGAGCTCACGCCGGTCGCCGGAGTGCGACACGCCATCGACGCGCTGCTCGCCGCGGGTGCAACGCTGGCGGTGGGCTCGCAGGGCACGCACGAAAAGATGAAGCTCACGCTGGGCGTAACCGGCCTACTCCCCCACTTCGATGGCCGCATCTTCTCGGCGTCGCAGGTGGCGCGCCCCAAACCCGCGCCAGATCTATTCCTGCTCGCGGCCGAAACGCTCGGCTTTTCGCCGTCCGAAACCGTCGTCATCGAAGACAGCACCCGCGGCGTGAAAGCCGCGCTGGCCGCCGGCATGCGCGTCCTCGGCTACACCGCCTCCGTCGGCCGCGACGCGATCATCGCCGCGGGCGCCGAGCCGATCGACGATCTCGCGCTGGTTCCGTCGCTGCTCGGCGTTTAGCGGGCCCGGGCTGCCGAGCCGCGGCCTGAATTGCAGAAACCTTCGTAGCGTCGCGGTGGCCACCCCGAGCGGCTCGAGATTTTTCACAGGGAGGGAGATCGGGAGTCGTGCGAGGAAGAACGCATTTTTGTTTTTGGAGGCGCGAACCCCCAAATCCGGGCTCGCACGACTCCCGACCTCGCAATCTAGAAAGAAACTGGCGGCGACGCGCCCCAGCGATACCCGTTTCGTCCCATCAGGGCGGCGGCCGTGCCGTCATCAGGGACTTCCTGTTTCCTTGACCGCGCGGCGAGCAGCGCACCGCGGAAGCCCCCTTTCCGATCGCGAAATGACTTTGCATGCCAAGCCAATCACGACGCGCGGGTTGGCCATACACGCAATGACTTGCAATCGTTTAACTAATTCGTTCCGCTGCTGCGGTTCCTTCAATGACTTTGCATGCCCAGTCATTGCGGGGCCCGAAACGGGTGTTCCGAGCCTTGAGCCCCTCGCTAAGAAGAAACTGGCGGCGACGCGCCCCAGCGATACCTGGTTTCATCCCATCAGGGCGGCGGGCGCGCCCGCCGTCAGCGACTCGCTGTGAAGATTCAGGGACTGCGCAGCGACAGCTCAGAAAGCACCTGGCCCGCGACAGAGTTGTGACCAATCTTGAGCTGCGGCCCTTCTTGCCGAAGCTTTTGTAGCGGTCCTCGGTAGTTCCGTGGGCGCGGGCGTGTAGCGCTCAGCGTTTGCGCGGGCGCATCGCGCGAGGCGAGTTGCGCGATCCGCGTCCGCGCTCGACGCGACACCGGTCCGGCCGCGCTGCACGCTGGCGCTCGCGTTCGTCCGAAGGGCTTTGCCTGGAGACGACACGGAAGTTTCTGCGATTCGAGCTGCAGCTCGGCAGCCAACCCGATCAATCCGTGCTTACTTCAGGTTCAGCTGCGCGCGCGTTTGGAACTGGAGCATGGCGCGTTGTTTTGGATCTTTGGCGCCGAGTTGGGCGGCCAACACGGAGCTGAGCTCGCCCTGCGTGGGCAGCAGCGCGCCGAGCGGGTACTGGACTGTGCCTTCGGAGGTGGCCTGGAATTCCGCCAGGTTCTTGTCGATGTTGGGCGGCAGACCCGGAAAATCAAAGATGCGATTGGCGGCGTAGCGCTTGGTATTCACGTCGAGCGTCACGCCGGTCGCCGTCACTTCCTTGACCTTGATCATGCGGTAAGTCACGAGATCGAGACCCAAAAAGTCATCGCGGCTGGTGACCATGAAGAAGCCGCCCGCACCGATCGGCCTATCCGGATACGGAATCGTCAGCAGGCTGAGCGAGTCGGACAACGAGCGCACGACGTCTTTGAACTCTTCCGGTGCGCCCTTCGGCGCGTCGAAGCGAAATCCAGCTCCAGCGCCACCGGGCAAGATGCTGTACTCGACCTTGCTGCCCTTCAGCTTCGCAAGTTGCTCGTTGAGATCCTTCGGGACCGACGGCGCGTCGATCTTGGCGCCGGTGACTCGCACGCTGACCGGCTGCGACACCGGACCCTTGTCCCCGTCTTTCGTGGCTTCGGCTTTCTTGGGCTCGATCGTCAAGTCGAGCAACACCGGGATCGCGCCTTGGCGCGGATCGGTCTGCATCGCGATCTGAATCGTGCCGCTGAGCTTGCCGGCTGCCTTGCCCGGACCGAGCTGTTGCTTCGGGTCCGAGCCTTCACTGCCAAGCGTGACCTTCGGCAATGCGCCGCGTGCCAGCTCCTTGTCGGCGCCACCGGGCGCGAACACGCCGTCGAGCGGTGGTCCGCCCTCGACCTGGCCAGGCGGTGCGCCGCGACCGGCCGGCGCGTCCACCGACGCCGCTGCAACGGCTTCCGCCAAGTTCGGGTCGATGGCCTCCACTTTGGAGGCCGCGGACTCTGAGTCTTTCTTGTGCGTCGACTCCGGCTTCGGCTCGTGCTTTTCGCAGGCCGAAAGAGCCAGCAGGACCAACAAAGTCAGGGATTTTGCGCGCATGGCGTGTGGGCCGCTTATAGCAGGGGGAAGGCGAAGGCTGGCAAGCGCCGAGCGCTTCTCGGGCGCGAAAGCCGCTCCCCAGGGCGGTTTATTCCCGGCTCTTCTCCAACACTTCCTTGAGCACGGCCACCAGGGTGGACAGTTGGTACGGCTTCTGGATGAAGCCGGCCAAACCCTTGCCCACGAAGCGTTGGGTCACGTCCTGCTCGTTGTAGCCGCTCGACAGGATCACCCGCACGCCTGGGCGCATGCGGCGCAGCTCGCGAAACGTCTCGGCGCCGTCGACGTGCGGCATCGTCAGGTCGACGATCGCGCAGATGATATCGTCGGCGCGCTCACGGAAGCGCGCGATCGCCTCCGAGCCGTCAGCCGCGGTGACCACGCTGAAGCCGATGCGCTCGAGCATCTTGCGCCCGACCGCGCGCACCGATTCGTCGTCGTCGACGAGCAACACGGTGCCCTTGCCTTCGTAGATGCCACGAACAGGGCTGCCCGGCTCACGCACGTGGGCGCGCTGGCTGACGGGGAACAGCACCTTGAACGTCGTGCCGCGACCGAGCTCGCTGTAGACTTTGATCGCGCCACGGTGGCCGCGCACGATGCCGAGCACGGCCGCCAACCCGAGCCCGCGCCCAGTGAACTTGGTCGTGAAGAATGGATCGAAGATCCTGGTGCGCGTCTCGGCGTCCATGCCGAGACCACTGTCGGCGACCTCGATGAACACGTACATGCCCTCGGGCAGTTGCTCGTCGAGCCACGACTCGGACAAATACTGTCGGTCGCAATCCATCGCGCCGGTCGACAGCGTGATCACCCCCGAACGCTCGCCGATCGCCTCCGACGCGTTCACCACCAAGTTCATCACCACCTGGCGCAGCTGCGAGGCATCGGCGTCGACGCTCGGCAAATTTGCTGCAAAATTCAGCTTCAAAATCGCATTTTTAGAGATCGAGACGCGCAGCATGTGCAGCATCTCCTCGACCACCTTCTGCATCTCGACCGGCTGGATCACGAACCGCCCCTTGCCCGAGTAGGCCAGCATCTGCTTGCACAGCTCGGTCGCGCGCTGCGCTGCCCGACGGATCTCGGCCAAGTCTTCGCGCGCCTCCGATGATGCCGGCAAGGCGTCGAGCGCGAGATCAGCGTGGCCCAATACCGCCATCAGCAAGTTGTTGAAATCGTGCGCGATGCCGCCAGCCAGCACACCCAAGCTCTCGAGCTTTTGCGTTTGCTGGATCTGCGACAAAAACTTCAAGCGCTCGTCTTCGGCACGGCGACGGTCGCTCGAGTCACGCAAGATCAACGTCAACAGCTGCTTCTTCTCGACCGTGCACTGCGACAGCGCGGCCTCGAGCGGAAACTCTTCGCCCGTCACGCGCAGGCCGCTCAGCTCGCCGACCGTACCGATGCGTCGGCTGGCGAGGCCGGATTGCGCAAACTCGACGATCTGCTCGCGGTGTTGCGCGCGGTGCTGGGGGGCGATGAACTGGCTGAATTCCCGGCCCGCAGCCTGGGCGGCCGAGCAGCGGAACATCTTTTCGGCGGCCGGATTGAACAGCAACACGCGCTGCTCTTCATCGAGCGAGATGATCGCGTCCATCGCCGAGGTCACCAGCGCGTCGAGCCGCGTGTCACGCTCGAGCGTTTGCCGCTCGGCACGCTTCTGCTCCGTTACGTCATACAGCTGCACGGCGGCGTGACCTGGGCTGGGGCAGTAGGCGCGCCAGTCGATATAAAGATCGGCTTGTGGAATGTACGCCAGCCGCTCATCGGGTTGACCGGTTGCCGAGACGCGCGCCAGGAACTCGAGCCAATTCGTGTCGAAGTAAGCCAGCGCATCGGTCACGAGCCTACCGATCAACCCGCTGCGCTCCGAGCGGACGAGGCGCTCGAAGGCCGGGTTCACCTCGATGATCCGCGCGTTGGTCGTGCGCCCACTCGCGTCCGTGACCAATTCGTACAAGACGAAGGCGGCGCCCATGTTGGCGAACAGCTGCCGATGACGCTCCTCGATGGCTCGAAGGCGTTCGAGCTCGTCTGGCAATTTGTCGGACACGCTCTACGACCTCTAGCCGAGGCAGGGCGGCCCCTAAAAGCTAAAGCCGCCCCGCGGACCCAAAGCGGGCGAAAAGCTCGGGCAGCCCGCGCAAATTACGCCTTTGCTGCAATAAAATACAGAGCTGACCACCGCTGCTCAGAGCTTGGCGACAATGGCGTTGAACGTCTTGCTCGGACGCAGGGCGGCGGAGGCCTTGGCGGGATCTGGCTGGTAGTAGCCGCCGACGTCGGCAGGCTTGCCTTGGCAGTCGATCAGCTCTTTGACGATGGCGGCTTCGTTGGCCTCCAGCTCGGCGGCGATCGGCGAGAACACCTTCTTCAAGTCGGCGTCTTTGCTCTGCGCGGCCAGCTCCTGCGCCCAGTAGTAACACAGGTAAAAGTGGCTGCCCCGATTGTCGATACCGCCGACCTTGCGCGACGGTGACTTGTCGTTTTCGAGGAACTTGCCGGTTGCGGCGTCGAGCGCGTCGGCCAGCACCTTGGCCTTGTCGTGCTTGAACATGATGCTCAAGTGCTCGAGACTGGCGGCCAGCGCGAAGAACTCACCGAGCGAATCCCAACGCAGGTAATTCTCCTGCAGGAACTGTTCGACGTGCTTGGGCGCACTGCCGCCGGCGCCCGTCTCGAACAAGCCGCCACCCTTCATCAACGGCACGATCGACAACATCTTGGCGCTGGTTCCGACCTCGAGGATCGGGAACAAGTCGGTCAGGTAGTCGCGCAGCACGTTGCCGGTGACCGAGATAGTGTCTTGGCTCTGGCTGATGCGCTCGAGCGTGAATTGGCACGCCGCGGCGGGCGGCAACACGCGGATATCCAAGCCGGTCGTGTCGTGCTGGGTCAGGTATTGCTTCACCTTGGCGATGATTTGGGCGTCGTGGGCGCGTTTTTCGTCGAGCCAGAACACGGCCGGCGTGTTGCTGAGGCGCGCGCGATTCACGGCCAGCTTGACCCAATCTTGCACGGGCGCGTCTTTGGTTTGGCAAGCGCGCCAGATGTCGCCAGCCTCGACCCGGTGCTCGATCAAGACTTTGCCGGCGCTGTCCGTGACACGCACCGTGCCGGCGGCCGCGATTTGGAACGTCTTGTTGTGGGAGCCGTACTCTTCGGCGGCTTGTGCCATCAGGCCGACGTTCGGCACCGAGCCCATCGTCTTCGGGTCGAAGGCGCCGTGCTTCCTGCAGTAGTCGAGCACGGTTTGGTAAACGCCAGCGTAGCTGCTGTCGGGGATGAGCGCGAGCGTGTCGGCCATCTTGCCCTGCGCGTCGTAAGCCTTGCCCCCCGCGCGAATCAGCGCGGGCATCGAGGCGTCGACGATCACGTCGCTGGGCACGTGCAGGTTGGTGATGCCGTTGTCCGAGTTGACGTACGACAGACCGGGACCGGCGGCGTATGCGGCTTGGATATCGGCTTCGATCGCAGCCTTTTGATCGGCCGGCAGGCTCTGGATCTTCTCGACCAAGTCACCGAAGCCGTTGTTCAGGTCGATGCCTAATTTACTGAATGTTTCTGAATACTTGGCCAGCAGATCCTTGAAGAAGACGCGCACGGCGTGGCCGAAGATGATCGGGTCGGAGACCTTCATCATCGTGGCCTTCAAGTGCAGCGAAAGCAGCACGCCATCCTTCTTGGCCTGGGCGAACTTGTCTTCGTAAAACGCGACGAGTGCCTGCTTACTCAGCACGGTGCCGTCGAGAATTTCCCCTGCTTTGAGGCCGAACTTGTCCTTGAGCAGCGTCACGCTGCCGTCAGCTGCGTAGAGCTCGATCTTCACGTCGGTCGCGGCCGCGACGGTGACCGACTTCTCGTTCGAGAAGAAGTCGTCTTTGCCGAGCGTCGCGACGTTGGTCTTCGAATCCGACGACCATTTGCCCATCGAGTGCGGGTGCTTGCGCGCGTATTCCTTGACGGCCTTCGGCGCGCGGCGATCGGAGTTGCCTTCGCGCAGCACCGGGTTCACGGCCGAGCCCTTGACCTTGTCGTAGCGGCTCTTGGCGTCCTTCTCGGCGTCGTTCTTGGGCGCCTCCGGATAGTCCGGGACTTGGTAGCCGTGACCTTGCAGCTCGGCGATCGCTTCCTTGAGCTGCGGCACCGACGCGCTGATGTTCGGCAGCTTGATGATGTTTGCTTCGGGCTCGAGCGTGAGCGCGCCGAGCTCGGACAGCGAATCCGCCACGCGCTGCGACTGCGGCAGCAAGTCCGAGAACACCGCCAAGATGCGTGCCGCGAGCGAGATATCCCGTGTCTCCACGTTCAGTCCGGCGTGCTTGCTGAAAGCCTGCACGATCGGCAAAAGCGAATAGGTGGCGAGCGCGGGCGCTTCGTCGGTCTGGGTGTAAATGATGGTAGGCGCTTTGGACATGTGTAAAGGGGCGGGATTGTGCCAGGAAGGCGCGCGCACCGCCAGCTGCTATAGCAGGCCGCTCCACGCATGGATGCCAAGGCTGAACCCACGCCGTTGTCTCGTGAAGGGACCGGCGTGCCCGCCGCTCCCGGAGTCGAATTCATCGCGCTCGTCGCGCTCACCACGTCACTGGTGGCCATGTCGATCGACACCATGCTGCCAGCGCTGGGCACGATGGCGACCGAGCTCGGCGCCGCCCACGCCAATGATCGGCAGCTAGTGTTGGCCACTTTCTTCGGCGGTCTCTCAGTCGGGCAGCTGCTGTACGGCCCCGTTTCGGACCATACCGGGCGCAGGCCGGCGCTGTTCTTCGGCATCGGCGTGTTCATTGTTGGGAATTTGCTGTGCGCGCTGACGCAAAGCTTCAGCCTGCTGTTGGTCGGACGCGCGGTGGCGGGTTTCGGCGCGGCGGGTCCGCGCATCGTGTCGATCGCTCTGGTGCGCGACGTCTATGCGGGGCGCGGCATGGCGCGCGTCATGTCGTTTGTTTCGACCGTGTTCATTCTCGTGCCGGTGCTGGCTCCGTCGATCGGCCAAGGCGTGCTGGCCGTGACCACCTGGCGCGCGATCTTCGCCGGGCTAGTGGTGATCGCGGCGCTGAACTGGGTCTGGTTCGCGCTGCGGCAGCCGGAGACGCTACCGCCCGAGCGCCGCGTGCGGTTTTCGCTGCGAACGATCGCGCGCGAGACGGTCGAAGTGTTTCGGACGCCGATCACGCTTGGTTACATGCTGGCGACGGGCATCATTTTCGCGGCGTTCATCAGCTACCTGTCGACCGCGCAGCAGATTTTTCAGGAGCAGTACCGGCTGGGCAAGCTGTTTCCGGTGGTCTTCGGCATGCTGGCGAGCGCGATCGGCGTCGCCTCGTTCGTGAACGGCCGGTTGGTGATGCGTTTCGGCATGCAGCGACTGAGCCGCATCGCGCTTTTGTGCGCCTGTGCGTTATCGACGACGGCGTTCGTCGGCGCTTGGCTCTGGCACGGTCACCCACCTCTCGCCGCGTTGATGGGTTACATGCTCAGCTGCTTCTTCTTCAACGGCATCCTGTTCGGGAACTTCAACGCGCGCGCCATGGAGCCGATGGGCCGCATCGCCGGTCTGGCCGCGGCCGTGACCGGCTCGGTCAGCGGCTTGGTCGCGCTCGCCATCGGTACCCCGTTCGGCCGCGCCTACGACGGCAGCGTATTGCCGCTGATCGCCGGTTACATGACGTGCGGCCTGCTCGCGCTCGGCGTGACGACTTGGGCCGAGCGCAGCGCCGAGCGCCGTGACTGACGCCGCGTGAAGACGCGCGTCTTCGGGCGGAACATCGAAGAACTTCAGCGGTTTGCCCATGGTGGCGGAGCGCGCGCGAGAGCTGACGTATGCTAGGCTGCCGCTGTGTCGGACGAGAACGCGATTGTTCGGATGATGCGCGGGCATCGTGCCGCCGCGCTTCGGCAGCGAGAGTTGCTGAGGGACGAGGGGCCGCGGCCGGCGCGGGCCGTCGCGGAAGCAATTTCGGCGACCGCAGCGCTGTACGCGCAGGGCGGGTGGCCTGGCCCGCGCGATCCGGTGACCGAACGCGAAGTCGAGAGAGTGCGTAGCCGTTGGGTGCGCATCGCCGAGAATGCCAGGCAAGCGCGCGGGCGGTGAGCACCTGCTCGAAGACGCGCTCGACGCGCTCGTTCGTGCGCTGGCGGACAGCGGCGCGCCGTGGATGGTCATTGGCGGAATTGCGATCATCGCGCGCGGCGTTCGACGGATGACGACCGATATCGACGCGGCGGTTAAGGGCGATGCGATACGCCCAGAAAAGCTGATGGAGAGCCTCGCCAAGCACTCCATCGTCCCGCGCATCGCGGAGGCATTGAAGTTTGCGGAGACCAACCTGGTGCTTTTGCTTCGGCACGAAAGCACCGGCGTGGACCTCGACGTGTCCTTCGCCTGGTCGAGCTTCGAGCATGAGGCGCTCGCTGCTTCGACGTTGACGCAGTTCGGAAATGTGCGGGCACCCATGTGCACGCCCGATGACTTGATTGTCTTCAAAGCGATCGCTGGTCGCCCGAAAGACATCGAAGACGCGGAAGCCTTGCTCACGCTCTACCCGGATATCGACGTGACGCGCGTACGCATGCGCGTTGAAGAGCTTTCCGCGTTGGCGGAAGCGCCAGAAATGCTCGAAGCTTTCGATCACCTTTTGGCACGTCGGTAGGTGTCCGCCGCTCCGTTCGTTGGGCGACCATGCTAACGGCCCGCGAATGGCTAAGTCAGTCGATGATCGCGGCCGAGGCGCCCGGATGGCGAGGCGCGACGAAGGCGCATACTGCGGTATGTAACTGAGGAGCAACGAAGCCAGCCGGGATAGCCGGGATGCATCGGCCGCGAGGGCGACTGACCGGGCACGCCCTAGTCCAGCTCACGAGCCACACTGTCCGGCCTCAAGCGTCAGCGCTTGCCGAAAGCCCCGGCATACTGCTGCGCAAACTCGGCGATCGAGCGCGGCGCTTTGCCGGTCAGCTGCTTGACGGCGTCGGTGGCTTGGGATTGCCAGCCGCTCGAGTAGGCAGCCAAGTAGTCGCGCATCGCGACTTGACCATAGTCGTCCATCCCCATTTTGGTCATCGAGTCGATGGCCGCTGCCACCGGCACCGCGACGTAATTCACCGGCTTGCCCACCGCCTCAGTGATGGCCGCCGCGACCTGCCCCATGTTCACGGCTTCTCCACCGGTGAGCGTGTAGGTCTTTCCGGCGTGGGGCGCCGGATTGCTCAGCACGGCAGCAGCAGCGGCGGCGATGTCAGCCACATCGATCAGCGGAAGTTTGGCGTCGCCAAGGGCAAAATAGATGACGCCTTGTTCGGCAATCGACCCCGCGCTCCAGAGAAAATTCTGCATGAAGAAGTGCGGCTTCAGCACCGTGAACGGGATGCCGGAAGCGGCCAGCTCGGCATCCGACAACGCGTGCATGCGGCTGTTGAGCGTCGGCGCATCGTGGCCCGCGCCGACCGCGGACATGCGCACGATGTGCTTCACCCCCGCCTGCTTGGCTGCCCAGAGCGCGTTCGACATCTGATACGGTGCGAGTGGCCCGGGCGGAGAGAGGAGCCAAGCGGTGTCGACAGCGTCGAACGCCCCCTCGAGCGCGCGCGGCTTTTCGAGGTCGCCGGTGCGTAGCTCGATCCCGAGCTGCTCCGCCTTGCTCGGGTCGCGCACCAGACCGATCAGCCTGTGCCCCGACGTCTTGAGGGCGGCGATGGTCGCAGCCGAAGTCTTTCCGTTAGCGCCTGTCAGCAGAATGGTTGCCATGATGATGCTCCTATCTCGTCTCTAGAAGGCACTATGCGGCGACCTCAGCCAAGCAACAATGGCGATTCCTGGCACACATTAGGCAATAGGCGGGACAATCTCAAAGCGCCTCGGGCAGCTTTTTAGCAAGAAATTCGATGGCGGCCCGCACTTGGGGCGCCAGGTGCCGAGCCGATGGGTAGACGATCTGTATCGGCGTCGACGCAGGCCAAAACTTGGTGAGCACCGGTATCAACCTCCCTGCCCGAACCTCGGCCCGGGCCAGCGGCTCCGGCAGCCAACTGATGCCGTGGTGACGCAGCACCGCAAGCTTGGCCACGGCCAGGCTACTGGTGACGATGCGACCGTGGACGGCGACTGACTGAGCCCTCTTTCCGACAACAAAAGCCCAGCGCCCGCCCCGAGAAGAACCAGTGAAGACGATGCAATCGTGGCCCGTCAATTGGGCTGGCCTGAGCAGACGTGGCCGACTCCGCACGTACTGAGCGCTGGCGTAGTACCCGCTGGCGCCTTCACCCACCTGACGAGCGACGAGCGTCGAGTCGGCCAGCCTCCCAGTGCGGATGGCCAGATCGAAGCCCTCAGCGACCAGGTCGATCTGCCTATCGCTGAAATCGAGATCCACACGCACGTGCGGATTCTGCTCGACGAAATCGAGCATGAGCGCCCCGACCCGCTCGGCAGCCGACGGCGTAGCGCTGAGCCTCAAGAGGCCCCGCGGCTCGCCTTGCGCATCGAGCAAACGGCGCCCGGCATCGCCTATCGACTGAAGCGCCGGCGTGACCTCGGCGAAAAAAAGCTCCCCAGCGTTGGTGAGACTGACGCGGCGCGTGGTTCGCTGCAGCAACCGAGCGCCGAGCGCGCTCTCGAGCAGGCCAATGTGGCGGCTCACCGTGGAGCGCGGGAGACCCAGCGCCAGAGCGGCCTCGCGAAAGCTCAGGAATTCGGCAACTGCCGCGAAGACTCGCACTGCCTCGAGCTGGGGAAGGGCGACCCAGCGATTTGCCGCTGCCGCCTGACGACGTGGACGTTCCATCGCAACAGCCTAGCGCGTGATTCGCCACGGAGCGCTCCCATGCTTCGCTCAAGGAGATCAACTTCAGCAGGACCCTAGAGCATTGGCATGAGTTCGCGTGACTACAAATCAACCGCGACATCGGCTCGTTCGTCTTGGTCGATGAAGCTACGAACTCTCTGCCGCGCGGTACGCCGCGACGGTCTTCTGGATACCTTCGTCGTAGGAGGTCTTGTGTAGATCGGGGAACCGCGCGCGTAGCGCCGTGTCGTCGAGCAGAATCGGAGTCTCTTGCAGGTACGACATCTCCACCAGCTCGCGCATGACGGGGACGAAGAGTCCGAGGAAGCGAAGCATCGTCTTGCCTGCGATCCGCAGCTTCGGCGCACCAGCACCCGCCGCGGCGTACGCCTTGGTGGCCATCTCGCGCATGGTGATCGTCCCGGCATCTGCGAAGTTGTAAGCGCGGCCAAAGCCATCGTCCGCCGCGAGCAGCGAAAGCACGACCGGGCCGACGTCCGTCACAAATACGAACTCGTGCGGCGTATCGATCGGGCCGATGACATCAGCGCGGGTACCCCGCACCGCGGACTGGAACACGAGGTGCGCAAGGCTCAGCTCTGCGCCGGGGCCGTAAAAATCCGGCAACCTCAGCGACACGGTGTGGAGCCCTGCCGGGTCGTGCGAGGAGAGCAGCACGTCCTCTTGCGCCTTGCGGTGCGAGCCCTTCACGGAACAGGGGTTTCGCGGGTGACCCTCGGCCACGCTCGCCGTGGTCGGGCGGCCGTAGGGATAGACGTTCGAGATCAGCAACAGCTTCTTCAGTCCGGTTTTCTTCGCGGCCGCGACACACGCGTACATCATCGGCTCGTACGCCTCGAAGTCCTTCGCCGAGTAGTTCAGGCCGAGCGTGTATGCAGCGGTGCTGACGCCCTCGAGCGCCCGCGCGCAGCCAGCCTCCGTCGTGAGATCGGCGGGAACGATCTCCGCCGACAGAGCACCGAACGCGCGACGGAGCTTGTCCTCGCTGCGGCCGACCACTCGGATCGGCCCACCTCGCGCAGCAAGCGCTGCGGCAACCGATTGTCCAATCGCACCCGCAGCTCCGAGGATCGCGATTTTTTCCATGGGTGGAGAGTGCCGGTTCACGCTGCGCGCCGCCAGGCTAAGGTGACCGCAGCTCGAGCCGGAGGGCGCACCCGCCGAACGTCAGCTCCGCGAAGGCGTGTTGGCGATGGCCGGCCTTGGCGGCGTCTATGAGCGATTGTTGGCGCGCGCTCGCTGACGCACGCGGCTTTCGCGACTAAAACGGCGGCGGCACTTCTGGCAGCGATCCGTTCGCGACGTCATGCGGCGGTTGCACGGTGGCGGCAGCGGCGGCGGCTTCGTCGTCGGTGGCGGCGCCGGGTGTCGCGGCGGGCGCGGCGGGCGTGCTGAGCTCGGTCGGAGCCGTGCCGTCGAGGTATTCTTCGTCGAGGCCTTCGCCGATGTCGGGCGCGGCGAGCAGCCCCGTCACCGGATCGATGCGCACGGTGACGATGCCGGGTGGACGCGGGAAGTCGACGGCGGGGCGGCCGGATTCGGCGGCCTTCATGAACGCCATCCAGATCGGCAGCGCCGTGACCGCACCCGCTTCCCCGAAGCCGAGCGGCATCGCTTCGTCATAGCCGACCCACACACCGGCCACGAAATCCGTCGAGTAGCCGACGAACCAAGTGTCCTTGGCTTCGTTGGTGGTGCCAGTCTTGCCGGCGAGCGGGCGCTGCAAGCTGCTGGCGGCCTTGGCGGTACCGTCTTTCACCACGCTCGTGAGCGCGCTGGTGATGAGATAGGCTTCGTCAGCGGGAATGACCTGACGCGCGGGCGGCTGCGGCGGCAACGGCACGTCACGACCCGCTGAGTCGGTAATCCGCTTCACCAATACCGGCGGCCGGTATTCGCCGGCGGCCGCGAACGTGGCAACCGCAGCCGTCAGCTCGATCGGCGTCACCTCGTACGCGCCGAGCGCCAGCGACGGCGTGGGTTGCAAAGGTGACTCGATGCCAAGCGCCTTCGCGAAATCGATGACGTTGGCCGCGCCGACCTCTTCGAGCACCTTTTGCGCCGCGGCGTTATCGCTGATCGAGAGCGCGTCGCGCAGCCGCAGCTTGTATTCGGTCGCGGCGGGATCGACGCCGTGTGGCGGCTTCTTCTTCAGATCCTTGGCGGTGCGCGTGATGCTGAGCACGCTGCCGAGCGTGAGCCGACGCGAGTGCAGCGCGTAGCCGTAGACCAAAGGTTTGAATGCCGAACCGGGCTGGCGGCGTGCCTGCGTGGAGCGGTCGAGCCCGCCGGCCACGCCTTCGTAGCTGCCGATCAGCGCCCGCACTTCGCGCGTGCGCGGATCGAGCGCGACCAGCGCTGCCTCGGGACCGAGCTCCAGCTTCAGCTCGGCACGGCCGCCGGGCGACTCCGCCACGCTCAGCACGCGGACGCGGAGCGCGGCGCCTTCGCGCGTGAATTCACTCGGCGAAAGCCGCTTCGGGTTGAAGCGGTCTTCGTGGCGTAGATCGACGCGGCCGAGCGTGACACCCACCTGCACGTCGATGCTGCCCTGGTGATCGTCGACGGCGCTGACATGGCCGACGTACACCTTGTTCTGCTTGGGCGCGCCCTGCTCGGCTGGACCCCACAGCTTTCGCTCTTCTTGCGTGTACGGCGGCAACAGCTTCTGCCGCACCAAGTACTGGTCGAGCGCTTCGCGCGTCGCCTTGCGGGCGGCGGCTTGCAGTGCAGGATCAATGCTAGTTTCGACGACGAATCCGCCACGCGCCGCGGCGTCGCCCGCCACCTTCACCAGCAGCCGCTTGACGTGCTCCACCACTTCGGGCGCCAGCTCCGACTCGCCATCGCTGACCGGCGCGAGCCGCAGCGGACGCTGTTCGGCGTCGGCGAACACCTCTTGCGTGACGAAACCCTTTTCGAGCATTTGCCGCAGCACGTAGTGCCGACGCTGCATCGACAACGTCACGTCGCGGCGCGGTGAATAGCGCTCTGGCGACGCCACCAGCCCGGACAGCGTCGCGGCCTCGGCCACGTCGAGCTCGCGCACGCGCTTGCCAAAATAGTAGCGCGACGCCTCTTCGACCCCGTAGCGGCCATGTCCCAAATAAATCTGATTCAGATACAGCGAGAGGATCTCGTCTTTCGACAGCTCGTGCTCGAGCCGGCGCGCCAAAATCGTCTCTTTGATTTTGCGTTCGTAGGTGCGCTCCGGCACGAGCAGCACGTTCTTCACCACCTGCTGGGTGATCGTGCTGGCGCCCTGGCGTGAGTGCCCGGAGCGCAGGTTGACGAACAGCGCACGCAGCATGCCCAGGTAGTCGAGGCCCTCGTGCTGGTAAAAAGACGCGTCTTCCGCCGCCAGAAACGCCAGCTTCACGTGATTCGGAATATCCGTGAACTTGACGACGGTGCGGCGCTCCGTGAACAAGCTGGCCAAGACGGCGCCGTCGCGCGACAGCACGCGTGTCACCTGCGGCGGCTCGTAGCCCTTACGCACCTTGTCGAGCGTCGGCAGCTTGCGCTCGTAGTGCCGCACCACCAGCACGACCGCGATTGCACCTGCCACGCACGCAACCAGCGCCGCCCAACCGACGACCTTGAGTAATTTCACGAACCGCACGCGATTCAAGAGTCGCTCCGGATCAGTGCGCCAGAACCTTCATCACGAGCACGGCGATCAAGACGCCGGCGAACAGGCAAGCCGCCGCAACCAGCACCAACAGCTTGGCGCTCGGTCCGCCGACGCGCGCCGAGCTGTCTTGCGATGCCGTCTTCAGCTCGCCGCTCGAGCTGGGCGCGGTGGGACCGACTGCCGGCAAGGCTTGGGCCGCGGCGCCACCGAACTGGCGCAACGCCTCGCCGAACTCACCAGCGGTTTGGTAGCGGTTGTCGGGTTGCTTTTGCAGCGCCTTGGCCAGCACGTCGTCGAGGCCCTTGGCGAACTTGCGATCAGGCACGCGATCACTCAACGCGATGATCGGATCCGTCACGTGCTTCTGGATGTACTCCATCGGCGTTCGCGCCGAAAAAGGCAACTTGCCCGTCAGCAACTCGTACAAGATCACCGCCAGGGAGTAGATGTCGCTGCGCGCATCGATTGTCTTGCCCTGCGCTTGCTCTGGAGACATGAACTCCGGAGTGCCGAACACCATTCCCTCTTGGGTCAGGATCACCGACCCGGGCTGCATCTGCCGTTCGGTGACTTTGGCCAAGCCGAAATCCAGCACCTTGGGGTAGTCGGCCATCCCGCCCTGTTTCGACAGGAAGATGTTCTCTGGCTTCAAGTCGCGGTGGACGATGCCCAAGTCATGCGCTTCCTGAAGCGCGCCGCAGCACTGAATCAGAATCGGAATCGCGCGCTCGACCGGCAGCGGCCCCTCTTTTCGGACCGTCTGGTTGAGGTTACGGCCCTCGAGCATCTCCATCACGATGTAGAGCGAGCCGTCATCCTCTAGCTCCCCGTACATGAACACCTTCACGGTGTTGGGGTGCGTGAGCTGACTCATGGCGCGGGCTTCGCGGCGGAAGCGCGCGGTCAAATCCTTGCGCCCGGCCAGCTTCGGATGGAGGATCTTGATCGCCACCATCCGGTTCATCGCCGGCTGCTCCGCCCTGTAGACGGACCCCATGCCCCCCGTGCCTATCTTCTCCAGAACCCGGAATTGGCCGCCGAGCAGGTCGCGGCCGATAAATGGGTCCTTAGGGCGCATGGAGCCACAGCCATACCAAAACTCGTGCCAGGAAGCGATTTGAACGACAGGGCCCGAGACTTGGCCGCGCCCGGCCACCATCAGAGCCCGCTGCTGCTCCAGGCTGGCTTTCGCCACGCTTTCTTCACGCGGCAGGGCGGAGCGTCCCAGGGGCCGTTCGAAAGTCTGAGTTTTTCGACCGCCGTCGGGGATGACCCGAGTCACGTGGACGAAAACCTACGCCGAGCCGGCGCGCTCCTGGGCGTGGACGCGGCGCGTATCCTCTACCTGTCACAAGTGCACGGCCGCGCGGCGCGCTTCTACCGCACGCTGGAGCAGCGCTCGCATTTGATAAACCTTGAGGGTGACGCTCTTGGCGGAGCCGAGCCAGGCAGCGCCTACGGGGTGCGCTCGGCCGACTGCGTACCCATTTTATTGGCAGACGCTGCAAGCGGCGCAGTGATGGCGATTCATGCCGGCTGGCGCGGCGTGGTGGTGGGCGTCGTCGAAGCGGGCGTAGCGTGCCTGCGTGAGAATATCGGCGGCCCAGGACGACTGTTGGCGGCAATCGGCCCACACATCTCCCAGCTCGCTTTCGAGGTGTCAGATGACGTGGCGGACGAGCTGCTGGCGGTCTGCCCGGTGCCTGGCGCCCTGAGCCGCGCCGCCGCGGGCGCAAAACCACACGTTGATCTGCGCTTCGTCGTCACCCAAAAGCTGCTCGGCTTGGGCCTTAATGAAGCGAGCATCGACCAAGTCGGCGGCTGCACGGTCCTGATGCCAGACCGCTACTTCTCATTCCGACGTGACGGTAAACGAAGCGGACGACATTTATCCGCAATCGTCCCGCGCCAGTAAACCCGCGCCACCGTGGACAGAGGCGGCGTTTCGATCGATGCTGAAGCTGTTTTCTCGCTATGGCTTTCGCGGTTGTTTGCAAGAGCTGTCAGGCTCGCTTCCTTCTCAATGACGACCTGCTGCGACGCAAAGTAGCGGGCAAGGTTGTCACGGTGCGCTGTCGGCAGTGCCACGCCACGATCGAAGTCGACGCCTCCGACGTGGATCCCCAAGCCCTTCCGGAAGTCGAAAAACCAGTGCCTCCACCCAAGTTGTCGTCCAAAGGGCCCAAGCCCGCGCCGGCGCCGCCTCGGCCCACGGCGAGGGCGACGCTGATGGGCATTGGCAGTCCCGTAAAGGCGGGCGCCGCGACTGAGCTGGTGGCATTGTCACCCGGTTTCTTGAACATGAGTGCGCCGGCGCCCAGCTTGCACGGGTTCCCCGAACCACCGCCGCTACTTGGCGCCGCGGAAGACCTGAGCTCGGGAGACTGGGAGATCACCGAGACGACGCTACCGGCGAAGACTGACACCGTACCCGAGAGCGTCGACGACTTCGTCGAGGAGTTGCCGCCGAGCTTGCCGCACCCCGATGACGAGATGCCGAGCTCGACCGGCACGCCCAGCCTCAAAGCGCTCACCCACCACGAGGAGCACGCAACGAAGCCGCGCGGCGACGATTTCTTGGCGAACATGACCGCCGCCATGAACGGCGGCATCATGAGTGGCGGCGCCGATGGTGCGCCGACCATCGACATTTCCACGCTGACCCGAGCGCCGGCTGAAAGTTCGAACGCACCCAGCATCGATGTTTCCGACTTCGATGTGCGACTCGAAGGAAAGAAGACGCTACCGCTCTTCGCGCTCGGCGGTGATGACGACGCCATAGCCCCGGCGACGCCGCGCGCCGCACCAGCACGCCCGCGTCCGCCGTCCGGCGCCGCCAGCCTGGGCGACGGCTCGCTCAGCCCCGCCGCGCTCGACCGGCCGGAGCGCGACGCCGAGCGCCCCGCTGGCCCGCGCGAGCGCAAAAATGTGGTCGCACCGGCGAGCAAGAGCGTGCCGCCGCCGGCGGGTCAGCGCCGCAGCGGCTTGGCCGCGCCGGTGCTGCTGGCGCTGGCAATCGCGGCCGGCTTTCTGATTTGGAGGCGCAGCGGTGCGCCCGGCGACCTGCTCGCATGGGGCGAACCACCGCCACATCACATCGCCGAAGCGCCGCCCGCAGCGGCCCTGCTAGCAGCCGAACCGGTGGCACCGATGGTCGCTCCAAGTGCGGCGGGACCGACGCCGCCAGCCGACGACATCACGTTCGAAACGACACCGATGAAGCCGGCGACCACACCGGTGGCAGCTCACGACAAGCCCACTTCGTCACCGGACGCGCACGCAGCCACCGACGACCCCGCCGTCACCAGCCCGACGCCGGCTGACCCCAAGCCGGAGCCCGCTCAGCCGATCGCGAAAGAAGAACCGAAAACGCCAGTGGCGCCCACGGAGCCGGGCGAGCCCGCCGGTCCATTCGATCGCGCCGCAGCAGCAGCCGCGCTCAGCGCCAGCGCCGCGCAAGCCTCGGCGTGTCGCAAAGACGGCGATCCGTCGGGCGTGGCCAGCGTCGTCATCACGTTCGCGCCGTCCGGCCGCGTCACCAGCGCCAACGTCAGCGGGCCCCCGTTCGCCGGCACCCCCACCGGCAGCTGCATCGCCGCCGCGCTGCGCAAAGCGAGAGTGCCCGCCTTCGACGGCGAGCGTGTCACGGTCAGCAAAACGATCGCGATTCAGTAGGATCGAGCAAACAGGGAGCCGGCTGACCACTGATCGCCTCTTGCCCGAGTGAGCAGGGAACAACAGGAAGGCGGGAAGCCGGGAAGGACGAGAACCCGCAGATTTGGGGTGGGTGGCACGGGTAACCTCGACGCCCGGGATAGCAATTGGGCCTCAGTTGCCCGCTCGAACACCAGAAATTCTTCCCGCCTTCCCGCCTTCCTGTTCGCTCGTTACTCGAATCGCAAAATGCGATGAATGGTCAGCCGACTCCCTGTTTGCTCGGGTCTCGCCGCTCACGCCTAAGGCCCCACTTGGTCGTTGAATACACCGCTCAGATCCGTGGGCGCCTTCT
>JBBRMI010000047.1:0-42135 GCA_038230915.1 Polyangiales bacterium | reverse complement strand
GCGGCCTCGGCAAGGGTTTCGGGCGAGCCAGAGGCTGGGCCGCGCTCGCGAGGCGCCTTTCTCGGACTCGGCGCGGAGCCGGATATGTCGGTATCGGTTGCGGGCTTCGGCCCTGGGTTTCGGTCGCCTCTTTTCAGCAGCCTGGTTTTGGGGGCTTCAGCCGATTGAACCTCAGGCGGGCAATTCGCGCACTACCGTGGCCAACGCGACGAGCTGAGCCGCGACGTCTTTCGAAAAGGGACGCTTGGCGCGATTGAACCAGTAACGCGCATTTTCGACGTCGCCTTCTTGCAGGTGCACGATGCCGTGCGCCCAGCACGACATCGGCGACGATTCGTCCTCTTGCACGATGCCGTGAGCCTCTTCCCATTCACCGGCCTGCAGGTGAAGAACTGCCGTCCGGAGCGCCTCTACAGATTTCGCCATTAGCCGTGTTGCCGTACCACTTGGGGACCAGCTGGTTCGGCGGTTTTCTACCGCTGATCGCCAGCGCAGTCACGACTTTGGCCTGGGCGAAGCAAACGCTCGGCACAGGATCGATCTTCGCGGGGCCTCCTACCCGGCGGGTGTTTGCCTGCAGCACCGAGGTGAGAGGGTGTGTGCGAAACGCGAAGGCTCGCGGCGAAACAAGCGTCGGTGCATTTTACTACGCCGCCAACACTGCGATTGTATTGGCGACGTGTTTTCTTCGCGTCCCGGACGCCCAGGAGCCAGGAGCCAGGAGCCAGGAGCCAGGAGCCAGGAGACCGAGGCGACCGTTGACGGGCGGGGAACAATCACGATACCTCTAAAGTAACGCGCGGCGAAGCCTTCAGGGGTGCAGGGAGGGGCCGTTGAGTCTGCCAGCGCGCCACCTAACGATGACTCTTCTCGCAAACAAAACCTTGGGGCGGTACCAGCTGATGGTCGCGATCGCGCGCGGCGGCATGGGCCAGGTGTGGCTGGGGCGGCTGCAGGGTGCGCGTGGCTTCAGCAAGCTGGTGGCGATCAAGACGCTGCTACCGACTGAGCAGGACCTACCGCGTTTTGAAGCGATGCTCGCCGAGGAAGCGCGACTGGCGTCGCTGATCCAGCACGCCAACGTCGTGCACACGCTCGAGCTGGGCGAGCACGAGGGCTTACTCTATCTGGTGATGGACTGGGTCGATGGTGAACCGCTCGGATTTTTGCTCAAGCGCGCCAACGAGCGCGGCGGCATGCCGATCGGTGTGGCGGTGGCGCTGCTCAGCCAAGTCTTGGCGGGCTTGCACGCCGTGCACGAGCTCAGCGACGCCGCGGGGCCGCTCGGTGTGGTGCACCGCGACGTGTCGCCGCACAACATCTTGGTCACCTACGAAGGTGTCGCCAAGCTGCTCGACTTTGGCATCGCCAAAGCCACGCAGCAGACGACCCAGAACACCCAGACCGGCGAGGTCAAAGGTAAGTTTTCGTACATGGCGCCGGAGCAGATCCTCGGCAGTGAGGTGGATCGGCGCTGTGACGTGTTCGCTGCAGGCATCGTGTTGTACTTGTTGACGACCGGCCGGCATCCGTTCAAGCGCCACAACACCGCAGCGGTGATTCACGCTATCACCGCCGACGATCCAGTCGCCCCGCCTTCCACGGTGGTCGAAGACTACCCGAGCGAGCTCGAACGGGTCGTGCTGAAAGCGCTGGAGAAGGACGCAGAAAAGCGTTGGACCAGCGCCGAGGAAATGCGCGCCGCGCTCGAGCAAGCCCTACCCGAGGCGTTCGGTGACGCGGCGCGAGCCGACATGCGCGAGTTCATGGACCGTGCCGTGGGTGATCGCAAGCTCGCGCGGCGCGAAGCCGTGCGCCGCGCGCAAATCCGCGCCGACGAGGTCGACCTCGAGCTCGGAAGCGGCTCGCACAAAGCCTTGCAAGCTGCCAGCGCGCAGAGCGCGACGTCACTGCGCGCGATCTCGATTTCGAAATCGGACGTCGACGAGCTGCTCGATGCCCCGAGCGGGGCCGTCGAGCAGCAGAAGTCCGTTGCGACGCGTCCGAAGCGCACCGCTAAGGCGGCCTGGCTGACGGCATCCGCAGGCGTCGTGTTGGCGCTGGCCGTCGCGCTGCCGCACTGGCTGGCGCCGCACACGGCCGAAAGAGCTGCCGCCGTCCGTCTCCCGGCAGGTGCCCCGCTGTCTGGCCTGCCCGCCGCCTCTTCGCCGTTACCACTCACTCCGCCTGCGGCAGCGACCACCGCAGCGGCAGCAACTACGCCTACCGCAGCGACCCCGGCCGCATCGATCACGGCCGCGCCGAGCACGCCGGCGCCGTCGGTCCACGTGCCTCCGTCTGCCAAGCTGAAAAGCGCCGTGACCAAGAAGGCCAGCACCAAGCCGAGCGCCGTTGGTCCCAACGACCTGCTGGCGCCCGACTACGCGCGCTGAAGCTCGACCCAGCGTTCGCCTTCCAGTGCGGTTCCCGGATCAGCCGCGCCGCACGCATCAACGGCGCGGCTGCCGGAACACGCCGTCGGCTGCCGGTGGAGCCGCTTCGCGTGCGGGTCGCGGTCGAGGCATGCAGCGCCACAAACTCGATAAGAGCAGGCTGCTGCTCGGAGCGAAGTACGCGCCGTTCGTCGACCACGGCCGGGGCGAATACCTCGTGCCGCTCGGCATCGCGCGAACCTTCCCGGCTAGCGTCGAGTGGAGCGAATAGCGTCGCGAGCGCGGCCTGGCTGAGGTATCTTTACGAGTCGTTTGGCGATCAAAGCCGTTATCTTCGATTGTGACGGAGTGCTGGTGGACAGCGTCGGGTTGGCGGGCGAAGTGTTGGCCGAATACCTGCGTGATCTGGGCTTCGCCGTCACCCGGCAAGAGGCGACGCGGCGCTTCGGCAGCGGTAAGATGGCGGACTACGTGGCGCGTTTCGAGCGCGAGACCGGCAAGCGCTTGCCAGACAGGTTCGAGCACGAGCTGCGCAGTCGGCGCGAGGCGGTTTTTCGCGAGCGGCTGCGGGCCGTCGACGGCGCGATCGAGCTGGTGCGCGAGCTGCCGGTACCGAGCTGCGTGGCTTCCAACGGACCGATGGCGCAGATCGAGCATTCGCTGCGCGTGGTGGGCCTGCACGAGCCGTTTTACGGCCGCATCTTCAGCGCGTACTCGGTGCGCGCCTGGAAACCGGAGCCGCAGCTGTTTTTGCATTCCAGCCGCGAGCTCGGCGTGCGCCCCGCCGAATGTGCGGTGATTGAAGACTCCGAGCTCGGCATCCAAGCCGCCGTCGCCGCAGGGATGCAGACGTTTGCGTTCCTGCCAGGCGGCGGGGAATCCGCGCAGCCCGGCGTGCACGTCCTGCGGCAATTGAGCGAGCTGAACGCGTTTCTCGCCGCCCCGTGACCGCGGCCTTGATGTCAGAGCGTGACGCGGATCGTCACGTTGGCCTGAATCTTGAGCGTGCCCAACATCGCGCGGTACGGGGCGATACCGAAATCGGGTTGGTGCAGCGTGAGCTCGAGTTGTTGGCGGCCAGCGACGACGCGCGTTTGAGACTGAAGCGGGCGTGTGACGCCATGCAACGTCAGCTCGCCGCTCAGATCGTAGCCGCCGTCGGCGCGCGCCGTCGCCGAGCTCGAGCGAAACGTGGCCGTCGGGAACTTGGCGCTGTGCAACACGTCCTCGCGAATTTGCCCGGCAATTTTCGATCTGTCGGCCGGAGATAACGCCGTTGGATTCTCGACACCGTCTTTCATCGGCGTGTCGACGCGCAAGGAACCGGTGTCGAAACTAGCCAAGATCGAGCCTTTCGACTCGTCCACCTCGATCGAAAACCGCCCGACGATCAGCCGTAGATCGTGGGCGAGCGGCGAGAGCAGGCCTTCCTTGAAGGTGAACACGAAGCAGTCGGCGTTGCCGGAGTCGTAGCTGGACATCAAGCTCCTGGAGCGAGGCGGTCGTCGCCCTACTGTTCACCTGCGCCGAGCCACTTGTCGGCGTAGTGCTCGCGATCGACGGGCCAAGCGCGAAACGAGGCTGGCGCAAACGGCACGGCGAGCAGGTTGTGCAGCGCCGTCGCGACGTCTTCCAATCCCCAAATGTCATCGCACAGCTCGGGCGCGCGCGCGCGCAGCGCTTCGCCCAGCTTGGAGATCACCACTCCGGACATCGGCGCCACCAAGCAACCGAGCGTCACGAGCACGCCTTGCAGTCGAAACAACACCGACTGCGCCCCCACTTGGTGCGCAGTGACGAACACCGCCGCCGGCTTGCCCAACCACAGCTCGCTCGCTTCGGTGGGGGTGAGCTCCTCCAAGAACTGTTGCAGCAGGCTGGAGAAGCCACCCCAATAGGTGCCCGTCACGAACACCAGCCGCTCGGCGCGCTCGAGCGCTGCCCGGCCTTGCCCGGGCACCGCGTCGCGCAGCACCAGAGTTTCGTGCCGTACGTTGTGGGCGTCGAGCAGCTGCGAACAACGCTCGGCAACGACCTGCGAATTGCCGTTACTGCCGCCGAGACCGGCGTTGAGAATCAGAACGCTCACCGAGACCTTACCTCCGACGCGCTTGTTCGCGCGCTTGTTCGGCCTGCACCTCAGCCGCGGTTGCGTCGGCGTCGGCTTGCTCTTCCAGCACGCGCCAACGGCGCTCTTCGCCCTCGAAGTCGTAAACAACGCGACCCTGCGCGTCGACGTCCAGCGTCACCGCGGTCGACTGCTCGCGTGCCAGTCGCGTCAGCAAAGCGTCGACCTGCGCCTCCGGAAGCTCCAACGAACCGGCGACTTCGCTCGCGCTGATTGGGCCATGTCGGTGCGCCACCATCGCCTTCACGGCCTCGAGCTGCACCTCTTGCTGGCGCGCCGTGCCGCTCTTGCGCAGTCGGCTCCCGCCCAGCAAGAGCAAGCAGCCGAACAACAGGGACGCCGCCCCTACCGGCACGGCAAATGCCCACCCAACAGCGTGCGTCGGCCAGATCGACTGCAGCAAGAACCACAGCCCCACCGACAGCGACAGGCCGAGCACCAGCACCGATGTTCCGGCGACAGTCGCGGCTGCCCCGCCCACGCGCGACGGCTGCCCGGCGAACGACACGTTCGGCGCCGCCAACAGCGAGCGCGGCGCTCCGCAAGCCGCGCACCGCGAGTCGAGCCCGCGCAGTACGATCGGCGCGCGCCGCCCACACTTGGGACAATTGGAGGCAAAGGGCGAACCAGTCACGGTTCGCCCAGCCTATCGCCTACTGTGCTGGAGCGCGAAAGCCCCCGCGTTTTCAGCGGCGGCGACGACGCAGGGCGAGCCCGGCCAGCAGGATCAAGCCTGCCAGGGTGCGGGCGCCACCACCGCTGCTCGGGATGCTGCAGCCGCAGCCCTTGGCTTGGAGCGCAGCCGGATCGCTACCGCTGCTGAGCTGGTTAGGCGTGCCGTCGCTAACCGGCTTCGTGCCGCCGGTCCCGCCGTCCGTCGTTTCGCCCGTACCGCTGGTGCCGGCCTTTGGCGGGATGGTGATCATGATGTCGCCACCCACGCCGTCGGTTCCGCCCGTGCTGCCCGAGCCGCCAACGTTGAGCGGGTCCGCGACGCACGCACCCAGCGCGCACATCTGACCCGCTGGGCACTTGGTGCCGGCGCAATCGTCCACGCAGTCGCCCGCCGCGCAGTGGGTGCCCGCCGTGCAGGTCTTGTTTTGGCAACCACTGTCGACGCACACGTGGTCGGCGCTGCAGATCTGCGCGCCCTCGCACGCGCTACAAGCGCAGCTGCGACAGACGCCGAGCACGCAGGCGTAGCCGTCGTCGCACTTGATGCCGTCGCACGGATCACTACAGCCGCCGTTGCGACACACTTCACCGTACGGGCAAGTAACGCCCATGCAGCCATCGATGCAGTTGCCGCCGTGACAAACCTGACCAACCGGGCACTCTTTAGTGGCACAAGCCGCCTCGACACAGACGCCGTGCGGGCTGCAGACGAGCGGTTTATCGCAGCGAAATTCGCCGGTACTGCACTTGGGGACGCAGCGACCGCGGTCGCAAACCTCGCCCTTTTTGCAAAGGTCGCCGTCATCGACCATGCCGTTGCAGTCATCGTCGAGCGCGTTGCACGTCTCTGCGCTCGATTGGATGCTCTGGATGCAGCTCAGCTCGCCCTTGGTGCATTGCTGGGTGCCATCCTTACAAACGCCCAGTTTACCGGTATCGCAAGCTTCGCCGCCGCCGCTGCACTGAATGCCGCTGACCAAGAAGAGGAGGTCGTCGAAATCGTTGTCGGCGTCCGCGCTAGCGACGCGGTCTTCCCAACCAAAGTAGAAGGAGTTCTTGAACTTGATGCTCTGCCACGTGAGCACCTGGTAGAACGTCTTGTCAGCCTGGCTGCCTGGGTTGAGCCCGTGCTGCGTGTAGAAGACGCGGTCGAGCGTGAGGCCGGTCAGCGCGTGAGTGACCGGGTCGAGCTTCAACTGCGAAAAGTCGGAGCCGCCCGCGAGAAAGAAACCGATCTGCCCGCCCGTGTAGCGACCGGCGGCCTGCTCTTTCGCCAGGTCGAGCATCGCGCCAGAGCCATACATCGCTTGGAGCGCGGCGCCGCCCGGGTTGCCCATCGCCATCACGTACATGCCGAACAGCTCGGCCTGGGTGGGCTTCAGGAATTTTCCAGCATTGGCGGGATCAGGCTTGAGATTGTACCAACCGAACGCGATGTGATCACCGCCACCCTTATTGAGCGGCTTGAAGGTTAGCGTGCACGTCGGCTGAAAGACTTCCGGCGACACCAGCGCATCCGCCTGCGCGTTGATCAACGCGGGATCACCCTCGCTGCCATCGATGCACCGCTCGACGTTCTTGTCGTTGCAGGTCGTCGCCCCGGCGTCGAGCACTGGGATGGTGAAGCCGCCAGGTGTTGGTTGGAGCACGGCGCTGGCCGACGCGCTGTCCAAGAACATCGCCAACAAAAAACTCAATGCCAGTCGAACGCGACTGGAGACACGCATACGTGAAGCAGACCACATGTGCCGCAACCTCTGTACCTTAGCTTACGCTATCGCGTATCGATCACGCCACTATCCAAGTGCTCGAGCATGCATGTTGTGGGAGCGCTTCACCTACCTCGGATCCTTGTGTGCGTGCTGAGTGCGACAGACTGCGGTGCGCCTTCCCCACATTCGCCCGCGCGAGCAATCTGGGTGAGCGGCCGCTCGGGCGAGCGTTGACGGGACGCGCGACGCTGCGGCGCGCCATCACCGATTCGCCTGAAAAAAAGCCAGTCCGGCAACAGGCACCCGCGAGCGCAAATCCAGCAGCGAGCGAACACGCGATGCGTCGCGAGCGCGTTGAGCACTTCACTTCGAGGGGTGATTGCCAACGCACATCGCCAAGCGGTCAGGTGACCGCGCGAAAACGCGAAGCGCTGTCGACAACGCAGTTGGCGCACTGAATCGCAACGACACTCCCAGCGCCGGGATGCCGGCGCGTTGGGCGGCACCGCGCACGACTTGAACGGCGAAGGTCACTTGCGGTGCACCGCGGGGCATGCGACCCAGTGCGCGCATCAAGCCGGTTAAGATAAAGCCGCTCGCCGCCGAATAACGGGCAGATTTGGCTCGCGCTTCCGCTCACCTTGGAAGCCTCGGCGCCGCCACCTGTACCGAACCCTTCCGGAGAGCTAGAACCCGCCGCGAAAGCCGCTCCGTTGACCCCGACCTCCGACATCGACAGCGCCGCCGCCGCTCTGCGGGAGGGCAAGCTGGTCGCGTTCCCGACCGAGACCGTTTACGGATTGGGTGCCGACGCCGCGAACGCGACCGCCGTCGCGCGCATCTTCGCCGTGAAGCAACGGCCCGCCAATCACCCACTGATCGTCCACATCGCCTCGCTCGAAGAGCTACCGCGCTGGGCGGCACTGGTGCCCGTGACAGCGCAACGCTTGGCGGAGGCGTACTGGCCGGGTCCGCTCACCTTACTGCTACACAAAGCGCCGCACGTGCCGAGCGCGACCACCGGCGGGCGAGACAGCATCGGGCTTCGCGTGCCGGCACACCCGGTCGCGCTCGCGCTGCTGCGTAGCTTTGGTGGCGCAATCGCGGCGCCGTCCGCCAATCGCTTCGGGCGCGTAAGCCCGACCTGCGCCGCGCACGTCCAGGAGGATCTGGGTGACGACATCGATCTGTTGCTCGACGGTGGCGCGTGCAGCGTCGGAGTCGAGTCTACGATTTTGGATCTCACCCGCGGCGTGCCAGTGCTGCTCCGACCGGGCGGCGTGACGGTCGAAGCCATCGAGTCACTCTTGGGAGTGAGCGTCGAGCGCACGCCGCCGCCCGACGCGCACGCGCCAGGCATGCTGGCCTCGCACTACGCCCCGCGAGCGCGCGTCGAGATCGTCGAAGCGGGACGGCTGCGCGAGCGCGCCTCCGAACTCCGCTCAGCCGGTGAGCGGGTAGCGGTCCTAGTCTCGAGCCGCGACGATCGGCGCGCGCTGGCTGCGATCGACGGCGTGCGTCTGCTCGATTTGGGGACGAGCGACGCCGACGCTGCCCAGCGGCTCTACTCCGCGCTCCGTCAAGCAGACGTTGACAACGCCGACGTCGTGCTCGCCAGTCCGCCGGCCGCACGCGGCATCGCCGAAGCATTGGCCGACCGACTGACGAAGGCCGCCGGGCCAAGGACCTGACACGAACTGGTGCTGCACGAGACACTAACTACAATCGTGTTGCCTCACCTCGCCTCCGATCTCCCCGGGCTCCAGCTGCTCGAGGGAGCCAGCTGCTGCGGAGCGAACGACATCAGGCGCGCGTCGCGCACGAGCCTGCGGGGGCAGCCGGCCCCGGAGACAAAGCCAAAGGAAATCCCGAGGAGTCGCCTGAAAGGCAGGCCGCGATTATGGCCATTTTTTCAGGTTGATATGACGCAAGCTTGCGCAGCCGCACGAGTCCGTGTACCCACAAATGTACCTACATTGGCACACCCATACCCGACTAGGGGGGTAGGCCAAGACTCACTCGGCTGAAGTCTCTAACCGTGCAACCCCTCGGACCAGGCCTCGTTATCAAGGACCGCTACCGACTCGAGCGCAAGCTCGGAGCCGGCGGCATGGGTTCGGTGTGGCTCGCCACCGACTTGTCGCTCGACAGCACGTGCGCGATCAAATTGGTCGATCCGGACAAGGTCGGCAACGAGGAGGTGCGGGTTCGGTTCCAGCGCGAGGCGCGCGCCGCCGCGCAGATTCGCTCCGCTAACGTGGTGGACGTGTTCGATCACGGGCTGTGGCAGGACATGCCCTTCATCGTGATGGAGCACCTCGAGGGTGAGGATCTCGGCGCCCGGCTCGATCGCGCGGGCCGCCTCGATCTGCGCCAGACCTACGACATCGTTTCGCAAGTCTCACGCGCTCTGGTGCGCGCGCACGCGATGGGCATCGTCCATCGCGATCTCAAGCCCGAGAACATTTTCCTGGTGCCCGGCGACGACCACGAAGTGGCCAAGGTGCTCGACTTCGGCATCGCCAAGCTGGACCAGTATTCGCTGCGCGACAAGACCACGAAGACCGGGTCGTTCATGGGTACGCCGTACTACATGAGCCCAGAGCAGGCGCGTGGCAAAAACATCGACTGGCGCTCGGATCTGTGGGCACTCGGCATCATCGTGTTCCAATGCTTGACCGGCAAACCGCCGTTCGAAAGCGAGGCGCTCGGCGATCTGATGGGGATGATCTTGTACGATCCGAT
The DNA here is from genome assembly GCA_038230915.1 of Polyangiales bacterium. Lineage (GTDB taxonomy): Bacteria > Myxococcota_A > Polyangia > Polyangiales > Polyangiaceae > PMG-095. The sequence continues at coordinate 32,482 of JBBRMI010000047.1, read as the reverse complement.
CCCCAAGATTACCGACCGCGACTCGAGCCTGCCGCCGGAGATCGAGGCGTTCTGGACGCGCGCCATCAATCGCGATCGCGAGCTGCGCTTTCAGTCGGCTAAGGAGCTGTCGGATGCGTTGGCTGAGTGCGCGATGCTCGAGCGGCGCGAAGTGCCGACGCTACCGCCGCGCACCTCGCTGACCAGCGTGGCGGATCCGGAGCACCACAGCTTGCCGCCAATGTCGCACACCATCGACGGCGCGCTGCACACCTTCGGCTCCAACCCCGACCTGAGCGACGCCAGTGATTTGGATTTCGAGACCGGCCCACCGGTGTCGCGAACGCGCCGCTCGGTGTTTCCCACGCTCAGCCAGCTCACGCCCAAGCAGCGCAAGGTCGCGCTTTTTTCGGGCGTGGCAGCGGTGGCGCTGATCGTCGTCGGTGTATCGATGGCGCTGAGCGGCAGCTCCGCGACGGGCGCCCACGCAGCGGGCGACGCCGCAGACGCCCCGGTGACCGAGCCGGCGGCGCCACCGGTCCCGGTCGTGGCACCCCGCCTGGCCGAGCTGCCGGCATCGCCTACACCCTCGATTTCGGCCAGCGCCGCGACGCCCGACCGCGAACTGGACGAAGAGCTGAAGAAGAAGGACAAAAAGAGACGAACGGGTCGTGCGGCTCCTTCCGGGCCAGCCGGCAATCCTGACTACGGCATCTGAGGGCTTAGACATGAAGCTCGTGGCGATTTGCTTAGGGCTGGTATGTGGCGTGTTGTTCGCGGTCCCCGCAGCGGCGGAGCCGAATGAAGCCGACCGCGCGACGGCGCGAGCGCTGGCGCTGGAGGCGCACGCCGCGTTGCAGAACAAGGACTACGCGACCGCCTCCGAACGCTTCGGCCGCGCCGACGCGCTGGTCCATGCCCCCACGCTGGTCGTCGATTGGGCGCGCGCCCTGCAGGGCCTCGGGCGCTTCGTCGAGGCGCACGAAAAGTACGAGCTGGTGCTGCGCGAAGGCGTCAACGGCTCGGCGCCGAAGTCGTGGGTGCGAGCCGTGGAAGATGCCAAAAAGGAGCTCGATCTCCTGAAGCCCCGGCTGGCGTGGGTGACCGTGGTGCTGAAGGATCCGCCGGACGCTGCGGTGCGGATCGACGGCGTCGTCGTGCCGCCCGCCGCTGTCGGCGTGAAGCGCGCGGCCGATCCCGGGTTTCCCGAAGTGACGGTCAGCGCACCCGGCTACGCAGCTTTCAAGCAAACGGTAACAGTCGGCCCTGGCGAAGAGAAGTCGATCGAGGTGTCGCTGAACAAGCTGCCCGAAGTCGCCGCGACGCCGCTGGCGGCAACGAACGATGCCTACCGCCCGCGCCAAAAGGCCGAAACGCGTCGCATCATCAGCTACGTCGCGTTCGGGGTCGGCGGCGCCGGGCTCGTCACTGGCGGCATCACCGGCAGTCTCGCGCTACGCAAGCGCTCGGATCTCAAGTCGGACTGCATCGGCGCGGTCTGCCCGTCGTCGTCGAAGAAGAAGATCGACAGCTACCACTTGTACGGAACGATTTCGGGGCTGGGGCTCGCGGTAGGCGTGGCTGGGCTGGGCACTGGCCTCGTCCTGCTGTTGACCGAGCCCAAGACTGAAGAGACGGCCAGCGCTGGCCTGCACGTTCGCCCGTCGGTCGGGCTCGGCGTGCTCGGCGCGGAGGGGACGTTCGAATGACCTTGTCACGCAGCTTCGTCGTGTTGCTCGGTCCGCTGCTGTTGGCGGCCGGCTGTCAGAAGGTGTTCGGCGACTTCAAAGTCGACGACTCGGCTTTCGCGGGCCGAGGCGCGGCGGCCGGCAACGGCTCCGGCGGCAGCTCGGCCGCGCAAGGCGGCAGTGGCGGCGTGATCAGCGGCATCTGCGATGACGGCGAGCGCCAATGCGTGGGCCCGGTGCTGCAGTCTTGCAACGCCAAGCACGACGGATGGACCAACGAGGACATCTGCGCGTCGGTTGGCTTGTGCGACGCCAAGAACGGGAAGTGCGCCGATGCCGCCTGCCAGGCCGGCGCCTACCGCTGCACCGACGCGGTGCTGCAGGGGTGCAACGACACGCTCGACGGCTGGAAGGACCTTGAAACGTGCATCAGCGCCGCGCACTGCAGCGCGATGGGCAACTGTATGGACGCGCCGTGCGCGGCAGGCGCCTTTCAATGCAACGGCGCAGGCCTCGAGCAGTGCAAAGCGGATCGCACAGGCTGGGGCGCGGTCATGACCTGCCCGACCACGGCCTTGTGCAACGCGACCGCCGGCAAATGCGACGCACCGGCGTGCGCCGACGGTAGTTTCGACTGCGCCGGCACGGCGCTCTTGGCGTGCAGCGCAGGGCGCACGGCGTACATGCCGATGGCGGTCTGCGATAGCGTCGCGCTATGCGACAAAGCCAACGGCAAGTGCATCGACCCGACCTGTCAGCCCGCGGAGTTTCATTGCGAGGGCAAGGTGCTCGGCGTGTGCAACGCCAACCGCAACGGCTACGACGAGGTCGACATGTGTGCGACGCCCGCGCACTGCAGCGCCACCACCAAGAAGTGCAACGCCGTGCCCTGCATCCCCAACGAGTACCAGTGCAACGGCGCCGATTTGCAAAAATGCAGGGCCGATCAACTGGGCTGGGACGCCGTCAAGACCTGCACCAGCGCGGCGCTGTGCGACAAAGTCAACAAGACGTGCGTTAGCGCGACATGCACCGCTGGTTCACACAACTGCGCCGGTTCCGAGCTGCAAGCCTGCAACGGCTCGCAGACTAACTGGGTCGACCAGGCAGCCTGCGCCACGTCTGCGCTGTGCGACGCGGTCGGAGGCGTTTGCAAGCCGGCCGTCTGCCAGCCAGGCAAGGACTTCCAGTGCCTGGTCAGCGGCGATTTGATGGAGTGCAAAGCGGACCGCACTGGCTACCAACTCAAGAAGACCTGCATCTCGCAGGCGTACTGCGACGCGACTGCTGGGGCGTGCAACCCCGCGCCGTGCGACGTCACGGACTACCAATGCAGCGGAGTACTGCTCCAAAAGTGCAAGGCCGATCGCACGGGTTGGAGCACCTTAAATACCTGCGAGAGCGCCGCGTTGTGCGATGCGGTCGGGCACGTCTGCAACCCGGCGGCGTGCAGCGTCGGGGCGCACGACTGCGCCACCGCCGATTTACTCGTCTGCAATGCAGGCCGCACCGGTTTCGTCAAAGCCCAGACGTGCCTCAGCGCCGCGTTGTGCGACAAAGCCCAGGGGCAGTGCGACATCTGCACCGCGGGTGTCTACAGCTGCTCGTTGGCCGATCTCCACCAGTGTGACACCGCGGGCCAAACCAACCCGGTTGTGCAAACCTGCTCGAGTCCGGCACGTTGCAACGCGGGCGGCGGCAATTGCCTGCTGTGTGACCTCAACGAATGGCGTTGCTCGGGTGCACTGCTGCAGCAATGTGACGCCAATCGCCTGGGCTTCACCACCCAGCAGGACTGCGGCGTCATGTCGCAGTGCGACGCGCCCAACAAGCAGTGCCTAGCCGGGGGAACTGGCGGCACCGGGGGAACTGGCGGCACTGGCGGTAACGGTGGCACCGGCGGCTGAAGTCACTCCGAGTCTTGTGCCGTCCAGCGCAGGCGCGGCTTCCTGGCAGCCCGCGCCTCGTCGAGCCGGCCCAGCCGCGTTAGGTGCGGCGCGGTCTTGAGCAGCTCGGGGTTTTCGCGAGCCTCAGCCAGGATCGCGATCAGGGAGTCACAGAACGCGTCGATCGTCTGCTTGGTCTCGGTCTCGGTCGGCTCGACCATCAGCGCGCCGCGCACGACGAGCGGGAAGTAAACGGTCGGGGGGTGGAAGCCGTAGTCGATCAGGCGCTTGGCGATATCCAGCGTCTTGACCGTCGTTTCGGCTTCGATCGCGCGATCAGTGAAGACGGCTTCGTGCAGCATCGGCGTGTCGTACGCCAGCGCCATGTGATCCTTGAGGCGTGCAGCGACGTAGTTGGCGTTCAACACGGCCATGTCGCTGACCTCGCGCAGCCCGTCGGCGCCCAGCTCGCGAATGTACGTGTAGGCGCGGACCATCATCCCAAAGTTGCCGAGGAACGAGCGCACCATGCCGACGCTGTCCGGCCGATCGCGATCGACAATGTAAACGTCGCCGCTCTTGCGCACGACAGGCGTCGGCTGAAAGGGCTCCAAGATGTTGCGGAACGCCACCGGTCCCGAGCCCGGGCCACCGCCGCCGTGCGGCGTGGTGAAGGTCTTGTGCAGATTGTACTGCATCACGTCGACGCCCACGTCACCCGGACGCGCTCGGCCGAGCACGGCGTTCATGTTTGCACCGTCGCCGTAGACCAAACCGCCACGCTCGTGGATCAGCTGGCACAGCTTGGGCATCGCGCTCTCGTACAAGCCGAGCGTGTTGGGGTTGGTCATCATCAACCCGGCCACTTCACCGCCGGCGGCTTCGATCGCCGCGACCAACGTCTCGGGCTCGACCACGCCCCGCGACCCGGAGACGAACGGCACGGCTTCGAAGCCGTTCAGCGCCGAGCTGGCCGGATTGGTGCCGTGCGCGCTGTCCGGAATAAACACTTTGCGCGGGGAGCGGCCCTGCTTCTTGAAGTAGGCGCGGATCATCATCAGCCCGGTCAGCTCGCCCTGAGCGCCGGCCGCCGGCTGCAGGTTCACGCCATCAAGTCCGACGATCTCGGCCAAGATCGCCGACAGCCTCATCATCAGCTCGAGCGCGCCCTGCGCCAGATGGTCAGGCGTGAGCGGGTGCAGGTTGGCGAACCCGTCGAGGCGCGCCGCCCACTCGTTCACCTTCGGGTTGTGCTTCATCGTGCACGAGCCCAGCGGGTAGAACTGCGTGTCGATGCTGAAGTTCCACTGGCTCAAGCGCACGAAATGACGAATCGCTTCCGGCTCGCTCACCTCCGGGAACCCCGCCGGTACCTTTCGCGCCAGCGCGCCGAGCTCCTGCTGCAGATCGACTGCCGGTACGTCGAGCTTGGCGACCGACGCGCCGTGGCGCCCCGGCGTGCCGCGCTCGAAGATCGGCGGTTCTTTGAATTGGAGACCCTTGGCGGCTTCGGAGACGAGCTTCGCGGTCATGAACCCGCAATGCATGCCACGAAGGCGCCAGCGCGAAAAGGCCATCCGCGCGCCGCGCATTTCAGGCGGCGCGGGATGGCCCTAAACCAGCGAAAGCTCGCCGGCCGACGTCACTTGTCTTTGCCGTGCGGCTTTTCTTCGCCTGAGTCGTCCCAGCCGCCGACGTTGGTGCGGCCTTCGACTTCGTCCGGCTTCACGGATTCGGGCTTCGGCTCCATCCGCGTCTGCTTGACGGCTTCCCACGGATTTCCAGCGTCACTCTCGTCCAGGCCCCACTCGCCGACGAGCTTGTGCGGCTCGTCAGCCTTGGGAATCGTGTACTTGAAGTAGCCGTGGCCCCGCTTGGTCGAGTCGGCACCGATCGCGCCAATCTTGCGCTCGGTCCACTGGTACTTGAGTAAATCGCCCGTGCATTCGCCGGACATCTCGCCCCAGGCGTCGCCGGCCGAGGTGCGCCAGGCGCCGTTGGCCGACTTGTTGTCGGACACCAGGTGCAGGTACCCGAATTGGGTGCTGAAGTAGACCCCGTTCCACTCGCCCCCCTCGGGCATCGAGCCCGCTTTCACGCCGGCGTGCTTCACCGCCGGTGTGCCCGGACCGCATGCGCTGAGCGCAACGCCGAGAGTGAGCACGACCGCGAACGACAAAGAACTCAGAACCTGACGGCGACCCAACATGGCGGCGGACTTTATCACGGGCTCGGGACCAAATTGGAAGGGCTACAGCAGCTCAGCGCCCAGACTTCGTCCGATTTCGGCGGCGGCCTCGGCGTTCTGGGGAAAAGGCCGCGTCGTTTGGGCGCTGCGCGGGCGTGAACCGTCCGGTTCAGCCAGGAACGCCCGTAGGAACAACGTGTCGCCCTGCCGGAGGCCGAAGGCCGCCACGGGGGTCGTGCAGTTGCCGTTGATGGCCAGCATCACGCCGCGCTCGGCCGTCACGAGAATTTTCGTGTCCGGGTGAGAGAGCGGCGCCAAGAGCCCGCTGACTTCGCGATCGTCACTGCGCTGCTCGATGCCGAGCGCGCCCTGGCCGACCGCCGGCAGCATCAGCTCGGGCGCAATGTTCTCGGTCGCGCGCGCGGAAAGCCCCAAGCGGTTCAGCCCCGCGCGTGCCAGCACGACCGCATCGACCTCACCGCTCTCGCACTTACGCAACCGCGTGTCGACGTTACCGCGAATCGCCACGACCTCGAGGTCACCTCGGTACGCCAACAGCTGCACGCGACGACGCAGCGAGCCGGTCCCGACGCGGCTCCCGGGCGGCAATTCTGCGAGCGGCTGGCCGCTTCGAGCCACGAGCACGTCGCGCGGATCCTCCCGCTCGGGGATGCACTCGATGCTGAGCGATGGCAAGAGCTGCGGCGGCACGTCTTTCAGCGAATGAATCGCGATGTCGGCGCGACCGTCGAGCAGGGCCTCTTCGATTTCCTTGACGAACAAGCCCTTGCCGCCGATCTCCGACAGCGCGCGGTCCTGCACGACGTCGCCTGTGGTCGTCAGCAATAGCTCTTCGAACGCCACGCTCGGGTGCAGCTTGGCCAGCCGCGCGATGAACGCCCGCGACTGCGCCAGCGCCAACGCGCTCTTGCGCGTCGCCACCACGACTCTGGCGCGGCTCACGGCGCCTCGGAGTGCGGGCGGCGTTTGTTCGGGGTCGCAGCGTCATCCGTGGTCGGCGGCTGCGGCTCGATTTGGCTAGTTTCCGGGCCGCTCGCGAGCGGCTCGTCATCGACTGGCATGTCGGCATCATCGGCCATGCCTTCGCTCTGCGAAAGGTCGAAAAGCTCGCCTAACGCCGACGCCAGCTGATCGAGCGACAAGGCTTCGGCCGCGCGCACCGACGCCGCCTGGCGCAAGCGCAGCGTCGGGCCGTGCAGCACGCGATTGACCGAAGCCTCGACCATCTTGAGCAGCGCGCCGCGGTCTTCTTCGGCCAGGTGCTTGAGCCGGCCCTTCAGGCTGCGCGACAGCTCGACGTCGAGCGCCGTGCGGATGCGTGCTCGCAGCGCAACGATCGTCGGCGTGGCCTGCTCGGCATCGGCCCAGCGATCGTAGCCGAGCGCCTCGTTGACCACGATGGCTTCGGCGCGTTCGGCCTCGCGCGAGCGCGCCGTGAGCGACTCTTTCACCTGCGCGGTCAGGTCATCGACGTTGTAGAGGTAGACGCCGTCGAGCTTCTCGACCCGCGGATCGATGTCACGCGGCACCGCTAGGTCGATCAAGAACTGGCTCTGGCCGCGGCGTTTCTTGCGCGCGGCCGCGACCGTGTCGTAATCGATGACGTAGCCCTTGGCGCTGGTGCTCGTGATCACGACATCGGCCTCCGACAGTGTCGCGCCGAGCTCGGACCACGGCCGGCCTTCACCGTCCACGGCGCGCGCCACTGCGGCGGCGCGCTCCAGGTTGCGCCCGACAACGACCACGCGGGCGCCGGCGCCGCGCAGCTGCTTGGCGGCGGCTTCGGCCATTTCGCCGGAGCCGACCAACATTACGAAACGACCGGAAAATTCGCCGAAAATTTGCCGCGCCAGGTCGACCGCCACGCTCGGCACGCTGACCTGGCCGGAGCCGATGCTGGTCTCGGTGCGCACGCGCTTCGCCACACGAATTGCGCGCGGCAAGGTGCGGTTCAGAATCGGCCCGAGCGCGCGCTCTTCACGCGCAATGTCGTAAGCCTGTTTCAGCTGACCCAAAATCTGCGGCTCGCCCAGCACGAGCGAGTCGAGCGAAGCCGCCACGCGAAACAGGTGGCGCACGGCGGCGCCGCCGGAGTGACGGTACAGGTGCTCGCGGATTTTCGGGGCGCGCTGGCACAGTGCCGCCGCGCACGCCTCGGCCACGCGCGTCAAATCGGCGTCGATCGATTTGCCTGCCGCTACCAGCTCGACGCGATTGCAGGTGGAGACAATCAGCGCCTCGCCCACGACCTGCGTTTCGCACAGCTCGCGCAGCAGCGGTGGCACGGCATCGGCCGACAACGCAATCGCCTCACGTACCCCGATCGGCGCGGTGTGATGGCTAAGCCCCACGACGACGATCACGCAGCGCCTCCGCGGACCGCGTACACCAACAACACCAGCAGCACGCACGCAACGCCGGCCAGCGTGCCGTACGCCGCGCGCCGGCCGCGCAGCCCGATGATCTGCCGCAGCAGCAACACCGTGGCCAGCAGGCCCCAGGTTGCGTAGCCGAGCACGGTTCGGAACACCGCGACGTTGCCGGCTTCGCCGACGCGCTGGGTGAAGACCGCGCCGGTCACGACCCCCAGCGTGAGCAGTGGAAAGCCGGCTAAAAGCAAGCGATGGGCCGCGCGATCGAGCGCCTCCAACGGCGGCAACCGCGAGGACACCGGCGACAAACCCAGCTTCTTTTGGCGCAGTCGGCGCTCCAGAAGAACGTAAAGCGCCGACGAGCCCCCCGCGACCAAGAACACCCCCAGCCCGATCAGGTTGGCGGCGATGTGAAAAGCCAACAAGCCACGCGGCAGCTCGGCGTCGGCGCGCTCGGTCGACACGAATTGCGCGCCAATCAGGAACGTGAGCGCCAGCGGCGCCACGATCGCCCCGACGGCATGGATCCGAAACCGGCGGCGCAGCAGCAGATAAGCCACGACTGCGCCGAGCGCGGTCAGGCTCAACCCAAAGTGCAGTGACTCTACCGGACAGACTCGGCTGAGCAGGCTCGCCGCCACCACGTGCACAGCGTGGATCGCCGCGCCCAACATCAACAGCCGCGGACCGAACACACCCGGCGGCTTGTCCGGCTCGCGCCGCCACAGCTCCAGAAAAAACACCGTCGCCGCGGCCGTGTACGCCACCACTCCTAGATAGAACGCAACCGGCGCCAGCTCGGGCATCACAGATTCCGCGCCAAGAATGACGCCAACAGCTCTTCGTCGCTGCCGTGGGCCGGTAACGGGGGCCGCGAGACGCGCAGCTCCTCGCGCTCCGCGCGGTGCGCCTCGAGCGTGCCGACGGGTGAGCCGAGCCAGCCGGCGACGATGCGGTAGGCGTTCTCCCCCAATACCATCGAGTCGCCCAAGAGCTCGGCGCCCAGCTCGGTCAAAAACAGCATCGTCTTTACCTTGCCGACCAGCTCATCCGGGTCGGAGTGCCCGACTTCCTCCGACAGCACCCGCACCGCTTCGACCAACCGGTAGCGACGCCGCTCGTTCGGGATGGTGAGCTCGGAGCCGGCTATCTCGACGCGTCCCTCTGAAAGCCAACGGTCGAGCGCCTCCTGCGGGAAGAAGACGCGGTTTTTGCCCATACGGACCGGTACTTTACCCCTTTGTGAGCAGCGCGCGAACCCGGCGTCATAACCGGCCAGTCTTGATCCGTTGTCTTGGCGCCTCGCGAGCGCGGCCCTCGGGAGGCGGTTCGGGAGCGGGGGCGGGTGCGGCCTCGGCAAGGTTTCGGGCAAGCCAGAGGCTGGGCCGCGCTCGCGAGGCGCCTTTCTCGGCAGCGCTGGCATCACCGCTGCCGCGTCCGAAGCCGCGGCCGCGTACCGGCTCGAGACGGCTACTTTCCTTCGAGCGAGACCGCGATATCGCCCGGCTCGATCTCGCGATTCGTCTCGACCACCAGCGCCAGCGAGCTGTATTTCTCGGTGCGGAGGACGCGCAGCTCGGCCACGACTTCGCTCGGGAACTGTTTGTCGTTGTTGTCGGTCGGCGTGCGCTCGAAGTCGGCCGACTTCGCCGACTCGATCTTCATCCGGTATTTGAGCATGTCGTTGCCCACGTTCAGGCTCTTGCGCCACGCATCACCCTGACGGATCACGAATAGCCGCGTCCCAGGCTCGAGGCCGTCCTCGCTGCCGCGGTCCATGAACGCCAGCTGGTTCTGACCGAGCACTTTGTGTGGGTAGAGGCTGCTGAGCACATGCGCCACCACGTTCTTGGCCGCCGGTTTCGCCGGCACGACGTCGAATTGGCGGCCGATCGGCCCGACGTGGTAGCCGCGCTCGATCACATCCATCGCCTCGACGACTTCGCCGCGCGCCACGTGCGTCTTCGGGTTGAATTGATCGATCTTGATCGTCCCCTTCACACTGACGATTTCACCGGGCGGTTTGCGCGCACCGGGCACGTCATCCGGCGTGCGGATCGGGGTGAAGATGGTCAGCGACTGCCCGGGCTTCAGCTCTACACCGGGGCGCATCTGCAGATAGACGTGGTTACCGTTGGAGAGGAGCATCTGGTCTTCGACCGCGCCGACCAGCTCTCCCCAGACGTCACGCTTCGGATCACCCAAAAAGCCGTGGTCGCGCAGAAAAACCGTGCTCGGCAGCACGGCCCGCTTGCCGTGCTTGAACTTGGGAGCTCCCGTCTCCGCACCGACCAGCGCTCGTTGCCCGCCTGGGTCGTTGGCGTCGCGCAAGCGAATTTGATCGCCCGGGTAGATCCAATGCGGATTGACGAGCTGTGGGTTGTAGCTCCACACCTTCGGCCAACCCCACGGGTTCGAATAGTAGGAGTCGCAGATGTCCCACAGCGTGTCGCCCCGGCGCACGACGTGGATCGACGGGACCTCGAGCGTTTCGCCCGGCCGAGCGCCGGTACTCCGAGCGTGCTGCAGCCCGATGATCCCGGCCGAGCCTTTGGCGCCGTAGACCACGACCGGACCGCTGCTGCTGTTGCCGAGATCGAAGGTGTCGGTTTCGTTGCCGGTTCGCGAACGCGAGCTCGAAGGCAAACCCTTGTTGAGATCGCCCATCGACGGGCCAAACGCGCGGCCGTAGGCGGTGCCGCCGGTCGGGGCCGATTGGATGATGACGGTGCCGCCAGTGCCGGTCGAAACCGTGCTGCCAGCGCCAGCCGTAACGGGGCCTCCTTCACCAGGATTGGTCGGGCTCGCGCTCGGCCCAGCTTGCGCAAATGCGCGCCCGGTCAGCCCGAGGCAAACCAGGAGGGAAGCACCTAGAGAAACTCGGCGCAGCATCAGCCTTCGCCTTTGCCTTCGCCCTTCTCGGAGCCTTTCCCTGTACCGGTACTGCCACGCAGCTTGATCACCGGGCGCGGGGACGGATCGTCGGCGGCGTCCCCCGGCGACGGCGTGCCCACCTGCGGCGACGGCATGCCCGACGTGTCTTCGGGCACGACCTTCACGACCTTCAAGCTCGGCCGCTCGGACGTACCTGAACCGGGCGCGGGCGGCTTGGCGACGCTTTCGGCGTGGGCCTGGCGCACCTCCATCGCGTCGATGCGCTCGACCACGTGGTCGTTCTGGTTTTGCATCTTGGTGATCTCGTCCTGCATGGCGTGCAGGCGCTTGTCCACGCCTTCCAAGCCGCTGCTGCAACCGGGCAGCCCGGCCAGAGCAAAGCAGCAGCAGAACAGAGCTTTCGGATCGAGGTTCATCGCCACCCGATCGTAGATTCCGGCTCGCCCTTCGGCCAAACTTCGAACAACCGAGCCGCCAATCGCGGTCGAAATCCGGGTCTCAGCTCATGACCAATTGATGATTGAATCCTGACACTTACGCCTCGCCCACGTCGCCTCGCAAAACGCCGCAGACCGGCGCTCGGAAACTGGACGGATGACGACGATCTAGTTAGCCTTCGACTACTTTGGGGCTCCGCCGCTACCGCCAGAAGCACCGTCCGAGGCCGCGTCTCGACCTCCGGAAGACACTCTTCGTCCTGCCGAACCTGATCACGCTTTGCGGCGTGTTCTGCGGCTTCAACGCCATCCGGCTGGTGTCGAAAGACATGCCGACGGCCGACGACGTCTACCGGGCGGCGCTACTGCTCATCTTCGCGATGTTCTTCGACTTGATGGACGGCCGCGTGGCGCGCATGACGCGCACGCAAAGCGCGTTCGGGCTGCAGCTCGATTCGCTGGCCGACATCGTCTCGTTCGGCGTTGCCCCGTCACTGCTCGTCTACAAGTGGGTGCTATATCGGGTGCCGCTGCCGGGCATCTTCACGGCGTTCATGTTCGTCGCTTGCGCGGCGGTGCGGCTGGCTCGCTTCAACGTGCTCAGCTCGAGCCCGAGCGGCGGCCCGACCAAACCGGGCAAATACATCATCGGCCTGCCGACCCCGCCCGCGACGGGCATTTTGGTGTCGCTGATCATCGCCAATCACGGCGCCGGCGGCGTTTTGGGCACAGAGCCGTACACGGTGCTGCTGTTCGCCGTGACGGTGCTGCTCTCTTTCTTCATGGTGTCGACGGTGCGTTTCCGCTCCTTCAAGGAGCTGAAACTGAACTCTGGCACGGTGCTGTTCGTGCTGTTCACCATCACCTCGAGCGCCTTCGTCTGGTCGCGCTTCAGGCCCCAGTTCGTGCTGATCTGGCTGCTCAGCGTCTACATCCTGATCGGCATCGTCGAATCGATGCGCGCGCTCTTGGTGAAACTTACGACTCCGCCCCGCGACTCGGTTCCGCCCATCGCGTGAGGTAGGCCTGTCCCCCGCCCAGCTGGGCGGGTCGCCCCCAACGAAAACCCGGCCTACCCCCGAGTCGCTGCCCGTCGCCGTGCGATCGAGAGGGGGCAACAGGAAGGCGGGAAGGCGGGAAGGGACCAGAAACGCATTTCTTGTTTGCAGCAGGGCAAACAAGAAATCGTTGCCTCCGGGATCGGTCCGCGAGGTCCCCTCGGCGCGCGACTGAGGCCTAGAGGTGGCCGCTCGCCCACCCCAAATCCTTCCCGCCTTCCCGCCTTCCTGTTGTTTCGCGCTCGCTCGTGCTTGGGGGCGGGCGTCGTGATAGTTGAGAGCGGTTTTGGCGCTTCTAGAGGTTTCTGGCGTTACTTTTGGGTACACGGGCGATGCGTTGTTCAGCGATGTGGCGTTGAAGCTCGAGCCGGGTGATCGAGCGGGGTTGGTGGCGCCGAACGGTGCGGGCAAGAGCACGCTCTTGCGCGTGCTGGCGGGTGAGCTGGAGGCCGACCGTGGGTTCGTGGTGCCGAAGAAGGGCGCGACGCTCGGTTACTTTCGGCAGAGCCACGAGGTGAAGGCGCAGGGCAGCGTGATGGATGTGCTGCTGTCGGGCTTTGGCGAGCTGGTCGCGTTGCGGCACGCACTGGCCGACGCGCAGGTGGCAGCGGCATCCGGCTCGGACGCGGACCTGGCGCGCTTGGCGGAGCTCGATGACCAGTACCACCGCGCCGGCGCTGACGCGATCGAGCGGCGCGTCGAGGTGATCGCGGAAAAGCTCGGCTTCAAATTGCCGGACTTGGATCGCGACGTGACGACGTTGTCGGGCGGCGAGCGCGGGCGGCTTTCGCTCGGCGTCGTGCTCGCGGGTGAGCCGGACATCTTGATGCTCGACGAGCCAACGAATCACCTCGATTTGGAGACGATTCGCTGGTTGGAGCAGCACCTGTGCGGCTGGCGCGGCGCGGTTTTGCTGGTGTCGCACGATCGCGCTTTCTTGGACACGGTGTGTCCAATCACGATCGAGCTCGGGCGGACCACGTTTCGCGTCTATCCCCTGCCCTACTCGCGCTACCACGAAGAGCGCGCCGAAGATTTGGAGCGCGAGCAGCGCCAGGCCGAACAACAAGCCGCGTTTATCGACAAGACCGAGGACTTCATCCGCCGCAACATGGCTGGGCAGAAGACCAAGCAGGCGCAGTCACGCCAAAAGATGCTCGACAAGCTCGAGCGCGTCGGTCGGCCCGAAGACGTATGGGCGCGCGCCGAACGGGTTCGTTTTCGGTTCGCTGAAGCGCCGCGCAGTGGCGACATCGTGCTCGAAGCCAAAGGGCTCGGGGCAAAGCGCGGCGGCAAGCAGCTGTTCGAAGGCGTCAATTTGCTCGTCCGGCGTGGCGATCGCATCGGTATCGTCGGGCCGAACGGCACCGGCAAGACCACGCTGATGAATCTATTGGCCGAGCGCGGCGCGCCCGAAGACCACGGGAACGTGCGGCGCGGTACCAACCTGCGCGAAGGCTACTTCGATCAGCAGCTGGGGTCGCTCGACAAGACCCGCACCGGTGTCGAAGAGATCCGTAGCGTCCGCTCTGACCTCAACGTCGACGGCGCGCGCCAGTACTTGGCGCGCTTTCGCTTCTACGGCGACGACCCGCTGCGCAAAGTCGGCAGCCTTTCAGGCGGGGAGAGCACGCGGTTGGCGCTGGCCAAGCTACTGCTCGAGCCGCGCAACCTGTTGTTTTTGGACGAGCCTACCAACCACCTCGACATCCCGGCCGCGGAAATTTTGGAGGAAGCGCTGGTCGGCTTCGAGGGAACCGTGATTTTAGTCTCGCACGACCGGCGCTTTCTCGAGACCGTGACAACCCGCACCCTGAGCTTTACCCCGAATGGGGTGGACATGTACGAGGGCGGGTTCAAGGATTACGGGGATGCTCTGGAGCGCAAGCGCAAAGCCGACGCCGCAGTTCGCGAACGCACTGTCGCCCGGGCTTCGACGCCGCCGAAGCCCGCTCGCGAAAAGGCCCCAGCTCCCGCACAGCCCAACGCCGCAACCAAGCCGGATGATCGCGACACCCGCAAGGCCAACGCGCGCGAGGTCGAAAGAAAGAAGCGCCGGGTGGGCGAGCTGGAAAAGCAGATCGGCGAGCTGGAGGCCACGCTCGAAAGCTTCCGCGCCGAGCTCAAAAGCACGGGCGGCGACAACTGGGAGCGCTTGCACGATCTTGCGCTCAAAGATCGCGAGTACAGTGAGCTCTTGGAACGAGCGATGAAAGAGTGGGTAACTTTGTCGGACGAGCTAGCCAAGCTTGCGAGCGCGGAGACGGGAGCTCGCCAATGACGCTGCGCGCGCGGACACTCGCGGTGGTGTTGATGCTAACGGCCTCGCTCGGCGGCGTGGGCTGCAAGAAGCCAAGCACCGACAAGTCGACGGATCCTACGACGACGCCCAAGGCCGACGCCTTGCCGGAGCTCGAGGTCAAAGCCGACACGCCGAACCTGCTGCTCACCTGGATCGACGACAAGGGTGACTTTCACGTCGCGCAGAAGCCAGTCGAGGTGCCGACCGAAGGCCGCGCCACCGTGCGAGTCGTGGTCACGAACCGCGAGGAAGGCACCGGCGCGCTGGTCTACGTCGCGAACCTGGACGAAACGAAACCCACCGGCGCGTACCGGCTGAAGACGATGCCGCGCGCGGAATGGGAAGAGCTCGGCGCCAGCAAGCGCAAGACACGCCTCGAAGCGCTGGCTCCGAGTGCCCTACCCAGCGCGGGCGTCGCGCCCGGCACCGAGCCGCCCGACGGCAAACCGGCCGGCGCTCAACCGGCCGTGAAAGCGCCAGCGACCGGCATCGTCGTCATCATCTACGGCGCGGAGTGGTGCAAGCCGTGCCACGACGCCGAGCGCTACCTGAAGCAGCGCGGCGCCACCGTCATCAAAAAGAACATCGACGACAACGAAGTCGCCGCCGAAGAGATGCAAAAGAAGCTCGCGCGCGCCGGCCGCAGCGGCGCATCGATCCCGGTTATCGACATCATGGGCCAAATCCAAGTCGGCTTCAGCCCCGCGGCGCTCGAACAGGCCCTAGCCACTGCGCGCAGCGCCAAGGGCCTGTAGCTCACCGCCCGGCTCCCAGATTTTTTCACAGGGAGATCGGGAGATCGGGAGATTTTTGGGTTCGCCGCGCCTGTGGCGCGCAACGAGATTTCCGAAAATTCGGCGGCAGCGCGACCCCCAAATTCACGCTCATTCAGGTCTCCCGATCTCCCGATCTCCCTGTAAAAAAATCTCGTACTCGTACTCGTACTCGTACTCGTACTCGTGCTCGTACTCGTACTCGTGCTCGTGCTCGCTCTCTAGTCGAAGACGACGGTTTTGTTGCCGTAGACGAGCACGCGATCGTCGAGGTGGGAGCGGACGGCGCGTGCCAGGACGACTTTTTCCAGATCGCGACCTTTGCGCACTAAGTCCTCGATCGCGTCGCGGTGCGAGGCGCGCACCACGTCTTGCTCGATGATCGGCCCTTCGTCGAGCACGGCCGTCGCGTAGTGCGCGGTCGCGCCGATCAGCTTCACACCGCGCTCATAGGCTTGGTGGTACGGCTTGCCGCCGACGAACGCCGGCAAGAACGAGTGATGGATGTTGATGATGCGCTGCGGAAACGCCTCGCAGAAGCTGGCGCTCATGACTTGCATGTACCTGGCCAGCACCACCAAATCGACGTCTAACTCCAGCAGGAGCGCGCGCTCTTGCTGTTCCTGCAAGAGCTTGGTCTCGGCTGTTTTCTCGAAGACGTGAAACGGCACACCGAACTGCGCCGCCACCACGCCCAAATCCGGGTGATTGCTGAGCACTGCCGCCACTTCGCCGCTGAGCTCACCGGCGCGTTGGCGCAACAAAAGGTCGTACAAGCAGTGGTCGTACTTGGAGACGAAGATCGCTAGCTTTTTCTGCTTCGCCTGGTAAAGCAGGCGGTACTGCATCTGGAAGCGCTCGCTGAGCTCGGCGATCGAGCGCTCGAGCGCCACGCGATCAGTCATCAGCTCGCCGACGTCGAAGCGTAAGCGCTGAAAAAACAGCCGCGCGACGCTGTCGGTGTGTTGATCAGAATCAAGAATATTCGCGCCATGCCCATACAGCACCTGCGCCAACGCCGCGACGATGCCGCGACGATCCGGGCACGAAACCAGCAGCGTGGCGAGCGTCGTCTCCGCGGTCATGCCAGGGTTATAGCCCGAACGAGCGCAAACAACAGTAAGGCGGGAAGGCGGGAAGATCGGACGAAGAATTTCTTGGGTTCGCGCGCTTCGCGCCAAGAACAAGCGAGCTCTCGAACCGCCTGCTCGAACAACCAAATCCTTCCCGCCTTCCCGCCTTCCTGTTATCTCGTGCTCGTGCTCGTGCTCGCGTCAGTCGCCGCGGGCTACGAAAGCGCCCGCCGAAAGCCCGACGAAGACCGCGAACGCGGCGGCCCGCAGCGCGCCCGCGTTTCGCGCCCGTGCTTCGCGCAAAATCAGACCCAACTTCACGCCGCGCAGGCTCAAATCGAACGCGTACGCCTCGTCACTCGAAAGGCACAGTGCCCCGCGCAGCCCGGCGCAGCCGGCCGACGGTAGAAGCGCGGTGTGGTCCAAGCCGCCGAGCAACGCGAGTAGCTCGCCTTCCGGATACGCGCCGCGCAGCGCCTCGATCAGCGCCGCCCACCGCTTCGGCCCGACGCCTGGCGCTTGCTCACCTGCGCGGGCGCCCTCGACGAAGAACAGCTCACCCGCGCGCGCACGGCACAGCGCGGTCAGGCGGCGGATCCGCTGCTCGGCCAGCGCCTGCGCCAGACGCTCGTTGGAGATCAAATTGCCGCGAACCAAGCTCTCACCGATCTGGCATCCGGAGCGGTAGCCGCTCTCGAGCACGCGCTCCATGTCAGGCTCGCTCACGACTCCGCCGCGCACCAGCTGCGTGCCCAAAAGCTCGGTCGCTTCGGTCGACGACATTGCGGCTGGTACGCCATCTTCGAAGTACACGCGGCGCTGCTCGGCGCCCAACCGATACACCAACAAACCGGTCCGGCCAGCGGCAGCGATCCGCAGCAGGTGTGATGGTAGGCTCGCGCGCTCGACCGGGTGACGCTCGGTCGCCAACAGCGCGATCGGATCGAAGAAACGGTACAGCGGGTGCGCAGCCAGCCGCGTTAGCTCGAACGCGCGTGACAGCTTCAAGAAGGGTCCGTCTTCACGCGCCAGCTCGGAGTCCAAGCCGGCCCGCGCTGTCGCCAACATCGACAGCACGCTGGCCAGCGACAACGGCCCGATAACTTCACCGCCGGGGCGGCGCAGGCGATAACGCAGCGTGGGCGTGCCCTGGGCGACCGAGCGATTCAGCGTCGGCCTTTCGTCGGGCAGGGTCGGCGCCGGCAGAGCGGTCACGATCGGCTTCAGCGCGTCGGCGTCGACGATCGTGGGTCGATCGGCGCGCTGCAGGTCGACCGGCGGCGGCTGATACAGCGAGTCGTCGCGGCTGGGCGTCACTCGCACGTTGCTCTCGATGCGCACGATGCCGAGATCGGCCAGCCACAGGCTGACACCGTGCGCCGACGTTCGCACGCCGTGCGCGGTCTGCAACTTGTCCAGCTCTTCGGCGACCCGCGCGGCGCTCGCCGGCCGGTTGCGCGGCGACTTCGCCAGCATGCGCTGCAGCAAGTCAATCACCGTCAGCGGCACCTTGCCGACGAGCCCCGACAGGCTGGCCCAGCCGCGCGTCTGCAAATTCTTTAGGATCTCGAGCTCGCTGTTGCCGGGGATCAGCGGCCCGCCGAGCAGCATCTCCGCCAACACCACGCCGAGCGAGAACAGATCGCTGCGCGCTTCGACGCTTTGGCCCTGCGCCTGCTCGGGCGAGACGTAGCCGACCTTGCCGCGCAGCTCGCCCGGTGCGGTGCGCACGTCGGACCAAGTCGAATGCACAATGCCGAAATCGGTGAGCTTTACCTCGCCCGCGCGCCCGAGCAAAATGTTGTTCGGCGCGACATCGCGATGCACGACGCCGAGCGGCGCGTCGTCGTCGTCGCGGTATTGATGCGCATACGCCAAGCCGGCCGCGACCTCGCGCGCGATGTGCAGCGCCGGGCCCAGCTCGATCGCGCGCTTTCTGGCCACGACCGCGCGCAACACCTCGGACAGCGCCACGCCGTCCACGTACTCGAGCACCAGGTACAGCTCGCCGCCGGCTTCACCGAAGTCGAGCACGCTGACCAAATTCGGATGGGTGAGCGCAGCATGCACGCGCGCTTCTGCACAAAACATGCGAACCAGCCGCTGATCCATCGCCAGCTGCGGCAAGATCCGCTTCAGCGCGACGCGCTTGGCGAAGCCGCGCGGTCCTGGTCGACGCGCCTCGTAAACCTCCGCCATGCCCCCCGTGGCAATCCGACGAACGAGCTCGTACTCACCGAGCCGGACGAGCGAGCATGAGCTTCGAGACTGCACCAACCTTTCAACGTAACAGGTCCTCGTCGCCCGTCGATGTAGTCCACGGTGCGTCTAATAGTCGGGAGTTGGGAGTTGGGAGTTAGGAGTTGGCAGTTGGCAGTTTCGGCGTCAGGCCTACGCACAAACACTCACTCTGTCTCGTGTCGCCGGGCCAGCCCGGCTCCTGCTGCCGGGCACGGCATTTCTGTTACGAAACCTTGCGGCGGGCGCGATCGTTCAACAGCGCGCGCCAGGCTTCGATCCGGTTCAACGCGTGCTCGGGCCAGTCGAAGCGCGACAGTCTCGCTAAGAGATGGGGGGTGTGGTCCCCAGCCCGGATCCGCGGCCCGAACACGTCCGCAGCCGCCTCAATGTACTCGAAAGCGCGATCCGGCCGCGCACGCGAGTGCTCGTACCAGGCGCAGGTCAGCAAGTAGTGCTGCTTCGCTTCGGCTTCTTCGACGACGATCCGCGAGCACTCTTCAATCAACGCCCGCGCGCGGTCGAACTGATGCCGCACTAGCGCTAGCTGGCAAAACAGCAACTTCGACTCCATCACGCCCCACGGATCGCCCATCTTCACGAACTGCTTGTGCGCGCGGTCCGTGTGCAGCTCGGCCATGTCCAGATCGTCGGTGTCGATGCCGATCATCGCCAGCAAGCGATCACACGCAGCCTGGCCACGCGGCGTGCGTAACACGTCGAACGTCTGCAACGCCTCGAACGCGCCCGCCTCCGAACTGTGAAAGTTCATCAACCGGTGCTCGACATGCGCAATCGACACGTCCGACTGCGCGGTGCCCAAGCGATAACCAGCGCGCTCGAATTCGTTGCGCGCTTCCTGCGCCAGCCGCCGCGAGCGATCGGTCGTGCCCTCCGAATGCTCGATCCAGCTCAGTAGCAGCAAGCATTGCCCGCGCCCGACCGGCTGATCCAAGGCGGCGAAGTTGCGCTCGCCGCTCTGAATCGTGAGCCGCGCGCTCTCGTAGTCGCCGAGCTGAAACTCGATTTCACCGGCGACCGCCTCGCACAGCGCCTGGCCGAGCACGTGGCTGCGCCCTTCGAACACGAGCAGCGCCTTCTTGACCAGCTCGAGCCCCTCGGCCGAGCTGCCCTGCTCGCTCATCAAATGACCTTGCAGGCGCAGACAGTGCGCGACGTTCTCTTCGTCGTTCGCGTCTTCGAAGCGGGTGCGGGCCAACTCCGCCAGCGTGCTGGCTTCGGCGAGCCTGCCGACATGGCGCATCGCCTCGGCCTGCCAGCGATTCTTCAGCGCCAGCATGCGCCCGGTCAGCTTGCCCTTCAGCAAGTCGAGGTCGGACAGCGTCGCCAACGGCTCGCGCGCGCCGTTCCACCCGCGCTGCAGGAACTCGAACAACAGCAGCGCCGCCGGATCGTGATCGCCGGCTTGAATCAGGTTCACCACTCGCTGGCGCACGATACGCCGCGTGTTGGCCTGCGGATGCGTGAGCAGCGCCGCCGCGGCTGCGCGATAGAAGCGCTCTTTGTCCGGCCGCTCCGAGAGCTGCGCCGACAGATGCTCCTGCAACAGCTCGTGCGGCCATGAGTAGCGGCCCGACGACCGCGGGATCAAAACCTCGGCGTTTTGCAGCGCGACGATCGCCGGCTCCGGCGCCATTCCGAGCGAAGCCACCAGCTCGCGCAGCACGTTGCGCCGAATTTCGCCGCCCAGCGTGGCCGCCGCGATCGCAGCCGCGCGGTACTGTTCGGGCACCGAGTTGACCCGGCTGTCCCAAAGCTCCGCGGTCGTCTGCGGCCGCGTCGCCAAGACTTCCGGCGGCACGCGGTACGTGCCGTTCAGGAACTCCATGTTGCCGCCGAGCGCCCAGGCGTGCAGCTGCTGCAGCGCGAACAGCGGGTTACCGCGGCTGCGGCGCGCGGCTTCTTCGACCGCAGCGTCGTCCAGCGGCAAAGAGGCGCGTAGCATCTCTTTCGTGGTCTCGGGCGGCAGCGGCTGCACCTCGATCACGGTGCCGTCCATCACGTCGCGCAGCTGGCGCAGCCGTTCGGCTGCCGGCGTGCCGAGCGCCACGTCTTCGTGGCGTGCGGTCACCACCATCACGATTTTGACGTCGGTCTCTTCCTGATGGATGCGGATGAAGCCTTCGAACGTGGCCGGGCCGCCGTTATGCAGGTCGTCGAGCCAGAACAAAAGCGGGCGCTGCGCGGAAATCTTGCGCAGCGTGTAACGGATCACCATCCGCCGGGTCTCCAACGTATCGAGCGTGAAACGAATACCGGACGGACCGATCGGCTGATCACTCGACGAGCCGCCGACCGGCTTCATCCATTCAGCCGCACCGGCGACCCACGCACGGCCGTTTTTGTCGTCGCGCTTCACGCGCCAGCGCTCGAGCAGCGAGCGCTCGATCGTGTCGCGGTCGGTGCGCTCGAAATTATAGTAATGCGCGGCAGCGCCCAGCATGCCGTCGACGGAGCTGCGCAGCTTTCGGTAACGCGCGCGCAGCGGCACCATCGTGCCTTGCTCGTGCATGGTCTCGCACAGCCATTCGGCGAGACGGCTCTTACCGCAACCGGCGGGGCCAACCAAGATCACCAGCCGGTGCGGCGGCCCGATGCCGTTCACCATCTCCTGGCAAATCGCTTCGAGTTTCTTGCGTTCTTCGTCGCGGCCGACGAGCGGGCTCGGACGAATGCTGAGCAAGCCCGGCGCATGCTCGGGCGCGGGCGCCAGATCCGGATTCGGACCGCGCGTGCCCGTGCGGCGCGTTGGCGCCGCCGCCTGAACGTCGCTGGCACGCACCAGCGACGGAAACTCCCAAACTTTGGGCAGCGTTTCCGGCTTCAGTTTCTGCCATTCGCGGCGCGCGGCGGCCGCAAACTCGAAGCGATCCCACGACTTTTTGGCCAGCAGCTGCGTCACGAACGCGGCCGCTTCCTCGGGCGCTTCGATCGCCAGCTTCAGCTTCGGCACGCGGTCGAACGCATGCACTCGCAGCAGCTCTTTCGACTCACCCGTGAACGGCGCGTGCCCGGCCAAGAGCCGGTACATGATGCAGCCGAGCGAATACATGTCGGTCGCACCACAGACGTGGTGCATCTCGTGCTGAATCTGCTCGGGCGCCATGTAGCCCGGCGTGCCTGCGCCCGCGTGCGGCGCGAACTCCATCGCCTTGCTGCCATCGAGCCGCTCGTCGTGCGCGTCTTGACGCAGCCACGCCAGGCCGAAGTCCAAGATGTGCACGCGCGGCGTTTCACCTTCGATGCGCTCGACCAGCACGTTGGACGGCTTCAAGTCGCCGTGGACGATGCCGCGCGCGTGCGCGTGCGCCAGACCCGAAAGGATTTGATCGATCGCTACCCAAATCAGCGGGAACTTGATCCGAGCGTGGGCTAGCTCGTGGAGCGATGCGCCCGACACCAGCTCCATCGCCAAGTACGGCGAGCCATCGCGCAACTGCCCGAAATCTTGGGCCTTGACGATGTTGGGGTGGTCCAGAGCCGCGAGCGCGCGCGCCTCTTTGTAGAACCACATCACGTAGTCGTGCGCGAGGTTGC
Organism: Polyangiales bacterium; assembly: GCA_038230915.1. Taxonomy (GTDB): domain Bacteria; phylum Myxococcota_A; class Polyangia; order Polyangiales; family Polyangiaceae; genus PMG-095. The sequence continues at coordinate 10,014 of JBBRMI010000047.1, read as the reverse complement.
CGGGCGGCGGAATGACACGCTTGACCGCCAGTTGCTCGCCGTTGGCCTGATCGCGGCAGCGATAGACGATGCCCATCCCACCCTCGCCGAGCACGCTGAGCACTTCGTAACGGTTGGCGATAACGTGACCGGGCAAGACCGGCGTGCTGGTCGCAGCGCGAGTCGAGTCTTCCGAAAACACGGCAGCCGCCGAGGGGATGCTCGGAGGCGCGCTATCGGGGTCGTGGGGCGCCAAGATTTCTTCGTCGGCCACTGCTTGGGGATCCGTCTTCAGTGCGGGCTTGTCACGTTCAGCTTCGGTCGAGTTCGTAGTCGGGTTCTCGGCGGCTAGGTTTCCCGGAACGTCTACGGGCTCGCGCAAGTCAGCCCTTGTGCGACGGTCCGAAGCCCCAGAAGCTTCCTCTGGCTTCTCGGGGTTTTTCGCTTGGCTGGGTCTCGCCATCGCACCGGCGTGAGTTTAGCCACCCCTCACCCCACGTCGAGAGGCGCTATGTCAGGGAAAGACGCAATACCTAGGCTGGGCGCGCGGCCGAAATCGACGCCGGACGGGTTCGGGCGGCGGCGCCGGCGATTCAATCAGAACGGATCTTGAATTCTCCTGTAGTTACCTTGAGTTAACTTCATGTGGCGCGGTTCAATAACGGGCGGTAGTCTCCGCCTCCCCCATGCCGCCCTCCAAGCTCCTTGACCCGTCCCTCGCCGAACGTGACCCCGAGATCGCCCGCCTCATTAAAGAGGAAGCGGTTCGCGAGACCGTCAAGCTGCGGCTGATCCCGAGCGAGAACTACGCGTCGCGTGCCGTCTTGGAAGCGACCGGCTCGATCCTGACCAACAAGTACTCGGAAGGTTACGCCGGCAAACGCTACTACGAGGGTCAGCAGATCATCGATCAGGTCGAAGAGCTCGCGGTGTCGCGGCTCAAGGCGCTGTTCGGCGCCGAGCACGTCAACGTGCAGCCGTACAGCGGCAGCCCGGCCAACCTGGCCGTTTATCTGGCGTTCTGTCAGCCCGGCGATGCGATCATGGGCCTGGGTCTACCGAGCGGCGGACACCTGACGCACGGCTCGCACGTCAGCATCACCGGTCGTTACTTCAAGGCCGTCGCCTACAACGTCACGCAGACGGACCAACGCATCGATTTCGACGAAGTGCGTGCGCTTGCCAAAGAGCATCGACCGAAGATCTTGTGGTGCGGTACGACCGCCTACCCGCGCCAGCTCGATTTCGCAAAATTCCGCGAGATTGCCGATGAAGTTGGCGCCAAGCTGTGCGCCGACATCGCGCACATCGCCGGCCTCGTCGCTGGCGGCGCGCATCCGTCGCCGGTCGGCATCGCCGACGTTGTCACCAGTACGACACACAAGACCCTGCGCGGCCCGCGCGGCGGCATCGTGATGTGCAAGACCGAGCACGCCAAGGACATCGATCGCGCTGTGTTCCCCGGCCTGCAAGGTGGCCCGCACAATCACACGACGGCCGGCATCGCCGTCGCCGCGAAGGAAGCGTCGACGCCCGAGTTCAAGCAGTACGCGCAGAACATCGTGTCGAACGCCAAGGTGCTCGCCGAGTCACTGCTGAGCAAGGGCTTCACGCTCGTCACCGGCGGTACCGACAACCACCTGATCTTGCTCGATCTGCGTAGCAAGAACATCACCGGCAAGGTCGCCGCCAAAGCGCTCGATCGCGCTGGTATCGTCGGCAACTACAACTCGATCCCGTTCGACCCGCGTAAACCCTTCGATCCGTCGGGCTTCCGCATCGGCACGCCGTCGATCACCTCGCGCGGCATGGGCAAAGACGAGATGATGCGCTTGGCAACCTGGATGGACCAAGTCGTCAGCAACGCCGCCGACGACAAACTCATCGAAAAAATTGCCGCCGAAGTCTCGGAGATGTGCAAATCCTTCCCGGCGCCGGGCATCCCCGTCTGAGCGTGGGCTGCCACATCGCAGCACCCCTTGCAGAAGCCACCGGACCGCCCCTAGGTCTCCCTGTGCGATCGAGATTTTTTCACAGGGAGATCGAGAGATCGGGAGCGCCAGGCAGAGCCCAGATTTTTTTGGTTCGAGCCGCTAGATCCCGCACGGCGCCTGCGCAGTCGCCGGCCGGCGTGCCGCGACTCGAAACCAACAAAACCTCCCGATCTCCCGATCTCCCTGTGAAAAAATCTCGAGCCGGTTAGGGACGTATGCATCCGTTACGGAGACTTTTTCAGCATGCGGGGGCGTATCGCCGGCAAGTCGTGTTGGCGTCGTTGTTTTCGGTGTTGAACAAGTTGTTCGATGTTTTGCCGGAGGTGTTGATTGGCGTGGCGGTCGATGTGGTGGTGAGCCGGAAAGCGTCGTTCGTTGCGCGCTTTGGCGTCAGCGAGCCGCACCGACAGCTGCTGTTGCTGGCGGTGATCACGGTGTTCGTTTGGGTGTTCGAGTCGACGTTCGAGTACTTGTACGCGATCCGCTGGCGGAACCTGGCACAGAACCTACAGCACGACCTGCGCATGCAGAGCTATGCGCACGTGCAGAAGCTCGATCTGTCGTGGTTCGAGCGCACCCGCACCGGCACGCTGATGAGCATCTTGAACGATGACATCAATCAGATGGAGCGCTTCCTGAACGGCGGCGCGAATGATCTAATCCAGGTGCTGACCGGAACGTTACTGGTCGGCACGGTGTTCTTCGTCCTCACCGCCAAAATCGCGGCGTTGGCGCTGATCCCGATCCCGCTGATCATCTACGGCGCGTTCTGGTTCCAGGCGCGACTCGCTTCGCGCTACGCGGCCGTGCGCGAAGCCGCCGGCACCTTGAACGCGCGCCTCAACAACAACCTGCTCGGCATCGCGACGATCAAGGCTTACGCCGCCGAAGACTACGAAGCCGGGCGCATCCAAGACAGCTCGCACCAGTATCGCAGCGCCAACGCGTTCGCGATCCGCTTTTCGGCCGCGATAACCCCCGTGATCCGCATGGCCATTTTGGCTGGTTTCACCGTCACGCTGCTGTACGGCGGCTTTTTGGCCCTGCGCGGCGAGATCGGCATCGGTTCGTACTCGGTGCTGGTTTTCCTCACGCAACGGCTGCTCTGGCCGATGACGCGGCTGGCCGACATGTCGGATCTCTACCAGCGCTCGATGGCGTCGGTGGAGCGCGTCATCAACCTGCTCGAGACACAGGTGTTGATCACCTACGCGGGCTTGCCGATCGCTCTGCACGACGTGAAGGGTGCGCTGCGCTTCGAGAACGTCGATTTTTCGTACGGCGACGCGCCGACGCTGCAGAGCATTTCGCTCGACGTCACGCCGGGCCAAACCATCGCATTCGTGGGCGGAACCGGCGGTGGCAAGAGTACTTTGGTGAAGTTGCTGCTGCGCTTCTACGAGCCAACCCGCGGCGCGATCTTGCTCGACGGGCGGCCGATCAACGAGCTGGACTTGCAGGCGCTGCGTCGCTGCATCGGCTATGTCGCGCAAGACAGCTTCTTGACCGACGCGACGGCTGCGCAGAACATCAGCTATGGCCTGGCCGACGTCTCGCGCGAAGCCGTCGTGGCCGCGGCCATCGCCGCCGAAGCGCACCAGTTCATCTCCGAGCTGCCGAACGGCTACGACACGGAGGTCGGCGAGCGCGGGCAGAAGCTCAGCGGCGGACAACGTCAACGCATCGCGCTGGCGCGCGCGATCGTCCGAAACCCGCGCATTTTGGTGCTCGACGAAGCGACCAGCGCTGTCGACAACGAGACCGAAGCCGCGATCCAACGCTCGCTCGAGCGGCTGGTCGTCGGTCGCACTAGCCTAATCATCGCCCATCGGCTCTCGACCGTACGCCGCGCCGACTGCATCCACGTACTCGACGCCGGGCGGATCGTCGAATCGGGCACGCATGACGAGCTGGTCACGCGCGGCGGCGTGTACGCAGGGTTGTGGCGATTGCAAACCGGCGAGGGCGCTTCAGAATGACCACTCGATGCGCGCGCCGATCGCTGCCAGCGACGCTCCGGCCCACTGGGTCGGGGTGCCACTGGCGTCTACCGAGGTGAGCCAAAGCTCGAGCACGACCGGGCCCGCGTTCGGGATCTGCGCTGGCGTTACCGTCAACAGCTGGCCCCCAGTCGCGCCCGAGGTAATCGCACAGCTGCCGTAGGTCGTGTAGCTCCCCTGCGGGAAACCCAAGCCCTTCACGCACGCCTGAAGGTTCTTGCTGGCATCGCTGTCACGCACGGCAAAAACCACGCTGGTGATGTGAGCGCCACCCGGTACGTGGGTTGGACCAACCAGAATGCTATCGGTCCCGGTGTTCAGGATGGCGCCACCCGTCCCGCTCGCGAAACTGACGACGCTGCCCCGTGCGTGCCACTGTGTCTCATCGATCACCGAGCTGCCGGCGTTGACGTTCGCTCGGACAGCTGCGATCGCCGAGTCCAACGCCGCAAAGTTCTGATTGACCTGGCCTGCATCGGCCGTCGTTCCGTTTACGAACGTGAACGGAACCACCGCGTGTGCAACACCGGCAACCATCATCAAGAGCAGCCCCAATCCGCCGATGATTAAGGACCTCGACCCGACGCTGCTCCGCGCGAGCAGCCGTTGTGCGACGAGCCCCAGCATGAACGCGAGCAGTAACGCGAACAGCCAGGAGCCAGCCGGAACGCTGGCCGCAGCCTGCTGCCACTTCATCTGACCCCAAAGCTCATTCCACATGATGCACCTCGGCGCGGATTGGACGCGACACGGCGTCGCATTTCAATCCCAAACGCTGCAAATCTCAGCCGGCAAAGCTGGCGCCATGTACCGTCACGCGTTCGGAGCCTGAGCGTCACTTCAGCACACCTGGCGGTAAACTAATGCCTACGTCGGCTCACTTACACTTCGTGAACTCGACGTCATCGATCCAAACCTCGTACGTCGTGCCAGTGGCGGTGCCCGGCAGTGCCCACTCGACGGCCATCAATTGGTCGGATTTGAGCTTCATGTCGGCTGGGTGGTAACCGGAGCCGGCCTGCGTAAGAGCGCTGAATTTGGCCGTGAACGCCTTCCAAGCCGTCGTAAAGCCGAACGACGTGCCGAAGTGATCGTAACAAGCCGTGCCCGGGCCGCCCGGGTCGGTGCACACCATGCCGGCTTGGTGCGTGTCGATGTCCGGGACGCGGAAACGAACGGTGGTCGCCGACGTAGCCTTGCCCCAAAACTGCACGCCGCAGAAAGCCGAGCCGTCGTACGGCTTCACTTTGGTGAGCAGCTCGACGAAATTGAAGCCCATCACCGAACCCCAATCCTTGAAACCGGCCGCCTTCAGATGCGACGCGTACATGCTGCGGTCGCTCGCTGCCAGCTTCGCCATCGCGAACTTACTCGACGGCGGGTCGAGCGTCGCGCCCGGCGTGAGATCGCCGCCGACGTACCAGTAGCCGTTACGCGGTCCGTTGATTTCGATCTCCGAATCGCCGTCCTCCATGTCATCGATGGTTTCGGTCACGCCGGACTGAGTCCCACCCCCGCCACCAGTGCCAGCTGTGCCGGTGGTCGCTGAGCCACCGCTACCCGCCGTAGGCGTGCCGGCCCTACCGGCGGTGCTCGAGCTCTCGCCGGCCTGGCCTCCGCTCTCGGTGCCGGCCGCGCCCGACCCGCCGCCGCCGCCGCCGCTCCCAGCGACGACGAAAGTGCCGCCGTTCGCGCCCGAGCCGGCTGCTCCCACGCTCGTGCCCGACCCGCCGAGTGGAGCCGCAACGTCGCCGAGCAGCGACGTGTCGTAGACGCTGCACGCCAAGCCGGCCAAGAACGGCCCCCCGGCCAGCGCTCCCCAAGCCGTCCACGGAAGGTGCCACGCGATTCGGCTCGTGTTGGAGTTTCTCATCCTCTGATGAATAGATTCGGGTAGTTATGAATGCCTGACGACGCCTTGGGCGCGCGGCTTAAGCGTGGGTGTCCGGAAGCTGCCCTCGTTACCTCGAAATGCGCCGCAGCACCTCGAGGAACTGCCGAGAGCACACACGATCTGAAGCGTATGCGGAAGCGCGCACTGTTCCACGTCGGAGTTTCAGACCCAATGTAGGCCTTCTGATACGCGCGCGCGTGCCGCAGTGCGGTACAACCGGCGCATGAGCGACGAGAACTCCGCCCGTCTTCTCGAGCGCGCCGAGCGACTTTTGCCCGGTGGCGTGAACTCGCCGGTGCGCGCTTTTCGCGCGGTCGGCGGCGCGCCGGTCTTTATCAGCTCCGCCAAGGGCTCGAAGTTAGTCAGCGCCGACGGGCGCGAGTACATCGACTACGTCGGCAGCTGGGGCCCTGCGATCTTGGGCCACGCTCACCCAGACGTCGTGCGCGCCGTCCAGGCGCGCGCCGAGAGCGGCCTCGGCTTCGGCGCACCGACCGAGCTCGAGGTAGAGTTCGCCGAAGCCATCGTCGAGCGCTACCCGAGCATCCAAATGCTGCGCTGCGTGTCGAGCGGCACCGAAGCGACGATGAGCGCGCTGCGCGCCGCGCGAGGCTTTACGGGTCGCGACGTGATCGTCAAGTTCGACGGCTGCTACCACGGCCACTCCGACGGCTTGTTGGTCAAAGCTGGCAGCGGCCTGGCCACGTTTGGCGCGGCCGATTCAGGCGGCGTTCCGGCCGGCGTCGTCGCCAACACGGCGAGCTTGCCGTTCAATGACGTGAATGCGCTAGCAGAGCTGTTCGAGCGCGAACGCGGCCGGATCGCCGCCGTGATCGTCGAGCCGGTCGTCGGCAATATGGGCTTGGTGCCGCCGCAGCCCGGCTTTTTGGAGCGGCTGCTCGAGCTGTGCCGCGAGCACGGCGCCGTTTCAATCTTCGACGAGGTGATGACCGGCTCGCGCCTCTCGCCGGGCGGGGCGCAAGGTCTGTTCGGCATGACGCCCGACATGACGTGCCTGGGCAAGGTCGTCGGCGGTGGCATGCCGCTCGCGGTCTACGGCGGCAAGCGCGAGATCATGCAGTGCATCTCGCCGCTCGGCCCAGTGTACCAAGCCGGCACGTTGAGCGGCAGCCCGCTTTCGATCGCGGCCGGCTTGGCTACGCTCGCCGCGCTCACCGGCGACGTTTACGAACGGCTGGAGGCCGTGACCAGTAAGTTGCAGGTCGGCTTGGAGCGTGCGCTGCGCGACGCGCGCGTCGACGGCGTCGTGCAACGCGTCGGCTCGATGCTGACGGTGTTTTTCCACCGTGGACCGGTGCGGGCCTGGACCGACGCCACCGAGTCGGACCGCGAGCGATTCGCGCGCTTTCATCGCGGCCTGCTGGCGCGTGGCGTCTATTTTCCGCCGTCGCAGTTCGAGGCCGCGTTCGTTTCGGCCGCGCACAGCGACGACGACATCGACCGCACGCTGGAGGCTGCGCGCGCCGCGCTGGAGGATTGAACGTGAGCGAAACCGTCCTGCTCAGCGGACCGCCGAGCGCGCTGTTCAAGCACTGCCCACGCTGCGCCGCCAAACGCGACAGCGAGGGCGACGCGGTGCGCTTCGTGTGCGGGGCGTGCGGCTTCGTCTATTATTACAACGTCGCGGTGTCGTCGGCCGTGCTGATCACGACCGGTGACGGCGACATGCTGTTTATCCGGCGTGCGCGCGACCCTGGCCGAAACAAGCTGGCCTTGCCCGGCGGTTTCATCGATTGCGGCGAGACGGCTGAGCACGCCGCCATGCGCGAGGTGCGCGAAGAAGCCGGCGTGAAGCTAGACAGCGTCGAGTTTCTGGCCAGTTTCCCGAATCTCTACAGCTACCGGGACGTGGAGTATCCGGTCGTCGACCTGTTCTTCACGGCTAGCGTCGAAACGCCGCAGGCTAGCCCGCTCGACGACGTGACCGAGATCGTCTGGGCAAAGCCGGGCTCGCTGCGCGACGAAGACCTGGCCTTTCCTTCGCACGCGCGGGCGCTCCGCCATTTCACGAGCCACCCGAGCGGCGCCGCTCATAGGTGAGCCACCGAAAGTGGTGCTAGGCTGCGTCCTCAATGCGTATCGACTGTCCGATCTGCAAGCGGGTTCTCGCTGGTGCACCCGACGACCACGGGCCGCGCCCCTTCTGCTCGACGCGGTGCAAAATGATCGATCTCGGAAATTGGCTTAGCGACGCGTATCGCATCCCGCTTTTGTCACGCGAAGAAGGCGCGCAAGACGGCGACGACCACCTGCTCTCGTGAACCATGCAAAGTAACGACTCCGTCCTGCGCGCAATCACCGACGACGGCGCTTTCCGCGTCATCGTCGCGCGCACTACCGACACCGTCCAGCAAGTGCTCACGGCGCAAGGCGCGCAAGGTAGCACCGGCCGCCACTTGGGTGATCTCGTCACGGGCAGCGTACTGTTCCGAGAGACGATGGCACCGAACTTGCGGGTACAGGGCATTCTCAAGGGCTCGGACCGCTCGGGCAGCTTGGTCGCCGACTCGCACCCTTCGGGCAAGACGCGCGGGCTCGTGCAGCTCAACGACGGCGTGAGTGAAATCGCCGTCGGCCCGGGCGCCATCATGCAAATGATGCGCACGCTGCCGGACGGGAAAATCAATCAAGGCTTCGTCGCCGTGCCCGACGCAGGCGGCATCTCGCGCGCGCTGATGGAGTACATGCAGACCTCGGAGCAGGTCGTATCGATGCTGGCGGTGGGCACGCTACTCGACGCCGATCGCGTGTCGGCCGCTGGCGGCTACTTGGTGCAGCTGTTGCCGGAAGTCGGGCGTGGCCCGCTGATGGTGATGACCGAGCGCCTCAAAGACTTCGAGTCGATCGACGCGCAGCTGCGCGAACCAGGCTTCTCGCCCGCGGCTTTGCTGGAAGAGCTGCTGTACGGTATGCCCTACACGCGGCTAGAAGAGAGCCAGGTCGGCTTCGAATGCTGGTGTAACGAGCTGCGCGTCGTCTCGGCAATCTCCACCTTGCCCAAGCACGACATCGAGCATCTGCTGTCGGCCGGCGAGGTCCTGGAAATCGCCTGCGAATACTGCAAACGCGAGTTCCGCATCCCGCCCGCGCGTCTGCAAGGCTTGCTCGACGAATCCTGATACCTTGCCAGAAACCAGGCCTGGCGGGCGGGCAGCTGAAAAATGAGCTCAATGGTCAGAGGAAGGCGGCTGAGCATTCGGGCCTTCGTCCGCGAATCCGCGGCGTTGATGAGCTGGGTGCCGGGGTGTGGGGCGCATTTCGGTGTCGCATTTGCGACACGGTTTCCGCAATGATTTCGCGGCGACTCGTGGCGAAGCTGACGCTGTCGCATTTGCGACAGCGTCAGAGCGTCCGAGCGGGCCGGCTACCTGGCTACTAGCTTGACGAGAGTAGCGACGATGCGGTCGAGCTGGTCGTTCAAACTTGCGTCTTGTTGAACGTAGCTGCACACGACTGCGACTTCCAACCAGGCGAGTGTTTCGCGGGCTGAGCCGAGTGCGCGTGGTAACGCGCGGCGCGATTGCGTCCGCGGAGCTCAATCCGTCGCAGAGCTGGCTGCACTTGCTTCAAGACCTGCAAAACCACGTGATAAATGCGGAGCATGTTGCTTCCTTTTGACGCGCTGAACTGCACGCCAGCTGCCACCGCGCTTGCTCTCGCGGACCGGGTCCAGGCTGAGCGCGAGCGAAAGCGAGTGCTCACGGCCGCGCAGGCGCCTCGCGAGCGCGGCCCTCGGGAGGGGGTTCGGGAGCGGGGGCGGGGGCCGGCCTCGGCAAGGGTTTCGGGCGAGCCAGAGGCTGGGTCGCGCTCGCGAGGGGCCTTTCTCGGACTCGGCGCGGAGCCGGATGTGTCGGTATCGGTTGCGGGCTTCGGCCCTGGGTTTCTGTCGCCTCTTTTCAGCAGCCTGGTTTTGGGGGCCGCGAAAGGCCGCGCAGCATTCGCAGCCCTCAGCCAGTGCGATGGCGTAGGCGCGGCCTTTGTCCGCGAGCGTTTGCCGAGCCGCACTCTCCGCGGTGTTGAGCACCGCGCTTTTGGCGCTCTTGCGAGCCTGCCGCCGGAGCTCTGCGTCGTTGATGCGGATGCGCGCCACCAGCTGCAGCAACTCTGCCGCGACCTGGTAGGCAAT
>JBBRMI010000046.1:0-42415 GCA_038230915.1 Polyangiales bacterium | reverse complement strand
TTCGAGCTTCTTCCACTGCCGCTCGTCCAATTGCAAACGAACCATCGTGGATGACCCATGGAGCACATTCTGCCGCCTATGGAAAGCGCCATGCCCGGATTTCTCAACCCAGGGCGCCGCGCGCAGCTGCGCGCGCAGGCAAGGCCTACCCTACACAAGACGTCCTAAGGACCGTCGGGCATGGGCACGGGCACGGGCACGGGCACGCGAGAGCAAAGCGAATTCAGGGACAGACCCTAAGCCGTGGGTAATTTTTCGAACGCCGTCCGGCGACCTACGCGACCCCGGGGCCGATGGATTCCCAAAACGCTTTGACGACGGGGGATTTGAGCTTCTTCTTCTCGGTGCAGACGCCAACCCGGAAGACTTGGAGCTTGGGGTCGGGGTCGAGCACGGTGAGCGAGCTCTTGAGTGGGCTCTGGTCAGCAACCAACCGCGGCACGACGCCGACGCCGCAGCCGAGGCTGACCAGCGACAAGATTGCTTCGCTACCCGCGACCTCGCCATAAATCCGAGGCGTTATGCGCTTCCTGCGGAACCAGCGATCGATGTAGTCGCGCGCCAAACCGGAAGATGGCAGCACCATCGGTACCTCAGTCCACGGGATGGGGTCACGGCTCAGCACGTCCGTGACCGCTGAAGTCGCTGATGGCGCGACGAAGACGAGCGGAATCTTCACCACGACGCGCGCCGCGAGCGTGGGCGGAATGTCGTCTGGTAACGCCGCGACCGCGACGTCGACCGAGCCGCCGCGCAGCATCGCCAGCGCGTCCATCGCATAGCCGGTCTCGAGACGGATTTGCACGTCCGGGTATTGGCGGCGAAACTGCGAGAGCAGCGGCGGTAAGAAGCTTTGACAAGCCGTGACCGAGGCAAAAATCGAGATCGCGCCCTGCAGCCGCTCCTGGCTTCGCGTCAGGCGTTGCTCGAGCGCCTCGAAGCGCGACAACGTGTCTTGGGCGAAGCCCTGCAGCAGTCGCCCTTCGTCTGTCAGCGCGACCGAGCGGCGGTCACGAACGAACAGCGCCGCGCCCGCTTCCTCCTCTAGCCTTTGGATCGAGCGCGACAATGCCGACGGACTGACGTGGCATTCCTTGCTCGTCCGGCCGAAATGCAGGCTGCGACTCAGGTGGAGAAACAGGCCCAGGGCGTCGAAGTCCATGACCGGTCAGAGTCTGCCCGGTGTTGCGAATTCTGCAACAACCATCGGTCAGCCGTGCAATTTTCGCAACGTTGGTCGGCTGTCGACGGGCGACTTCTCCGACGCCTAGTCGCCGAGTGAGCTTTGCGATCGGCTGAGACTCAAAAAGAGCCGCTCAGCTTGAGACAGGCTGCGGTGCATGGCCCGCCGGGCGCGATCGACAGGCTGACATTGGCGTCCTTGTTGCGTGCGTAGTGCAGCAGAGTCGGAACCGCGTAGCCGAAGCCGAAGCCTAAGCCGAAGCCCAAGATAACGTCGCTCGCATAATGCCGGTCAGCGGCCATGCGCGACACACCGCTGACGACGGCCCCACTCGTGGCGAGCGCGCAGGCGCCGACGTCGGCGATGCGGTTGCCCCACAATGGCATCGCGCGATGGTTGGCGCAGACCAGGCCCGCAGATGCGGCGGCGATCGTCGTATGTCCGCTATAAAATGATTCAGTATCCGTTGTGCAACTGCCGTCCGGGTGCTCACGGCGACAGGCCGTGGAGCTCGGTCGCTCGCGACCGGAAATGCGGGTCGCAATAAAACTTCCTAAACCGGCGTAGCTGAACGCCTCGAGGCCGACGGCTTCGAGATTGAGAGCCGCTTTGGTGTCTCCGCGTCCCAGCCAGGAAACCAAGAGCGGATCGACGATCAGCGGAATGAGCCCGGCGCCGAAGTACGGCAAATCGCCGTAAAGCTCGACCTTTTTGCGCGCACTTTCCGAGTGCAGGCGCAACCCTTGCCGTACATCCTCGTCGAACAGGATCCCGCCTTCCCAGCGTGGGTCACGCGGCGTCTTGACCATGAACAAAACTGCAGTTCCGACGCCCGCCGCCAGGGTTGCGACGCCTTCGATTTTGGAGAATGTCGGCCATTCGCGACGCCACATCGAGGTCTGGGCCGGTGGCGGCGTTGGAGCGGGTTCTGGCGTTGCCGGCGGAGCAGAAAGAGGCGGTGCCGGCGGCGTTGGCGCGGGTTCTGGCGTCGGCGGCGTAGCGGGAAGAACCTCTGCGGGCGGCAACGGCTCGACCGCTGGCGAGGTAGCGTCAACGGGCTCAGCAGTTTGGGCCCAGGACATCGGAGACACGAGTAGCGCCGCTAGCGTGGTCGCGGCGGCCATTGAAGCGCGAAGGTTTTGCAGCGCGCTACTCGTCGCACGCTGGCGGCAACGCTGCGTGGCGGGCCTGAGACAGCGCAATCTGTCAGCTCCCCCCGAGGTGACGGGGATCCGACTCTGGGTCGACAGCATGGCTTCCGCTGCAGCAATGGCTATGCCACCAAAAAATCCCCGAGAATCCGGCGGTTTCATCACCGAAGTGCGGCAGAAAGTACCGGCCCGCGCAGAGTTGCCCCGTTGAGGTTGCCCAGTGCTGTTATGCCTGGCAGTGCCGGGTGATACGCCTTCTGTGGTCACTCACCGAGCTCTACCAACACTTCGTTCCGCCGTAGAAATGGCAACGTCGATGGCCCGTCGTAACCGGCGAACCACACTTCCGAGGCCGCTTGGAGGCCAGCGCTCTTGAGCAGGAAAAGCAGCTCATTGCGCTTTTCCGCAGGCAGATCCCCGCTATACGCGCCGCGAAAGCATAGCGCTGCCACGCGACGGCGGGGAACGCCGCGCAGGAGCACGCGGTGATCCGCGGGCAGCGGCAAGGCGTCGACCGATAGATTGCCGGGCATCACGAACGCCATGCGGCGTGACGCGCCGGAGCCAGTGAGCTCGTTCAGCGCGGCAACCCTCGGCGCCCGCCACGCATTGCTACTCATGGCGCGCGCGTTGGTAGCAGTCACCGTCATCAAGACCGGTGACGTCATCGCAACCTTGCCTCCAGTGCTATTGGCCCCGGCGATGTACGCGGCCAAACGCTCGAAGCCTTCGTTGAGAGCGTTGGGCCAGGTCCGTCGGTCGATCAGCGTTTCAGCGTGAATTTGCGGCGCGTAGCGACGGATTTGCAACCGGCCGTCGTCGGACTCGAGCTCGTAGGGGGGCTGCCACGCGAAGGCGCGGCCGAGCTGCCACCGCAAAAGGCCGCTTCCCAACGATACCCCCAGCAATGCCATTCCGAGACGTCGAGACGTCGAGGCGCTGCCGGTTAGCAGCATTCCACCGACCGCTACACCGACGATAGGCATCGCCAGCGCCACTCGACCCCATCGGCTCGTCGCCCCCGGACTCAACCCGTGGTTCGGTCGCGGAGACACCGGGTTCAACTGTTGGGAGGTGGCGAGGTCGAGGCTGGTCACCCTCGTGATTGCTGCATGACGCGTGCCGTTCTGGTCTGCGTTTAGGCGACGGAGCGTGAACGGGGTCGAAGTGCTGGACTTCGCGTCGACGGTTAGACGGCGCTGCTTTTTCCACCCGCTACGCGCGGTGACAACGGCCGCTCTTCGCCGTTCAAGACCGCCTCGACCGCCGTGTCGCGACCGGTCTCGGCAGCGCGCTCCAGCGCGGAGTGGTCTTGAAGGACCTCCGCCCCCAGATATGCCTTGAGCCAAATCCGTTCAATGATCGGATAAGCAGCAACGAGCGGCAGGACGATGATCGCGCCAATGATGCCTTGAAGCGAGCCGCCCACAATCAGGGCCAGCAGCACCGCGAGCGTGGAGAGGCGCAGACTCTTGCCGTAGACCCACGGCACGATGACGTACGATTCGATTAAGTGGTAACCGATGTACGAGCCCGACACGAGCCCGGCCGCGCTCGGCGACACGGTCAAAGCCAACAGCATGGCGGGTACGATAGCGACGACGATGCCAACGACGGGGATGACGTCGCAGACAGCCGTCAAGATTGCCAGCGGGAGCCAGGCGGGAACCTTGAGCGCCCACAGCAAAACCGCTGTAAACGCCGCGAACAGCAACGACGTAATCAACTGTCCCCGGACGTACGCGTAGACGACGTCGGATACCTCCGGAATGGTGCGTGCCATTTTTTCGCGATGCTCTCGCGGCACGTAGGCCAGCATCCAAGCATAGAAGCGGCGGCCATCCAGCACGAAGTACAGGGCAATGATCAAGACGACGATCGTGGTGGTGACGCCCGAGAATGCCATTTGCCCCCACATCAGCGGCTTGTTGAGTTGGTGCACCACTTCGGGCTTAGTGGGCAGCAGCAGCATCTGGGTCACGAGATTTCGACCCAGTGGATTCTGTGGCAAGTGCTGCTGAGCTCGTTCACGAAACGCCGAAAAATTGCTGGTGATCTCGCCGCCTTGCTGGACGAGTGGCGGCAGTACGAAGGCGACGAACAGACCGCCCACGCCGAGCAGGGTCAAGGCGAGCAACGTGACGCTCGGGCCGCGGCTGAGCCCAGCCCGACCCAGACGGTTGACCAGCGGGTTGAGCGCCACCGCCAACAGCAGCGAAAGCGTTAGGTAGACGAGCTCTGGCCAGAGCTTGACCATGGCCCAGACCAACAAAGCCCAGACCAACACTTTGAGGATGGTTTTGGTCGGGATCCGCAGATCGAAGGGGCGTGTTGTCGTCGTGCGCATACTTCGTCTGATCGGCGACGGAGCACAAATCGGGCCGGGCGGAGCACGGCCGCAGCATCGCGCCATCGCTCTCGAGCTACCGGATTGCCCCGCCAAAAACGCCACAGGCCGGCGCGTTTCACCCGTTGAGCGCGGCGTACCAATCTACCGCGACGTGGCACATCACGGTCGGAATGAGGCTGCGGCGCGTCGCCGCCACCCACCCTAAAGCGACTGAGTACAGAGCGAAGCGCGCGACCGCCCAACCCCCTTGCTCGCCGTGCGCGATGCCGAATAGCAGCGCCTGCCCGATGACGGCTAGCGGTAGCTGACCCGACAGCATGCACAGCTGTCGCTGCAGGTAACCGCGATAGACCAGCTCCTCGGAAAAGCCCACCAGCATCGCGACGAAGGTCCAGAGTAGTTTTTCGAGGCCAGTCACCGGCAGGAGCGCGTGGCCGGCGGCGCTCTCCGGAGCACCGAGCAGCGTTGCAAAGCCATTTTCTGCGAAAACCAGCAGCAGCGCCAGCGCGCCGGCGGCGACAAAATCGCCGAGCGCGCGCCGCGCATCGTAGCGCCCCTGGCTGAACAGCGCCCCAAGGATGCTGCGCTGCAGACCGACGCGGCACACATAGAACGCCAGCCCCAAGTTGACGACAATCAGCGGCGCGTAAGCGCTTAGCGCCGCCGGAGCGGCGCCGGCCGTCGTCGACTGCAGCGTCTGGCCACCGAACGCGCCTGTCGCGGCAACCGCTAGCATCAGAGCCACGAGTGCGTAGGTGTGCCCTGGCGGTGCAAGACGAGGCGTCGATGGCGCTGCCTCGACGTCCTGGCAGGCCGCTTGCAACATGGATTCGTCAGTCGCAACAACCGGACCAGGAGATAGACAATGCTGATGCTCGCCACCGCTGCCCCTGTGCTCGCCGCTGGATGGTCTATGCTTTATTTGCTTTTCGGCGGGGGCTTGGGCGGCGCCGCACTGATCTTCCTCGCTTTGAAAGTGTTCGGTCGGTGAGCGCGGGAGCGCGGGAAAGCTGAGCTGGCGCCGATGAGCCGTTTTGGTTGGTCGGCGCCAGCGCATTGGGACTAAACGCCGCACTGACCCCGCCGATCAGGCGCAAAACCCCTTTAAACGCGACTGGTTCACGTTGGCCACCGGCTTGCAGAGTCGAGACCGCGGCAGATCGCCGTGATGTCCGGAGGAAATCTGATGCTCACGATTCTTTTTATTCTGTTGGTTTTGTCCCTGGTTGGTGGCGGGCTCGGTCATTCACGCTTCGGGTACGCCGGCTGGGGGCCAGCGGGCATTATCCTGCTCGTCGTCTTGGTACTGTTCCTCACCGGCAACCGGTTGTAATCAGCGTACTTATGGACGGCACTAAGCTCGTGGCAGCCGACGACGTTCATTCGCTGCGCGTCCCGCTGCTGCACGAGCGGCGGGACTTGAAGATGGCGCGCGATCCGCATGCCTTCGTTCGGGGCAGCACGCGCAGCTTCTACGAATGCCTGGCCAGCGGAACATCCGTAAACATTCCTCAAGGCCCGACGGTTTGGATCTGCGGTGACGCTCACGTCGGGAATCTCGGCCCGATCGCGCGTTCTGACGAGCGCGTCGTGGTCGAGCTTCGCGACCTCGACCAGAGCGTGCCGGGTAATCCCGCTCACGATTTGGTTCGCCTTGGCCTATCCCTGGCGATGGCCGCGCGCAGCTCGACACTGCCCGGCGTCGTTACGGCGCAACTGATTGAGGAGCTGACGAGCGGGTACCTGGAAGCTCTCGACGAGCCGGAGCATACAGAGCCGTCCCAAGACAGCGCGGCCGTGCGCTTCGTGCTGCGCGAGGCGATCAAGCGTAAGTGGCAGCACCTGCGCCGTGAAAGCTTCCGGAAGCGACCGAAGTTCCCGTTCGGGCGGCGTTTTTTGAAGCTTTCCGACGACGAGCGCCAAGCCGTCGACCAATTTCTGGATCGCGAACGCGTGCGGCAATTGGTCACGCGCATCGAGTGTCGCGACGACGATGCGGAGACCCGGGTTCTTGACGCAGCTTTTTGGGTCAA
Organism: Polyangiales bacterium; assembly: GCA_038230915.1. Taxonomy (GTDB): domain Bacteria; phylum Myxococcota_A; class Polyangia; order Polyangiales; family Polyangiaceae; genus PMG-095. The sequence goes on along the minus strand of JBBRMI010000046.1, from coordinate 35,698 downwards.
AGGCTGTAGCTCGCTCGGCCTGTGGCGGTGCGCGGCGTTGATCGAAGTCGTAGGCCACGACGCCTCCGAGGGTCGCTATTCCCTTTTAGATTTGAAGGAGGCGGTGGGTCCGATCGCGCCCACCGCCGCCATGGACCAGCTTCCGGCGTCGCACGCAGAGCGCGTGGTCCGCGGTGCCCAGGCGTTGTCGCCCGCGCTCGGCAAGCGCATGTTGGCCGGGGACCTCTTGGGACGTTCGGTGTTCGTGCGCGAGCTGATGCCTCAAGATTTGAAGATAGAGCTGGAAATGATGGACGCCAAAGAGGCGCGCGCCACGGCTCGGGCCCTGGCGCATGTCGTCGGAATCGCCCACGCCCGCCAGATGGACCTGGCAACGCGCACGGAATGGCGGGCCCGACTCGAGGCCGCTACGACGCGTTGGCTCGATGCGCCGAGCTGGCTTTGGTCGAGCGTCACCGAGCTGATCGGAATCCATGAGCGCGCCTACTTGGAGCATTGTCGGCGCTACGCGCTCCGCCTCGAAAAGGGAACCAAACCGGGGTAATCGCGTGGGTTAAGGCTCATTCTAATTCGGAGACAGAAAATGCTGCATCCCAATACCGTAACGACCAACGCCGACATCCCCAGCGCGGGAGCGGAGCCGCCGCCGCTCGGCGAGCTGGTAGGGCGACTCACGACTGACCTCCAACAGCTCGTCCGAAGAGAGGCGGCGTTGGCCACCCACGAGCTAGGGAAAAAGCTCGACTATGCGAAGCTTCAGGTGGCAACCCTCGGTATCGGGCTGGCATTGCTCGTGGTCGGTGCGCTGGCGCTCGTAGCGTCCGCCATCCTCGGTCTGGCGCTGCTCCTGCCCGCGTGGGCGGCGGCGCTCTGCGTCGGGGGTGCGTTCGTCACGCTCGGCCTGGCGCTGGTTTACACCGGTAAGTCGAAACTAGCCCGATTCGATCCGCGACCAGAAAAGGCCATCACGAACATCGAACGTGACGTGGCTGCCGTGAAAGGGGCCGCGACATGACTGCCGATCCCAAGGCGCAGCCGAGCACGGGCGAGCTGGTGGCGGATATTCGCGAAACGCGCGCGAATGTCGCCGCCGACGTCGAGGCCATCAAAGCCCAACTGACCGCGACCGGCCTCAAAGCCCGTGCACTTGACGCGGCGGAGCGCTCGGTTGAAAGCCTCGCCCTCCAGGTAGGCCGCAAGCTCCTACAGGCGCCTATGAAGTTGGCCCGAGTCGGCCGGCGACACCCAGCCGCAAGTTTGGTCGTCGGTGCTGGGCTAGTGCTTCTGCTTTGGAAGACGAGCCGGTCACGGTAGCAGCCGACGCAGGCGCTTTCCCACGGCCTGACGAGTAAGCGCGGGGACTTGCAACATGCTCTTCGCGAGCGCGAATGCCAGCTCGAGCGGCGAGCTGCCGCTGGCTTCAATCGAAGCCTTCATGCCCGTCGCCGCATCTTCCATGGCGCCTCGCGCGATCGTGCGCCTACCATCCGAGCGCACTTCGACGATGAGCCTCGCCACCACTGGCAGCTCCTCCCCTTCAGCGAGGGCGCGATCAGGAGTCGCCGAAACGATATCTGGTTTAGCGTGCTTTTCGGACATGGCTCAGCAGTTCGCGAAATCCGTGGTGGGCTCGCTTGGCGGTTCTGGCACGCGACAGCAGCCGATGTTCCGCACGGGCAGCGATAGATGCAGAGCGTGTGCCAGAGCTGGGTCGTGAAGAGTTGGCGGAACAGCTCTGCCCGCCTTCAAGTGGGCGGGTCAGCAGGCCTCACTGTAGCGCGATGCCGCGCCCGTCAAAGGGCGCCTCATCGCTCGGGCACGAGCATAAGTGTGAAGGCGCGGTCGAGGATGAGCGTTTGCTGGTGGCTCGCGGCCGGCACGCAGGACGGCCTGGCGCTTGCAGATAGCCGCCCGACCCTCAACAAAGGCATCGGAAATGAACAACATCATCTATATCGTCGGTCTCGTCGTGGTCGTGCTGGCTGTGCTCGCGTTCTTTGGCCTGCGCTGAGTCCCTCGAGCAGCTTCGGCTAAGCAGCATCGGTGGAGCTGCGGCGTTCGACTTTCGCCTACCGGCAAACGCCAGTTAGTAAACTACTGCCGGGTCGCTGGCTCGGTCGTTGCACGCTCTGCCCTTCGCATGGACCTCGAAGAACGGAATCAGTCGAGCTTGCCGTCATCAGGCGAAGCCGATGGGCTGCCGCACGATGCTCGGCACTACATGTACGAGAACGTGTTGACTATCGCGGCGCTGACGAGCGACGCGGAGCAGGCTGTCGACGACAAGCAGCGTTTCGTCGAGCGGGTGGCGCGCCGCATTGGTCACCCCACTTCGATCTATTGGGTGGTCGGGGCGGTGTTGGTGTGGGTGACGTTCAACGTCGCTACGTCCGCTTTCCTCCGCAGCGCGCTCGATCCGCCGCCATTCTTTTGGATGCAGGGCGCGGTATCGCTGTTCGCCCTCCTCACGACGTTGGTCGTGTTGACGACGCAGAACCGCCAAGGTCGAAAAGCCGAAAGGGAGGCCAAGCTCGAGCTACAAATCAACCTGCACGCCGAACAAAAAATCGCCAAGCTGGTTCAGCTGGTTGAAGAATTGCGCCGCGACCTGCCGAGCGTCGCCAACCGCCCCGACCCGACCGCGGAAACGATGTCGCACGCCGCCGATCCCCACGCGATCGTCCACGCCATCGAACGGACGGAAGAGAAGCTGCGCCTCGAACGCGGTTGACGGCGGGAAGCCGCCTACTGGCGACCTCCAACCGCTTCTACGGACGTCAGTCGACGACGTGCTTCACGCTGTCCCAGCCGCGACGGACGGCAGCTTTGACCCGCTCCCAGCTGCTGCCGGTGCCGGACGAATCCCAGTCCTTGCGCAGCCTGCCTTCGAGCTCGTCGTTCCACTGCTCCTTCGCATAGTGGTGGCGAGCACCGTAGCCGTAGCGAAGCGCAGGCGCATGGGTCTCCCATGTCGCTGCGCCACCCGGGTTGGGGACGTTACCGGGGGGAATCGCCTCTTTGCCGGCCGCTTGTCTGACGGTATCGCCAACGCCTTGCTTCAGCTCGTGACCGCCATCGCTGACATCTGCTTTAGTTTGCTCCCAGTCGCGCCGAAGCGCTTCTTTGGTGCGCTCCCACGCCGACGAGTGGGAGTCGTTCCACCAGCTGGGATCCTGATGCGTCTGACGCGTGGGCTCCGTCGTCCATTGCTTCATGGCCTCGGCCCCAGGGCGGTCGATGTGCACGTGCTCATCGACGCGCGTGACCCAGCTAATCGGGATGAAGTGGTGTTGGCCGGTCTTGTCTTTCGCTAACTTGATCGAGTTAGCGCCTTCGGTGTGATCCACGACCGCGAACTGGCCGCCTTGCGAGCACACGACCGGCATGTGGGGTTTGATCGATTCGACGTTGAGCATGTGGCTCGGGTACGCACGAAGCGTGCCGACGTGTGCAACCGCGCATCACCTTGGAACTTGGGCCATTCGCCCTACTCGGGAGAGTCGGGGATGCGACAATAATGTTGCCCGTTGCGAAACTGACCGACCCGAAGTGTCACCGGCGCGTGCGCTGAGTTGAAGCCGGCGGCTGGCCCTGGCTCGGAACTTGCAAGGAGCCGCTGCCGTGGTCCTGCTCAGCGACTTTCGCGCGCTTCGCCCGCGTTACTCGGCAGCGCAATCTGAAACGCTCGAGTGGCTCGCTTGCGCCCATGCGCGTGCCGAGGCGCGCCAGTTGGCTCGGAAGGGTGAGCCCGCCGACGAGGCGTTACTTCGCGACTCGATGCGCCGCCGGCTGGCCCGTTTTGGCTGCAACGCGAGCCAGATTGCGGTTCGCGGCCACGAGATCGACGATTGTTCCCACACCCGCTGGTCCGAGATGGAAATCTATGATTTTTCCGATGATCGTGGGGCGCCACCAGGGATGCGCGCACGAACCAAATTGTTCGAGCGAATCGCCACCGACGCATTTTCTACGCTTTTTTCCGAGGTGGCACGCCCACCGCGCGATCTGATTCACGTGACCTGCACCGGCTACGCGGCGCCGAGCGCAGCGCAGCTTTTGGTGGCAGCCAAAGGTTGGGGTGCCCAGACGCGGGTCACCCACGCTTATCACATGGGCTGCTACGCGGCATTGCCGGCCCTGCGAATCGCGGCCGGCTTCGGCGCGCTGGGGGCCGCCAGCAGCAGCGGCGGCGATGCGGAGCCACGTACGGACATCGTGCATACCGAGCTCTGCTCACTGCATTTGAATCCGCTGCGCCACGAGCCCGAACAGCTCGTCATTCAGAGCCTGTTCGCCGACGGCTGCATCGCCTATTCGGCCTATCCCGAGGCCGAGTTTCACGGCCGCTCGCCGGCCCTCGCGGTGCGGGCGCTCGATGAATGGGTCATCCCGGAATCGGCGGCGTCGATGGCTTGGTTCTGCTCCGATTCGGGAATGGAGATGGTGCTCGCGCGCGACGTGCCGGAGCGGATCGCCGCATCGCTGCCGCGTTTCATCGGTTCTCTATTGGAGCAGGCGGGATTGAGCGAGGCTGCGGTACCGCTAGCCGTTTTCGCAATTCACCCGGGCGGCCCGAAAATTGTCGATCAGATCGCCAAGCTCCTTCAGCTGAGTGACGAGCAGATACGCTTCAGTCGCTCGGTATTGCGCGAGCGCGGCAACATGTCGTCGGCGACCGTGCCGTTCATCTGGCAAAAGATCGCGGCGGCTGCCGAAGTCCGACCCGGAACGCCGATCGTGAGCTTGGCGTTCGGGCCGGGGCTGACCCTTTCCGGTGCGATCTTGGACAAGGTCTTACCGTGACCGGCTGGCTCGCGCTTCCGCTGGCCTTGCAAGCCTTAGCCATGATGTTTGACGAGCTGTATTTCCATCGCCGGCGCGGTCTGCCACGCTGGGAGCGAGTCGGGCATCCGCTGGACACGCTCAGTGTGTTGGGCTGCTACGCCTTCACTCTGGCGGTCGCCCCCTCGTCGGCGGCTCTCGGTGGTTTTGTCGCGCTCGCCGTCTTCTCTTGCCTGCTCATCACCAAGGACGAGCTGGTGCACGCGCAACACTGCCAGCCCGCCGAGCAGTGGCTGCATTCAGTGCTGTTCGTGCTGCACCCGATCGTTTTGGGTGTGGCGGCACTGCTCTGGCAGCGCCAGGAGCGCGGGCTCCTCTGGTTGTCGGCGACCCTCACCTTCGGTTTCGCCTCGTATCAAGCGCTGTATTGGAACGTACCATGGAAAAAGCTCTTTCAGCTCTCATCCCCGTCAACAACGATATCTACGACCAGCTCGGAGAGCGCTGGTACGGCGCCAACGACGACCCAGTCGCGCTCTTGCGTGCCGAATCCCGCCTCCGAAATCCGTGGTTGACCGAGCGGTTGCGCGCCCATGGCGGTGGCAAGGCTCAAGTGCTCGACATTGGTTGTGGCGGCGGATTTTTGAGCAACCACCTCGCGCAAGACGGTTTCGACGTGACCGGTATCGACGCGTCGCAGGCCAGCCTCGACGTGGCGGTGCGGCACGACGTCAGCGGCAAGGCACGCTACCTGCTCGGCGACGCCCTGGCTCTGCCCTTCGCCGATGCATCGTTCGACGCCGTTTGCGCGATGGATTTTTTGGAGCACGTGGAGGACCCCGCGCGTGTCGTGGCGGAAGCCGCTCGCGTGCTGAAGCCTGGCGGATTGTTCTTTTTCCACACGTTCAACCGCAATCCGCTGGCCTGGCTCGTGGTGATCAAAGGCGTGGAATGGTTCGTGAAGAATACGCCGCGCCACATGCACGTGCTGCGCTTGTTCATCAAACCGCAGGAGTTGGAGCGCATGTGCCAAGCCCACGCGCTCCACTTCACGGAGCTTCACGGGTCGGCGCCAGTCGTTTTGTCGTGGGCGTTTTGGCGCATGCTGCTCACCCGCACGGTGCCGCCCGACTTCCGCTTTCGATTCACACCCTCGACCGCGCTCGCCTACACCGGCTACGCCCAGCGGCGGTCGGCGCTCACTTGAGCAGCAGGCGCAAGCTGACGTAGCCCAGCGTCCCGGCCGACACCGCGAGCTGCACGCGATGCAGCGTCACGAAGTTGGCCATGACTTCGCTGCGGAACCGTTGGCGCCACCGCAACACGACGCCCCACAAGAGAACCTGGGCCAGAAGCACCACCGCCGCGTCGACGGCTCCGAACTTGCGCCACGCCACCGCCGTAATGCAGGTACCCCCGGCTACCAGACAAGCGAGCGAGAAACGAAAGCTAGCGACGGGCCCGTAAACCACACTAAACGTAAAGTCACCGCGAGCTCGATCTTCGTCGATCTGGTAAAGCTGGCTGAGCGGGTAGAAGCCAGTTGTCAGCAAGATTGCGGCAGCCACGCCGAGCAACCCGTCAGGCGAGTCGAACAACGTGTGCGGCGGCGAGCTCGCGCACAACCAGCCGGCGACGAAGCCGATCCCGCCTTGGCCGAACGCCACCACCGCCAGTGACAGCAAGGGGCGCGCCTTCCAGCGGAAGCGTGGGTGCGAATAGGCGACCGACAGCAGCATCACGACCAAGTACAAGAGCGTAAACCACCAGCCGACGCCGATCGCCATCGCCAGGCCGATCAGCTGAACCCCGAGCGAAAATCCGAGCAATGGCTCAGTCACCGCCGGCGGCTTGCGCAGCCCGCCTACCGGGCCCTCGTCTCGATCGTAGTAGGAATTGTACGCGGTGATGCCGCCGTACAAGAACACATGAAACGCCAAAAATCCCCAACCCACCCGCGCCGAGAAAACGCCGCCACCGAGGGCGAAGCCCCAGGCAAATAGCGGCGATAGAAACAGCAACTGGTAGTGCAGACGCAGGTGGACGAACAGCGGCAGGAGCTTACGCATGGGCGCCGCGAGAGCTTGCCCGCCGGACGTCGCCCTGGCTAGTTCCGCTTTCTCTGGCCGCGAAACGCACGCTCAGCCGCCGGTCGAAAAGCTCTCGAAGGTGCACATCGCGCCGTCGATAAACAAGGTCGAACCTACGACATAGTCGCTCGCGTCCGAACTCAGCCAAACCGCGGCCCGCCCGATGTCGTCGGGAACGCCGACGCGATCGTAGGGAATGAGCTTGAGCAACGCCGCTTCCGCCTCCGGCGTTTCCCACGCCGGACGATTGATTGGCGTTGCGATGGCGCCGGGGGCTATGGCGTTGACGCGAATTTTCTCGCGGCTCACTTCCTGGGCGAGCGATTGCATGAAGAGCATCAAACCACCCTTGGATGCCGCGTAGTTCGTATGCTTCGCCCACGGAATGAGCTGATGCACGGAGCTCATGCAGATGATCTTGCCTAGGGCGCGGCTTACCTTGCTCGGCCCGCGCCGACGAAACTCGACGATCGCCTGACGGGCGCACAAGAACTGGCCCTTCAAGTTCAAGTTCATGACCAAATCCCACTGCGCCAACGTCATGTCGGCGATCAACGCGTCGCGTTGCAAGCCGGCATTCGCAATCAAGATGTCGAGGCTGCCGTGGTCCTTGCGAACCTGCTCGAGCATGGCTGCTACCTGCGCCTCGTCGCTGACGTCGGCCATGACCATCGTGGCGTGGCCCCCACAACCGTTGATTTGATCGACGATGGTTTGGGCCGCTTCGGGATGGGAGACGTAATTGATGACGACGCTGGCGCCGGCCGCGGCTAGATGGCGTACGCAGCCATCGCCAATACCGGAGTTGGCGCCAGTGACTAGCGCCACTTGACCTTGCAGTGGGCGATGCGCGTATTCCGTTAACAGTTCTCGTTGCCGCTGGAGCGTGTACTCGACAAGCTGCATGGTCTCAATCTTCTACGTCCCGCCGACGCCGGCCATCGACGGGACGTAGGGTATTAATTACGCGCGGGGATGAGTGTCGTGCGCCTTCGGCACCGATGCGTCGGTGGTCGAGCTGATGTCATGCGCGCCCTCCCGCTTCAGGATCTCCTTGGCGCGAGTCTCGTCCTCGCTGGTGGCTACGTGAACCGCCAGCAAGATGTTGCCGCCGCGGAGCTTGCCTTCGTAGCTCTTGGCTTCGATCTCCGGGATGCCCATGCCGACCAGCGCGCCCGCGATACCGCCCACGGCCGCGCCCGCCGCAGCGCCGCTGAGCGCGGCCATCAACGGACCAGCTGCGATGAACGGACCGAACCCAGGAATCGCCAAGGCTCCGATGCCGGCGAGCAGGCCGAGCGTGCCGCCGAGGATGCCGCCGCTGGTGCTGCCAACAACGGCACCTTCTGGAGCCTTGGTGTTGTGCTCATGAGCAAAATCCTTCGTGCCGTGCTTGTCCGGCATGATCACCGAAACATCGCTGCTGAGCACGCCCGCCGTGTTCAGCTTGCTGACGATGTTCTCGGCCTGAATTTCGGCGTCGACAATTGCGAGTACTACTTTGTTCTTGTCCATAATTGCCTCTTACTTTTTAACTTCGATTTGGTTGTCGACTTGGGCGCCCGCCACTTTGCGAGCGGCAGCTTCGATGGCGCTGCGTTCGGCGTCGGAGTTGACCGGACCGCGCAACGTCACTTTGCCTTTGACCGTGATGATCTTCACGTTCTTGGCCGTAAAAGACAGCGAACCGTCTGCCATCACGGCTTTGCGAATCTGCTGTGTGATATCCAGATCCGTTTTGCCGTTGCCCTGATCCATCGGCGTGAGCGCGGCGCTGTCGGTGTCGCGCTTGTTCACCTTGGTATTATCGGGAGCGGTGCCGGGCGGGGCAGCGGGCGGCGTCGCGGCGGGCGGCGTCGCGGCGGGCACCGGCTGCGGAGCGACGTCGGAGCCGTGCGCGGTGACAGTGGCCCTGTTGTCGGCGGTCGTCGCCAACGCGCCCTTGGACGCCGGGCTCGGCGCAACGGGTGAAGGATCGGTCGCCATCGGCGCCATCGCCGGCTCGGTCGATGCGGTGGTGGTGGAGGGCGTGACGTCGGTGCGATCGTCAGCGGTTTGAGCGGGGGTCTGCGAGCAAGCGACCAGCCCCGAGAGGCAGAGCACGGCGCTGCAAGCGCGGAACGGAAGTTTCATGGGGGTCTCCTGAATGGCTCGCTTGCGTGCGAGCGTTTGGACGTGAGCAAGAGGCGTGCCTCCCGACGGCTCGGCAATAGTGGCGCCGTTTTGCCGCTGGAACGGACACACGCCCGTCGCGTTTTGACGCAGTCGAGGCGATATTGGGTTGCGCAAGAAACACCGATCGATGCGGCCTCGCGGGGCGGTTTTCGGCGCCGAGCGTCGGCGCTAGAGTGCTTGTCGATGTTCGTGATCGAGCTTCTGTATAAGGCCGACCTCGCCGAAATAGACGCCAACATGCGGGCCCATATGGCGTTCCTCAAGCAGCAGTACAAGGCGGGCCGCTTTCTGATCTCGGGCCGCAAGGTGCCGCGCGAAGGCGGCATCATTCTGGCCGTGGGCGACAACCGCGAACAGATCGAAGCGCTCGTGAAGGAGGATCCCTTCGTGGCGCGCGGACTCGCCGACTTCCGTGTGATCGAGTTTCGCGTGAGTCAACGCGCAGACAGCGTCGACGCGCTGCTCGACCCGGCGTAGATGCCCGCGGAGCCCTTGGAGGCTACGATTGAAGCTTTAGCTTGCGGTAGAGCGTGCGGCGATCGAACCCAAGCACCTTGGCGGCGAGGGTCTTGTTGCCGCCCACGGCGCCCAAAACCTTACGGATGTAGCGTTCCTCGACCACATCCATCGTCGGCATGTCGAGCGGACTTTCGCTCGAGCTGTACACCTCCGTAGGGCGATGCTCGCGGATTTTCGAGGGCAGATCGTCCAGCGTCAGGCGGTCGAAGCGCGCCAGCGCCACTGCGCGTTCCATGCAGTTTTCCAGCTCGCGCACGTTACCCGGCCAGTCGTAGCCCATGATCGCATCTGCGACACCCCGGTCGATGACTTTGAGCTCTTTGCCCGAGCGCTCGGCGGCGCGCTGCAAAAAGAACTGGGCCAGCTCGAGGGTGTCGTTGCCGCGACTGCGAAGCGGCGGTACGTCGACGCGCACGACGTTGACGCGGTAATACAAGTCTTCGCGGAAGCGCTTGGCCGCAACCTCACCCTCCAGGTCACGATTCGTCGCGGTGACGATGCGAGCGTCGAACGGTACCTCTTGGTTGGCGCCGACCGGTCGCACGCGACGCTCCTGAAGCGCGCGCAGCAGCTTGGCTTGCATCGCCAAGGGCATCTCGCCGATCTCATCCAGAAATAGCGTACCTTGGTTGGCGTCGACGAATAGCCCAGCGCGGCCGTTGCGCGCGTCGGTGAAAGCGCCGCGCACGTGACCGAATAGCTCACTTTCCAGTAAATTTTCCGGGACGGCAGCGCAGTTGATGGCCAGAAACTGGCCGCGCCGTCCACTCCGTTCGTGGAGCGCGTGCGCCACCAGCTCCTTGCCGGTGCCGCTCTCGCCGGTGATTAACACGGTGGTGTCGGTCTCCGCCACGCGCGTGATCAGGTCGGCCATATGCTTCATGGCATCACTGGAGCCGATGACACCCGGCAACTCGCTATTTTCGACGCGACGTCGTAGGCGTCGCAATTCATCCGACATCGACCGCTCGCGCACGGCCCGGTCGATGGTCAAGGCCAGCGCCTCCATCGAAAACGGCTTCGTGATGAAGTCGTAGGCGCCGGCGTGAATGGCGCCAACGGCGTGCTCGACCGTGCCGAAGCCGGTCATGACGATGACGGGGAGGTCAGGGCGTTTGGCGATGGCAGCGCGACAAAGATCGAGGCCGCTCTTGCCCTCCATGTGGATGTCGACGAGCAGCACGGCATAGTCGTTCGCGTCGAGCTCCGCTAAGGTCTCCTCGGGGGATAGGCGCCAAGTGACACCGTAGCCTCGTGTGCTCAGCCCCGCCTCGGCGAGCTCGCAAAGGCCGCGGTCATCGTCGGCTACCAAGATCGCGGGCTTGGAGTCGACGGAACGCTGGGTTTGATCAGGAGTGGGCAATTTGAGGGCTGCTGCGAACATTGAGCCCACACCGTGAGCACGGTCCGTGCCACGGAGCGGCAGGGGCATCTTCGCGGAAAAACGGGGCTCGTTACCGGATTTTGAGCGGCGTATTGTCCCGACTATACAGATTGCCGGGGTCTTTTGCTACGGTTTGGACGGGGGGCCGAGGGCCGCGCGTTATTTAGAAAAGCGCCGCGAGATTGCACAATCGGCGCTGAAGCTTTGGCTGAGTTGGTCCGAAAAACCGCGGTCCTGGACCACCAACGTGTCCTCCTCGAGTTCGTTGAGCGATAGCGGGTCGAGGTTGATCGAGCCAACGAGGGCGAGTTCGTCATCAACGAGCATGGTTTTGGCGTGCATCATCGACGACGTGTACTCCCAAACCTTGACCCCCTCCTTCAATAGGCCCCCGTATTCCACGTGCTGCAAGCCGAAGGCGGTCTTGGAATCGCTATTCTTGTAAGGGGCGAGGATTCTGACGTCCACACCGGCGCGCGCCTTCGCCTTGACCATCTCCAGGATGCCGCGCGACGGAACGAAATAGGCGTTCGCAATCCACAACCGATGCGTGGCAAAAGAAATCAGTACCTGGGTGAGGCGTTCGGCACGCGTGACGACCCCTTGCGAGCTGCTCACGAACGCAGCACGCAACGGGCCCCGAGCGTCCGAATTGGGAAACGCCTCCGCGGGTAACAAGTCGCCGCCCGCCTCTTGCCAATTTTCCGCGAAGGCTTGCTGCGCACCACTGACTGCCGGGCCCGTGAACGACACGTTGGTATCACGCCAGGAATCGGCGTGAATGCCGTCGCCTAACCAGTTATCCCTGATGCCGAAGCCGCCGGTAATCGCGGCAGAGCCGTCAACGATCATCAGTTTGCGGTGATTTCTGGCCAATTTTTCGTTGCTCGAGAGCGGCCGAAACACGCGAACTTCGCAGCCAGCCTGCGCGAGCCTTGGCTGAAGGGTTTTTCCGAAATCGGGGCTGCCGACGTCGTCCACCAGGATCCGGCAGCGGACCCCGGCCTTGGCACGCGCCACCAACGCACTGACCACGCGCTCGGACGCGGCGCCTTTCTCCCAGATATACATGACGATGTTTATCGAGCTTCGCGCGCCGTCGATCTGCTTCACGACCGCATCGAAAACGCTCCCGTTCTGAAGCAGGGATAGCGAGTGGCCACCGGTCAGGCTCACGCCCAGGCTTTGATACAGGGCGAGCGCAAATCCATCCGGTCCCGACGCGGACGTGGCGTGCAACCGAAACGCACCGTCGGGTTGCTTGGACTGGACGTACTGATGAGCCGCTCCGCCTGCGCCGAGCAGCACGGCCAGCACGACGGCGCCCAACTTCCAATAGCGCTTGAGGACGGCCCGCGGCGTTTGCATGTTCGAGGAAGCGTTACGCCGTCTTGGCGCGTCGCGGAGCCTTTTTGCCCGCCCGTGACTTGGAGCGCTGGGGGGCCTTGCCGTGCACCGGCTTGCGTAGGTGATCGTCGAAAGTCGCCAGCACGGCTTCGTGGCCGCGCTTCACCTCGGCATCGAAGAGCTCCTTCATCGCGGCGCCCAGCTTCTCCAGCGCTGGGTTCGGCAGGGCTCGACGGACGGCGGTGAAAAGCTCGCGCTCTTCCTCGCGGTGGTGGTTGGTCATGAGCTCCTTGAGTGCCTTGAAGCGCGCTCGCAGTGATTCTTCGCTTGCCTTCGTGCCGAGCAGCCGCTCTAGAGCGAATCGGCCCATCGCGTGCTCCTCTAGGCCTTCGAGAATGAGATCGGGCTTCAACTTGCGAACGGCCGGATAAAACAGCCTCTCTTCGATCGCGATGTGGGCGCTCAGCTCGTCGGCCAGCTCGGCCAGCGGTAGCTCGAGATTTTTCTTCGACGACTCGACGCGCTCGAACAGTTTCTCCAACATTCTATGTTGATGCACGAGCAGATCTGGGGCGCGCGGCGCCACCTCGTCGAGTTTGCTATTCGTCACCTGCGACGCCAGATCGCGGATCACGCCATCGGTTTCGCGCGCCACTCCCGCCGCGAACTCTGCCGTTGACGCGAGCGCTCGACCCAACTTTTGCAAGGGCGTCTTCGCACGGGCTTTGGTCTTGGTCGCTGCGAGCTTCTTCTTCCGCCTCTCGCCGGTAGCCATCAAGCTGGCTTCCCGCTGGGAATTTCGAAGTCGGCGGGGTCGTCGCAGAGCTTGGGCGCCGTCAGATCGTCGATAGTAGCGATTTGGAAGCCTTGCAGCTCCGCATTGAGCTCGCTCTCCTCGACGTCGCTCTCCTCGATTTCGCTCCATGATTCGGTGGCGCGCGAAAGGAAGGCCGAGCTGAGCTCCTCGGGACTGATGGCTTCGTAATCATCGGCTCCGGCCAAGCGAGGCGAGGCTGCATGCGGGACGGCGGTCAGCTCCGGCTCATTCCCTAGCCAGCTCCCTGGACTCGGGGGAAGGACTCGCACCGTCGCGGGCTTCTTCCCCGCCGCTGCTATCGGCAGGGGAGTGGCCTGCCGCTTCACCGCCCAGAGCACCCCCAGTCCGACGCCGGCCGCTGTGATGAGCAAGGTGGTCGCGAGATTTCGCGCTGCATGACGACTAAGCATCCGGCGCGCCTCTGCAATTCGTGGGCCCTCGCAGTTTGGGCGCACCAGGGCGCTTTTTTTGAATCGATTGGGGCGTGACCGCTACGCACGGTGAGTTTTGCCTCGCTAAATACGGTAAGCGACGGGGTGGTGTCGTGTTTTCGAGCGGACGACGCACATCGTGGCGTTGGCCCGAGACTTGCGAACGGCTCGCGACAACATGAACATCTTGCTGTTTCTCGTTTTTGGTCTGGTCGTGGGCTTTCTGGCGCGAGCGATCATGCCTGGCACCCAAAAGATGGGAATGCTGGCCACGCTGGTGCTGGGCGTCGTTGGCTCGTTCATCGGTGGGTTCATCGCCGCACTGTTCACGCATACTCGCGTGCTCGATTTCAACACGTCGGGCTTGATCGGCAGCATCGTCGGGGCGCTGATCGCGCTGGCGGTAGGCGGCGGAGCATTCGGCCGGGGCCGCGCGAGCATCTGAGCTGGAACGACGCCCAGCCAACCACGTGCACAGTCGGCGACGCTAACAAGGAATACCTGATGAGCTTTCGATTTACCCTCGCTCTGGCGCTCGCTAGCGCCCTGCCGCTCGCGTGCACCAACGAACAGACGGCGGCCGCCAGCCACCCGGAGCCGGCGAGCACGCCCCCGACCGGTGTCTCCGATGGCGATGCTACGGGGGCCAATCCCAACAACGACATTGACAAGAATCTCGAGCACCCCACGCCACCGGGCACGCCGCCCGAAGACCAACGCATCCCTGAAGGAATAGCGCCAGGTAAGTGAACATCGCCGACGGGTGACTACAACCTCACGCCCGCTTAGCCCGGCTGCAGCAGCAGGCGGGTTGCCTCGCGCAGATTGGAGGCGATGCCGTTGGCGCCCGCCTCTCGCAAGCGGGCAGCCGCCTCTTTGGACCGGTTGGCTTCCGCTTCTGGCATCAAAACCAGGATGTACGCTTGGGGCAAGGCGGCGCGCAGACGGCGGCACAAGAACCGCGCGTTGACGTTACCGCTCGGCGGCAGCGCCGCGATACACACCAGGCTTGGCGCCGCGTCGATCGCTGTGGCCAGCGCCGTAGCGCGGTTGAGCTCGGCCAGCGGCAACAAACGCCTAAATTGTTCGGCGAGCGTGACTTGAAGCATCTGCAGGAGCAACGAATCTGCGTTCGACTCGGCGGCAATGCCGAGGATGCGCGGCGCCCCGGCTGACGTGTCTTGGGTGATTCGCGGGCGCAGCCGACCCACGATTTCGCTCACGTCGGCGACGACTCGATCGGCATCGGATTGGGTGATGGCCTGGACGTTCAAATCATGCGCCATCAATCCGAGCGCGGGCACCACGACCTCGTCGAGGGTCTGCGCCAGCGACGTTTCGCCCGCGAGCCGCTTGGCCAGCCGATACGCATCCTTGGTCACCTTGGCGAGGGTGCGCTGGTAGAAATTGACTTCGGCGTTCAGCCCCGCCTCGTCACCTAGCGCGATCGATAAGAAGGCAAGCTCCGGGACGTGTCGGCCCACGACGGCAGCGCAGACAGTGATCGGAGTGGCGAGCACCAGCCCCGCGGGCCCCCACAGCCACGTCCAAAACAACGCGGAGACGAGTAACGCCAAGGCCGAGACGCCGGTCCGCTTGCCGAGCACCATCGGCTCGATGAAGTTGGCGACGATCGTCTCGACGATCATAAACAGGCCCAGCGTGAGCAGGGTAGCGCGCCAGCCAGGAAATACCGCGAACGCGACGAGCGTGGGCAGCAGCGCGGCGATCAACGCTCCGAGCAGTGGTACGAAGCGCAGAAGCGCCGCGATGACGCCCCACAGCAAAGCGTACGGTATACCGATCACGTAGAGGCCCACTGACAAAATCGCGCCGAACCCGGCGTTGATGTACGCCTGCGTCAATAGCACACGACCGACGCGGTTGACGGCTTCAGCCATGGTGCGCGTCGTGACGGTCAGGTTCTCCGGCCCGACCAGCTGGATCAGCCGTCCGCGCAAGTCTTCGCGGTGCCCAAGCATGAAAATCGCCAGCACGAACACGATCGCAACCAGACCCAGCGGCTGCAGCAGCGGACCCAACGCTTCTTCGAAACGTTGGTAAGTCGACTCACTGCCGGCTACCAGGCGAACCGGTGCCGCTGGCGTAGTCAGGCCAAGCGCGGGGTCGAGCGCGCGACCCAGCTCGGAAAACGCGCCGCTCAGGTCGCCGAGCGCGCCGAGCTTGCCCGCGCGCAGCCCCGACAGCTTCTGGCCCATCTGCCAGGCGTACGTTTTCATCTGTCGGTTGAGGTCCGCGGCCTGAGTGACGAGCACCGCACCCAACACGCCGACGACCGTGAGCGCCGTGCCGACCACGGCCGCTACCGACAAGAAGCGCGGCACCCCGAAACGTTCGAGCCAATTGGATGGCGGCGTGAGCACGAACGCCAGGTAGAACGCCAACGCTACCGGCACCAACACCGGTTTGCCGAGCGCCAGTACCGCAACCAAAATCGCGAGCTCGCCGGCGCGGCCCAGGTTCACGCTCCGCAAAGCTCGGCAATTCGCTTCAGGAGTTGCGCGACGTCAGTTGGCTTTTCGAACGCGTCGTCGACCTGGAGCTTGCCGCGTTGCTCGGCGGCCATGCCGCACAACACGATTACTGGGATCGAACGCCAGGCGGGCGTCCGCTTGAGCGTTTCACACAAGTCCCAGCCGCTCATCACGGGCATGACCAGATCGGTGAGAATCAAGTCTGGGTCCAGCCCACCCTCCAGCTGAGCAATCGCGTCAGAGCCATTGCCGACCGTCATCGAGAAGTACCCCTCACCCTCGAGCAGCTCCCCGAGCAGCTCGCGATTGTCGGTGTCATCGTCGACCACCAAGACTTTGCAACCGTTCTTCGACATGGATCTTTCGATGGGTGCGCTGACGGTGAGACCCTAGTGTTGCTCGACCCAGACCGGTCTTGAGCGGGCCGAGATTCGTGATCAGGGCTACGTCAGGGTTGGTTATGCGGACTTATGAAGCTTGCCGGAACCGTGGGAGGCAGCGCGCGTGGGCTCGAGCACGCCGGCGAATACCTGTCGCAAGTTTTCGTAGAGCGGCTCCTGGAAGTCTTCGCTGCGTGCGTCGTCGAACGCGTCGGCCATTTGTTCGGCCAGAGCTTCGAGGGTTTCGGCGCCTAGTGCCTTCTCGGCCGCCGGAAAGAACTCCTCCTCCTCTTCCTCGACATGGTGCTCGACCAGCTCCTTGAGCACCTTGCATTTGAAGTCGAAGTCGGGTTTCCCGAGGGCTTCGTTGGCCTGATAAAGGCAAAACTCGATGACGCCATGCTCGACCAACGCTTCGCCCAAGTCGTCGTTGAGGCCCATGACTTCCTCGCACGCGGGATAGAAAATCTCGCGCTCGATGCCATCATGCGCAGCGAGGTTCGACGCCAGCTCGGCAAACAGCTTCTGCTTGTCGGCGGCTGTCTTGGCGACCTCGATCGCTTTGAAGAGGCGGGCGACCGTGTGATGCTGTTCAGTGAGCAGGTCGGTGGCTTTCATGCCGCACCCCTCAGCAACTCATGTGCCACAGCTAGGTGTGGGTTTTAGGCTGTTTCCCCACGCTGGGGTGACCTCGGGCGTGTCGTTTCGCCGCGGTTGGCACGTTTGCGCCTCGGATCACACGCGGTCGATGATGGCTCCCGCCATTTTTTCCACACTGTACTGCGCGCTGGCCAGCCCCGCTTCGAAGACGACTCTCGGCATGCCGTAAACCACGCACGACGCTTCGGTTTCGACCAGCAGCTCGGAGCCGGTTTCGACCAACTGACGGCTACCCACCAGCCCGTCGTCCCCCATGCCGGTCAGCACCACGCCGAGCACACGGCCGGGCGCCGCCACCGCCGCGCTCGAAAACAGCTGGTCTACCGACGGCCGGTGTAAGGATGGCGGTTGAGCGCTGATCGAGCCGTACAGACCGGCGTCATCACGCTTTACCCGCAGGTGCAGGCCACCCCGGGCGATCACGGCCACGCCCTGGGTCAGGCGCACGCCTTCGCTTGCCTCGACCACGCGCAACGCGCATTCGCTGTCGAGACGCTCGGCGAAGCTCTGGGTGAAGCCGGCTGGCAGGTGGACCACGATCGCGATCGGAATCGGGAAGTCGGCGGGGACGCTCTTCAGCAGCCGAGTGATCGCTTGCGGGCCGCCGGTCGAGGCGCCGATCGCTAGCAAATCCCGCGTCCCCAGGTAGTGCGCGCCGACGCGGGTGAGTGGCCCGGGTAGAGCGGCCAGGTTTGGGATCGGTCGAGCTTTGGCGGCAGCCTGCACCTTGAAAATCAGCTCTTTCGACAGATCGTACAGGCGATCGGTCGCGAGCGCGGTCGGCTTGTGTACGACGTCCACCGCACCGGCTTCGAGTGCCGCCAACGCCTGCTCGCTATCGGCGTCCGCCATGCATACGACGACCACGCGCGGCCGCGGTCGCGCTGCCAGCGCGCGCAACGTGTCCAGACCGTCGAGATGCGGCATCACCAAATCCAACGTGACGACGTCCGGGTCCAGTTCCTCGATCTTGGCCAGGGCGTCGAGTCCATCGCGAGCCACCCCGACGACCTCGATACCGGGCGTGGCCTGCAGCACGTCTCGCAGCACCTTGCGCGCGAAGGCCGAGTCGTCGACGATTAGAACCGTCGTCGCCTTCATGCCGCGCCCTTGCGGTAAAAGAATGCGCCGCGCCGCTCCTCACACGTGAACGCGGTGCCGAGCCGAAGCAGCGATTCCGAAGCGCCGATCAGCAGGTAGCCTTCGGGTACGAGCGCGTCGTGCAGGCGCGAGACCACCGTTTGTGTCGTTTCGTCGCGAAAATAAATCATCACGTTGCGGCAGATGATCGCATCGAAGCGGCCGAGCGCCTCGATCGCGGCCGTGTCGAGCAGGTTGATGCGCCGCCAGTCGATCGCCTCCCGCAGGTGCGGCGAAACGACATTGAGCTCGCCTTCGCGGCTGATCCAGGGTGGCAGCGATTCGAAGCCACGCACGGCACGCGCGCCGTATTGGCCGCGGCGGGCGACCTGCAAAACTCGGTCGCTCACGTCGCTTGCTACCAACTCCACGCGCCCGAGCAGCCTGCGCTCGTCGAGCAACGACGCCAGGCTGATCGGCTCCTCCCCAGTCGAGCAAGCCGCGCACCACACGCGCGGCCGGTCCCCTCGTGTAACGGACGGCGCCAGCAAGTCTTCGACCAGCACGCGGAGCTGGGTAGATTCACGCAGAAAGTAAGTCTCGTTGACCGTGAGCGCGTCCGCGACCGCCAACAGCTCGGTATCGGCAGCGGCGTCATAGCGCAGGAAGTAGTAGTAGTCGAGCATCGACTCGAACCCCAGCTCGAGCGCCCGCGGACTGAGCTTCTCGATCAAGACGTCGCGGTAATCGGCGCTGAAGAATAGCCCGAGCCGTTCCTCGATCAGGGCGCTGAGGATCGAGAATACTTGCGGCGATAGCGGCAGAGTGGGGCTCATGCCAGAGCCGCCGAGCAGATCCTACGCACCTCGGCGTCGCCGTCGGCGTTGGCGGCGCGTGCCAGGCTAGATTTGGCCGAATCGTCGAGCAACATGCTGAAGACTCGCGCTGCCGCACGGCGCGCGGCGACGTTCTGAGACGCGAAGACGACGTCGAGCGCCGCCCGTCCCTGGGGCGAGCGCGAGCGTGACAGCACGGCCACCAGCGACCGGGCCAGCGCGTCGTTGGCGGTCTCGAGCTGCGGTAGAATGGTCGCGATTCGACTGTCGACGTCTTGGGCCAGCGCTTCCATCAGGCTGGACGATTCCGGATCACGCACCAACAAACCGAGCAACATGCGCGACGCGGCGCTGTCGCTTCGGGTCGCCAACAATCCCAAGGCCGCGCCGCGCACGCCGGCGTCCACGTCGGTGGCAGCGGCACCTAGCTCGGACTCGGCGCCGTCGAAGCGCGCGATACTCGACACCGCGACCAAGCGAATCGACGCGTCCGGGCTGGCGAGCGCCGCGCGCAGCACCGGCCGCAGCTCGGGCTCGGCGCGCTCGCCGGCGCCAACGACGGCCGCGCGCTGGATGTCGAGGTCTGCTGAGCCGGCGGCCTGCGCCAGCGCGCGCCGCGCCGCTTCGCCCGGCAACGCCGCCAATGCCTCGACGGCGGCCATCTTCACTTGCCCGGCCGGATCGTCGAGCCGGGCGCTGATTGCGGGTAGGGCGGCTACGACGCGGAGCTTACCGAGCGATTGACACGCGTAGTAGCGAACCCAGGCGTCTGGATCCTCGAGCGCTCGGCGCAGCGCCGCCTCGGTGTCTCGGCTGAGCGTGACGTGCCCTAGCGCGCGGATCGCGGAGGCGCGCGTACGCGCGGACGCGTTCCGCGCTGCGTCCATCACCACCGCGGGCACACCTGGATCATCGAGCGCCGGTAGACCACCTAGCGCGATATCCCGAAGCTTTTCATCGTCCGAGCGCAGCGCTTCGAGGCAGAGCCCGAGGCTTTCGTCGTAACCGAAGTAGGTAACGATGCGGAGCGCGGCGCGTCGCTCGCCCGACTTCGCCGATTTGACTGCCGTCAGCGCCAAGCCCTTGGTCTCAGCGCTGCCAAGCGACTGGATGGCGCCCACTGCCGCGTGCACGACGCCGAGATCGGCGTCGGTCAAGAGTGCAAACAGACGTGGAACGACCGCGATTTCACGACCGCGCGCCAACGCATGACACGCTAGCGCGCGCACCGCGGGTTGCTCGTCGGTGAGGCAGGCGACGGTCGCCGCGCTGGCAGCTTCGACGCCCATCAGCGAAGGCAGCAAGCGCGCGCGAAGCTCGCTCGTCCCCGCCTGGAGCACCTGCAAGACCCGCGGATCACCCAGCGCGGATAGCTGGGTCAATCCCTCGACGGCCAGCGCCGAAACCTCTTCTGGGCCGCTCAGCAGGCGGACGAAATCGGACACGCTGTCTTCGCTGGCCAGCCAGATCAACACACGCCCGAGCGCTACGGTCTCGGCGTCATCCGCGAAGGACATCGCGCGCGCGACTTTGTCTCGCAGCGCACGCCCGGCGTGCTCGCGCACCGTCCGGCTCACCGCCGTCACGGGTCCGATGCTGTGGGCCGCGTAGTCTTGGATCGCAATCAAACTGAGAGCGCCGACGCGCAGCACGGCCTCGGGACCGGATTCCATCGCCTTCACGAGTGCGGCGACGCCTACCAGACTGCCAATTCGACCGACGGCGCGCGCCGCTTCGGTGGCGTAGAGAGGCTGCAGCAGCAGCCGCTGGAGCGCCGGCAGCGCGCGCGCTTCGCGTGAGCGACCGAGCAGCTCGATCGCCGGGAAGACGCGAAAGAAGTTACCACCTTCGGCCAGCTCGATCAGCCGATCGACGGCGGCGTCGCCACCAATCCGACCAAGCGCTTCGATCGCCGCTAGGGTCACGTTGTCGTCGGCGTGCTCGGTCAGCTCGATCAGGCGTGGCGTAGACGCCGCATCCTGGCGCCGACCCAGGATCTGGATCGCGTCGCACAACACCGCCGGATTTTCGTGCTTCAACAGGCCTCGCACGAGCGGTTCCGCGCTCGCCGAGGCCGCCGACAAGGCGTCGACCAAGCCTGCGATCACGGGCTCATTCGTGCGCGACTCGACGAGCACGCGACACAGCTCGGCCAAAGTCTGATCGTCGCCACGGCTCAGCGCGGTGACGACGCCGCGGCGCACGCTCCAGCTGTGGTGCGCCAACAGCGCCAGCAACTCGGCGATCGCTCCGACTCCCCGCGAGCCGAGCCGTTCCACCTCTGCGAGCGCGAGCTGATCTGCGGCCGAGGCCAGGGCGTTCATCAGCTAGGCTTCTCCCGCCGCCCCGCCAACCTGAGGCGCCTCGCCGACCGGGGCGACCAACGCCGCCAGCGCTTGAGCTTGTTCGGCCTGCAACCGGCGCAGCCGGCCGAGCTGGGCGGTCGCGCCACGCAGCTCCTCGGCGACCGATTTCGAGCTTGCGTGCTGGTCGGTTTCGCCGCGAACCATCTCGCTAACGCGCGTCCGGACATCTTCGGTCGAAGCTGCAATCTCCGCGCTGGCCGTCGCCTGTTGTCGCGCGGAGGCGGCTATCGTCTTCAGGCTCGAGGCCTGACGTGAGCCTACTTCGGCAAGGCTCTCCACGGCTTGAGTTTGCTCCGAGAGGGCTTTCGCGGTTTGGCGGGTGAACAGCTGAAGCTCTTCGCCCATCTTGGCCGCCTCTGCCAAATCCTTGGCCTGCGCGGCGGTCGCCGCGCTCACGGCGGCCGCGAGCTTGGCGACTTCTTTGGCGGCCTTGGCGAGCTGGGTCGCGCCGTGGGTCTGCTCGGCGACCGCGCGAGCCGCTTGGGCGGCTTCTTTGCGCGCGCCGTCCATGGCCTTGGCCACTTCGACCGCGCCGTGGGCCTGCTCCGACAAGCCGGCCACGGTGCGTTCCGTCGAACGTTGCACGTCTTGAGCCAGCGTTGCGAGTCCACCGACGACCTTGGTCTGCTCGGCGATCGCCAGCGCGCTCTCTTTCGTGGCCGCGCGCATGTGCACGGCTAGACGCCCCAGCTCGGTGGTGGCGGCCGCTTGTTCGGCGGCGCCGCGTGCTACCTGTTGGGCGCTGCTGTCGACCTGCTTGTTCATCCGCACTGCGTCACGCAGGGCTTGGGCTTGCTCGGCGGTGGCTTGCGTCGTCTCGCGCGCCATCAGCCGCATTTCGCCGGCATTTTTGGCCAGCGATTGGGAGGCCAAGGCCTGCTCTTCGGCGGCGGTCGTGATCATGTGGCTCTGCTCTCTGACCTTGCTGGTCGCCTGACCCAGCACGATCACGGCCGATAGCTGGTCGGCCGCGGACGTCGAGACGTCGCGCACCGCCTGGCCCAATTGCTGAACCCCTTCCACGATCGAGGTCAGGGCCTGTTCGGCTTCGTTCGCGAGCTGCACCCCGTCGTCGGCGATGCGCAAGCTACCGTCGGTGGCCGTCACCGCTTCCCGCGCCGTGGACTGGAGATCGCGGATGATCTTGCCGACGTCGGCGCTGGCGCTGGCGGCGCGATCCGCCAAAATCCGAATCTCTTCGGCGACCACCGCGAAACCGCGCCCGTGCTCACCGGCGCGGGCCGCCTCGATGCTAGCGTTGAGCGACAGCAAATTGGTACGGTCCGCGATCAGATTGATGGTCTGGACGATGTCGCCAATCTGCTCGGCGCGTTTGCCCATCTCCTTCATCACCGCCGCCGATTCGTCGATCGCCGTGCGCATTTTTCCCAGGCCACGGATTGATTTGGCAACGATGCCCACGCCATCCTTGGCGTTGCCGGTGGCGCGGTCGCCGAGCGCGCGCGCTTCTTCACCGCTGCGTGCGATACGCCGCGCGCCTTCTTCTAGCTGCGCCGAGGCGCTAGCGCTGGTTTCAGCCAACGCGGCGATCTCCCTGACACTGAGCGACACCTTCTGCGCCGAGCGCGCTAACTGCTCGATCGAGGCCGCGTTGTCGTCGATTGAGGCCGCATTCTTGGCCGCCGTAGCCGCTACCTGTTCGACCGACGCCGCCAGCTCCGAAAGGGTGCTGGCGCTATCGCCGCTGGCTTTCTCGAGGGTTTTTGCGTTCTCGGCCAGGACGCGCACGGCGCGATTGCTCGACCGCAACTGCGGCCTGCTCGACCGAGCTTGCCATTTCGGTCGCGCCGCGGACGGTCGAGGTCAAGCTCGCCGTCAGCTCGGTGGCGCTGGTCGCCACGTCCGCGATCCGGGAGCCGACGGTTTCGGCGTCCTTGGCAAGCTTCGAGATACCTTTCGACATCTCCTCGATCGTCGCTGCCACCTGCTCGGTCGTGGCGGCGGAGCTGGTACCGCGTGCCGCCATGTCGGCCAAGCTGGCGTTGGAGCCGGACACCGTCGAGAGCAGCTCTTCACTGGCGGCCGCTAAATCTTCGGAGTTGGTGTTGACACCTTTGACCGAGCGCGCGGTTTGCACGAGCACCGCCGCCAACGACTCCGACGAGCCCACCAGCGCGGTCGTATCCTTGCGCACCGCGCCGATGGACGCCGCCAGCTCGCGCAGCCCAGCGCTCGTCGATTCGGCGCCAGCCTGGATTGAAAGCACGGACTCGCTCGCGCCCTTTTGGTCCCGCGCCAAGCTTTGCACGGCGGCGGTCGTCTGCTGGAGCGCGGTCGCAATCGACTCGAACGCGGCGCGCGTCTGCTCACGGTTGGCGGCCTGCTCATTGCCGGCGGAGGCGATTTTCGCGAGCGTGTCCTCAGTGCTCTGGAGCAGCGCTGCCATCGTCGCCAGCGACGACGTCAGGCCCTCGGCCTGGGAGCGCGACGTCACTGAAACCGGATTCGAGCCGCTTGGCGAATTGTTCATTCAGATCTTCCTCTCCTACCACCTTGCGGAGATCGAGCAGCATGATGAGCCGCTGACCTAGCTGGACGACTCCCGCAAAAAAACCGCGCGAGCTCTCTGCGACCAGGCCCGGCGTCGTTTGCACCGTGGCGCTGTCGATGCGCAAGACCTCACGACTCTTGTCGACGAGTAAACCTACCTGGCGCCCACCCTGCTCGGTGACGATGACGCGCGTGTCGAGCGTCGGCGTGGTCGCGGGATGGCCGAATAGCCGCCGCAGATCGATCACCGGAATCACCTGGCCGCGCACCTGAATGATACCGGCCACGTGCGCCGCCGTGCCTGGCACGGGCGTGGCGCCCTGATACGTCTCGAGCTGCACCACGACCGAGGCTGGAATCGTGTATTCGCCCTCCGCAACGCAGAACACCACGTGCAGATCCGTCATGCGTTCAGCTCCCTTCGCCGGCTGGAGACGCTGGCACCGAGCGAGAGCAGGTCGAGCACCAACGTCGGCTGCCCATCGCCCAAGTCGGTGGCACCGGCCACGCCCGGCACCTTGATTAAGCTGTCGTTCAAGGGCCGGACCACGACTTCTTGCTGACCGAGCATGCGCTCGATCGCGAAAGCCATCGTGTCGTCGCCACGGCGCACGACGAGCGCCTTGGCCTCGGCGCCAGACGGCGGCATCGCGAACAAGTTTGCGAGCGAAAGCAGGGGCACCGCGCGTCCCCGGCGTCGCACCAGCCTAACCGGGCGTTCACCTGGTAGCGCGATGCCCTCGATGACCTCGCGCGGATCGATCTCGATGATCTCCTCGACCGTGACGACCGGAGTTACGAAGCGTTGCCCGCCGCAGACGAACGAGAACGCATCGACCACCGAAATCGACAGCGGCACCATCAGCTTGAAGGTCGTGCCCTGCCCAAATTCACTCTGCAGCGTCAGCTCGCCGCCGAGCTGTTCGTTCACGATGCGCTTGACGATCTCCATGCCCATGCCGCGCCCGCTGGTCGTGGTGGTGATCTCGCGCGTCGAAAGACCGGATCGGCAGATCAGCTCGAGCAGCCCGGCTTCGGTCGTCGGCACGGCCGCGCCGGCGCGGCGCGCGACCGCCGCGGGATCGATGCCCCGACCGTCGTCGGTGATGCGCATCTCGAGCCAACGATTCGAGCGACTGGAGCATTCGATGCGGATCAGGCCTTCTTCGGGCTTACCGCGCCGTACGCGCTCGTCCGGCGTTTCGATCGCGTGGTCCACGGCGTTGCGGATCAAGTGCACGAGGGCCGGAAACAGCCGCTCGGCGACCGCCTTGTCGACTTCCGCGCCGCCGGCATCGAGCTCGAGCCGGACTTGCCGGTTCATCGTTCGCCGCAAGCTCCGGACGATCAGCGGAATGCGCTCGAGCAACTCGGAGACGGACACCATCCGCACGCGCAAAATCGCGGCGCGTAGGCTGCGCAGCTGGCGCGCGTTGTCGTGAACGATCGCTTCCAGCTCGCGGGTGTCGACGCCTTGGTCGCGTAGCGCCTTGGCCGCGCGCGCCAATCGAAAACGCGTGACCAACAGCGCAGATAGGCCCTCGACGGTGTCGTCTAGCCGCGACACATCCACGCGCACGACTCCGCGCTGCGGGACGTGAAAGTCCTCGGCACCCGTCTGGACCGGCTCCTCTGCTTCGAGCTCGGTTTCGGCGCCAAGCACTGGCAGCGCGCGCGTTGGCAATTCTGCTAGCACCTGAACGAGGTGTTCCTCGACGCTCGCGGCATCGGCCACCGCCTTCAGGGAGGCGGGTGAGAGCAGCACGATCACGAAGCTGAGCCCAGCCGGCTCGCCGGGCGCAGCTGGTCGCGAGGTCGGGAACACCTTCACCACCTCCCCGATGCGCTGCAGATGCTCGCGCACCTGGTTGATTGTCACCCCCCGCGCCGATTTCTCGACCGAAGGCGCGAAGTCGACGCGCAACGCTCGCTGTCCGTCGGCCAATCCCGCCTTTATTTGCTCGAGCTCGAGCGGACCGAGCTTGGCGGCAAGGCTTGGCTCGAGCTCCAATTGGGGCAACTCATCCAACGTACCGCCGTGTTCGGTATCGAGCGCGTCGAGCGCGCGCACCAACGCGACATCGGGCAACGCGACTGGCTTGCCGTCACCAAACGCCCGCACGCGACTCTGAATCGCGCGCACGCCGTTCAACAGCACGTCGATCGATTCTATCGGCAGTTTCGCGCCACGACGGTCGGAAGCGCGCAGTAGCGCCTCCATACGGTGCGCGATTGCGACCACCGGCTCCACTCCGACCATCGCCGACAAGCCTTTGATCGTGTGCAGCGCGCGAAATGCTTCACGCAGCGCGCGCAGATTGGCCCCGCCCGACCGCAGCGCTTGTTCGATCGCGAGCAGCTGCGTACCGGCGGTCTCTAAGTGCTCTTCGGCTTCGATCACGTAAGCCGAGACGAATTCCTGCAGGCCGCCGGATTCGGCCACTTCGCTCAGGCTCCGCCGTCGAGCAAGCGCTGGGCGTCTTGGGCGATAGCGTCCGGCGTGAAGGGCTTGGTCACGAATAGCGTGGCGCCGGCCGCCATGGCCTGGAGACGCGAGGCCTCGTCACCCCGCGTCGTGACGACCAAGATGGGCAACGCTCTGAGGTTGTCCTGGGCGCGCACGAACTCCAACACCTCGATACCCGAGATATCTGGCATATTGAGGTCGAGGACGACCAAGTGGAAACTCCCGAGCGAGAGCCGCTCGATGGCCTCCAGCCCGCTACCGGCCTGGGTGAAGCGCGCGTCGGGCAAGCTCCGCAAGCAGGCGACGACCATGTCGCGCATGACCTTGCTGTCGTCCACGACCAAAACGTCCTTCACAGCCGCAACGTGTAGCCCAAAAGCAGCTCGAAAAACAGGGGCAGCCCGGCAGCGTGCAGGGCCGGCGCGCAAATGCGCCACAGCTTTGTCCGCGGCGATCCGGCCAAAAGCTGGCGCCGCAATGCTTACTTGCTTATGCCGCAACCCCAAGAGGTGCTATTCGCGCTGAATGTCGGCTGAGCCGAGTCCACTGGAAAGGATGCCAGCGTCGAGTCGGCGGGGCCTGGTCTGGCTCGTCGAGGACAGTCCGCTCGAAGCCGAGCTCGCCAGGCGCGCCTTGCCCGGGTTCGAGATCGAGGTCTTCACCGACGGTCCATCCATGTTGGAGCGCCACTCGACGCACGGTGGGCCTCACCTCTTGATCCTCGACGGGCAGCTACCCGGCATGAGTGGCCTGGAGATCTGTCGCTTTCTGCGCACCTCCCTCGACGAGATGGCGCTGCCGATCTTGATGCTCACCGTGCAGGGTCACAAGGCCGATATCGTCGAAGCCCTTTCGGCCGGCGCCAACGACTACCTGACCAAGCCGTACGACGCCGCCGAGCTCTCCGCGCGCGTCGGCAGCATGCTAAGAACACGCCGGTTGCACGAAGAGCTGCAGCTCGAACGGCTCAGACTGAACGAGGTCAGCGCCGAGCGCGAGCGCCTCTTGGCTCACGCGCACGAGGGTTGGACGCGGGCCGAAGAGGCCAATCGTGGCAAAGACGACTTCTTGGCGGTCGTGTCGCACGAGCTCCGCACACCCTTGAACGCGATCACTGGCTGGGTGTCTCTGCTGCGCGGCGGGCGGCTCTCGGCGGAGAAGAGCAAGCATGCGCTCGAAACCATCGATCGCAACGCCCGCTCGCAAACGCAGCTGATCGACGACCTCTTGGACGTGAGCCGGATCATCTCCGGCAAGCTGCACGTGACGATGGAGGTGGTGAGCTTCGAATCGGTCGTGCACTTGGCGCATGACGCGGTCGAGCCAACCGCACGCGCCAAAAGAGTGCAGACCAGCATCGAGGTCGAGCCTGGCAACTACGACGTATTCGGCGATGCCGGTCGCTTACAGCAGGTCGTCTGGAATCTGCTCAACAACGCGGTCAAGTTTACGCCGGCGGAAGGTGCGGTTCGACTGCAGCTATCGAGTGGTGAGCGCGTAGCGTTGACGGTCTCGGATAATGGCCGCGGCATCGACGGCGCGACGTTACCGTTCATCTTCGACCGGTTTCGGCAGGCCGAAGGCAGCATGACACGCCGCTTCGGCGGCCTCGGCCTAGGGCTCGCGATCGTGAAGCACTTGATCGAGCTCCACGGCGGTTCGGTTCGTGCCGCTAGCCCGGGCGAGGGCTCGGGATCGACTTTCGTGGTCGAGTTGGAACGCGCCACCCAGGCCCGCGCGAGCCTCGATGACCAAGTGCCCTCGAACCCCCGCGCCAGCGAAGGCGAGCTGCGTGGCATGCGCCTGTTGATCGTCGACGATGACGACGACAGCCGCGACATGCTCGAACATCTGCTGGCCGGTGCCGGAGCCGAGGTCAGAACCGCCGGCAGCGCCAAGCTCGCGTTACGGGCGTTGGATCAGGAGATACCCGACGTATTGGTGTCCGACATCGGCATGCCCGACGAGGACGGCTTTTCGTTGATCAAGAAGGTCAGGCTCCGGCCCGCGAATGAAGGTGGAGGGGTGCCGGCCGTGGCGCTGACTGCATATGCAAGGGCTGAGGACCGCGCCGCGGCCGTGCGCGCCGGCTTCAATTCGCACGTCTCCAAGCCGCTCGATCCGACCGAGATCATCGCCGTCATCGCTAGCGCGTGCGAGCGGTTTGTGCGGCCTTCACGGCCCTGAGACCGTTAAATGCTGTCTAACAGGTTGAAAAGCAGCTGTGGCTCGACCGGTTTCACGAGGTGATGATCGAAGCCCGTCTGCTGCGTACGCCGTCGGTCTTCTTCCATGCCCCATCCCGTCAGGGCGATCATCACTGGCGCCAGCACGGGTGTTGAGCTCCGCACCCGGCGGCAGACTTCGATGCCGTCCATTCCTGGTAGCCCAATGTCGCACAGGACCACCGCCGGCCGAATCCGTTGGACGAGCTCGAGGCCGTCCGGTCCGGTGTGCGCGACATGGACCCGATAACCCCGGTCTTCGAGCGAGATTTCCATGACCTCGGCGGCGTCGTGATTGTCCTCGATGATGACGATCGTGAGTCCGGCATTCTGAGCGCGCTGTGCGACCGGCCGAACCGAGTCCCCTGGGCTCCCAGCCTCACGCATTTCGGCAGGCAGCGCCAACGTGAAGACACTGCCTTGGCCGGGACCGGCACTATTCGCGGTCAGGGTGCCACCTTGCATTTCGGCCAATCGCCGAGAAAGCGCGAGGCCAATACCCAAGCCACCGCTCAAGCTGGAGTCCGGACGATCGACTTTAACGAACATGTCGAAGACGCGTGGCAACTGCGCAGGGGCAATGCCAACGCCGGAATCGATCACGTCGATGAAGGCAGTACCGTTTTCATACCGGATGTCGACCTTCACTTGACCGCCCTCGGGCGTGAACTTAGACGCGTTGTGCAGCAAATTTCCGATTATCTGGGTCAGGCGCGTCGGGTCCGCAAAGCTGGAAAACGATGCGCCCGCATCGAACGAGAGTGACTGCTTGCGTCGCTCGAAGAATGGCTTACTGGTCTCAATCGCGGTTTGAATTGCCCTGCCCAGATCGGCCTGCTCCTTCTTGAGCTCGAGCATTCCGCCGCTGATCCTAGCCACGTCGAGTAGATCATCGATCAGTCGAACCATGTGGATCAGCTGGCGATTCATGACCGAGAGCGTGCGCTCGAACTGTTTCAGCGGCGGCTCGGCGCGCAGCATTAGATCGAGCCCCATGCGCAGCGGCGCGAGCGGGTTGCGTAACTCGTGGGCCAGCGTCGCGAGAAATTCGTCCTTTTGTAGCGCCGCGGCACGCAGCGCCGACTCCGATTTTTCGAGCTCCGCCGTTCGCTCACTGACGCGCGCCTCGAGGGTCTCGTTCAGCTCGGCAAGCTCGCGCGTCTTGCGGAATAGATCGGCAAACACCGCGACTTTGTGGCGTAAAATAGCGGGTTTGACCGGCTTGGTCAGGTAGTCGACGGCACCGGCGCCGTAGCCCGCGATCACGTCCTGATCTTCCATCATGTGCGCGGTCAGAAATACGATCGGGATCTCCCGGAAGCGACGACTGCCCTTGATCAGTTGCGCCAGCTCGAAACCGCTGAGCCCGGGCATTCGGATATCGAGCACCATCGCGGCCACGTCGTGCTTGAGCAGCAAGCTGAGCGCCTCGTCGCCGCCGCCGGCGCGGATCAGCCGATACGACGGGTCGGACAAGATGGCCTCGAGCGCGTCGAGGTTCCGCGGCTCGTCGTCAACGATGAGAATATCGATGGCTTGGGACATTTATCGATACAGCCAGACGCGCAGCAAAGACAGGAGTTGGTCGGTGTTGACGGGCTTAGCAATGTAGTCCGAGGCGCCCGCCTCCAAGCATTTTTCGCGATCGCCCTTCATGGCTTTGGCGGTGAGGGCCAGCATGGGCAACGTGCGGAACCGGGCGTCTTTCCGAATTTCGCGCATGGTTTCGTAGCCATCCATTTCCGGCATCATGATGTCCATTAGCACGACGCTCAAGTCGGGCGTGCTCTCGATGATGTGGATGGCGTCGCGCCCATTGGTGGCGCTCAGCACTTCCATTTCCTGCGTTTCCAGAACCGTCGTCAAGGCGAAAATGTTGCGCGCGTCGTCGTCGACGACCAGCACCTTCCTACCGCGCAGCGTCTCGATCGAACCGTGCAAGCGTTCAATCATTTTGCGCTTGCCTTCGGGCAAGCCGGCCAGCACCCGGTGAAGAAACAGTGAGGTTTCATCGAGCAGCCGCTCGGGCGACTGCACGTCCTTCAGCACGATGCTCTTGGCAACCGTGCGGAGGTGGACTTCTTCCTCACCCGTCAGCTCCTTGCCGGTGAAGACCACGATCGGAATCGCTTTGAGCGCGGGCTCGGTCTGCAAGCGCTCGAGTAGCTCGAAGCCGGTCATGTCCGGCAACCGCAAATCGACCACGCAGCAATCGAACGCCTTGTCGGTCAGAGTAGCCAGCGCTTCCGCGCCGCTGCCGACGGCGGTGATTTCGATGTCGTCGTGACCCAAGAGCTCGACGATGCTCTGGCGTTCGCGATCGTTGTCCTCGATCACCAGTAGCCGCTTAGTGGTGTGGTGTGTGAACGCCTTGAGCCTTTCGAGCGCCACCTCGAGCTCGCCAGTCGTCGCCGGCTTCACCAAGTAGGAGAAAGCCCCGTGCGAAAGGCCATGCTGCTCTTGCTCTTCGACCGATAGCATCTGCACCGGAATGTGCCGCGTGCTCGGGTCGAGCTTCAAGTTGTTGAGCACGGTCCAACCGAGCATGTCGGGCAGGAAGACGTCGAGGGTGATGGCGCTCGGTAGGTACTCGCGGGCCAGGTCCAGCGCCTGTTGCTCGCGATTCGCCACCACGCCCTTGAAGCCCTGAGTGCGGGCCAGCCCCAAGAGAATCCGGGCATAGTGCGGGTCATCGTCGATGATCAGCAGCGTCGAATCGTCTTCGCCGATATTGTCGCGATCGTCGAGGACGACTTCCTCCGGCCTGGCCAGCGCCAGCATCGCGATCGGACCGGTCGTGGCGCCTTGTCCCGGTGGCGGGACGATTTGAGCGGGACCGGTGTAGTTCAACGGCAAATACAGCGTGAACGTGCTGCCGCTGCCGGGTGTGCTGATCAGGCGAATCTCCCCGCCGAGCAGGTTCGCCAGCTCGCGGCTGATCGCCAAGCCGAGGCCGGTGCCGCCGTACTTGCGGCTCGTTCCGGCGTCAGCCTGCTGAAAGGCTTCGAAAATCAGCCGCTGCTTCTCGGGAGCAATACCGATACCGGTATCGGTCACCGCGAACGCGACGACTGCGTCTGCCGCATGCAGGATGGGATGATCGGCGTTCCACCCGCTCGTGACCTGGCGCAGGCTCATCGAGACCTTGCCTTGGGCCGTAAACTTGAACGCATTGGACAGCAGATTTTTCAGAATCTGCTGCAGCCGCTTCGGATCGCAAACGAAAGCCCGCGGCAAATTCGGATCGATTTCGACGTCGAAAACCAGCCCCTTGCCCTCGGCCATGTGATGGAACGTGCGGTGCACCGTCTCACGCAGCGAGCTGAACGTGATCTCCTCCGGCTCGACCGTTACCGTGCCGGATTCGATCTTGGACAGATCGAGAATGTCGTTGATTAGCGTCAGTAGATCGGTACCCGCCGAGTGAATGTTCTTAGCGAAATCGGTCTGCTTGAGGGTCAGGTTTCCGCCGACGTTCTCGGCCAGCTGCTGGCCCAGGATCAAGATCGAGTTGAGCGGGGTCCTCAGCTCATGCGACATATTCGCGAGGAACTCGGATTTGTACTTGCTGGTCAGCGCCAGCTCGGTCGCCTTCTCTTCCAGGGCGTGGCGCGCTTGCTCGACCTCCTTGTTCTTGCGCTCGACCTCCACGTTTTGCTCAGCCAGCTGTTTGGCCTTCGACGCGAGCTCCTCGTTGGTCTGCTGTAGCTCGGTCTGCCGCGTCTGTAGCTCGCTGGTGAGCTGCTGCGACTGCAGCAGCAGGTTCTCGGTGCGCATCGTCGCTTCGATCGTATTGAGCACGACGCCGATCGACTGCGGCAATTGCTCGAGGAATGCCAAGTGGGTGTTGGTGAACGGCGAAAGCGCGGCCAGCTCGATCACCGCCATCGTTTCGCCTTCGAACAGCACCGGCAAGACGAGCACGCTCTTGGGCGACGCTTCGCCCAGGCTGGACTGGATTCGTGTGTAGTCCGGGGGCACGTCGTGGAGCAGGATGCGTTGCTTTTCCGCGGCAGCCTGGCCGACGAGCCCAACCCCGATCGCGATCCGCTCCGGTTGATCCGCGCGTTTGGCGTAACTGGCCAGTAGCCGAAGCGTCTTCTGTGGCGTGCCTTCGCCGACCTCACCCGATTCCGCGCGATCCATCTGATAGATCGTGCCCTGCTGAGCGTCGACCAACGGCGCCAGCTCCGAGAGCAGCGTCTTACCGACGGTGAGCAGATCGCGCTGGCCTTGCAGCATGCGCGTGAACTTGGCAAGGTTCGTCTTCAGCCAATCTTGCTCCTGGTTGCGATCGGTAGTCGCGCGCAGGTTGTCGATCATGGTGTTGATGTTGTCTTTGAGATCGGCGACCTCGCCGCGCGTCTCGACCTGAATCGAGCGCGTCAAGTCGCCCTTCGTCACCGCGGTTGCGACGTCGGCGATGGCCCGCACCTGATTGGTCAAGTTCGCTGCCAGCAAGTTGACGTTGCCGGTCAGGTCCTTCCACGTGCCGGCCGCGCCGGGCACGTTCGCCTGACCACCGAGCCGTCCTTCGACGCCCACCTCGCGCGCTACGTTCGTGACCTGCTCGGCGAACGTCGCCAAGGTGTCGGTCATGTTGTTGATGGTGTCCGCGAGCGCGGCGACTTCACCTTTGGCTTCGACGGTCAGCTTTTGGCGCAGGTTGCCGTCCGCTACTGCGGTGACGACGCGCACGATGCCGCGCACCTGATTGGTCAGGTTCGCCGCCATGAAGTTCACGGAGTCGGTCAGATCTTTCCAGGTGCCGGCGACACCGGGAACGTCGGCTTGACCGCCGAGCTTGCCCTCGGTGCCGACCTCGCGCGCCATGCGCGTCACTTCCGATGCGAACGAGCGCAGCTGATCGACCATCGTATTGATGGTGTTTTTCAGCTCCAAGATCTCGCCTTTGACGTCGACGGTGATCTTGCGCGAGAGGTCGCCGCGCGCGACAGCCGTCGTCACCTCGGCGATGTTGCGGACTTGCGCGGTGAGGTTCGCGCCCATCGCGTTGACGGAGTCGGTCAGATCTTTCCAGGTGCCAGCGACCCCAGGCACCACCGCCTGCACCCCGAGGCGTCCCTCGGTACCGACTTCGCGCGCCACGCGCGTCACCTCGCTGGCGAACGAGCGCAGCTGCTCGACCATCGTGTTGATCGCCTCTTTCAACTGCAGGATCTCGCCGCGCACGTCGACGATGATCTTCCGGGACAGGTCGCCGTTGGCGACCGCGATCGTGACCTCGGCAATGTTGCGCACCTGACCGGTCAGGTTCGACGCCATCGAGTTGACGTTGTCGGTCAAATCCTTCCACGTGCCAGCTACGCCGGGCACGAGCGCCTGGCCGCCCAGCTTGCCTTCGGTCCCGACCTCACGCGCCACGCGGCTCACCTCGGAGGCGAAGCCGTTGAGCTGATCGACCATCGTGTTGAGCGTGTTTTTGAGCTCGAGGATCTCACCTTTCACGTCGACGGTGATTTTTCGCGAGAGATCGCCGCGCGCGATCGCCGTCGCCACGTCAGCGATGTTGCGAACCTGACCGGTCAGATTCGACGCCATCGAGTTGACGTTGTCGGTCAGATCCTTCCACGTACCGGCCACGCCCGGCACCTGCGCTTGGCCGCCGAGCTTGCCTTCGGTGCCGACCTCGCGTGCCACGCGGCTGACCTCGGAAGCAAAGCCGTTCAGCTGATCGACCATGGTGTTCATGGTGTCCTTCAGCTGCAAAATCTCGCCGCGCACGTCGACGGTGATCTTCTTCGACAAATCGCCCTTGGCGACCGCGATCGTCACGTCGGCAATATTGCGCACCTGGTTGGTCAGGTTCGAGGCCATCGAGTTGACGTTGTCGGTGAGGTCCTTCCACGTGCCGGCGACGCCCGGCACTTCCGCCTGACCGCCGAGCTTGCCTTCGGTGCCGACCTCGCGCGCCACGCGGGAGACTTCGGAGGCGAAACCGTTCAGCTGGTCGACCATCGCGTTAATGGTGTTCTTCAGCTCGAGGATCTCGCCCTTCACGTCGACGGTGATTTTCCGCGACAAGTCGCCGCGCGCGACCGCGGTCGTGACCTCGGCGATATTGCGCACCTGGCCGGTCAGGTTCGAGGCCATCGAGTTCACGTTGTCGGTCAAGTCCTTCCACGTGCCGGCGACGCCGGGCACTTCTGCCTGGCCGCCGAGCTTGCCTTCGGTGCCCACCTCGCGCGCCACTCGACTCACTTCCGACGCGAAGCCGTTCAGCTGATCGACCATCGTGTTGATGGTGTTCTTGAGCGCGAGGATCTCGCCTTTGACGTCGACGGTGATCTTGCGTGACAGATCGCCGCGCGCGACCGCGGTCGCCACTTCCGCGATGTTGCGCACCTGGCCGGTCAGGTTCGAAGCCATCGAATTGACGTTGTCGGTGAGGTTTTTCCAGACGCCAGCTACACCTTCCACCGCCGCCTGCCCGCCCAGCTTGCCGTCGGTGCCGACCTCGCGCGCGACGCGCGTGACCTCGGACGCGAAGCCGTTGAGCTGATCGACCATCGTGTTGATGGTGTTCTTCAGCTCGAGGATCTCGCCCTTCACGTCGACGGTGATTTTGCGCGACAGATCGCCGTTGGCGATCGCGGTTGCCACGTCGGCGATGTTGCGGACTTGTCCGGTCAGATTCGAGGCCATCGCGTTGACGTTGTCGGTCAAGTCTTTCCAGGTGCCGGCGACGCCCGGCACCTGGGCTTGCCCGCCCAATTTGCCTTCCGTGCCGACTTCGCGCGCCACGCGGCTCACCTCGGACGCAAAGCCGTTGAGCTGGTCGACCATCGTATTGATGGTGTTTTTCAGCTCCAGAATCTCACCCTTCACGTCGACCGTGATTTTGCGCGACAAATCGCCGCGCGCGACGGCGGTCGTCACCTCGGCGATGTTGCGCACCTGGCCGGTGAGATTCGAGGCCATGGCGTTGACGTTGTCGGTCAGGTCCTTCCAGGTGCCGGCGACGCCGGGCACTTCGGCCTGACCACCGAGCTTGCCTTCGGTGCCGACCTCGCGCGCCACGCGCGAGACTTCGGAGGCAAAGCCGTTGAGCTGATCGACCATCGTGTTCATCGTGTTTTTCAACGCGAGGATCTCGCCCTTGACCTCGACGG
>JBBRMI010000045.1:0-43284 GCA_038230915.1 Polyangiales bacterium | reverse complement strand
GCGCCCAAGCGTTGCAGCTCGTCAGAGATTTTGTCCGCTGGCAGAATGAAATCAACAAAGCCCGCAGCCTCAGCGCTGCGCGGCATTTGGCTTACTTCGGCAGACTTATCTTGAGCAAAAGTCGTACCGCCTTTTGCTTTGATCTGCCTGCAGCCCTCAGTGCCATCGCCATCATAGCCGGAGACGACAATGCCGATCGCATTTGCCCCCATCGCCTCCGCCAAAGAAGTGAAAAACAAATCTATCTGCGCGTTCCTCCTCGTGCGCGGGGAGACGACTTTTAAGCACTGGCGCTCAATCAATAGATCCGCGTTCGGAGGAATCACGTAGACATGATCCGCCAAGATTGGCATCCCGCTGAGCGCCACCATGACTGGCATTTGCGTGTGCCGCGCGAGAATTGCAGCCAACTGACTATTCGCCGTGGGGTAAAGATGGGCAATAATGACAAAGGCCATGCCGGTATCGGCCGGGAGTGCATCCAAGAGCGCTTTGTAGGCATCGAGACCGCCAGCTGAGCCGCCGATGCCGACGATGAAAGTAGGTTGCCGTGTCGCCATGTCAGATCTCCGCGTCTCCGTGTCAGATGCGCTCACTCCGGAAGCATCTTACGTCGCTCGGAGCTACTCTTAGAGACCTTAGGTTTCTGATTGGCGCTGGCGGCATCCATTGGCACTAGGTGAATTCCCGTGTCATTCAAAATCAAGTTATGGACGTCACTCGAATGGCCCATACCACGAGACTTCACAATGTAGAGCCCGCGAGTGCGTCTCTTGCCTACGTTTTCTTCTATCTCTCTGACGACGATCCAAGTGTCGATCAAGGACGAGACACCGACTTCGCCGCCTGTGTAATTTTCTGAAGTCGAAGAGACAAGACTGGTAAAGAACCCAGTCACACCCTTGGATTTCAGAAGATCAATCATACGAGTAATCATCGATTGAATTTCACGCGGGCTCCCCTCTCCGATCAGACTCGTCAGCGGATCTATGACAACAGAGGTTGGCGTAAACTCCGAAATTGCCTTGTATAGATCGAGCAGATGCTTCTCTAAACCGAAAAACGACGGCCTGGTCGAAACGATCCTCAACAGGCCTTTCGTCACGAATGGTTGAAGATGAAGACCTATCGAGCCGAGGTTTTGAATCAGCTGTCCTGCCGACTCTTCATAGGACAAGAAAAGACATCGTTCGCCGCGCTTACACGTTTCCATCGCGAATGCAGCAGCCAGGCTTGTCTTTCCAGTGCCTGCAGTACCCGAGACGAGCACAGTGCTACCTCTGGTGTACCCACCACCGTTGAACAACTTGTCTAGCGATGGGATTCCTGTCGAAACCCTCTTGGTTGTGCCTGGCTGATTGAGGCCTGCGGAGGTGATAGGAATGACCGACAGCCCCTCTTTGTCGATGACGAAGGGATATTCGTTTGTCCCATGATTGGAGCCACGATATTTAATGATACGAATTCTGCGAACGGAAATCTGTTCGACAACTCGATTGTCGAGGAAGATGATGCAATCGGAAATGTACTCCTCGAGGCCATGATGAGTATAAGAGCTTTGTCCCGGCTCGCCGGTAACGATTGCCGTCACGTGCTTTTCCTTCAGCCAGCGGAAGAGTCTTTTTATCTCCAAGCGAAGGACGCCCACATCCGTGATGCCGGCAAAGAGAGATTCAATGGAGTCCAGAACAACGCGTTTGGCGCCTATGGAGTCAATGGCATGTTCCAGGCGCACAAGGAGCCCTTCGAGATTGAAGTCGGTCTCTTGAATGTCCCTGCGCTCCAAAAGCACGTACTCCAGCTGAATCTTCTTTTGGGCCACGAGCCCTTGTAAATCCATGTTGAGATCAGCCACGTCTTTATAGAGCTCGTCTTCTGTCTCTTCGAATGACATGAAGACGCCTGGCTCGTTGTAGTTGGTGGCACCATGGATGACGAAATCGAGCCCCAAGAGGGTTTTTCCAGAGCCGGTGCCGCCAGCAATCAAGGTGATTCGATCGAGCGGAAGCCCACCGTCTGTAATTTCGTCTAACCCTGTGATGCCGGTTGGGCACTTTTGTAGTTGATGGCGCTTAGGGGCCTTGGTTTTCTTCTTGGCAGTCTTAGACATTCAAAATCCGATTGGGGCCGGGTTCACGGGCGGTGCTGACGTGATGAAGTCGACACTAGGGCAAGGCGCGTGCCCGAGTTGATCTGCGCAGCTGCGCGTTAACCCACGCGGTGGCCGGGTACTACCCGTGCGGCATTCCGTCTGCTTGGGGCACTTTAGCGTTTCGCCTGTCACGCGGTTGGTGAGCTTCGGCCGCAAGTAACGTGCAGGACGCCAACTTGCAGAGCGCACTGGAGCGCCGGCAGTTCGATGCAACGAAATGCGCCAGACATCGGACGAGCGCGAGCTTTGGTCGCTGAGCACCGCGTTAGCGAAGCTCGATCTCCCCGACGTTTGCACAAACACAACCGCGCGATTGCGCGACGAGTTTTGGACGTCGAGACGCTCGACCATCCCCCGACGGCCAGCTCGCCGCCCCAGTGCGACACTACTTTCACGACCTGGTCAGCGGCTTGAGCACGAGCGACCCGCCCCGTTTGTCCAGGCGAGACTGTTTGACCCCGCTCGCCCGCAGTAAAAGACCGCGGGGGGTGCGTCGAAACCGAGACTCGGCGAGCGTGGCACGCTCGGTGCAACCACCTTTGCCGGTCCAATGGACTCCGCACTCCCCTTGAGAGACAAGGCCGCACTGAGCCGTGCGCTCGATCAAAACGAGCAAGCGACCGACAAGGTAGAGCAAGCCGCGCTCGATTTGTCCGCCGTCAACGGCGCGCTGAAAGCAGAAATTACGCAAGGCGTGTCGGCTGAGAAGCTCGCGGGCACGCTCAGTGACAACCAGGCGATCGAGGTCAAGGTTCAGGAGGCGGCGACGCAGCTCGTAGCCGTCCACGACGCGCTGGTTGATGATCTCGACCAGCGTCATCAGCTCGAAGACGAGCTATCCACGAGTCACAAGGCGTTGTCCCAAAGCATCAGTGCAGAACGAACGCTCACCACCAGTGCCTTGCACGACCCGCTCACCGGCCTCGGGAACCTGACGCTCTTCAACGATCGGCTGAGCCAGGGGTTGGCGCAGGCGCAGCGTCATGGCCGGCGCCTGGCGGTCATGTTCATCGACTTGGATCAGTTCAAGGGCGTCAACGACGCACACGGTCACGATCTCGGCGACCAGGTTCTGACGATGGTGGCCGAGCGCCTGCAGGCCGTCGTCCGAGCTGGCGACACCGTCTGCCGTCGCAGCGGCGATGAGTTCCTATTCTTGATGCTCGAGGTGAACGACGAGGCCGGCGTCCAAGCGTTCGCGGCTAGGATCGCTAGCAGCATCGCCAACGCTTACGAGGTAAACGGCATGAAGCTCAGCGTGACGGCGAGCGTCGGCATTGCGCTCTATCCGGAGGACGGGCACTCGGAGGCGGAGTTGCTCAAGAACGCGGACTTGGCCATGTACGCCGCCAAGGCCAAGAAGATTGGTCCGCTGCTTCACAGCCAGACGGGGCGCCCCTGATGCGACGAGCGCTAGATGTTCGCGGCAAGCTTCACGGCGCGAGCGAAGAGCGGCAACCCGAGCAGCTTCTTCTTAGGCGTGGGCTGCCGCGGCAAGTCGAGCGCGAATACGCAGCCGACGCTGGGCAAGTCGGAAACGTGCAGCTCGCCGCCCATCGTTTGCATGGCTTCGACGCAGATCGAAAGTCCCAAGCCGAGCCCCGTGCGATCTTCCCCTCGCTGAACGAAGGGCCTGATGAGGTGCTCCTTTCGGCCCACGGGCAAGCCGCCGCAGGCGTCCTCGACCTCGACGCGCACGCGCGACGCGCTGCGGCTCACCCTGAGCGTCACTTCAGTGCCCGGGCGAGTGAACTTGAATGCGTTTTGGACGAGGTTGGTGAGCGCTGCGGTCAAAAGTTGACGATCGGCAAGCACGACGGCCTCTTCGTCAGTCGACTTCATCACCAGCCGCAGGCCACGCACTTTCGCGAGCAAGGCAGCTCCAGCCATGACCTCTTCGACGACTTCTCGAAGCAGGATGCGTTCGTGGACGTCGCGCGCAACCTCCATCCGCACGCTCGCGACCGAGCGTTCGACCAGCGTATGCAGCCCGGCCAAGCTGCGCTGAAGGATGCCGCTGGTTGCACCGGAAGCCCCAACCGCGCCGCTCTTCAAACTGGAAAGCGCGAGCATCGCGGTGTTGAGGTAGTTGCGCATCTCGTGCGCCAGCACGCCGGCTCGCTCTGTCCCCTCCTGCGCGAGGGTTCGCTCCCGCTGACGGCCGTACTCGGTCAGCGCTCCGGCGACGGCGTCTTCGAGGCACAGGTTGAGGGTCGAAAGGTCGGCCGCGGGGATCACCGCGTGCTCTTCCTCAGCAAGCCCGATGATGATTCGGGACACGTCGCCGTAGTCGTGCACGACCTCGGCCACGGTAAGACCCTCTTGGAAGAGTGCGTGACCACGTACGCCCGCGCTGCACGTTAGGTCGCTGTGATCCACGCGCTGCGAGGAAGCCCCACGCTCCAGAGCAATCCGAATCTGATCGAACAAGACGGGGAATCCGAGCGTCGACGCCAACTCCGTCGGCGAGTGCGCGCGCCTCTGGGCAACGCCGAGGCACGCCCGGCTCAGGAGCTCATCCCGGTGAGACGCCAAAAAATCGCCAAGCATAGGCCGCACTGTAGGCTCCAGAGCGCCGAACACAAGCCACGCTTCGGTTTCCTTCTGGCGTGACGCAGTCAAAAGCGCGTGACGCTAGCCGGCACGGGCCTATTACTGGCGTGAATTGCAGGCATTCAGCCCTCGCGCGAACTGCGAACTAACGTGCGTCACGGTCCGAAAAAGAAGGGAGTTGAGCGCGTAGCAACGCATTCGCAAGCGTAGACGAACAAAGCGGCTGACCAAGTTTGCCAGTCGCGACCGATCGGCGCCCCGGTTTGCGCGCGGATTTGCTCGTTGAAGCCCCACTCGCACTCGTTCTCGTGCCAAGGCTTCACGAGTAGTGCGAGGGCCTCGAGCTTGCCCTGCGCCAGCTCGTACCGACCTGCCGAGACGCACGCCGCAACGTAGAAACCGCACACGAACGGCCACACGCCACCGTTGTGGTAGTGGCCAGGCTGGTTGAAGATTGCGTACCTGGGTCGCCAGTCTTCGTCTCCTGGCTGGATGTACGGAAAGAAACACGGCGGCAGATCGCCGACGAGCGACCCGCGCGCGCGCAGCTCCTCGCAACGGCTCTCGACGTAGTCGATCAATTGCTCGGCGCGTGCGTGCGACGCGATGCCGGTCAAAATCGCAAGGGAATTGCCGAGCACGTCGCAACGATCGTCGTGGTACAGCTTGAACGAACCTGCGGCGTAGTGGGGACTACCCAGTACCCTGAGGCCCTCGTGCTCGTGCGGCGCCTTGTCAGCGGTGGTCACCTCCAAGCGGTTCATCAGCCCGCGCAGCCGGGCCGCCTCGGCGTGAAGGCCGTACAGCCGCAGGTAGGCGTGGACGAGCGTGTTGACGTACAAGCCATAGCCGTACACCCAGTGTTCGTCACGCCAGTCCGTCGTGGGCAATTGAGCGACCATGACGCGGTCGTCGGGCGACTGGTAGCGCATCCAGGTGATGGCTTTTTGCGCCGCCGCTTCGAGAAAGTCAGGCTCTGCCGTCACGCGTCGAAAGACCGCCAGACCGAACAGGAACAGCGGCGTCGTATCGCTGGCACCCAAGTTCTCCGGATCATGCGCCAGCGACGGGATGTGCCCGTGCTCGGTCTGATTGTGCGCCAGGGCCGCCAGCGTCTTGCGCATCTGCTCGCGCAGGTGCGGTTTGTCGGCCAGCAAGAAGCCCGGCAACGCGAGCATCAAGTCGCGAGTGTAGGGTTCGGGATAGCCCCAACCCGCGGTGCGCGGCAGACCTGCGCACGGCCCCAGGGCGTTGTGCTCGAGCACGGCGATCGCCGCCGCTCGCGCGGCTTCGACGCTGACTTTGACCGCTTTGCCACTCATTCGATGCTCAGTTTCTCGCGCATGATCTCGACGAACCGACGCGCGACATGTCGATAGTCGTAGCGTTCGACGGCGCGACGGCGCCCGTTGCTGCCGAGCCGTTCACGTTCGTCAGGATTCGTCATCAGCGTCAGCAAGTGAGCGGCCAGGTCGGGAACACTGGCGCGAAAATCCGCGGTTCGCTGATAAGGGAACACGACCTTGTGACCCGGCTCGAAGCCCTGGGCCTCGCCCAGCACGGCCTCGCCGATCTTGATCTCTTCGGCCACGCCCGCTAAGAGCGCGTTTTCTCCGTGCGTCATCGTGTCTCGAAACGCCATCGCGTCGATGGCGATGACCGGCTTGCCGCAAGCGTTGGCTTCGACTTGCACCATACCGAAGCCCTCGAGCCGCGACGGACCAGCGTAGATGTCGCAGGCGGCCAGCAAGAAGGGCATGAACTCACGCGAGCTGCGACACTCGGAGTAAACCACGTTCTTCTCGATGCCCAGGCGCTTCGCCAGCTCCAGATCGAGAGCAGTCTGCGATGTCGTTCGAGGTTGCGGCCAAACCTTGCACACGTACTTGTAGCGGGGCGCGCGGTCCTTGAGGAGCGCCAGCGCTTGCGCCACCTCTTGCCCGCCCTTGGAGGCCGCGTCGCCGCCCACGGTCAAGATCAACAGCTCGTCATCGGCGATGCCCAGCTGCTCACGAACTGCACGCACCTTCGGATCCGAGCGAGGCCGAGGCATGAAGGCGTCGGTATCGCAGCCAACGGGCAAGACCTCGATGTTCTTGCTCGACACGCCGTCGCGCGCGTACGTCTCTTTTACCCAGGTGGACGTCACGAGAATCAGCCCCAATTCGTTGAGGACTGCCTTGTAGTTGGCGACGTAGCCATCGGCCACCAACCAAGGCACGGCCAACCTGCCGTGGCGTTGCGGATGCAGCACGACGTCGGGCGTGTGGCCCCAGTAGCCGATGCCCACGACCACATCGGGCTGAAACCAACGGTAATACCACTCCTTTTCGGGTGCCGACTCGAGATGAACGGCGTGCGCATCCACGCCAATGTCACTCAGCCCGCGAAACAGCAGGTCACCCTGCGTCGCCAGCCCGCCCGGCGACGGCGGATAGTCGTAGAGGAGAAGTACCTTCATGGCTCAGGCTTTCGTACATCGATAAAGTGGCGCAGGCGCGCGACGTCCGAGTGCACGTAGTAGCCCTCGACTTTCGGCACCGCGCGCGCTTCCCAGCTGCTGGCCGGAAAGCCATAGATTGCGGTCATCAGCCACAGCTTGCGTTCGGCGACCGCGGCCGAGAGAACATCGATTCGATCAGCGTCCTTGGCTGGCCGCGGCAAGCTCTTGCCCTGGTCGTCTTCGTACGCGAACAGCTGAAGCTCGGGCG
The DNA here is from genome assembly GCA_038230915.1 of Polyangiales bacterium. GTDB lineage: Bacteria > Myxococcota_A > Polyangia > Polyangiales > Polyangiaceae > PMG-095. The sequence goes on along the minus strand of JBBRMI010000045.1, from coordinate 35,868 downwards.
CCGTGAGTCGACCGTCGGAGTACATGGCGACTACCGCGCGGCAGCACTCCTCGTGCCGGCGATGCCGCGTGTATTCGCCGCGCGGGCCGTGGGTGTAGATCGCCGAGAACGCTCGTTGCGGCAAAGCGCCCAGAATTGCCTGCTGCACGGCTGCGGTTTCGAGCGGTGTTTGGGCGTGTTCGTCATCCAGATCCGCCATCACGCCAGTCGCACCGAATTCGCGGCAGGCAAGCTGAAATCTGCCTGCGCGCTCTCGGTCGCTGGCGCGACACAAGGTCATGATTAGCCAGTCTTGCGTTGGCATGGTGAGCATCCGACCTCCACACCACAAGGTTTCGTCGTCGGGATGGGCGACGATCACGACCACGGACATCGACGGACGCTACGCCTCGCCAAACGAGATGTCATGCGGCCCGCCTGATAGGGTCCGACAATCGACGTTTGGCATACGACGCATGCGTGAGAGTAATGCGCGAGCGTTGCGCATGAGGGGTATGCGATCAATCGATTCGACCCAACGCCCACGCGCCGTGCATGCTACGAGTCACAGTGGCCGATTTCGAAGCACTTACGTGCTCACACGTCGCGGATATCCGCATCGTGCAACCGAGCAGCACGGGCTGCACCGATTGCCTGCGCATCGGCGACGCCTGGTCGCAGCTGCGCATGTGCATGGAATGCGGCTACGTCGGCTGCTGCGATTCTTCGAGAAACAAGCACGCGACGCGGCACTTTCGCGCTAGCGGCCACCCGATCGCGCGCTCGATGGAAGGCGAAGAATGGGCGTGGTGCTATGTCGACCAGCTGTGGTTCGAAAGCCTCGCACTACCTTGAGCTGGCGCGGGCGGCTTCGCAGGCATTCAAACCTGGATTGACCCGAGCGCACGGCGTTGACAGATGCGAGCGATTCGCTCGCGCAGCCAAGTATGCGCGCTATCTTCGTTGTGACTGTTCTGCCAGATCTGCGAATAGCGATAGGTTGGCAGCGCGATCGGGGGCTCGACGACGCGCAGGCGCGCCATTTTCACCAAGATGTCCGCGCCGCTCGCCGAGAGCGTTGCCACGTGATCGGTGTGCTCGAGGATGTGCGGCGCTAGCAGGTAATAGGGCACGCGCAACGTGACATGCCTGGTCTTGCCGACCGCCGCCAGCGCTCGATCGATGTAGAGCCCGGGTAGCGCGTCGGCGATCGGGCCAATCTCCAGGTGGGGCAACTCGCCGTACATGTCGAGCGTCAGGCGTGCGGCGACTCGTTCGTGGTCCGCGCGCACCACGCAAACCGCCGGATCGTCATAGAGCGCCTGCTGGTTGATGCCAGCAGGCACGTCTTCGAAGATACCCAGAGCGAGGTCGACACCCCCGGAAAGGATCGATTCCTTCGACGTCGCGATGATCGCGCGCAGCTCGACCTCGACGTTCTCGGCCTCGCGCTTCAGCGTGCGCAGCAGCTCGGGGATAACCAGCACCCCGAACAGATCGGAGCACGCCACCACGAAGCGGTACGACGAGGTCGCGGCGTCGAAGCTGGGCGTATCCTCGAAGACTTCAGCCAACGCTCGCGTCGCGTTCGCTACGACGACGGCCAGCTTCTCGGCCTTGTCGGTCAGGACGTAGTCGCGCCCGGTGAGCACCAAGAGCTCGTCCTTGAAGTGGGCCCGCAGCCGTGCGAGAGCGTGACTGACTGCCGGCTGACCCACCCCGAGCCGGCGCGCGGCACGCGTCACGCTCTTCTCGCGCAGCAGCGCATCGAGCGCTGCCAGCAGATTCGCGTCGATGCCAGCGAGCTTCATTGGTAGCACCCTACCATTGATGGCGGGCGCGAATGGCTGTGACCGCCGGAATCGAGGTAACGCATGGCTGACATCAGTCGCGTCGATAGGTAAGGTGGCGTCTTCATTGGCTTCCTCGTGCTACGTTCGAGAACCGAGCGCGCCGCTTACCTCCGAGCGCGCGCTCCGACATCTCATGAACGCCCAGCTCGACCAGGGTGCGACCGGTGAACCACCGCGCGCCCCACACGCCGCAACCTCACGCATCCTCGTCGTCGATGATGATCCCGACGGCTGTGATGCGTGCCGCATGGCCCTGGCCAGCGACGGTTATGACGCGACGGCCGAGACCTCCGCGCTCGCGGCGCTGCAGCGAGTCTCGAGAGGCGAATTCGACCTCGTCGTTACCGACCTGACGATGCCGGAAATGACCGGCATCGAGCTGTGTCGGCGCATCGCCGAAGGCTCGAACCCGGTCCCGGTGATCTTGCTCACCGGGCGCGGTGAGATGGACACGGTGATCGAGGCCCTGCGTGTAGGAGCGATCGACTTCCTGCGAAAACCGATCGACGCGCGCGCCCTTTCCGCCGCCGTAGCTCGTGCATTGACGCTTCAAGCCAAGCAAGGCGCTCCCTCGCCGTCGGAGCGAGACGCCGGAAAACGCGCCCGGCCACGCCTCGATCTCGACACCGCCTTGGGTCACAGCCCCGCGATGCGGCAGGTGTACGAGCTCGTCTCCGTTCTCTCCGGCAGCCTGGCGTCCGTCTTGCTCCAGGGCGAATCCGGCACCGGCAAGGATGTCATCGCCCACGCCATTCACGACAGCAGCCAGGTCAAAGCTGGCCCGTTCGTGGCGCTCAACTGCGCGGCGATGCCGGCAGGGCTTTTGGAGAGCGAGCTCTTCGGTCATGCGCGGGGTGCCTTCACCGACGCCAAGCGCGCCTCGAAAGGACTGTTCGTGGAAGCGAACGGCGGCACCTTGCTGCTCGACGAGATCGGTGAGTTGCCAATCGAAATGCAGCCGAAGTTGCTGCGCGCTCTGCAGGAGCGCACCGTGCGTCCGATCGGCGGGCGCGACGAAATCCCGTTCGATTGCCGCCTGATCACCGCGACGAATCGCGACCTCGAGCGCGAGGTAAAGAGCAAGCGATTCCGCGAGGACCTCTACTACCGGCTCGACGTCGTCCGCGTCACCGTGCCGCCGCTGCGGGAACGCGGCGACGATATCCTGGCGCTAGCTCGGCATTTCTTGGCTCGGTTCGGTAAGAGCGCGAATCGCAGCGCTAGCCTCAGCCCGGCGGTCGAGCAGCTGCTGTTGGCTTACCGTTGGCCCGGCAACGTACGCGAGCTCGAGAACTGTATCGAGCGCGCGGTGACGATGGCGCGCGGCGACCAGCTGACCATCGAGGACTTGCCGAGCAAGATTCGCGCGTTCGAACCCGCGCAGCTACCAGCGTCGCTTGAAGCCGGCGGAGCGGACGTGGTCTCGCTGAACGAGGTCGAGCGGCGCCACATCTTGAGAGCCATCGAGCTAGCCAGCGGCAACAAAACGGTGGCCGCGCAGATGTTGGGCATCAACCGCCGCACGCTGCAGCGCCGGCTCAAGCAATTCGAAACCGGCATTGACCCCGACGCAAGTGCGCCGAGTCTCGGGGAGTGATCCGACCCTTGTCGCCGGCGTGAGCACCCAAGAAGCGCGCGCGGCCGTGCGAATTGCCACGCAAGCGCGGCGCGGCAATTCCGCCCGCCGAGGCGCTTTGGCGTAGCCGCAGCAACAGCGATCGCCGAGTCGCGCGAATGCCGCGCCGGCCCGCTAATTGCAGCGTGTTTCGGCGAAACCAATGAAGACGTCTAGCAACATTCTACTGGCAATCGGCCTCGCCGTAGCTCGTCACCAACTCGCCGACGCGATGTCGAGCTGGGGCCTGTTGGCGCCGCGACAGCCGAGCCCAACCCTACGCCCCAGTAACTGGCCGACGAATTTGGCGTATCTCGGAACCGGCATTGTCGTGGGCGGTGTTGCCGCGCTGCTGCTGGCGCCTGCAACCGGACAAGTGACGCGCGCGCAGCTATCGAAGAAAGCCGCCGAGGTATTGGCTGAAGTGGCGGCGGGTGCGCCAGACGCCGCGACCTAGGATAGGGGCCCAACAGGGTCTGGGCCGCGCGCTCCGGGCCGCGCTACAAAGTATCGGGACCGCGATCGCGAAGCGTAGCCAGCTGACAGGCCGACAGCGCGCGCCGGTAGATCCGAAATTCGTCGTACGTGCCGTGAAAGCCGTGATCTTTGGACCACTGTGAACGGCCGAGCCTGCGAAACACCAGCGCCACCTAAACCTCGACGGCGTCGGCCATGTCTTTGTCAGAGCCGAGCGACAGCGTGGGAAAGCCCGGCGCCGCCAGCTCAGCGCCGAACTTGTTGCCGTTGGCGAAGTTGCTGGTCGGCACCAACGCCAAGTAGCTGCGCCCCGAATCACCCTGGCCCACGCCGATGTTGCTGTCGCCAAAATCCAAGATGCGTTGGAACCCAGCGCCGCCGGTGATCCAGCTCGTCCAGATCACCAACGTCAATTCATTTAGCCCTTTCAGAATCCCAGCCGGAAAGGACACGAACTGATCGTTCTTGCCGTTGACGCGCCCCGGTAGAGTCAAGACGCCGCTGCCGTCGAGCATGGCACCGGCTTCGAGGGTGCCATGCTTGCCGCCGACCGAGTCGACCACCGCGCCGGCACCAGTGCCGTCGAAGCTGTAGCGATGGATCAAGCTGCCGACCGGCACCTCTTCCTCGACGGGGCAAGCGTTAGCGCCAGCGGCGTCCATGCCGGCCGCACCGGCTTGTACGGGCGTGTCGCCCACCTGCCCGCTTTCGCTCGCCGTGCCAGCGGTCGCGCCAGCGACCGCGCCTACTCCGCGGTGCGCCGTCCCGCCGTTGGGGTCGACGCCGGTGCCGGCCGCCGAAACACCACCGGTCCCGTCGGACTGCAGCTTGATCTCGCCGATGATCAGATCGCCCTTTGCTCCGCAAGCCGCGGCCAGCGCGAGCACGAACAGCGGGGCGAAGGCGACGCGCATCGACACCCTCGAGCTGAGCAAACCAGTCGCGGGGTGTCCGCCCCGCTCGCGTAGCCCTTTTCGGCCGTCAGCCACTGACGAGTCGACTCGGCATCAAGGCGCTTGATACCAGAAGATGAGCCGTGACAACGGGCGGCGGGGACTATCGCCTTGGTTCCCCTCGATCCAACCAACGGCCATGACGCGCGCTCGAACCTGGACAATCTTGCTTCTCGGCCTTGCCACGCCCGCCTGTAGCGACAACGCCGGGACTGCTGCGGAGGCGGGTGGCGGCAGCGCCACCGCCGGTCTGTCGGGCAACGGCGGTGGTGGTGGCGCCGTTTCGAGCGGTGGGTCGAACGCCGGCGTAGCGGGCCTGACGCAGTCTGTCGCGGGCGGCGGCGGCGCCAGTGGGGCTTCAGTCGGCGGCGGCGCGGTGGGGGGTGGCATGGCTGGTGCACCACCGGGCGGCGCGGGCGGCAGCGCCGGATCGGGCGGCGCGGGTGGCGAGGCCAGCGCGCCTTTTCCCGGATGCCCCAACTGCCGGCGCATCTTCGACGGCAAGACGCTCGACGGCTGGACGCCGCAACCCGCCAACGGTTGGGACGTCAAGGACGAGAGCATTCACATCACCGGCGCGGGCCGCGGCTACATTTACACGAAGGATGACTACGCGGACTATCGCGTCATCTTCAGCGTGCGGCAGGTCGTAGGTGATCACGACCCGTGCGTCTTGTTCTTCGCCGCCCGCCCGCCACCAGCGCTCGACGCGTTGGGTGCGGTTCAGTTCCAGCTGCCGAATCACTACGCGTGGGACTACCGCCCTGGCCACAACGACGACGGCGGCAAGCTGTTCACGCCGCAGCCGCACCCACAGCTCGACAAGAAGAAGTGGAACCAATGCGAGATCCTCGCCAAAGCCTCGACCGGCGAAGCGTGGTTGGCGTGCTGCGAGCTGGTCGGAAGCGTGCCGTGCAAAGGCGTCGAGCACAACCGCTTCAAGGATCCGACCGCCGGTAAAAAGGGCCCGTTTGCCCTGCAGAGCCACAACGGCGGCATTCAAGACGAATACAAAGACATCTTCGTCGAGACGAACCCGACCGTCGACACGCTGATTAGCGTGCAGTAATCGTGGTCCGCGACGTGTAGCCGCGACTCAGGCTATTTTCATCAGCTCGGCGTTGACGGCGCGCTCCAGCTCATCACGTTTGGCCTGTTGCTCGTTGCGGTCCATCGTGCGCTTTTCCTCGCGACGGACCATCTCTAGATTGGTGTCCGTCACCGCCTGCCGGATCAACTGAACCGTTGCCGTCACCGCCTCAGAGCTGCTGCACGTGACTCGCAGTGCCATCGCCGCGCGACCTGCTGCTCGACGTTCGAACGTGACGCCCACGGCGCCCGCGACCTTGGTGTTGAATTCGGCTCGCCAGCCTTCCGAGGGCGCCCCGAGCAGCTCGAGCTCGAAAGACGCCGTCTCGGCCTTGGTGTCGGCACGTGCGCTGCCTTGAATCGCTGGACCCAGGTGGATTTCTTCGGCCATGGCCCCATCCTAGCGCAGTGTGCCTGAGACACACGCCCACGCGCATTCGGCGCGCGGATGTGCGTCAGCAGCCGCGAAACCCGCCGGCGCGCCGACCAGGCTGTTGAAGCCGTTCCCGACGCCGCTACGCCGTGAGGCTGGGCAGCGGATTTTGACACAACTCGCTGTCGCCGAACGTGGTGCGCGGGTCGCCGAGGTGATTGAGGATCGAGACGAGCACGTTGTTGTGCGGCGTGCTGGCGCCGCAGTCCATCACTCGCCCACCCTTGATGCCGCCACCCGCGAGCAAGAACGGCATGTTCTCCTTCAGGTGTTGGGGCGGGAAAGCTAGCTCACTACCGAAGAATACCAGCGTCTCGTCGAGCAGCGTGTGACCGCCCATGTCGATCTTGTCCATCGTGGTGAGCAGGTGGGCGTGCATCTGCGAATACCAAGTGCAGATCTGCTCGCAGGCGCCCGGCGCGTAACCATCGACGAAGTCGCTCTTCGACGCGTCGTTGCCGTCGTGCTGGTAATAGTGGTGGTGTTGGGCGAGACCGAGCCATGGGAACGTGTGCTTAGCCTCGGTGTCGGTCCACTGGAACGAGCCGACGGCGGTGATGTCACACGCCATCGCCATTGCCATCATGTCCATCATGAAGGTGCCGACTTTGGGGATGACCGCGTCAGTCGTCGGCGACATGGTCGTGCCGAGCGTGGGGTTGTAGCCGGTGGTGTCCACGGCAGCCGGCGGCTGGCAGGCGCCGCCAACTTTCACCAACTTGTCGAGGCCAGTCTCGAAGGCGCGGATCTGCGTGAGGTGCTCGTCCAGCCGCGCCTTGTCGCGCGCGCCGAGGCGCGCCGAGAGCGCTTGGTAGCGACCGCCGACGAAATCCAAGATCGATTTATTGCGGGCAATCTGCGCAGTTTGGCCGGTCGTGTCGACGCCCGGCTGGACCATGCCGAACAGATCCGTGAACAGCTGTTGCGGGTCGAGCTGCGGCGGCAGCGGCAGCATCTCGGCCGTGTCGGCGAAGTTGACGGCGTTCTGCGGCGCCAGCTTGCTGTTGCTCGTGCCGGTCGCCCAGCGCACGGCCATCTGCAGGCTCGCGCGCTTCTTTCCGGCGGACAGCGTCTTGGCCAGCACCTGATCGACCGAAGGGCCCTTGGGGTACGTGAGAGCGCCATTTTGCGGCACGCCGGTGAGCCAGCTCACGATACCGGCTTGGTGCTGTTCGCCACCCAGCTTGTGCCAAATCTTGGTCATGCTCAGACCCTTGGGCACGATCACTTTGGGGAAGACGGGCTGCAGCGGGGCTAGGATTGGGCTGAGCACCGGCGCGTCGGCGGGGCCAGTCGGCCAGAATTTTTCGGCGACCTTGCCGCCCGGCTGTTGAGCGACGGTGCCGCCCGGTTGAAAGACGGTCAGGAAGCGCTTAGCGGTTGGCGTGCCCTGCGCTTGCGCGACTTTCTGAGCTCCCATCACCTCGAGCCAGGGTAACGCGATCGCGATCGAGCCTGCGCCGCGCAACACCGTCCGACGATCGAGCCTGAGCTTTCCGATGAGGTTCATTTCGATACCGCCGGCAGATAGAGAAAGTCGTCGGTTTGAGTCAATTCGACGAGTAATTGCTGAATGTTGTAGCCCGCCGCTTTGAAGCGGTCCTGAGCGCGCTGGAGGCTGCAGTTACTGTCGTCACTGGTCCGCGCGTAGCCGAAGTCGACCCAGCGTTTGGCGAAGCACGCTTGCGCGACGTCGGACGCCGCGATCTTCTTGCCCAGCTCGACCGGACCGTTGAAGGTGCCGAGCAGCGGCGAATCGCCAGTGGCGTCGATGGTGACGCCGTTCTCTTGCTCGCGCCACTGGCCAACCGCGTCGAGCTTTTCGAGCGCGAACCCGACCGGGTCCATGTTGGTGTGGCAGGTGTGGCACACCGGGTTAGCGCTGTGCATCGAGTAACGCTGGCGCCCCGTCGGCGCGGAGTCGTCGGCTGGCGGCTTGACCATCGTGGCGATTTCACCGCTCGGCAGCGGGATCGCCTGGCACATCAGCTTTTTAACGACGAGCGAGCCGCGTGTCACCGGATTCGTCTTGTTCGAGTGCACGGGGCCAGCCACGATGCCGCCTAACGTCATCAGCCCGCCGCGCTTGACGCCGTCGAGCGGAACCTTCTGAAACGCCGTGCCCGTGACGCCAGGAAAGCCGTAGTAAGTCGCCAGGTCGGCGTTTACGTACGTGTACGGCGCGGTCAAGATGCCGGGCCAAGTGCCGGAACCTTCAAACACCTCTTTTTCGAGGAAAGTCTCGGCTTCGGTGCGCATCAGCCCACCGATCGTCGCGTTGAACTTCGGATAGTCGGTGGTGCTGCGCTGCAGCGCCGACAAGCCTTGAATCGGCAGCAAGAAGTCGAAGAAGTAGCGAACCACTTCGCGCGACTTTGGGTCAGCCAAGAGGCGCGTGGCTTGCGCCTTCACCTGGTCGGGCGTGTGCAGCTGTCCGGCGGCCGCCGCCATCGTCAAACCGTCGTCGGGCAACGAGCCCCAGAGCAGGTACGAGAGCCGCACCGCCATCTCGGTGTCGGTCAAGCGCCGCACATCGGTCCGGCCATCCACCGCTGCGCCGAACTCCGGCTTGTACAGGAACTCGGGTCCTTGCAGCACGGCTTCGATCATCGCGGCCAGGCTCGATGGGAAGGATTGGCCGTTGGCGCGAACGGTCTGGAACAGCTGAACCAACCCGTCCGACTCGCCGGCGACCAGCGCGCGACGGTACGCCTTCGGCGCGAACGCCTCGATCGCGGTGCGCGCACAGGCCGGCTCGCTCGCGGCTGGCGGCGCACTCGCACACGCCGCCAAGCTGCCGATGCGCGCGGCAGTCGTCAGCGACGCCGCGATGCTCGCCGCCGAGCCGTTGTACGCTTCGACCAACGTCGGCGGGACGGACTGGGTTGCCGCGTCGTTGGCGAACAGATTCCCCAGGTCCTCGGCCGGCAGCACCGTTTCTGGAGCCTTCGCCAGATCCCGAAGGGTGTTGTTGTATTCGAACTGGGTCAGCCGCCGGATCGGCGTGGAGACCGGACCGGTCGAGGCGTCGCAGGTGGCGGGGTTGCCGCCAGTGCCGACCGAACCCGGGCCGGTACCGCCGCCGGTACGCGAATCGCCGCCGCCAGGGCTGCCGTCATTTCCGACTACCCCGGTGCAGGCGACGCTGCTCGCAACGGCCAGCAAAAACCCGAACGTCCGCAGTGTTTGGGGAGCTACGTTCATGGGGACACCCGATCCGATCGCATCAATTTGTGAATGCGCGCGCCTCGCCCTTACCTTTCCGCGTTACGGCCAGCTCGACGCCGATTTTTCGACTTCGACGCCAATTCCATCAGACGGGAAGATTCCGCGCGTCGCCGCGCCCTGAGCTGAAAACCTTCTGCAGCCGAGACACGAAAATGGAAATTATCGAACTCTCCAACGCGATCCCGAAGGCCTACCAAGACATGGTCGAGGGCGAGTTGGGATCGCCGCAGATGCTCTGGACCTACCAAGAGGAGGCGGCGCATGGCGGGGGAAATTTCGCGACGTCTTTCGGTGGGTTTAGTCATATGGCCTTCCTAACCGACGACCCCGAGCCGAGCGTCTCGCCGCTCAGCTCGTTGCTTCTGCCGATTCTTTTCATTTTCTGTGAGAAGGCGAAGCTCGAGTTTCGGTCGCTATTGCGGATCCGCATCGGACTCTTCACACCGACGCCGGGCGGCGCGCCGCACCACAACCCGCACGTCGACTTCAGCCAGCCGCACTACACCGCGGTGTACTACGTCAACGACAGCGACGGCGACACGGTGATCTTCAACGAGAGCATCGACGAAGTGAGCGTCGAACGCTCCGCTGATTACGCCAACCAAAACCGCTTCACCACCGCCGGCACCGTCCCGCCTCAGAAGGGCAAGATGTGCGCATTCGACGGCCGCCACTACCACGCCAGCTCTTCCCCCACCCGCTCCGCGAAGCGCATCGCCATCACCTTCAATTTCGTCTGAGTCACTCGGCGATGCCGAAGATGGCCTGCGCCTCGCTAGTTTTTCTTCGGGCGGGCCAGCGGACCGCGCCTAACGCGAACTGTCGGAGCTCCACTCAGGCCGAAGCGGGCGCATTCAGTCGCTGGAGCAGGCGCTCTTCTAACGCCGTAGCCTCGATGCCCAACGCAGCCGCCGCCGCCAGCAGCAGAGCGTGCTCGCGCGGATCGAGATGGCGATCGACGGCCGCAGCGTCGACGAGCAGCGCCAACACGCGCGCCTGCGCACCAGCGTCGAGCGCGCGCAGCGCCTCGGTCGCGCTGCCCAAGCTGCGGAGACTGAGCGGCGCGTCCGGTTCCGGGAGCTTCCAGCGGCTCGCTGCGCGACGCACGAAGTCGCGCTCCTCCGGCTTTATCACCTCATCGGCGGCGACGATCGCTTCCAGCAGCGCCGCCACCTTGCCCCGCATCTCGTCGTTCATGCCCCGACCATAGATCATGCGCGTTCCGCACTCTCCAGGTTTTGATCGCGGCGGATATCGACAAGCTAGCTCGATGACGCGACGTTCCACGAGCGGAAGGCGTACATCGCCGTAACCGCGCGTGTCGACATGCCGCAAATAGTGATGCCTCCGCCGCAGCGGCAGCCGTCGTGCACTCAGCCAGACGGCTGATCTCCGTCGTCGTGTAACCAACGGCTTCGCGCGACGTAGAAGCGTGGTCTCTGTGCAAAACCCCGAGAAATTATAACAATCTTGAAAGGTGGCAGAAACATGGATTCGTTCTCGAGATCGATCACGATGGCCGCGCGCGCTGGCCTCTTGGCAGGCCTGTTGGGTGGCTGTGCGTCCACACCGCCCGCCCCGGAAACACCGGCTGACGCTACAGCGGCCGCTCCGGCGGCTCCGGCCGAGCATGCCGCCGAAGGCAAGGCGTGCTGCAAGGGCATGAACGAGTGCAAGGGCAAGGGCGGATGCCGGGGTGGCGTTCACTCCTGCGCTGGCCAAAACGAGTGCAAGGGTCAGGGTGGTTGCAACGGGCACTGCCCGAAGTAACCGTCAAACCTCAGCGGTTCCGGCTCGCGCAACTCAGGGCGCGAGCCGCCGCGCAAGACGGCTCGGCAACCGCAGCTTGCCCGGGCTCGCGCCGAGCCGGGGCGCAGCGGCAGTCCGCGAGCGGCCCGCGGCCGATCGCCGGCCGGGCATCCAAGCGTCGGCTGCTTCGGCCAACATCGCTCCGCGGCTGCTTCATCATCCAAGACGCTCACCCACAAAATCAGCCTACTTCGTACCAGCCGTGAAACCCCAACCGCGGCGCTGGACGCCCACGGCGCCGCCGCGCTATGCCTCCCGCCTCCTCATCGCACGAGTGGCGGAATTGGCAGACGCGCCGGATTTAGGTTCCGGTACCGCAAGGTGTGGGGGTTCAAGTCCCTCCTCGTGCACTACAGCGAAAGCGCTAAACAAAACTGAATCGTCGCCGAAGCCCGGCGGCGAGCGCGAACAGCGAGGGGACTTTTCGGTGGACGATTCGCCGCGGGCGCGACTCGTCGAGGGGTTGACCGATGCCCTGCGGCACATGCTCCTCGCCGGAGATGTCGAAGGATCCCAAGTCGCTCTCCGAGCCCTTGGAGACCTCGCCCGGCTCGCCGACAAGCGCGGCCCCAACGGCGCAATAGCCGACAACGTCACCCAACTCCCCAGCGCGCGGGATAGGGCCCGTCGAGAGCCCTAGCGGTCGACAAGGATTTCTTTCGCGGCCGGCAAGCGCAGCCCCGGCTATCGACGGGGCGCGCTGCGCGTATGCTCGTGAACGGTACTCGCCGAGGCCGTAGTGGCACATCAAGCCGGGGAGCAACGCTGGCTGAACGAGGACGAAGAAGCACGCCGCGCAGCGCTGGCAACTCGCCTTGTTGAAACAGATCCGTGGGAACAGCGCGTGCTCGAATTTGCTCAGAGCCAGGAGCGGGTCCGAACTGCGGATGTCTTGCTACAAGCTCTGGCCATCCCGTTGGATCGCCTGACACGGCGCGACGAAATGCGCGTTGCCCACATTCTCAAGCGCGCTGGTTACCAGTCGCAGCAGAGCCGACTCGGCGGCGGGGCTCCCGTGCGCTTCTGGGTCGCCCCTCATCGTCGGGACAGTCGGGACGGTCGGGACAATGGTTAGCCGCAGCGTGATCCGCCGTCGTCGTCCGCTGTACCGACCTTTTTCGAAGGTTGGTACAGGTTGGAACGACAGGGCAGCGTCCCAACGACGTCCCGTCGTGCGCTCCAACCGCGGCGCTGCATCAACTCCAATGTTTCCGAATGATTGGCCACGTGTCCCGACCGTCACGTTCGCACCTTGAGAACTTCGACCTTTTACGGCGCAAAACGCCTCGCGTCGTGGAATACAAGGGGCGAGGCAAGCTCGAGACGCGCTCCGATCAACTTGGCAAGCAAGGGCTCGCCGTCGGCTTCGAAAGTCTGATCGACTACATCAACGCGAAGCTGCCCTCGAACGAAGTCATCGAGAGGGCGCTTCGGAACACGATCAAGGTCTATCCGGAAGTAGCAATCCGCGAGCTTCTAGCCAATGCCATCGTTCATCAAGATTTGAGCACCCCCGGCCGAGTCACGGTCGAGCTCTACGAGGATCGCGTTGAGATCTCGAACCCGGGCAAGCCGGTGATCTCGACCGAGCGCTTCATCGATGGCTATCAGGCGCGCAACGAGAGGCTTACAGACCTGATGCGGCGTCTAAAAATCTGCGAAGAGCGCAGCAGCGGCATCGATCGGGTGGTGTCGGAAGCCGAAGTGCATCAACTCCCAGCGCCTGATTTTCGGGTTGGTCCGAGCCAGACGCTCGCGATCCTTTTTGCCCCGCTGCCATTCGATGCGACGAGCAGGGAAGACCGCATTCGCGCTTGTTACCAGCACGCTTGCCTGCGTTGCGTCACCAACCAGGTAATGACCAATGCGTCACTGCGCGACCGTTTTCAGCTCGGCGCCGATCAGAATTCGACGGCGTCGCGCATCATCCGCGACACGCTCGAACGTGGGCTAGTGCGAGCCGCGGATCCGCATAGCGGGTCCCGCCGCTACACCGAATACCTTCCGTTCTGGGCGTAAGTTCAATTGCACCAAGCTTCCCTGCTTCACTCAAAACTGGAGATAAATTCAATGAAAACAGTGGTTTGCTCTATTGTCTCCAATTGCACGTCGACCGACCGGATGACCAGCGGGGAACGGAAGCCCCCGGAGACAGCCGCCCGATGAAAGCGCGGCCGGAACCCCACCAAACGACGGTCCGCTTCACCAAGGATGACCTCGCGCTGCTCAGCGCCATCCAACGAAAGACCGGAATCGTGAGCCGCACCGAGATCTTGCGTCGAGCGATCCGCGTCCTTGCCGAGCGGGAAGAAGTGGCCTTGCGAGCGCCCGCACGCGGCCAAACGCGGAAAGGCTGACATGCCGCGAATTTCAACCGGAACCGTGTTCGAGAAGTCCCCAGGCTCGGGGCGCTGGTACGGCAAGTTCACGACGGCTCGGGGCCGCCGATCCGTCGCGCTTGTCAGCTGCAAGACCCAGGAGGAAGCGGAAGCGCGTCGTGACTTCATTGCCTAGCAGCTGAGCCGCTTGGCCGACGGCGGGCGCAGTGACTTGGGCGAGAAGCTGCTTGAGCTGGCATCGCGGGCTGAGCTCGGTCGGCTTGAGCGCGTTCGGCGTGGCGTAGACGTGATCCTCGCCGGCAACTTCGAGGCACCGCAGCCGGATGCGTCCGCTGTGCCCGACGTCGGCCCGACCTTCCAAGAGTTCGCCGAAAGCTGGACCAGCGAGAAACTGCACCAGGCCTACCCCGACCACGTCGCGGTCAAGCGAAGCGCTTCCGACGACATCTATCGGCTCAAGGCGCACGTCTACCCGCTCGTGGGTTCCGTGCTGATCCGGGAGTTCAAATCGAACCACGCCGAGCTAGTCATGGGCTCGCTTCCGAAGGACCTTTCGGCCGCCTCGCGCCGACACGTGGCCCAGCTCATTCACCGCGTGCTCAAGCTGGCCGTGTATCCCGCGCGCATCATTGAGCAGAGCCCGGTCCTCGTCACGCTCGCGCTGGCTGCCGGTCGCACCGAGACCTGGGTCGCTGACCGCACCGGCCACAAGTCGAGCGCCATGATCAACCGCTACCACACGTTCCGCGGTCATCTGGACGGCACCCGAACGCGATGCCCTGCTGGGGCTGTTTGTGGCGTGGCTTCAGGTAGGCGCCCTGTGGTGCTTCAGGCTAGGCTCGGCGCTGCTCATGATCGAATCAAGGCTCGAACTGCGTCACCCGCCCATCGTGGAGGCGGTCCTAGATATCGATTGCGACGTGCCCCCTATGCAGGACCTCGTTGCTCTAGAGGGTCCCGCGCGCGAGCAGCTCGGCGCCGCCTACCCGAAGAACGACCGACAATGGCTGCAGGCGCATCGCATCGAAGCCAAGGCTGATGCATCTGCGACGTCGTTCAGCAGTCGGCATGCAGTGCAATCGCTTCGCTTTCGACACGAGGACGAGAAGCAGCTCGTCCAGGTTCGCGCGCTTGGGTATTCCTTCAATCGATTGGCACCGTACGGCGCCCTCGACGACTACCTGGCAGAGATCGAACGCACGTGGCGTATCTACGTCACCTTGGCTAAACCGAGCCAGGTGCGATTGATTCGCCTCCGCTACATCAATCGGATCCCGCTGCCGATCGGGCCGGACCGCCTTGAAATCGACGACTACCTAAGGCTCGGGCCGCGCCTGCCGGACGGAGCCAACCTGGCGTTCGTCAGCTTCTTCAACCAGTACGCGGCCGTCGAAGTCGCGAGCGGCCTTCAGGTCAACGTGACCCTGACAGTACAAGCGGAGGAGGGCGGCTTTCTTCCCGTTATCTTCGACAATACGGTGTTTTCCAACGAGCAAGCGGCACCGGAAAATTGGCCGCTGCTGCTCGAAAGGATTACCTCATTAAGGGCCTTGAAAAACCGCATTTTCGAGAACACACTCACGGAAAGATGCTTGGAACTGTTCCAAACGCCGTAAGCCTGCTCGGATACGCCGCGCTCGGCCTGTATTCGCAGCAGGGCAGCGCCGTCTCGCTGGAGGCGGCGAGCGTAGGCCAAGCCGCGTCGACATTGGTGCGCGCTGCCGAGAGTTCAGTTGCCCTGTTCGGAGAACGGAGTGCGGCAATTTCCAGCCTTCGCGAGCTTGCCAACGACTGCGCGCACGACGATTGGGATGGCGCCGGCGCCGGCGCCGTTGATCCGGCCGCCATCGCGAATGCTGAGCGCTTCCTTCGGGCCCTACCCGACGGCGTTCCGATGCCGGAATGCTCGCCTGAGCCCGACGGCTCAGTTTCGCTTGATTGGGCCGAGTCCCGCGCCCGACTATTTTCGGTCAGCGTCAGCGGCAGCAATCGCCTAGCGTTCGCTTGGCTCGACGGCAGTGACAAAGGGCACGGGGTATCTCGCTTCGACGGTACCGTTGTTCCGGAGCGCGTGTTGATGGGGCTGCGCCTTATTCTGCCGGAACCTCATGCTCCCGTCCGGGCTGCCTGAACACGTTGCAGATGACGAGGACCTCGCCCGGTTTCGTGCAGGGCAACCAGTTCAGCACTGCCTCGGTGAAACCCTCAGCGTTCCTCTCGAACCCGCGCGATCGCGAGACTTCGGTCTCCAGGCATGGGCGACAGCCATCGCAGCGACTTTGGGAGCTCGGGTTGCTCGCTGCCGGCGAGCGCCCGCTTCGCGCGGCGGCATTCGTTAAGGCCGCTGACGTGCGCGCCGCCGGGCTCGACGTCGTCGCCGACGAGCCCCCTGAACGTCACCCTGTGATCCGTGGGTGGCCATGGATCGAAACAGACCCCGAGCTGCAAAAGGGACAACAGAAGGAGCGCGCCCTTGTCCTTGCAAGCGTTGCCGGTCCGCCGTTGCTCCGATCTCCGTGACGCGGGTTGGTTTGAGTTCTCGAATGCCGCTGGCGACGTGTACGCCCCTCCGGAAGGCAATCGTCTCCGAATCGTCCCCGGCCGTACCGAAACGACGCGAACGGTAGCGAGCCGCCCCCCGAAACCCGGGCTTTCGCTCCGTCTCGCAGCGTTTCGATACACGCCAACCGGATTTAGGTTCCGGTACCGCAAGGTGTGGGGGTTCAAGTCCCGCCTCGTGCACTACAGCGACCGAAGAACCGCCGGAAGCTCGCGGGCGCCTCCCCTTACGGTCGCTTTCGTGCCTTGCGTGGAGCTCGACGAGATCGTCTACGCTTCGCGCGCAACACGGCCACGTCGGCGCGGTCCTGGGGGCGATCGAAGTGCGTCTTCTCTGCGATGAGCTGCTGGCGCCCGAGATAGTGCGCATCGACCGTGCCGAACCTGGCGTTCACTCTTGTTCGCCAAGCCTCCGCGAAAGAGAGCGTGGCGAAATGCGAGAGGACGTCGACACGCACCGGCGCGACGCCGAGTTGGACAATGAGGTTCGGATCGAGGAGCGTTTTGACGGACACATAGCTCGGAGGCGAGCCCCCAAAGAAATCAGCGAGAGCCTTGATGAATCTCTCAGCGTTCGGCCGAGTGGGCGCCACGAACAGGTCCAGATCTTTGGTCGCGCGGGGTCGAGCGTGAAACGCCAGAGCGTGGGCCCCGCCGATCAGGTAGCGCACTTTTCGTGAGTTCAACGACGCGAGCAACTCTTCGAAGTCTTGGGACACGAGCAATCCCCCGCGCCTTCAATGCGCTTTCGAGGCAACCATGTACGGCTACGACCCGCTCTTCGGGGCTCAAGTTCATCCAGAACGTGGCGTCCTCAGCGTCGGCCTGCGCCACCGGTACTACGACGACGGACCAGCTCCGGCCGCGCGCGTCGCGATGCTCCTGGCGTTTGATCGCGGCTTTCACTGCCCTGAGGATAGGCACGCCTTCTGGTCGTCGCCACCCCCGAATCGTCTTCCAACAGCCGTTGAATTCAGCGGGGCCCCACCCATGACTTTTTGACCGATCCCAAAGGTTCCTTCGTGTGCTCGGTGACGCTTCGGCCCGAACCTGAGCCATGAATGCACCGCGCCGCAGAGTCGATTCAGCGGAAGCCGCCGACAAGGAGGCCGAGCTTCAGCGCGCTGCGCCGGCTCAGCCGGGCGATACACGCCAACCGGATTTGGCCCCGTGAGCCGTCTCCCGCCCAAGAAACTTCGACTGCCAGCACCCAGCGACCAGGCGATGACGGCCGTCAGAGAGGCCGGACACCAAAGAGCTATGTCCGCCTATCGGTCGAGTTTTGTCGGCGCCGCGAATGCCAGTGGCGGCGCTGCCGGTACGATGAGCACGACCGTCACCGCTGGGAACAACACGGGCGCGGGGGCTGGCGGAACCGCGGCCGCGACCGCTGGCTCTCCCGGCGTGACGGGCACCGCCGGTGCTGCGAGTGCCAATCCCGGCGCGGGTGGCTCGGACCCCGCGGCGTCTTGAACAAGGACAAGAAGCCGATCTGCCTCACGCTCGATAGGAGAGGCTCGCGGGTCAGTTCGCGGGCTGGGCAGTGATGCCCGCGCGAACCTTAGCCAGGCGTGCCTTCTCGTCGAACCACACGCGGCGTCCGCGCAACGAGACGCCCAGATCCGCGAAGAGCTCCTTCAGGTCGGGGGCCCCGGCAGCTTGGCCCATTTGCCGGTAAACATCGCGGAATTCGCTACCCTCGCAGGCGGCGTCGGCCGCGCCAAGGATGCGGTCCAGCGACCAATCGGCGCTAACGTCGCCGCCCGCGTTGAGGATTGCGACCAGCGCTTCGCGTACCGAGCGCCGGTTTTGGGTGCGTTCGCGAATGCGCACGTCGGTCAGCAGCCAGTACAGCGCGCCGCCCCAATAAGTGCGCCCCCAAGTCGGCGTGTGGTCGAGCCCGCGATCGCCCTTCTGTGGCAACCCTTGCGGCAGGCCTTCCAAGAGATCGATCCAAAATCTTTCGACCGAGACGCGACCGGCGCGAGCGCGGATGATCGGCTCGACGTAGGTCGCCAGGCCTTCTTCGATCCACGGCAAGCGCGGCGCCACCGACGGGAACAGCACGTGCACGAGCTCGTGGGTCGGCACCCAGGCGTCGAGCGCCATCGCCGACGTCACTTCACGACCAACCCGCAGCAAAACCGAGCTACCGCCGTTGCCGAGCGTGACGCCGTGAATGCCACGATCGCCAGGTACGACCAAGATCAGCGGATACAGTTTCGGCAAGCCGCCGTAGTAGTCGGCCATCGGCGTGAGCGTTTGCTCTACCCAGCGCGCGAGCTCATCGTCGGAAGTGGCGTACGGAGTGCCGGTGATACCGATGGTGATTTGCGCTTCGCTGACGTGGAGCACGCGCGTTCGCCAAGCGCCGAAGGCCGCAAACGGCGCAAAAACGGTCGAGGCCGAGCTGAAGACGTTGGCGTCGGGCCGAGCCGGATCGACAGGCGGAAACGCTGACAAAAAACCGTTCGGCGCTGGCGAGTGCACCTCGAGCGAATACCCCGCGTGCTCCGCCACACCGAGCAGCCAGGTCGACGAAGGCGCAATCACAGCCGACGGAAACGCTTCAGCCGACTCGGCGTCACCCAGCTTGCGCGCCGCCTCACTGAGCGCAAACGCATAGCTCACCTCACAGCCGTCAGCACAATGCGCGGTCACGAAGCTCTGCCCGTCACGTTCGAGCCGCCATACCCCTTGGGCGGTCCGCACGCGGGCATCCGCCACGAACGGTTCCGCTCCCTCCGCCACGCGCAGCGAGCCCACTAGCGTGCTCGGCAACGTAACGTGCACCAGCAGCCGGTCCAGGCTCGACGCATCCACGACGTAGTGTGGCGAACGCGCGCCCGTCGACTCCACGGCAGACTCTGCCGTCGACGAGACGGCTGACTTCGGGACTTCCGACGCCCGCGTCGTACTCGGCACCGGAACCACGCTTGCCCCACCGCATGCGACGACGCCAGACACGGCGAAAAACCACAACCTCAGCGCTCGCCCCAGTGCCACTTCGGCGGTTCGCCCTTGAGGTAGCAAACGCCGATCAGCGCGGCGCTCAGCACCGCCACATAAACGACGTACGGCACCGGTCGCGTCGCCGGCAGCAGCAGCACGATGCCGAGCACCAACAGCGCGCCAAACAACGCGAGCACCGCCCATCCCTGCCACGTCAACGGCAAACCCCAACCCCAGCCGTAGCGCTTGGCGCGAAACCAGTACTGCGATTCTGGTGTCATGGTGTGGCTTAAGGTACCACCGCTCGCTCGGCGCTCAACCGGCCCCGACGCCGCACAATCCAAGGCATTTCAAGCGAACGCGTCACACTCTCGCGGCCCGCCCCGAGGTGGAGACGATGACTTTCAAGCTCTTGGCCGTCTCGGTGATTCTCGGTGCAGCGCCGCTGTACGATCTGCCGGCGGACGTGGCTGCGCGGGGTGCGGAGGCGGGCCGGGCGCTTGGCGCCAACGACGATTGGACCGCGTGGGTGAAACGACTTTGAAGCTCAGCCAACGAGGCCCGGCACGTTGCCTTCGGCATGTTCGGGATTGCCGAACGTCGTGTCGTCGTAACCGAGCGCGTTGAGCATCGACACGAGCAGGCGCGTGTGCGACAGCCCGTCGCCTTGCGAGCGTTGAAACTCACTGTTGTCTTTGAACGGCATGACCAGATTACGACCGGTTTTGATCGCGCCGCCCGCTTGACCGAAGATCAAGTACGGCATCATCTTCGCGTGGTGCGTGAGGTTGTTGCGCTTGCCGCTGCCGGGGTCGGGCGGCAGGTAGTTGACGGCGCCGTTGCCGCCGTACTCGTTGTTGCTGAGCAGCAAGGTACTCGACAACAATGTTTCGCCACCGGGCTGCAAAACGGCTTTCAAATCGTCGACCAACAGCGCCAGCTGCTCGGCGTGCCATTTCTCGATCAGCCGCAATTCCATGTCGTTGCCGAGCTCGACCTCGTGCGAAAAGCCGTGCCAGTCGTGGGTCTGCGGAACGCCGGGCAAGTCATAAAAGGGGCGCGACGAGCCACCGCTGCCCGAAACCGTGAGCGTGACGACGCGCGTGATGTCGCAAGCCAGCGCGGTCACGGCCAACTGGCGTTGCAGCTTGAGCAAGGCCGGCGCGTTGTGATTGTCCTGCCACCACGGCGTTGCGCCGGGTTGGCTGGGATCAGCGCCGATGTCCGGAAACTTACAGTTCTCGGCCGTCGCTTGCAGACCGATCAGCTCCTTTTCGACGCCGCGCACGGACTCGAGGTAGTTGTCGACCACCGCTTTGTCGGCGCTGCCGAGGCGCCCGTTCAGCTCGCGCAACGGATCGAGCACCGTATCGATCACCGAGCGCCTCCGCGCCAACAACCGCTTGGCCTCTGCTTGATCGGCGATCGCCGAGCTGCCGCCGCCCATCAAACGCGCGTAAACCTTGAACGGGCTGGCTTCGGCGATCACCGAGCGCTCGGGACCAGCCCAGGACAGCGCACCGGAGTAATCTTCGGCCGCGCACACGCCCAGCTCGAGCGAGGCGATTGGCGTCTGCCCGGCGAGCTTCTGCGCGACGTATTGATCGAGCGACATACCCTTGGAAAGCAGCTTGGGGTAGCCCAAGTCTTGATAGCCAAAGCCGGTCAATGAGCTGACGAACTGATGCCCGTACGCGTCGTACTGCATCAGGTTTTGCAGCACGACCATGTCCTGCTTGTGGCGCTCGAACGGCAGCAATATCTCCGATAGCGTGAAATCGGTCTCGCTGGCGCCGGCTTTCGGCGCCCAATAGTCCATCACGGTGCCGTTCGGCTGCGTCCAGATCAGCAGACGCTTGGGCGGCGTCATTTCGGCGGCAGTCGCCTTGCGCGGCGCCAAGCTTTCGAGCCATGGCAACGACAGCGCGAGCGCGCCGGTGCCGCGCAGCACGGTCCGACGCGAGATCACGGCATCACCTCCGCGGGCTCGACGCGGGCTCGAAAGTCCTCGCTCGTGGCAAGCTCGGTGACGAGCGCCTTCAGGCTGAAGCCGGACGCCTCGAATTTTTGCGAGATCGCGTCGAACAACGCGGCGTCGCTGTGGGCTGGCTTCCTGCCGAACGTGAACGTGAACAGCTGCTGCGCGACGCACGCCCACGCGTTCGGGCTCTGCGCCAGTTGCTCCGACAACGCACGAGCGCCGTCGACGTCAGCGTTGAAGCCCGCATCCATGATGTTGGCCTTGGCGTCGATCGGCAGATTCTGGTCCTGGTCGCGCCATTGCCCGGCAATGTCGAAACGGTCCAAGGTGAAACCGAGCGGATTGATGCGCGTGTGGCAGCCAGCGCAAACTCCGCTCGACGTGTGCTCGGTGATGCGCTGGCGGGAGCTCACGCCTGCCGTGATCTCCGGCAGCGGCGTCGCTAGGCCCGGTGGTGGCGGCGGCAGCGCCTCGCACAACAGCTTGCGCCGCAAGAACACGCCACGGTGAATCGCGGCCGTCTTTTGGCTCTGCGCCAGCGTCATCAGCACGCCAGCCTGCGACAACAAGCCGAAGCTCCGCTCGGAGATTTCACCCTGAACCGCGTCGAGGCTCGCGCTCTGGCCAAGCCCGTCGCCGTAAAACACCGACAGCGCTTGATTGCGGAAGCGCGTCGCCGACACGAACAGCTTCCGAAAGTCGTTGTCTTCCCAGAACACGCGATCGACGTAGCGACGACTCTCCTCGGCCAAGTCGACGAGCAGCGGCTGCGTCACGGCCGGATACGCCATCGCGTCGCGCGTGACGTTTTCGATTTTGGCAAGCTCCAGCCAATCGTCGAAGAACGAGCGAATCGGCTTTTTCGCTCGCGGATCTTGCAACATGCGCTCGACCTGTTCGGCCACTGTGGGCTTGGCCAGCAAGCCGCCCGCCTGCGCCAAGCCGAGCAGCGCCGAATCCGGCACCGAATCCCAGAGCAAGAGCGAAAGACGACTGGCGATTTGCCAACTATCGAGCGCGTGGCGTGTGCCGGCCGCGCCGCCCGAAGGCTCTTCCACGAACAGAAATTCGGGCGCCACCAGCAACGCGTCGATCACCAAGCTGGCGCTGCGCTCGTACGTCTCGGTGGCGCGCGACGTTTTGAACGCCGAGACGTAGCGAGCTTTCTCGAGCGCGCTTATCGGCCGACGAAACAGTCGCGAGCCAGTGCCGGAAAGAAACGCTTCCAGGCAGCTGGCCTCGGTATCGACCACGCCGAGCGTCGCGCAGGGCACGAGCGCACTGACGTTCGGCTCGACGCGCGTCGCCAAGTCGCTCGCGGCATCCAAGTAACGGTTCGCCGCCGCGATCGTCATCAGCTGTCCCGCGGTACTGGTGAACCCCGAGCTCAGCGAGTCATCGGGCAGCAGCGCGGGGGCCGGCGCGTCGACGCCGAGCAGCTCGTGTACGATGTTTCCGTACTCGGCGCGCGTGATGCGCCTTAGCGGCGTGGGCCGCGCCTCGGCGTCCTGCAGGAATCGACTGGCTCCTGGGACTGCCGACCCGCCGCCGGCGCCCGCGCTACCCCCGGCATTGGCGTTCGGGACAGCCTGGCCCCCGATTTTTGCCTCGCACCCCAGCCCCGCCAGGCCCGCCAGCGCGAGGCCGACGATTTCGTGATGGCGCGACCAAACCATAAGAGTGAGTGCCAATTCACAGCCCGATTGGGGCGTATTTTCGTGACAAGGAAAATTGCTGAAGCGCCGCCTCGTCGAAAGCGCTTGATCCGATTTCGCCCGTCGTTCCCACTAGAGTCGAGCCATGGGTCTCGAGCCAGAAAACGGCCCCGAGCGCCGCGGTCAGCCGATCGCCGGCGCACGTCCGCTCGTGAAAGGCGGCGCCGGGCACGAGCGGCTGACGCCACTGGTGTTGCGCGCCCAGGAGGGCGAGCCCGACGCGGTCAATCAGCTCGTGTCGGAGCTGGCCTCGGGCGTGCTGCGCGCGCTCACGGCGCTGCTCGGCCGCCAACATCCCGAGCTCGAAGATCTGGCGCAAGACGTGCTGATGGCGGTGATCAAGGCGCTGCCTGATTTCCGGGGCGAGTCGACGCTGCTGCATTTCGCGGTGCGAATTGCCGCACGCAAATCGGTGCTGGTCCGGCGGCGCAAGCGCTCGGTGCTGGGCTGGCTGGAAGGCTTTTGGCGCGGTGAGCACCCGCTACGCCAGGCACCTACGTCAGCGCACGAAGAATTGCGCGGCGATCGACAGCGCGCGTTGCTCCGTTTGTTGCTCTCGGAGCTACCAGATGCGCAGGCCGAGGCGCTCTTGCTTCGCGTCGTGTGTGGGCACTCCATCGAAGAGATTTCCACGATCACCCAGACACCGTTCAACACCGTCCGCAGCCGCCTGCGTCTCGCCAAAGAGGCGCTGCGTCAGCGTATCGAGGCGGAGCCGGAATGGGCGGAGCTGGGGCAGGAACACTCATGACACGCTTCGACCTTCACCCTGAAGAACTTCTGGAACGCGCCGAACGCGGCGCAATCAGCGCGCCGGATTGGGCGCGGCTCGAACAGCACTTGGCCGAGTGCTCGGTGTGCCGGGTCGAACGCGCACTGCGCGCCCAAGCGGCGATCGACGTAGAACCGCTGCGCGACGAGAAGCTGCTGCTCGCGCGTGTGAAGCGCGACGTGACTCAGCGGCTGATGACTTCGCCGACTCAGCGTTCGCGCCGCCAACGCGCGGTGGTCGCGATCGGACTTTTGGCGGTCAGCTTGGCCAGCGTGGCCACGGCAGCCACGCTGGTCGTGATTCACCGCGCGGCCTCGACGCGCGAAGCCGGGGCTGTGCTCACGACGACGCATGCCAGCAAAGCCCGGGCCGTGACGCACGTGACGGCGCCAGCGCCAGCGCCCATCGTCGAGCAACCGAGCGCGCCCCAGCCGGCGGAAGCGGCGTCGCCGCTGAACGCGAGCCAACCGCGGCCCGCGCCGGTCGAGGTTTTGAGCGCCGCCGAGGCGTTCAGCCGCGCCAACCTGGCCCGCCGTGACGGCAAGGTGAAGGAAGCCGTGCGGCTGTACCGGACTTTGCAAGAAGGCTTTGCCGGCTCGAGTGAAGAGCTTGTCTCGAGGGTCGCGCTCGGGCGATTGTTACTCGACAGATTGGGTGACAGCCGCGGTGCCCTGGTCCAATTCAACAGCTATTTGGCGAGCCCTGGCAGCGGCGCGCTGCGTGAAGAAGCGATGGTGGGTCGCGCGCTGGCGCTTGGTCGCTTGGGTCGCGGCGCCGAAGAACGCGCCGCGTGGACCGCGCTGCTCGAAGCCTGGCCAAAGTCTGCCCACGCCAAGCACGCGCAAGCGCGACTGGCAGAGCTCGAAGCCAAGCCCAGCTCCGGAACACGCTGAGCAGCGCGGCCACCTCGCGCGGCTGGTCTGCACGATGCTGACGCTGCTCGCGCTCGCCACGCACGTTCGCCTGGCGCACGCGCAAACGCCCGGACGCGACAGCACGATCTTGCTCACCGTGGCGGCTCCCCCGAGCGAAGCCGGAAAGCTCGAAGCCGTCGCCGAAGAACTGCTGAAGCGCCTCGCGATGCAGGTCGAGCTGCGCCGGGTGGAGCGGATCGACGTCCGCGAAATCCGCCAACCGCTGCCGCGCGAGCCAGCCTACTTTGCGCGCGTCTGGATCGCCTTCGGTAAGGCGGGTCGCGCTCGGCTGTATTTGGAGCACGCTGCTCGCGATCGCGTGCTGATCCGCGACGTGACAGATGACTCGAACAACCCGGAGCTGGTGCGTGAGGAGCTGGGTCACATTCTGCAGACAGCCGTGGAGGGTTTGAAGGCGGGCGAAGAGATCGGCGCGCCGCGCGTAGAAGCGCTGCAGCAGGTCGAGGACGAACTGGCCCCGCCGCCCCGCGTCAAGCCCGCGGCTCCGGCAGCAGCACCCACGAGCCCGATCGTGCTGGCCCGGCCGCCACGCCATTTTCGCTTTGGTCCACGCTATGAGCTGGTTTGGCTGGGCGACGCCGGGCATTTCGCCGATGGTCCAGGCGCGGTCTTCGGCGCGATGTGGGCGCGGCGCTGGGGCATCGAGGTCGGCGGTTTTTTCCGGCGACCAGCCAAAGTGGAGGCGGCTCCGGTCGGGGCGCGGCTACAAAGCGCGGCTTTCGACGCGCTCTTGGTCTTCGAGATCTGGCGCCACTCCGCGGCTCGGTTTCGACTCGCGGCCGGCGCCGAGGCAGACTTCGTCCGCGTGAGCCCGTTCGCTAGCGCCGGAGACGATGCGACGCTCGCCAAGAGCCGTTGGCTGAAGCTTGCCTTGGGCCGGCTAGCGGCGACCTACGCGCATCGCGTCGGCGACTTCATGGAGCTCGAAGTGACGCTCGGTGCGGAGCTAGATCCGAGCGGCACGCACTACGTCTTTCAGCGCGGTAGTAGCGCCGTCGACGTGCTTTCGCCGTGGCCGGTGCGACCGCTCGTGTCGCTGGGGGCCACGGTACCGTGAAGCGCTCGGCATGCCTCGTGACCTGCAGCTTGGCGCTGCTCGGGCTCGGCGGCTGCGATGGCGGAGCGCAAACGCTCGGCTGGGAAGGCGCAAGCACGGCCGAGCCGAAAGCCTTGCCGTGGTTTGGGGGCCCCAGCTACTACGGCCAATGGCCGCGCGGTTTTCCGACTGATCCAAGCTATTTCCCGATCGGCGTCTGGATGCAAAACCCGAACAACGCGGCGCGCTACCAAGCCGTCGGCGTGAACCACTACGTCGGCCTTTGGCAGGGCCCAACCGCCGAGCAATTTTCGACCGTGGTCGCGGCCAGCATGCACGTGGTCTGCCAGCAAGCCGGCGTATGGCAGGCCCACCTCGACAGCGCGACGATTCAGGGTTGGCTCGACGCGGACGCGCCCGACAACGCGCAACTGAATCCGGACGGCTCGTATTCGCCATGCCTCGCCCCCGCGGTAACGCAGCGGCAATACACCGAAATGGCGGCCGCCGATCCGACGCGACCGGTAACGTTGATGCTCGGTCAAGGTGTCGCGACGCCGGATTGGGTGGGGCGAGGCGACTGCACGGGGCAGACCGCAGACTACCCGCTCTACGCGCAGGCCTCCGACATCTTGGTCAACTACACGTACCCGCTCAACAACCAGCACCCGCTCGAGCTGGTCGCGACCGGCATCGACAACCTGAATCGCTACGCCCGGCATACCAAGCCGATTTTTGCCGACCTCGAGGCTTCGAATATCAACGGCATGGTGCGCCCGACGCCGCACCAACTGCGCGCCGAAGTGTGGATGAGCCTGATTCACGGCGCCGCCGGCGTTCAGTACTTTTGCCACCGTTTCACGCCGGATTTCAGCGAAACCGATTGCCTGGACGACGCCCCAACGGCGGCCGCGATGACCGAAGTCGACGCGCAGCTGCTCGAGCTCGCAAAAGTCTTGAACAGCCAAAGTTTCGGGTTGGTTCCGCAAACCGCGAACGCCGGCGTGCCCGTCCACGCCGTGCTCAAGAAGCTCGGCATCGAGCGCTACGTCTTCGCCGTCGGCATGGCCGAAGGCGTCACCACCGCCAGCTTCTCACTCGCCGGCATCGGCACCCCGACCAGCATCGAAGTCATCGGCGAAGGCCGCAACATCATCCCACGGGTTGATTTATTCGAAGACGCCTTCGAGGCCTACGCCGTCCACCTCTACCACCTTCACTGAGCGCGGCTGGAACGGATGAAAATTAAACAGGGAGTCGGGGAGGCAGAGCAGCCCGACCCGAGGGAAATTCTTCTTGGTGGAACCCAAGAAAATCTCACTCCGAACTCCCGCCCTTCCACCTCCCTGTTAATCTCGAACGCTCATTTCCGTAAGGAATCGTGAACGGTTTGCATGTCGGGCGGCATGCGCTGTTCGAAGCTCAATCGCTCGCCTGTGGTC
The DNA here is from genome assembly GCA_038230915.1 of Polyangiales bacterium. GTDB lineage: Bacteria > Myxococcota_A > Polyangia > Polyangiales > Polyangiaceae > PMG-095. Next base: position 8,701 of record JBBRMI010000045.1, on the reverse strand, counting down.
GGATGGTCGAACGCCAATTCTCGGGCGTGCAGCATCAGGCGCGGAGCGGCAATCAGGTCGCCGCGGTAGTTTTTGGAGTAGACGCGCTCGCCGACCAGCGGATGGCCGCGCTCCGACAAGTGAATGCGGATTTGGTGCGTGCGTCCGGTTTCGAGCTGGCACTCGACGAGGCTCGCGCCGCGCAAGCTTTCCAGCCATTTCACGTGGGTTATCGCTTCACGGCCGAGCTCTTCGTTGTCGGTCGAGCCGCGCCGCCCGTCGCCGCGATCTTGCACCAACCGGCTGGTGATCTTGCCGCCTGTCACGTCGCCGTGGGCGATCGCCAGGTAGCGGCGCCCGACGGTATGAAAGCGGAATTGATTCTTCAGCGCCGTCTTCGCCGCCACCGTGCGCGCAAAGACGACCACCCCCGAAGTCTCTTTGTCGACGCGGTGCACGATGCCGAGTGGCGCACGGCGACCGCGCTCGGAGATCGTCTCCATCACCAGCTCGTCGAGCGTGCCGCGCTCGTTCTCGTCGAACGGGACGGTGCTGATACCAGACGGCTTTTCGACCACCACGACTTGCGCGTCGAGGTGCAAGATCGCGCTGCGCGGCAATGACGGTGTGCGCGTGGCACGCGGCGCATTTTGGCGCAGCTCCACGTCGGCTCCCGCAGCCACTAGCCGCGTCGGATCGAGCAGCGGCACGCCATCCACGAAAATTTTTCCGGTGCGCGCCAGACGCCGCACGTCGTTCCAACTCTTGCCGGGCATCAGCTCGCGCAGCCAGCGATCGAGCGGCTTCTCGCCGACACCGGGCAGTCGTTGCTTTTTCAACACTTCAAGGCGCCGTGACGCGCGGCGTGTTCCAACGCGGCTTGATGTGGATCTTCAGCACGTCACGGTACAAGCCGAGCTGCGCGCAGTGGTCCATCTTGTCGTTGCCAGAGAAGCCACGCACGTGGAAATTTCCCTGCGAATAGCGCGAGATCAGCTCGAGCCCGAGCGGACCTGCGCCCTTCGACGCCTTCGGCGTTCCGCCAACTTCGTGAATCAAGAAATCCGCGGTCTCGGTGGTCGATGCGTAGCCAGGCGGAATGATCGACGAGTGGCTGACGAACATCAGCTTCTGCCCCGCCGCCGCCTGCTTGGCGAAATCGCTGAAGGCTTGGATCTGCAGCGCGTTGACGCTCTGCCCTTGGTAGCCGCAGTGCAAGCCATCGAGCAAGACCACGCTGTCGACCCGCTGCTTGCCGAACTTTTGGCCGATGATGGTTTGCACGGCGCCGTAGCCGGCGCTCCACGCGCTCAGCCCAACTTTACGCGCCTTGGCGGGGTGACCGGTCTTCTTTTCGACCGCGTGCTCCACGCTCGCAATCAAGCGCTCGAACGCCTCGGGAGCGCCAAACGCCGTCTCGTACGGTCCGGAGCCGAGTCCCAGATCGATACCGACCAAGACCGCGCCGTCCATGACCGTGATCCACTCTTTGCGCGCCGACTCATGACCGTGGAAGTGGAACATCACGTCGAACTGTCCGCCACGCGCGAACTTCTTGTTCGCCGGCATGATCAGCTGACCCATGTCGATGCCGCGCGTCCACTTGTCGTAAAGGCCGAAGCCGGGGTCGCTGGTGTTGCACGGGTTGACGCCGCCGCGCTCGGCCACCGTCTTCGAAACCTGCGTCGAAGCCGGTGGCTTCTTGGCGATGAAGCTGGCGTTGCTGGTCGCCCCCGCCGTCTTCGCTTCCTTCTTCAGCGGCGCCGCCCCCGTCGTCCCCGCCACCAACATCAGCCCCGCCATCACCACGCCGACGCGCGACGATTTCGGAAGGAGGGTGCGGAAAGCCATGGAGCCCCAACCCTGCCGCCACCTTCACCAAACGGCAAGTTCGGAGTCTCGTCTCCCGCCCCCAACACCTCGCCCCCTCCGCCGACTAACCCCTAACCCCTCACTCCTCGCCCCCTAACGAGGCTCTTGCTGCGTGCTGCAGTGAATCGTGCCCAATCCAAGCACGAAATCTTTTGAATAAATGCCGACCACCCGTCGCTTCGGAAACAGCTCGGAGACGATACCCAGGGCGACGCGATCCGCCGGGTCATTGAACGTAGGTACGAGCACGACCGAATTGCCGACGTAGAAGTTCGCGTAACTCGCCGGCAGCCGCTGCTCGTCGAACACGACCGGCTCCGGCATCGGGAGCGGTATCACTTCGAGACGGCGGCCCTGGGCGTCGCGCGCGCCGATCAAGCGATCGAGCGCGTCACGCAGCGGCTTGTAATTGGCGTCTCTGCGGTTCTTCTCGGCGGCGAGCACCAGCTTGCCCGGCGCGACGAAGCGCGCAAAGTCGTCGATGTGCCCGGCGGTGTCGTCACCGGCGATGCCACGACCGAGCCACAGCACCTTTTCAGCCCCCAAATGTTCGCGCAGTGCGCGCTCCACGCCAGCCTTGCCCAATGCGCGATTGCGCGCTTGGCGGCCGTCGAGCAAACACTCTTCGGTGGCGAGCAGCGTGCCTTCGCCGTCGACGTCGATCGCCCCGCCCTCCAAAACCAGCCGCTCGCTGCCGCCATTCACCCGAGCCTGAAACGGCGCCACGCCTTGCGCGGCAGCGCGCGCCTGCACCTTCTTGCCAGCGGCTTCGTCACGCTCGAAGTTGTCGTAACGCGCCCAGCCGTTGAAACGAAACTTGACCGCGCCGAGCGAGCGCTTGCCGGGGCGTCCCGCTTTTGCCACGAACAGCGGCAAGAAATCGCGCGTCCACGAGCGATCGGTCGCGGTCTGGACGAAATCGACCTGCCGCAAATCGACTTCGGACTGCTCGAGCACCTGGCTGGCTTCCTTCAGCATGCGCTTGTTCGAAACCAACAATCGCACGCGCTCGCCCGCGGTCAGGTTCTTGATCATTTCCGCGAAGACCCAGCGCACCGCTGCGAACTTCCCGGGCCAATCCGTCGGCTCATGCGGCCACGCCAACCAGGTTGCGGCGTGCGGCTCCCACTCCGCCGGCATGCGATAGCCGAGCTCGAACGGCGTCGTCGCGGGCGCGGACGGTGCTTTGGATGAGCGGGTGGAGGGCGCAGCCTTGATGGTTTTCATCAGCGATCGATGAAGCGCGAGGTGATGTCGCCGTACGCATCGATGCGACGATCGCGATAAAATGGCCAGTTGCGGCGGACGTATTCTTGCCGGCTCAAGTCGAGCTCGACGACCAGCGTCTCTTCGCCCTCGCCTGCCTCCGCCAGCACCACGCCGAACGGATCGGCCACGAACGAGTGGCCCCAGAACTGGATTCCTCCGTCCTTCGCGCCTTCGTGACCGACGCGATTGACCGCGACGACGAATACCCCGTTGGCGATCGCGTGCGAGCGCTGGATGGTCTGCCAGGCTGACAGCTGCGACGCCCCGTACTCGGCTTTCTCCGCTGGGTGCCAGCCGATCGCGGTTGGGTAAACCAAGATTTGCGAGCCGCGGAGCGCCGTGAGTCGCGCAGCTTCCGGGTACCACTGGTCCCAGCAGATCAACGTGCCGACGTTGGCTTCGGGCGTTTGGAACGTCTTGAAGCCGAGATCACCGGGCGCAAAATAGTACTTCTCGTAAAATAGCGGGTCGTCCGGGATGTGCATTTTGCGATACAGGCCGAGCGATTCCCCGTCGGGCCCGACGACGATCAGGCTGTTGTGATACACGCCCGGCGCGCGCTTCTCGAACAGCGGCACGACGATCGAAACGCCCAGCTCCTTGGCGACCGCGCTGACGGCAACGCTCGTCGGACCCGGGATCGATTCAGCCAGATCGAACAGCGCAGCGTCTTCCACCTGGCAAAAATACGGCGACGCAAACAGCTCTTGCAAGCAGATCAGCTTGGCGCCGCGCGACGCGGCTTCGCGCACACGCTCGAGCGTCTTGTGCACGTGTCGCGCCTTGTCGTCCTCGACCGTGGTTTGCACCAACGCGACCTTGATTTTGCCCGTTTTCATGGCCGGCGGAAGTTATGCCCTGGCGGCCCTTCCGGCAAGGCTTCGTGCAGATTTGCCGCGGCAGCGCGCTCGGGTTATCAGCACGGCTCTCATGAAGGTGACCGTTGGCCTCACTTCCCAGCTGCCCGCCCGCCAAGCCCGGTCGGCGGGCGTGCTCATCAAACTGAGAAGAGGAGAATGACAAGTCTCATGAAGGGCATCATCCTGGCCGGGGGCAGCGGAACGCGGCTGTATCCGCTAACGCGCGTGGTCTCGAAGCAGCTGTTGCCGGTCTATGACAAACCGATGATCTTCTACCCGCTGAGCGTGCTCATGCTGGCAGGCATCCGCGAGGTCTTGATCATCTCGACGCCACAAGACCTGCCGCTGTTCGAACGACTGCTCGGGACCGGAGAGGACCTCGGCATGCACTTCGAGTACGCCGTCCAGCCCGCGCCGAACGGTCTGGCCGAAGCCTTCATCATCGGCCGTGAGTTCGTCGGTAAGGACCCGGTCGCGCTGGTCTTGGGCGACAACATCTTTTACGGGGCGGGCCTGCCGGACATGCTGCGCCAAGCGGCGCGCCTGACAACCGGCTGCGTGCTGTTTGGCTACAAAGTGCAGGATCCGGAGCGGTACGGCGTCGCCGAGCTTGCGCCGGACGGCCGAGTGCTGTCGATCGAAGAGAAGCCGAAGCAGCCAAAATCCAATGTGGCGGTTACGGGCCTCTATTTCTATGACAACCAGGTGGTCGAAATCGCCGCATCCTTGAAACCTTCGGCCCGCGGCGAGCTGGAAATCACCGACGTGAACCGGGCGTACATCGAGCGCAACCAGGCCACGGTCGAGCAGATGGGCCGCGGCATGGCTTGGCTCGATACCGGCACCCACGAGAGCTTGATCGAGGCCAGTGAATTCGTGCACATTTTGGAGCGTCGGCAGGGCACCCGCATCGCCTGCATCGAAGAGATCGCGTTCCGGATGCAGTTCATCGGCAAACAGCAGCTGCTGAAGCTGGCCGACGGCTACGGCAAGAGCGAATACGGAACCTACCTGCGCCAGTGCGCCACGGAGCCCTGAGCGACTCGCCCTCGCGACTTAGTCATGGAAATCATCGACCTACCATTGTCCGGCGCCAAGCTGATCCGCCCGCGCGTCTTTCGCGACGCGCGCGGCTTCTTCTTCGAGAGTTACAGTCAAGCCGCTTACCAGCAGGCAGGCATCTCGGAAGTTTGGGTCCAAGACAACCATTCATTGTCGGCCCAGAGCACGTTGCGCGGCCTGCACTACCAGTCCACGCCCGGCCAGGCCAAGCTGGTGCGCGTTACGCGCGGCCGCATCTTCGACGCGATCGTCGACATTCGCCCAGCCTCTGCCACGTTCGGCACATGGCACGGCGAGGAAATCGACGCTGACGATCACACGCAGATCTACATTCCGGTTGGCTTCGCGCACGGCTTCTGCGTGTTGAGTGACGTCGCCGAGGTTCAGTACAAGGTCAGCACGCCCTACGACGGCAAGCACGAGTGCGCGATCCGCTGGAATGATCCGGAGATTGGCGTGGCGTGGCCGATCGCGACGCCGCTTTTGTCCGACCGTGATCAGACCTCGGAGTCTTTCGCCACCTTCAAGGCACGCTCGGACAGCGCGCAATGACCACGGCTCTACGCGCGCCAGGCGCGCTTTTGGTGACGGGCGGAGCTGGCTTCATCGGCTCGGCGTTCATCCGCCGGCTATTCGCTGATCCGAGCTTCACGGGAAAAGTCGTCAATCTCGATCTCTTCACGTACGCCGGTAACCCCGACAACCTCAAGGGAGCCGTCGACCCGGCGCGCTACACGCTGGTGCGCGGCGACATCGCCGACCAAAAACTGGTCGACGGTTTGTGTGAGCAGCACGGCATCGACGCGATCGTGAATTTTGCAGCCGAGAGCCACGTCGATCGCAGCATTTTGGGCCCGGGCGTGTTCGTGCAAACGAACATCGTCGGCACCTACGCGCTGCTCGAGGTCGTGCGTAAGCGGCCCAGTATTCATTTTCACCACGTCTCTACCGACGAAGTGTACGGCTCGCTCGGCGACACCGGGCTGTTCACCGAGCAAACACCATACGACCCGAGCTCGCCCTATTCGGCGTCCAAAGCGGCGTCGGATCACCTCGTGCGGGCTTACCAACGTACTTACGGCATCTCGACCACGGTCTCGAACTGCAGCAACAATTACGGCCCGTATCACTTCCCCGAGAAGCTGATCCCGCTGATGGTGCTGAATTTGTTCGAGGGCAAAGAGCTGCCCGTTTACGGCGACGGCCTCAACGTGCGCGACTGGCTGTTCGTCGATGATCACGCCGACGCTCTGTGGATCATCCTCACCTGCGGCCGTGTCGGTCAAACGTACAACGTCGGCGGCAACAACGAGTGGACGAACATCGCGATCGTGAAGCGGTTGATCGAGCTGGTCGCCGACTTGAAGCAGAAGCCGAAGGCCGAGCTCGAGGCGCTGATTCGCTACGTGAAAGACCGCCCCGGTCACGATCGCCGCTACGCGATCGACTCGAGTAAATTGCAGAACGAGCTCGGCTGGACGCCGAAGCACGACCTGGACGGCGGCTTGACCGAAACCGTGCGCTGGTACGCCGAAAACACGACCTGGGTCAGCGCGGTGCGTTCCGGCGCCTACCGCGAATGGATCGACGCCAACTACGGATCCCGCGAGTAGCCGAAACGGATCTTCGCGGCTCGAGATTTTTTCACAGGGAGATCGGGAGATCGGGAGACCTGAATGAGCGTGAATTTGGGGTTGGCGCTGCCGCCCGCGAAACTGCCGGCCAGCGCCCGTTGTGCTGGCCGCCTGCTCGGCTCCAAGGAAATATTTTTTGTTTTGGTCCTACAAAACAAAACATGCGTTCTCGCCTCCCGATCTCCCGATCTCCCTGTGAAAAAATCTCTAGCCGTTAGGGGGACTTGCGGATTGCCATCACGAAGGTGGGCGAGAGGGCGCCGATGCCTTTTTGGATGGTGAGCTTGAGTAGGGCGTACGGGAAGTAGCCGAACAGCTCGGCGTCGGGCGCGAGCCGCTTGATGTCGCTGACGTCGAAGAACTGAATGTGATCTTTGCGCTGAATGCGCTGCGGCGTGAGGCCTAACAGCGCGATCAAGCGGAACAACCAGGCGTAGCTGTTGGGCGTCGTCAACAAGAGCAGACCGCCCGCCTTCGTGACCCGGCGCAGCTCGCTGAGCGCGAAGGCCGGATCCTCGAGATGCTCGATGACTTCCGAGCACCAGATCAGGTCGAACGCCGCGTCGTCGAACGGCAGCCGCTGGTTGGCGTCGACCTTCAGACAATCGGCGGTGACTGGATCGGCGTCGATCGGCGTCACCTGGTAGCCGCGTGCGCGCAGCCACTCGGTTTGCACGCCAGCGCGCGCTCCGACGTCGAGCGCGGTGCGACCAGCGCCGTCCGGCACCAAATCGAGGGCAATCTGCTTGCCTTTGGTGCGACCCGCCACGTCGCGTTGACCGAGATCGAGCGGGATCTTGCGCAGCAGCGCCAACGCGCCCTGCATCATTGAAGCGGCCCCGCTGCGACCGTCTCCACCACCCGAGCCGGCACGCTCGCCGGCTGGCCATCTCCGCGCACGACGCTGCGTACGTAGTACGACGGCTTCTTCTGCGATTCGAAATAGGTGCGCGCTAGCACGTCTGCCACCAAGCCGAGCGACGCCAGTTGTACGCCGACGACGATCAGCAAAATGCCGAGCAGCAGCATCGGGCGCTCGGCGAGCGCCGCGCCGTAAGCGATCTTCTGAAACGCCAGCCAGGCTGAGATCAGCGCGCCGGCGCCGAAGCACACGAAGCCGGCCAGCCCAAAGATTTGCATCGGCCGCGCCAGGTAAGACTGAATGAAGCGCACCGTCATCAAGTCGAGCACTACGCGCACAGTGCGACCGATACCGTACTTGCTGGTCCCGAACAGGCGCGGGCGGTGGTTGACCTTCACCTCGACCAAGTTCACGCCCATCCAGCTAGCAACGACTGGGATGAAGCGGTGCATCTCGCCGTACAGCCGAATTTCCTTGGCCACGTCGCTCTTCATCACCTTGAGCGTGCAACCGTAGTCGTGCAGCTTCACCTTGGTAATCCAGCTGATCAACCAATTGGCGAGCATCGACGGCAGGCGCCGATTGATGAACGTGTCCTTGCGGTCGGCGCGCCAACCGGCGACCAGATCATAGCCCTGGTCGATGTAGGCGAGCAGCCGCGGGATGTCCTGCGGGTCATTCTGCAGGTCCGCGTCGATCGTGGCGATCACGTCGCCGCGCGCGTGATCGAAGCCCGCCTGCATCGCGGCGGTTTGGCCGAAGTTGCGGCGAAACTTGACGATCGTCAACGCCGGATCGCGCTTGGCCTGCGCCTCGAGGATGGCGAACGTCTTGTCGCGCGAACCGTCGTCGACGAGTACGATCTCGTACGACAAGCCGGTCGGCTTGAGCGCGGCGTGCACCTCTTCGAGCAGCCGATCGATGCTCTCTTCTTCGTTGTAAACGGGGATGACGACGGATAAGTCCACTGGCGCTCTCGCGGGCCCACTTAGCACGGGCTTTCCAAGACGGCGACCCTGGCGCGTCGCGGCGCAGTCTTGATCCGTTGTCGGGGCCTCGCGCGAGCGCGGCCCCGGGAAGGGGTTCGGGAGCGGGTTCGGGAGCGGCCTCGGCAAGGGCTTCGGGCAAGCCCGAGGCTGGGCCGCGCTCGCGCGGGGCCGTTC
>JBBRMI010000044.1:0-44672 GCA_038230915.1 Polyangiales bacterium | reverse complement strand
GGGCCGGGCTCGGGCAGGGCCTTTCTCGGACTCGACGCGGAGCCGGGTATTTCGGTATCGGTTGCGGGCTTCGGCCCTGGCTTTTCGGTCGTCTCCTTAGCAGACAGGACTTGGTGGCCGCGAAAGCTCGGTGGTGGTGGTCGTAATGAGCCGCGGTGTTGAGCACCGCGCACTTAGCGCTCTTGCGAGCTTGCTGCCGAAGCTCCGCGTCGTTGATGCGGATGCGCGCCACCAGCTGCAGCAACTCTGCCGCGACTTGGAAGGCGATCAGCTTGTGATGAGGAAGTTGGAGGGCCGACCGAAACCGCTGCCGCGTCCGAAGCCGCTGCCGACTGCGAATTTGTGCTGACCCGAAACCGCTGCCCCGACCGACCCCGATCCCGCTGCCGATCAGCCGATCCCGCTCCCCAACCCGGCCCGATCACCAATCAAGGCTGCCCCGGGTCGAGCCCCGATGCGCCGTTTTGGAATCGCTCAGCGGCTCTCCGCCTTCGGCCGAAAATCGCGCATAATTTTGACTAAATCTACGGTCCGGCCGCTTGCTCGAGCAGGCAAGGGCGTCTGGATAGCCTAGGGCGTCGAGCCGCTCGTGATTCGCTAGTGGTGCGACGGCGCATGGCAAAGATTCGCCAGCAAGCGCGAGCCGAAATAACACTACTCTTGTTGGTTGGTTGCACGGGTCGCATTCCTAACCGTCTTGACGACTGGTGGGCCCACACCGAACTACATCTTGGATATTTCCCAATACACCCGGCGCAGCATCGTTACAGGGCTGATCGCGATTTCTTGCGGTCATCTGCCTGCTTCTCCAAGCTCCGGCGAATCAATTGGGGTACATGGCCAAAAACACCCTCGGCCGGCGACGCCTCTTGCGCGGAGTGATGAGCGGGGTGGGCGTCGCGATCGGCTTGCCTTGCCTCGAGGCCATGCTGGATGGGAACGGCGAGGCTTACGCCAATGGAACACCGCTACCGCTGCGCTTCGGCGTGTGGTTCTTCGGCGCCGGAACCCACCCGGGCTGGACGCCCGCTACCCCGGGTCAGCTAGTGTTGCCCGAGGGGCTCACGGCGCTCGAACGTCACCGCCGTTCCATCAACTTGGTGTCCGGGCTCGATTGCGAGAGCTTCGGCGACTACGCCGCCAACCGCCACACCATGGGTTGCTCATCGGTGCTGGCTGGCGCCCCGCCGGCGCCGGGCCACGACATGCAGCCAGGAGCCGCGACCATCGATCAGCTAGTAGCGAAGAGCCTGCCCAGCAGCGCGCCACGCGCCTCGCTCGAAGTGGCGATCGCTTATGACGACGCGATCTCGTTTAGTGACGTGAACACGCCGAACCGGCCTACGCGCGACCCGAGACAACTTTTTCAATCACTCTTCGGTGGCGTGATGCAGCCGATCAGCTCGGGCGCCGTGGACACCAAGCCGCTGCGTGCCGTCTACCTCGATGCCGTGCAAGCTGACATCAACGAGCTGAATCAAAAGCTCGGCAAGGCGGACCGCGACCGCATGGCTCAATACCTCGACGGCTTGAATGAGCTGCAGAAGGAGGTCGAAAGCCTGCCCGGCACTACCTCGCCCACCACCTGCACGCCGCCCAACGACGCGCTCACTGGCATCAACGATGGCGTCGTACACAGTAACGAAGACGGACTTGCCGCTATCAACCGCGCCAACAGCAAGATCTTGGCTGCGGCGTTAGCGTGCGACCTGACGCGGGTGTTCACCGTCAATTTCAGCACGTTCAACTCGGGCCCCTGGTTCCGACTCAACCCGTCGCTGCCCAACAATCACCACGAGCTCGGGCACCAGTCGGATCCCAACCTGCCGCGCTCGGTGGCCTTCATCATGGAGCGCTTCGCCGAGTTCTTGGATGCCCTCAGCAGCTTCAGCGAGGGGGCGAACAACGTGCTCTACAACAGCGCCATTTTGGTGCAGAGCGAAGTCGCCCGCAATCACGAGCTCAACAACATGCCGACGCTGATCGCCGGCAACGCGGGTGGCGCGCTCAGGACCGGGCTGCACGTCAGAGGCTCGGGACCGACGACGCGGGCGACCTTCACGGCCGCAAAGGCCGTCGGCGCCGCGCTCAGTTCGTTTGGCGTGCGGGGCGCCAAAACCTCGGAGGCACTCAACGATGTCTTGGCTTGAAGCATGCGTCAGGAGCGGCTCGCTGTGGGGTACCGTGTGCGTTGCCCTGGTGACCAGCGCCTGCAACGCTTCGATTTCGGGCGAAGACAATGCTCTGCCGAACGGTGCCGGCAGCAGCAACGGCGGCGCGTCCCCGATGGTCGGCGGCGGCTCGACGGGTATGCCGATCGGCTCGCTGCCCACAGCGCCAGGCGAATTTGGGCTTGGACCCGCGGCGATGACGCGCCTCACCTCCGCCGCGTATCTGAACACGCTGCGCGATATCTTTGGCTCGCACGCTGCACAAGGCGTTGCCACTGAACCAGACTTCGTCGTCAGCGGTCTCACTTCAATCGGCGCGCGTTCGGCGTCGGTGTCGCGAGTGGGCGTTCGGCTCTACGACACTGCCGCCAACACGGTCGCTGAACGCGCCTTCGCCGACGCGAATTTTCGCACGACTTGGCTCAGCTGCGTGCCGAGTGGGCCAGCGGATGCGGCGTGCGCGGCGACCTTCGTCAGCAAGATTGGCCGGCGACTGTTTCGGCGGCCGCTCAGCGCAGACGAGGTCATGCGCTACGCCAGCGTCGTGACGACGACGGGCGCAATCGCTAAGGATTTCTGGATCGGTGCCAAGTTTGCGCTCGTCGGCATGTTGCTGTCGCCGAAGTTCAACCACCTCGTCGAGCTTGGCGCCTCTCAAAGCGGCGGCAGGCTCAGCTACACCGACCACGAGTTGGCCGCGCGGCTTTCGTACACGCTTTGGAACACCACGCCGGACGAACCGCTATTGGCCGCGGCCGACGCTGGCGCGCTCGTTGCCGGCACTGCGCTCGGCGCGCAGACTGATCGGTTGCTCGCCGACGACGCGCGACTTGCCGACGGCGCGCGCGAAATGGCGACCGATCTCTATGCGCTCGCCAAGGTCGAAAGAGTCAACAAGGACGCCGGTCGCTTTGCCAACGACTCACCGGCGCTACGTGGCTCGATGCTCGAAGCCACGCTGCAGCTGGCTGCCGATACGTGGGTTGCTCAGCAGGCCGACCTGACGTCGATTTTCGAATCACGCGCGGCCTTCGTCGATGCCAACCTGGCGCCACTGTACGGTGTGGCGCCACCGGCGAATGGCTTTTCGCGTCTGGTGCTGGCGACAGACAGCCCTCGCGTCGGTCTACTCACCGAGCCGTCGCTGCTGACGATGCTCGCTGGGCCTGACCTGACCTCGCCCACCAAGCGCGGTCGCTTCATCCGTGAGCGTGTGCTCTGCGGCACGATTCCGGACCCGCCGCCAGATATCGACATGAGCATTCCGGTCACTGCGGTCGGACAAACACGCCGCGAACAGGAAGCCGACCACATGAAAACGCCAGCTTGCAAGGCCTGTCATAGCGGCATGGACCCGCTCGGCTTTGGTCTCGAGCAGTTCGATGCCCTGGGGCAATTTCAAGCAACCGACAACGGACAGCCAGTGGACGCGAGCGGTGAGCTCGACGGCGTGCCATTCAAGGATGCCCACGAGCTGGCGCAAGTCATTCGCAGCAACCCAGCGCTGATCGACTGCACGGTAAAGAACCTATTCCGCCACGTATCGGGCCGCCTGAACGATACCGCCGAACAGCCAGCGGTGGACTCGACCGTAGCGTACTACGGCGAGGTCAAGGGGCAACTGCGACCGTTGCTGCGCAGGCTGGTACTGAGTGAGAGCTTCCGCAAAGCGGCGGTCGCACCGTGAGGCGCGGCGGCGCGTGCTCGGTTGCCGTCGCGGCAGCCGTGGCGCTGGCTTGCTCCGGCAACGACGGCGGAACGAGCCCGACTCCCTTGCCAGCCGCTTCGAGCGGGCGCGGCGGGACGAACGACGTCACGGCCGGCGCGCCGGCAGTCGCCGGCAACAGCGCGGGCGGCACTGTCGGCGTCGGCGGTAGCGGCGGGGCGCCCAGTACAGCAACGACGAGTGCCGGAACGACGAGCCAGAGCGGTCCTGGTGGGGGCGGCGCCGGGTCGAGCGCTACAGCAGGCAGCGGAGGGAGTGCGGGCATCGTCGGAGCAGGCGGCACCGGTGCGGTCGCCGCGAGCGGCGCCTTGGTCTTCGGACCTTCCCAGTGCGCCGGCAGCGGCTTTCTGTTGTGCGAGGACTTCGAGGGAGCAAGCATAGATTCGCAGCGCTGGCAGGTCGAGAACGGCGCGCCGCACATCGGCAGCGCACACGCCGCCCGCGGCACTCACGCGCTCGAGCTCAGCTTTAAGGCTGGGCAGGCATCGCAGGTACTGAAGTTGAGCAAGCTGCCCGAGCAACTCAAGCAGCACCTATTCGGACGCCTTTACGTTTGGTCGCAAGAGGAAACGCCAATTTTTCGTAACCCCGGCGACAACTACGACACCTTTCAGCACGTCGAGTTCTTTCGCGCCAAGAGCCCGGCGCAGAACGACTACATGGGCTTCTCGACCGGCGTCGTCGGGGCCATGCGCTTGACCTCCCCGAACGATCACGCCGTTGACGCGGGCCACTTCAGTGCCGGCAAATGGATGTGCGTCGAATGGGAGTTCGACCCCAAGCAAAAGTTCGCCCGCGGGTGGCTGAACGACGGCGGGGTCGAGTCATCGGGAAAGACCAACTTGGGTGACCCCAACTGGGCGCTTCCGGCGGGCGACAGTTTTGACAGCGCCTACCTGGGCTTGGTGGTAATCACGCGCACGACGCCTGACATGCATGTGTGGATCGACGAGCTGGCGCTGGGTACCGAACGGATCGGTTGCAACCGCTGAGGTAACGGACTCGCAAGCTCAGACGTAGAGCGACGCGAGCGGGCCGTCGATACCCGTGGCGCCGACCGTCTTCACGTCGGTGAGACCCATGTACTGAACGAGCGAGACGAGGAGCCGCGCGCTATCGCGCCCTGCCTCGACGTAGTTGGAGCCGCTCATGGAAGTGTCGTCGGACTTGCCGCGAATGTAGCGTCCGGTTTTGAAGGTGCCCTGTCCGCTGCCGAACAGCAGCGTCGGAATCGAGCTGGTCTGGTGCGCATCTCCGCTCTTCTCGTTGCCCCCTAGCTCCGACATCCAAAGCACCATCGTCGAGTCCAGCAGCGGTTTGCCGGACGCATCCGTGGTCGTTTTGAGCTTGTCGAGCAAGGACGCGACCTGGTTCGCGTAGAAGGTGGCGAAGATCTGCATCGTCTTGGTTCTGTCGCTCGAGTCGCCTTGGTGCGTCCACGGGTGATGGGCAGGTCCAGAATCGCCTGAATCGGCTTGGGGCGAGCTCGGCACGCCATAGCTGTCGGGCAGGCGATTGCGCGCCCCCTGCGCACCGATCTGAAACGCAATCACGTGTGACAGCTCACACGCGAGCGTGGTGGCCATCAGAGCAACGAATACGCTTGTTTGCTCTTCGATGTTCTCGGGGTTTGGCCAATCCTTGTTACCTGGATCGGGCGGCTTGACGCACATGCCGCCGGTCCGCAGACTCGAGACCAGATTCTTCTCGAGCGTGCGCACAGTGGTGCAGTGATCGTCCAACAGACGCATACCTTCGGAGCCAAGGGCGTTTTGCATGGCCGAGCAATCGCGATCCACGAAGTCGAGCACACTTTGGTTGCGGGCGAGTAGCGCCGCGGCCCGAGCCTTGTCAGCGTCGCTCGTTTGCGGCGTCATGAATTTTGCAAAGAGTTCGGCCCACGCCTTCGACGGGTTCGTTTCGGGCGTGATGTTACGGCCCGAGCCGGCGCAGAAGGCGTCGCCAGTGCCGCCGGCCTGATTGGCCGTGACATTGCCCCAAACCAGCGAGCGTTTCACGCCAGCGCGGCCTTCGGCCTCGAGGCGCTTGCCGATCACCTGATCGATCGTTTCACCGCGGTTCGAGTACTGGTCGCCGTCCGCGCCGCTACCGTAGCCGCTATAGGTCTGCCCGCCCAAGCCGTGGCCGCCGCCTTCTACGGTGCCGGCGCCGGTCGAGGCCGTGTGCGACATGAAGATGCCATCGGCCTTGTGGCGTTCGAGCGGCTTCCACCAGTCATGAAGCTTGAAGTCGTTCTCGCTACCCGAGGCAGGCCCGTTGGCCTTCATTAAGCCGTTCGGTGAATACATCAGAATCACGCGGCGCGGCGCCATCACGCCGGCGGCAGTGGCGTCCATCTGCCGGAACACCGGCGCCAACAGTGCCATGAGCCCGGCGTTTCGGAGCAGGTTGCGGCGCGACAGCAGGCGGTGAGCAAGGTTGCTGTGCTTCATGGATTACCTCGGCGAGACGGCAGTCGTGAACTGGGGCGCGGAGACGATGGCTTCGAGAAGCTTCGCGACGCCGCCTTCGGTGGCCTGAGCGATCTCGTTCAGAGCTACGATCTGGGTCTGATCTTCAGCGACCAACGTGCGACCAAGGGACCATTCGAGCGCAACTTGCGCGAAGCAGCCTTTGACTTGCGGCTCGTCCGCGAACGTCTTGGCTAGATTGCTCGGCGAGTCGAAACCGATCAGCTTGCCGTCGTAGTTTTGGATTTGTCCGGCGAGATTCCAGGGTTTTCCGGTCGGATCTTGGACTTGCCAGCGGCCCACCGGATCGAACGGCAGGAACGCAAAACCGACCGGCGCGAACTGAGAGTGGCAGGCGTTGCAGACCGGGCCGGCAGCGGTGCGATATTCCAAGCTCTCGCGCGTTGTCAGACCGGGCGGGACGTCTTGCTTGGCAAGTGCCGTGGCACCGGGGGGGGGAGCGGCAACGGGGTTGCACATGACAACCTCACGCAGCGCCGAGCCAATTTGAAACGGAGACGAACCGTCCTCCTTGGTGTGAGCTGCGATCACCAGCGGATGCATGAGCAGGCCGGCGCGCGCCGTCGTCGGTCCGTCGCCGGACGCGGTCTTGCCCGAGCCAGCGGGCTGCATCACGCTTTGAACGGCGGCATCTTGGAGGTAAGTGTCGGTGGTGAGCAGGGCTTGGAGTGTCGGGGTGGCGCTGGAGAGAACCCGAGTGATCGTCGATTCGGCGCTGGCGCGCAGGGCGGCGGCGAAGTCGGGCGCCAAGCCGCCGAGGTACTTGGTCGCTTTGAACTCGACCTTGGGCTCGTTGGCCCCGAGCCATTCAAGGACGAGCACGGCCAGCGCGTGAGCGCCGCTGCCTGTCGCGGAGAGTCGCGCAAACTGCTTGGCGCGTTCCGGGCCACTGCTTAACGTTCCGGATTTGGCGGCCGCCTGTAGCACTGCGTCTGGCGGACCGAGCGTGGCCAGGAAGCTCAACTTCGCGGCGATTTCGCTCGGCGTGAGCGTGCGCGGGCCATTGCCGGCAGCCGCGGTGCCAAGCTCGGTGCGATAGAGAAAAGACGGCGCGAACAGAATCGCCCGCAGTACGCCCTCCATCGCGAGCTTGTCCGCGTCGGCCAAGCCCTTGACGCTGCCGATGATGGTTTGAAGTCCGTCGCGCTCTCCGGCCACGAGCGGGCGCCGCAACGCTTGTTCGGCGAATTTTACGGACCAATCCAGCAAACAATCACGCTGTGCCTGATCGCTCAGCTTGCAACCCGACTTTGCCAAGAAGGTTGGAGCTTGAGCCGTAGCGAAGTCGTCGATGAGCTGATCGAGCTTGCTCACCTCGGTGCCGATGAACGAGACGCCGGTGGTGAACAACGGCCCGTGGCCGGAGCGTGGCTCTTGGGGGAAGTCGGCTCGCTTTGGCGCGGTCCCGACGAGCGCGGAAAGACTCGTCACCAGCTCGTCGCGCGTCAGGCGCCGCAGGGCAGACGGTCGACCGTTCGTCGACACCGGAAACGGTAACGTCGCCACGCGCGGATCACCGTCGGGACTACCGGCAGACAGTGGACCTCCTAGAGCCTCGCCGGGAACCGCGCCGGCGAGGCCGCCGGTTCCCTGAATCTGGCCCGTGCACGCGGTCAACGCCGTCGCAATCGCGAGCGTCGCTCCCCAGCGCGTGCTCAAGTCACATGTCGTTCGAGTGTTCAGCATGGAGTCGGGGTTCCTCGCGTTGGTTCCAAGCAGAGTGCAACGCGCGTGCCGGGCGCCTGCCCTGCTCCCCCCTCGTCAAAGCACCCCAAATCGTGCGTTTTCTGCGACAAAACGCGCGTTGTAGGTGCTTGTCAGCGTGCGACGTGACCGATCGCGCCCGCGATCTCGGCGATCGCAGCGAGGTCGTTTTAAGGGCTGAGCCCGAGGCAGTGAACCTCGTCGTGAGCGCACGCTCCGAGATCGACCGGAGCCGAGTCAGCTATACCCGGAATCACCACACCGGCGCCGATCGCGGGACTGCCCGGCGCGGGAATGAAGAACCCTTCGGGCACGTCGCCGATCGCCGCGAGCTTGGGATCGACTCGGAGATTGTCGGGAAAATTGGTGGCGCCGAGTCGATACACGATGTTGGTCGTGAACTTGGCCCCCGGCATCAGGCCGACCACGTCTCCCAACTGCTTGCCCGTGCTAAAAAAGATGTTGTTGCGCACATCGCAGTCCGCGTCCACCGGCACGTTGAACAGGGGCGCGTCACCGGTGTCTTCGGATAACTCCACGGTGTTGTTGAAGAATCCGAAGTCGCTCAGCTGCTGCTCGAAGTGAACGAGCAACGTCGGCGCGCGAAGCTTGTCGAACACGTTGTGGTGCACGCGAATGCCGTTGCGAGGACCACCGTTGTTCACGTTGAAAAACGGGTAATAACCGCCGTGGAAGTAGTTGTGGTGGATGAGCGCATCGTCCACATCCAGCTCGAGCGCGAAGGCTCGCGGCTCGAATCGCGACGTCGTGATCTCGAGGCGTTGCGGGGCCGTCGAATCCTGCTGCCAGACCGCGACCGGTTGATTGAAGCGACTGCTCGCGATGCGGACGCCGTCGAAATTCACGTTGCGAATCGCCAGTGAGTACTGCGGCGCAAAGCTGCCGCCTCGAAAGTCCGGAACCTGGACGTCGAGGCCCAGTAGCTCCATTTCGCTCAGCTTGTCGCTGCCGTCGGTGCTGCCTTGAATGTAAATGCCGGCGCCGCGGTCCTCATGGACTTTGAGGTCGGCGAAACGCGAGTTCGTTAGCGGCTCACTGGAGATGCAGGCCGTGTCCACATAGGGCTGTTTGGCCATGTCGACCGCCGCACAGGCGCTGAAGCTAGAGCGGCAAACCAGGACCTGGTTGAGGCCCGTTTTGCCGCGCGAAAGCGTGACCGCGGAACGCGAAAAGCCCTTAAACTGCACATAGGAGAGCGTCAGTCCACGAGCACCCGTCACGCGCAGACCCACCGGCGTCACGCGCGCATTGCCGTCGATGCTCAGCTGGCTGATGAGATTCGCAGCGGCGTCCGCCAGTGAAAGGACGGCATCGCCTTCGGCGACGCGCAGAGTCGTGGCGCGCTCGCCGGCGCCAGTCAACGCAACTCCACGCGGGAGCGCGACGGTCGCTAGCTCGTTGAACTCACCTGCACCGAGCCGGATGACGTCGCCCGATTTTGCCAGAGCTGCCGCTGCGCGCAGCGATGCGAGCGGCGTGGCTTCGTTACCCGTGGCAGTGTCGAGGCCAGAAACCGAGACATACCATTCCCTACCTGTCGCTATGGCCGTGCTCGCGCAGTCGGCCGAGACCCATATCGGTTCGGCGTCCCCGCCGGCGCCACCAGCGTTGTTCCCGATAACGGTTCCAGCGCCAGCGCCACCGAAACCAGCTCTTCCGCCTCCGGTCAGCAAGCCGCCTGCGCCGCTATCACGGCCATTTTGCAGCGAGTCTAGCGGTACCAGGAGCGAACACCCAACCGCCGCTGCACCGAAGGCGAGCACCACCGGACGCATCAGAACCGTTAGCGTATCGGATCCCAGAAGCGCGAGCCACGGAAACGGCGCCAACGCTTTCACGGCGAGGGCGCGGTGGTAAGCTGGTGGTCGACGTGGCTGCCGTTACTGATCATCCTACCGCCCAGCGCGTGGGTCGGTATGTCATCCATGACGTCATCGCGACGGGTGGCATGGCGGCAGTCCATCTCGGATCGATCGTCGGCGATAGCCAGTTTTCGCGTACGGTCGCGATCAAGCGGCTGCACCCGCAGTATGCGCAAGACCCCGAGTTCGTTGCAATGTTCCTCGATGAGGCGCGGCTGGCCTCGCGCATCCGCAGTCCGAACGTCGTACCAGTGCTCGACGTGGTGTCCGAAGCCGGACAGCTGCTGCTGGTCATGGAGTACGTGCACGGGGCGACGGTGTCACACCTTCTGCGCAGCGCAACTCACGCCAAGGCACCGGTTCCGCAACGGATCGCCAGTGCGATCGTGCTCGGCATGCTAACGGGCCTGCACGCCGCGCACGAAGCCAAAGACGAAAAGGGGCAGGCGCTCCATCTCGTCCATCGCGACGTGTCGCCACAGAATGCCATGGTCGGCGTCGACGGCGTGGTGCGTGTGGTCGACTTCGGCGTGGCCAAAGCGGTCAGCCGCTCGCGCACCACGACCGATGGCCGAGTGCGCGGCAAGTTCGCTTACATGGCGCCCGAGCAGATGCGCGGCGACGAGGTCACTCGAACCGCCGATGTCTACAGCGCTGCGGTCATGCTGTGGGAGCTGCTGGCGGGGCGGCGCCTGCACGATGCCGACAACGAGGCGGCGATCATTCAGCAGGTGATGGCCAAGAAGCCACCACGGCCGAGCGCATTCGCCGACGTTTCGCCGACGCTCGACGGGCTCGTCGTGCGCGGACTCGCCAAGGATCCGCGCCAACGCTTCGCAACGGCTCGCGAGATGGCCATGGCGCTCGAGGATCTGCTGCCGCCCGCTACGCCGAGCGAGCTCGGGGCATGGGCCGCAAACCTGATGGCCGACGATCTGGCCCGCCGCGAAGCGCTGATCACACACATCGAGTCGGGGCGCTATGCAGTTTCGCAGCTGGTCTCGGCTGCCGAAGCTCCCAACGAAGGCACAATCAGCTCAGCCTCGTTGAGCCGCAGCCGAACGTCGAACCCGGTGCGGAGAGGCATGCCATGGCTTGGGCTGGTAGCGGCAGCGCTGGGCTTGGGCGGTTTCGCGCTATGGCTTGCGAGCAGCCGTCCGCCCCCCCGCGACGCGAAGCCCGTCGCGGCCGCCTTCCCGGCAGGCGACCTTCCGCAACAGACCGCCGCCGCGCCCTCGGTCAAAGAAGGCAGAGCCCCAGGGATCAACGAACCTTCGAGCGTCGCCCCACAAGCGGTCGCCAGCGTCTCGACTGCAGCCAAGCAACACAAGACTGCCGTGGCGCGTCCTGCATTGATCAGGAAGGTGGCCAGCGCTCCGACCGGTAGGTCCAAGGCCTGCGATCCACCGTACACGTTGGACACCCTGGGCCACAAACACTTCAAGCTCGATTGCCTTTGAAGCTCGCTGGCTCCCTATCGGTGCTGTTCGTCGCGTTGCACGCGCATTCAGCGCACGCCGATGATCGAGACGACAAGCGCGAATGCGTCGCCGAGTCCGACAGCGGGCAACGCCTGCGCGACAGCGGCAAGCTGCTCGAGGCTCAGCGAGCCTTCGTTGCCTGCGCGGCGGAAAGCTGTCCAGCCATCGTGCGGACCGACTGCGGTGCTTGGCTTTCAGCCGTTGTGCCCAGGATCCCCTCGCTGGTGATCTCGCTGCGCGACTCGACCGGACAAGACATTCCCCCCGCGAAGCTGTGGATTGACGGAAAGATCGTGACTGACGGTGCAGCCGGCAACGCGCTCCAGCTAGACCCCGGACCGCACACGCTGCGCATCCAGCACGCCAGCGATCTGCTGGAGGAACGTGTGACGCTCGCGGACGGGGAACAGGGCCGCCTCGTGCGGTTCGTCATCCCGGTGGACCGACCCACGTCGCTGACTTCGAAGCCCCCGGACACGCGAGCTTGGGCACTGGCGGGTTCGAGCCTCGTGGCGCTCGGCGTAGCAGTCGGGCTCGGTTTGTCGGCTCGAGCCGACCGCACCGACCTCAGTCGCACTTGCGGTCAACGCTGCAGCGACGCACAGTTGGCTCCCGTGCGACAGAAGCTGCTGATCGGTGACATCGCGCTCGGCGTTTCGGCGCTGTCGGCAGGCGGTGCGATTTGGTTCTGGTTGACGGCGGCGCCGGGCCCCGTCGCGAGCGCACAGGCATCGATGACACTACCCACGTTCGTTACCGCGAGCGGCAATTTCTAGCGTGCACAAGCGATGAATCAAGGCCCGGCTCCCGAACCCGAGACGGCGCACTATCAACGCGCGTCACTGAAAGCAGATGCCTCGTACACCGTTCGAGTTCTGGAGGGTCCAGACGCCGGACTATCGTTGCTCGTCGATGGCTCCGAGTCGGTGCTCGTCGGACAGAGCCCGGCGTGCCAGTTGCGGCTGAGTGACCGGCACGCCTCGCGTCGTCACCTATCGCTCGATCTGGTTGGAGACGAGCAGAGTGGCTTGCGGCTTCGCGATCTGGATTCGACCAATGGAACGCGTGTCAACGGCGCTGTCGTCATCGAAGCCCGCCTACTCGGTGGCGAGCGCGTCGAGCTCGGCCAAACGGTCCTGGTCGTCGAGCCAGGTCCGGCGGCCCCTAGGGAAATCTCCGCCGCTAAGGGCTTCGGCAAGGTGCTCGGCGAGAGCCCCGAAATGAGGCGTATCTACCCGCTGTGTGAGCGCCTCGCCGCTTCCAACGTGCCCTGTCTGATCGAGGGCGAGACCGGCACTGGCAAAGAAATCCTGGCCGAGTCGTTGCACGAGCTAGGCCCGCGCGCCAACAAACCCTTCATCGTTTTCGATTGCACGGCGGTGCAGTCAAGCCTGGTCGAATCAGCGCTGTTCGGGCACGAACGCGGCAGTTTCACGGGCGCAACCGACGCTCGACGAGGCGTGTTCGAACTCGCCCAAGGCGGAACCTTGTTCATCGATGAGCTGGGTGATCTGGAGCTTCGAATCCAATCCAAGCTGCTCCGCGCCATCGAGCGGGGCGAGGTCGCGCGGGTCGGCTCGGAGCGTTGGCTGCACGTCGACGTCCGCGTGATCGGAGCCACACGTCGCAATCTCGACTTGGAGATTCAGGAAGGCAGGTTTCGGGACGACCTCTTTTATCGCATCGCCGTAGCGCGTATCGCTCTGCCGCCCTTGCGCGAGCGCAGCGGCGACGCCGAGCGACTCGCACGTCATTTTTGGCCTACACTCGGTGGCCAGGGGCCACTGCCCGCTGCACTGGGCGCACGACTCCGCGATTACTCCTGGCCGGGCAACGTCCGAGAGCTGCGCAATGCCGTTGCTCGCATGGCGGCCCTTGGCGAGCTGGCAGACGAACCGAGCTCGCCCGTCTCGACCAGTCGCGACATCTTCGAACGCTTACTCAATCTGGATCTGCCCTACAGCCAAGCGCGTGAGCGCGCGCTTGCCGAATTCGAAAAACGCTACGTCGAGCGCGCCCTGAGCAAGCACGGTGGCAACGTATCGAGGGCCGCGGAGGCCTCGGGCTTGGCTCGCCGGTACTTTCAGATCCTGAAGGCAAAGCAACGCTAGTCGCAACCTGGCAAAGCCGAGAATTTGTTGCGGCACTGGCGCTTTTTAGCCGCAGACGAGCCCCTCTCTTCGCCGAGTCACGCTAGAGCACGAACGTGGGATCAAAATGCAGGTCGAGTGCTTTGACGTTGACCAGCCTTGATTGGTGATCGGGCCGGGTTGGGGAGCGGGATCGGCTGATCGGCAGCGGGATCGGGGTCGGTCGGGGCAGCGGTTTCGGGTCAGCACAAATTCGGAGTCGGCAGCGGTTTCGCAAGACGTTGATGAGCGACTGCTTGTTCGCGCTCATCACGACCACCACCACCAAGCTTTCGCGGCCACCAAGTCCTGTCTGCTAAGGAGACGGCCGAAACCCAGGGCCGAAGCCCGCAACCGATACCGAAATACCCGGCTCCGCGTCGACTCCGAGAAAGGCCCTGCCCGAGCCCGGCCCCGCCTCTGGCTTGCCCGAAGCCCCTGCCGAGACCGATCCCGATCCCGCTGCCGCACCCCTTCCTGGGGCCGCCCTCGCGCAGGGCCCCGACAACGGATCAGGACTGTCACGTTGACGTCCTCGCTTGCTACGTGTGCTCACTCACACTAGGGAGGCTCCATGTCTGTCGCAAAAACCACCGAGATTATCAGCAGCTCCACCATTTCGTTCGACGACGCAATGAAGCAAGGCATCGCTCGTGCTCACAAGACCCTGAAAAACGTGAGCGGGGCCTGGATTCAAGACCAGAAGGTCGTCATTGAAGGCGGCGTCGTTAGCGAGTACCGCGTTACGATGAAGCTCACGTTCGTGCTGGAGTGAGAAGCGCGGACCGCCCACGCTTCACTCACGCGGAGTTACCCCGCGATGACGGGTAGGCGTTCGCCGATCTGGCTCAGCAAAGGCGCGTAGTACGCGGCGCGAGCCGGATCGGTCGTGCTGGCACCGCCGTAGCCGAGCTGGCCCGGGCGCTCGTAGTCGCCGGGCGCGAGGCCCATGCTTTGCAGCAGGGTGACGAGCAACTGATTGTAGGGTCTGCCGCCGACGACGGTCGGAACCTTCGTGGCCGCCGCGTTCCAATAGCTCACGAAGTTGCCCGTCGTGAGTTTGCCCCCGGCGCTGCCGAACATGACGGTTGGCATGTTTTCGCTGCGGTGCGCGGCACCAATCGAAATCTCGTTGCCCCAAACTACGACCGAGTTGTCGAGATAAGTCGACCCCGAAGCCTCGACTACGTCCAGCCGCTTGACCAGCTCGAGCACGATTTTCTCGGCTATCCATTGGTTGATCTCGAGCTCGACTGGGTTCGGCTCGGTTTCCGAATCGTGAGAATGGCCGTGCCAGTCGTTGGGAGTGAACGACTTGGGGAACTCGATCTGCAGTGTGGCCACCTTCGTAGCCCCGCACGCAAAAGCGACCACGATCAGGTCGCACAGGTCGCGGTAGTACTGCTCGATTTCGAGCAATGACGAGGGCACCTCGGCGCCGGCCACGGGCCGCGTGGCACTCGGATCGCTGGGACAGCTGCCGCTGCCCAGAGCCAAGGGAGCCTGGGTTTTCAGGCGCGTCTGGAGCTCTTGAACCGTTGTCAGGTGGCGCTCGACCACGAGTCGATCGTTCTTGCTGAGGCGCGGATTGGAGCTCAGCGCTCGATAGTCTTGGTAAACGCGATCGACGATCGTCTGCTGAGCCTGAGCTTGCGCCGGGTTTGCTGAAAAGAACACGCGATCGAACGCCGCCTGAACGCTCCGATAAGCCGGTAGCTGTACCAGCGTACCGCTGCTCATCGTGTACGAGAAACTGCCGCCGTCGGCGGGCGCGTAGCCCAGCAAGAGTGAACGAATCGCCGGCTCGACGGGGTAGACCTTGGGCGAGTAGGCCATGACCTGATCGATGGTGGGGGTGTAGTCATTGAAATTCCCCAGCATTCCGCCGCGGTTGTGGCCAAGGCCGGGCACCACGTCGAGTCCCTGCACGAAGTTCATTTTGGAGTGGTAAGGCGCGAAGCCGGCGCAGATCGGGTTGACGCCGGCAGAGAACGAGCTGAGCGGCGCACTCTGGATCGCCTCGCCAGCCTGGGTCAGGGCTGGCAGGCTCGTCGGGTTCCAGTAGCGGTCGCGCTGGCCGTTGTAGCTCTTGACCGCGACGAAGCGCGTGGCCGCGGGCGTTGGCACCGCGAGCGCCGAGCGGTCACTGAACGATTCCAAGATCGGCAATGCCAGCGTGACTCCGCCCAGCCCTTGCAGGCACTGTCGTCGTGAAAAGCGTTTCATCTTCATCTTACGTCTCCTACTGGGGCCCTACGTGGTGAAGCTTGAAACCGGGCGTTTTGGCGACGCGAGCGAACATGTCGAGCATGCCCTTGGTCGTCGACGCCTGGTAGAGCTCGCTCAGCAGGCAGCCGTCGCCTTCGGTTTCGGTGCGACCGAACACGAATCGGAAGTACTGCCGCGCGAAGCACTCGTTCGCCAGCTTGCTGCCGGCGATGGCGTGCATCAGCTCAGAGCCGTTTTTCACTGCAATCGCAACTCCGTCGTCGAGTTCCACGCTGCCGCTGGAGTCGATGCGGGGTGAGCCCACCACCTCGTGATTGGGGCCAAAGACCAGCTCCTGACCGCGCGCGCGCCCGAGCGAGTCGTAGTTCTCGAAGGCAAAGCCCGTGGGATTGATGGTCGCATGACACGTCTGGCAAAGCCCCGGCGCGGTCTTGGCGGCGAAGCGCTCGCGGGTGCTCGCGTCGGGGTGCGCTTCGGGAGCCTCGAGCGCGCGGTCAGGTAGCGCGTTCGGATCCGGGCTCGGCAGCAGGTTGCAAAGGATTTGCCTTTGAACGAACACGCCCCGCCGGACCGGATTGGTGGTTTCGTTGCCGGACATCAGGAAAAAGGCGCGGTTCAGCAGGCCGTCGCGCTGGCCTGCCGGGTAGCTGGGCATGGGCGGTGCGCTGGGCGCGTTCCAAAAAGGTGGCTCGGCTGCGCCAGCTCCCCAGGCCGGCTCGTCGAGCAGAAGCTCCGGGTCGTGCCCGATGTAAGCGAGCTTGTCGGTGGTCATCAGGTCCGCGAACGTGCCCGGGGTCTTCCACGTGTAATAGCTGTAGAGATTGATGACCTCTTGCTGGAGCGAGTTGAAATGCTGATGGTGCATGCCGGCGCTCAGGTACGTGGGGTGGTCGTGGTCGGCGAGCGCTTGCAGATTCAGGTTCGAGTATTCGAAGGACTTGTTCGAATACACCTTGAGCCATTGGTTGAAGAAGTTGTCGATGACGATCTGCGCCGGCGTGTAAGAGTTTTGATACGGTGTAGTCTCGTTGAGTGAGTCACCCGAGATGGTGGTGCGAAGAATGTCCTGCGTTGTCTCGCTGCCGCCGTTGAACAGCCGCTCGACCTGCATTGCATAGCCTGCGTCGGTCATCAGTGAGCCATCGTCCGCCGCGCGATCCAGTGCTGCGTCGGGAATGTCGTTGTGAAGGGCTAACGACAAACGGCTGGCCAGCTCGTAAGGCGTCAGGCTCAGCAGATCGCTTCGGCCATCCACCGGTGTCCCCTCCACCTCCACTTGGTAGAGGAATTGCGGCGACATGAAAAACCTAGTGATGACGCCGGAAAGACCCGCGGTGTAGTCGGCGGCGCCCAGCTCTTGGTACATCGACACGTAGTCGTCGAGCTCTGCCTGCGTGAGCGGGCGCCGGAGTGCTCGGCGCCCGAACCCGGCAATGAAGTTGCGAATACAGCTGGAGCTCGGCGGAAGCGTCGAGCAATCCTCGGTTCGCTTCAACAGGGCGGTGGCGGCCTGCAGCTCGCTCTTGACCCAGGCTAGGTTTTTGACGAACGAAGCGCCGGTGGCCAGGCCCACGAAGAACGAGCCGTCGGTGTGGTACTGGCTCACCGTCGAATCGGTCTTGTCGAAGCCCGTGATAGCCGTCTTGATGCCGGTGTTCGGCACCGTCTTGGAATCTTCGGGGATGAGCGCGTAGTTGGTCAGCACCTCAGTCGCAATCTGGGAACCCAGTTGCTGACCTCCTGTGAGGTTGAAGACGTTGATGCCGGCATTTCGGTACTGAGCCTTGCTGAGCCGCTTCAGCGGCGTCGGGCCGAGCGGGTCGTCCCCGGGCTTGCAGCTGATTTGGGCCAGCACCGGCGGGTTTTCGATCGTCGGCTGGTTCGGATCGCTGGCGGCGACCGCAGGCGCGCCCGAGCCGCCTGCAGGCGCGTTGCCTGCCGCGCCTGGCTGCGGCAGATCGCTCGCATCGGGTCGGGTTTGGGATGACCCCAGGTAACCCGTGCAAGAGCTCAGCGCCAACAGCGCCGCAAGGCTCGTGATCCGCGATGTCGCCATTCCCCCGAGTGCATCGCACCCCGAATTCGGGGCCCACCTATTTTGGATCGAAGATCGAATATCGGCTCGGCGTAGTTTTAGTGCACGGCTCGCAATGTCGGCTGTAACCTGACCAGTGGCTCGGACCCCGACGCGTGTGGAAGGCGCGCGGCTCATTTGCTGAAACGACAGGGCATGACAAGGTTCGAGCAGTCGCGACCCCGGCGCCAAGTCAACCCAATGAGCAACCAACCACGCGCTCGAGTGACCAAGCTGCTGCCGGTATTGCTGCTGCTGGCCTGCGCGGAGCATGCCGCGTCGCCTGCGCAAGGCGCGGGAACGGGCGGGATGGCGGTCGCGGCAGCCGGGCAGACCCATGCAGCTGGCCATGCTGCAGGCGGACTAGCTGAGGGCGGGGCGGCGCTCGTCGACTTCAGTAGCGCTGGGGGATCGGCGGCTACGGCGGGCTCTGCTGGCTCCGGCCTCGATGCAGTTTCTGTTCGACCGCTCGATGTCAACGCCGAGCCCGCACGTTACGAGCATCAGTTTCTGGCCAGTGCCGCCGACTCCGACGTGAGCTTCAACGACGACATCGAGCGCGCCATCTTCGACAATCGAGCGAACAAGCTCATGGGCAAGTTGGTTTTGGTCTTTGGCGGCGCCGGTAATACCGACGGCCACATCGGCGCCACGGGGGAGTTTTGTGCACGCCGCGGCTTTCACGTGCTCGCTGTCGCGGCGTTTCAGAACTACGACATCGGTAGCGGCGATCAGAACTTCTACGGCGATGCCCGCCAACAAGTCTTCGATGGCATCGAGCACACCACGCAGGGTGACTTCGCAAATATTCATATGCGACCGGCGGACGGTGTCGCACAGCGCGCCGCTAAGGGGCTCGCGCACTTGCAGGCTGAATATCCGCGAGAGGACTGGGGCTACTACCTCCAGGCCGATGGCAGCGTCCGCTGGTCGGACGTGATCTTCACCGGCATCTCGCACGGAGCGAGCAATGCGGCGCGCTTTGCGATGCTGGTCCGGGTCGCGCGCGCGGTATCAATCGCTGGGCCGCGTGATAACTCTTGTCCGGGCCCGGACTTGCCTTGCGAGCCTAGCCGCATCGCCAGCTGGCTCGACGAGCGACCGGCAACTCCCATCGAGCGCTTCTTCGGCGTCACGGGAAGTGCCGACGAGCAGCACGCGCAGCACCTCTTTGCCATGCAACGACTTGGCTTCAGCGGCACACCTCGAGACGTGGTTACCGAGCAGCCCCCCTACGCCGATTCCCACCGCCTCGTCGTCGCACTCGGTCACGGCGAGGTTTGCGACAAGCCCGAATACCTGGCCGCCTGCAACTACGCCTTCGGTGTGCCGCCTGAAAATCAGCCTGGAGTCTTCTAGGTTCGGTGCACTCCCTGTCCGAGTCCAGATTCAAACGATGGGTTAAAACCTCAGGTTTGACCTTGTCATGTCTCACATGGGCCATGACGACGCCGCGAACATCCCTGGCCGAATCGGCCGACGCGGGCTCGCGATCCGTGCTGGTTTTGGACATATCCCCGGCGTCTCCGCTTGCGGCTGCGCGGTTGGAGACGCTCCGCATCCACCTGACCGATCTGTCAGCGACGTTGATCGTCGAACGAGTCGATACTCCCAAGGCGACGACGAGCGCGCGCGTGGACCTCGCGGTGGCGCTCGGCAGAAAGCATGCAGCAGCCGCGGTACTGTTCGTCGAAGAGGTCGGCGATGTAGAACTGCGCGTGTATTGGGTCGAGCCTCGGCAAGGGCGCACCTGGATGCGACGCTTGCCGATTGGCAGTGACGACCCGAGCGCGACCTCCGAAAAGGCCGCCCTGATCGCCAGCGCCGGGGTCCAGGAGCTGCTCGAAGTCGGTAGGCTCGCGATGCAACCGGTAGAGACGTCGGCCGAACCATCGAAACCTCCAGTCCCCGCCAGGCCACGCGAGCGCGAGCGCCTACAACGCACGCCGCCGACGCCCCGAGCCAGTCTCCAAGTCTCGTACCAGGGCAGCTCGTTTGCCCAGGAAGCGCCCTGGCAAAGCGGCGTCGGGCTACAGCTGGCTGCCCGCGTCGGGCGCGGCGTCTTCGTGGCGGCCAAGTTCTCTTTCTTGGCTCCTGTCGACATCGTCACCGGGGGCCTCGCGGCGCACCTGGTACGACGACCCGCTGAGCTCGCCGTTGGCTACCGTTCGCCTGCGCCGCTGGCCCTTCGTGCTGAGCTCGGTACTTTCGCCGACTACGTATTGCGTTCCACGACCCAAGCGGCGGCGGGCCATCAGCCGACGGCAGACTCGGGCCGAGTCTTCTTAGGAGCGTCAGCAAGGCTGGGGCTCGACTGGAAATTCCTGCCGCGCTTGCGGCTGGTAGGTCTGTTCGGGGCTGACGTATTATTCAACAAATTCGACTATCTATCCGATAGTTCGACGGCCCCGGTGGCGATCCACGTCAGACGGTTGCGCCCCGCGCTCAGCGTGGGGATTGTGGCGGAGCTGTGGTGATGAAAAATAGAGGCCCGCAATCTGCCTCGCCGAGCACCGAGACATCGAGTGATGTTTCCCTTGTTCCGCCCGAGCTGCCCCAAGGCTCCAACGGGGCGGCCCAACCAGCCTTCGAGCAGGACGCTCAGCTCATGGCGCGGGTCGCAGCTGGCGATCGCGGCGCACAGCGTGAGCTCGTTGCTCGTCTCAGCGGCAAAGTCCGGCGTGTCGCCCGTTCACTCCTGCGCAATCCTGCCGACGCCGATGACGCTGCCCAGGCAGCGCTGCTGGAAATCCTCAAGTCTGCGGAACAGTATAGGGGCCTCGGTTCCATCGAACGCTGGGCAGAGCGCGTCGTCGTACGAGCCGCTGCGCTGCTGGTACGACGACGCCGCCGTGCCTTCGATCAAGTCGATTTCGAGGCTGACTTCGAACAGGTTGCCGAGCCGCCGCCAGAGCCGTCCGCAGCCGACGACGTGGTACGGCCGATGAGCGAGTACCTAGGGCGCTTGCCGGAGCCAATCCGCATGGTGCTCTTGCTGCGCCACGCCTCCGGCTATTCGCTCGAAGAGATCGGCGAGATGGTCGACAGCAGTCCCAACGCGGTGAAGAAGCGCATCAGTCGCGGGCGCTTGGCAGTGCGCAGAATGATCCGCAAAGATCGCGTGGTGGGATTGCGTCTGGAGGTGAAGCCATGAGCCGGCGCGATTGTGAGCGTTGGGCGAGCATCGCTGACCGCGAAGCCCTAGAAATAGAGGTATCGGCAGATGACGCACGCTTTAGCATCGAGCATGCCCGACTCTGCCAGGCGTGCAGTGCGGAGCTGTCGGCGTGGCGTGACCTCGAGTCGCAACAAGCCGGTCCGACGCCGGCAGCGGAGCGAGATCTGTTGCTCGAGGATGCCGTGCTCACGAAATTTTGGAGTGAGCTCGGTGCCACTGAGTCTCGACCGACGCCTGTCCGCGCCAAGTCACGGCACGGTCTAGCGTTGGGCTTGGCGCTCGGCGCGACGGCAGCGGCAGCAGCGGCCGGTATCTTTTTTGTATCCTCTCGCCTGAACGGCACCGCGACGTCGGTGGCGCGGGTCGTGGTCGGCTCGGGCAGCTCGCTGACGGCACGAAGCGCCGCCCGAAGGATCGGCGAAGCCGTTGCCGAGGGCGAAACCTTGCGCGCGGGTGGATCGCCTGCGTGTCTGTTGATCGAGCCCGGCGTGCGCGCATGCCTTTCGGCCGGTGGCGAGCTCCGGATCGCCGACACGGCGCTGGCGCATCGGCGGCTGGAGCTCGTGCGCGGGACGGTCGTCGCGTCGCTGTCGCCGCAACCGGCCGGCACCAGCTTTTCGATATCCACGGGCGGGACCGTGGTGACCGCGGTCGGCACCATTTTCTCGGTGGAGGTCGCGACGAGCGGCGGTCCCGTCAAGGTGCGAGTTTTGCGAGGCTCCGTGAAGGTGCGTTCAGCCGGGGCCAACGAGCGCGTGCTCGGCGCGCATCAAGAACTGGCGTTCGGCGCACAACCCTCGGTCGGTAGCACGGCCGCTGCGGAAGCCAACGATCTAGCTTTGCTGCGCGATGATCCGGAGCTTGCGGCGGCTGCCGCGGAAGCGCCATGGGCGGCGGCTCCGGTTGCGTCCACGCCCGCCAAGCCGGAAGCTCTGAGCTCTGCCGGTGGAGCAAGAACGAACCCTGTGGCGGAGCCATTAAGCTCTGGCGAGCCGCTGGGTCCGGGCGAGCTGCTGCGTCACGCGCTCGAGCTACGGGCCGCGCAGCGCTTTGCGGAAGCCGCGAACGTCTACCGGAAATTGATAGCTCAGCAGCCTCGCTCGGCGGAAGCTCGGACAGCGCTCGTGTCGCTGGGCGACCTGCAACTTTCGCGGCTTTCGGATGCAGCTTCCGCACTCAAGTCGTTCGACGCCTACTTGTCGAGCGGCGATCGCGCGCTCGAACAAGAGGCGCAGTACGGCCGAATCCGCGCGCTCCGAGCTCTGGGACGCGGGGCTGAGGAGCAGCTGGCGATCGAACGCCTGCTCTCGAGTTATCCCGCGGGCGTGCACGCGGAGCCGATGCGGCAGCGCCTGCAGAGCCTGAACGGCAATGCCGGTCACTAAAATGCAACAGCGGAGTCGCGGCCTTGCGGTCCTCGTGCTGCTCACTGGCTGCTATCCAAACGACATCTTGTCGCGGCGTCTCGATCGCGAGAGCGGCGCCGGTCAGGACTGCCTGGCGCTTTTGCGCGATGCCATCGCAAAGAGCCCGAGCGGCGGCTGCGGGCCGCTCGCCGCGCCGACGGGACCAGTGACGTGCGTCGGTGTCGCCCAAGCCGAAAACCTTGGCCAAATCGTGGCCAATGCGCAGCCCGGCACGGCGATCCTGCTCGCGGACGGCGTCTACGCCGGGGCCGGCGATGGCCGGACCCGCAGTCTGGTGTTCAGTAGCGACGACGTGACCCTGCGCTCCGCTTCGGGCCGCGCCGACGCGGTCACGCTCGATGGCCAATACGTCGCCGAGGAGGTCATCCGCATCAGCGCCTCGCGCGTGACCATCGCGGACTTGAGGATCGAGCACGCATTTTATCACGCTATCCACGTGGTGCCTCCCGCAACGGGTGGCATCAACGGGCTCGTCTTTCAGGGACTTCACGTCGTGGATACGGGTGGGCGACTGATCAAGATCGATAGCGGCTCGGGCGCGTCCGACACATACGCCGACGATGGCAGCCTTGCGTGCTCAACCTTGGAGCTTACGGCCGACGGACGACAACACATTTCACCCGGTGAAATCGCGTGCGACATGGGCGGAATAAACGCCAGTGGTGTGCGGGGCTGGACAGTCCGGGACAACACCTTCCGCGGCCTGTATTGTCCCGCATCGGGCGTTGCGCAACACGCAGTGCACTTCTGGGCGGGCTCGCGAGATACGTTGATCGAGCGCAATGTCATCGATGACTGCGCGCGGGGGATCGGCTTGGGCGGTGACGTGGGAGCGCCGGCTCGGCTCTACCTCGATGACCCGTACCCAGGTATCGAGCCCATCGGCCACTATGGCGGCATGATTCGGAACAATTTCGTATTCGCAAGCGTCGCGCAGTTCGACACGGGTATCGAGCTGTCGCAGGCGTACGGGGTCAAAGTTTTCCACAACTCGATCTTCCACCCCACGGCCGCTTACTCTTCGCTCGACTACCGATACCCAACGACCTTGGCTGAGGTTCGCAACAATCTGCTCGTTCGTATGACGTCGCGCGATCAGGGCCAAATTGACCAGTCGAACAACCTCGAGAGCATCACGGGCCAGGACTTCGTCGATGCGTCCACCGGCGATCTGCATCTCGCTCCGCGGGCGGCTTCGGCCATCGACCAGGGGGTCGTCCTGCCAGACGCGGGTGACGATATCGACGGCTTTCCGCACGACGTGGGCGCGCCCGACATCGGCGCAGACGAGCAAGGTGCGCCGTGAGCGAAGGGGATCGAGAAACCGCCGCGATGCGTCACCTCGCCTGCATCGTCTAATCCACTCACGTTACCGGTAGCAAAGTGCAGACGAGTCGTTGAGGGCAGCGCGCGGTGCCCCTTGACGCCTTTCGGGGCGGCGTGCACGCTCTCGCTCGCAACGACGCGCTCTTCTGTCGAGCAGAGTCTTTAAGCTCTACCGGGCCGTCAACAACCTATCATCCGGCGGTGATCCAGTGACAGCCATGCGTACGCTCTCGATCAAAATCTCGACTTTTTCGGCTCACTTCGGCGCTGTTGTGGCGCTCGGGAGTGGGCTCGCTTGCTTTTCGTGCAGCAGCGACACGCCGAACGCCCAAACCGGGTCGGGCGGCAAGAGCTCGGCGGGGACGGGCGGCTCCGCGGCTGGCACGGGCGGAGCTCTCGGAGGTTCAGGGGCTCTTGGAGGTTCGGCAGGAGCTCCCGGCATGGCCGGTTCACCGAGCACGGCGGGCGGCGGTGTCGGCGGCACGTTGGGCGGCGGCGGCTCGGGTGGCGGCGCTGGCGGCGGCGGCGGCAGTGCCGGCGCTGCGAGCTGTAAGGCAGACCTCGGCTACGCCCTGCAATTCCGAGGCACGGGGGATGACCGCGTGCACGCCGACATCACGATGCTGCCGATCAACCAAGAAGCGCGCACCATCGAGATGTGGGCCTACTTCGACGGTAGCGATCTATCTTGGCACGACGAGCACGGCTTGTTCGAGTACGGAGATAAGAGTGGCTGTGCCGAGTTCGGACTCAACACCGTCAATTGGTCGGGCAATGGTCCCGGCGAGATCCACCCGTATGGCAACTGCGACGAGATCGACAACTTCTTCAATTTCCCGGCTGACGTCATGAAGACGGGCTGGGTGCATATCTCGTACAGCTATGACGCCCAGGCCAAGCAGTTCCACTTCACCATGAACGGCAGCGACATGATTCAGAATGGGCCGCCTGCTAGCCGCAATCATGCGATCGGAAACTGGCCGGGCAAGAATTTCAAAACCGCGAAGTCGCCGCTTCGCATCGGCACCACGGACGACTTTTCGGGCCCGCCCGGCTGGCAAGGCAAGATTGACGAGCTTCGCGTCTGGAATGTCTACCGGACTCCCGAGCAGATCAAAACCAACATGAGAGTCTTGCTCAAAGGCAATGAACCGGGTCTCGTCGCGTACTACCACTTCGACGAAGGCACGGGTGACTCGAGCGCTGACGCGACGGGCGACGCCGCCAACGCTGCGAAGATGATCGGCGCCGACAAGCCCACCTGGCCCATGTGGACCAAGTCCGACATTCCCGGAACTTTCACCTGCGCGCAATAACGCATCGGCGAGCGACGGAGATAGACGGGGTGCCGCGGTCAACGCGGTATCCCCGATCGGCTTAATCGGGCGCAGCTAGCGCCCTACTGAATTTGGTTGGTAGGGCCGAGAAAGCGCGCTCACGCCGAGGGGTTTGGCGTGGGCGTCGCGTTTTCTCTTAGGGCGTTCATCAGCGATTCACGCGTCTCGGAGCCGACAATGCCGTCGATTTTGATCGATTGACTGGCTTGAAATGCGCGCACGGCCTTTTGTGTGGCCGGCCCATCTTTGCCGTCGACTTTCCCAGGTTCGTGGCCGAGCGCACTGAGGGCCTTTTGGACGCCTTCCATCGACTCGAGGTTGATGTAACCAAACTTGTCGGAGTTATGTTCGAATTGGGGCATTGCGTGCTTTCGCTCAGCTTAGCGTCTTGTCCAACGATTCAACCGCGTCCTTGACTGCGTCCACGTCCTTTCGAGTTTGAGCTTTCAGAGTGTCCCAGGCCTCGCCACTGGCGGCCTTCAAGTTCTCGAGATCATGCGCCACGACTGCACGGCGCTTATCGAGCTCGGCGGCGGCAGCGGCGGCGTTCAACTTCGCTTTACCCTTCGCCTTGCTCAGACGCGTCTTCAGATCGACCGCCTTGCGATCGGCGGCGGCGATATCCTCATCGAACGCTCGCCGAGCGTCATCGCGCGCCTTTTCGGCCGTGGCCTGCGTCTTGGCCAGGTCCTGAGCGGCCGCGGCCTTTTTCTCGTTGGCCTCTTTGTCCGCGTCGGCAGCCTTCTGAGCAGCCTCTTGGCGCGCTTCCTCCACTTTTTTCTGCTCGTCTCCCTTGTCGCAAGCGGTCAGTGCCAACAGGCCAATCAAGGACAACCCAAGGATCGTTTTCATGGGCGGCCGCTCATACAAATTGCGCGCCAGGTCGCTTCGTTTGAGATCGAGCCGTATTCACCGCAGTGCGGCGCCCGACCTCGTGCCGGCGCTGTGGGGCACTTCGTCGTCCTCGACCAAAGTGCCCCAGTCGTCTTGGCTAACCGCCGATCGAGGTCGCCCGCACCCGACCGCCGTGAGCCGGGAGCAGCATGCTATCGCCTGCGCAATACGGCGCGGCTCCCGTCAGGCCAGCAAATAGCTGACACTGACCCGCAGCGTGACCTGCTTTTTCGGCGCCAGCTCGAGCCCGCTCAGTTGCTCGCTGACCGAGCTGACGCGGGCCCGCGCCATATACGGCCCGCCCCCGCCATAGTGTGGGTCCTCGCGTTGGTGCTCGGAGCGCTCCTCGCGCACGCTGTGGATCGCCCCCAAGCGGGAGCCGACGGCCGCGGCGAGAACCCGAGCCTTCTCGACCGCGCGCTCGCCGGCCAGGCGCAAGAGCTCGCGCTGCTCCGGGCTGCTGTCGTCGTAGGTCCACTCCACGTGACTCAGCGTCGCTTTCTTGGCTTCGCTCACCGCGTCGAGCACAGCGCCCAGCAGCTCCAAATCCTCCAGTAGCACTCGCACGCGGTAGGTGACGCTCGACGACTTGGTGAAAACGCCCGATGCCACATCGACCGAAGCACCCACGAGCGCGATCGCCTTGGCGGGGACCCCGCGGCCTTGCAGCGCCTCCGCCAGTCGCCGTAGCTCTTCGGCCTTGGTCAGCGCGGCTCGGCCCGAGAAGAACTTATCAGCCGGCAGCGTGATGTGAACGAACGCCGAGCTCGGCGAGATGTCGCCCGTGGCAGAGTCTTGGGCCTCGAGCAGCGCGAGCGCAGAGCTGGTCACAGCTCCGCATTGAATCACACCTGATGCCGCCCGAGGGTGACAAGGCCGCTTGGGTAACAGCGCTCGGTCAGGCTCTGAAGACGTCCTTTCCCGCCGTAAAAGCCTTCAACCCGTAGGGACGCGCAACGAGTGCTAGGATCGCAGCTCGTGGTGAGAAAGAGCATGAGGTGGTTCACGGGCTTGTTCGTTTGGTTGCCGATCCTCGCTGGCTGCGGCGGGGTCGTCCATCGCAACGATTCGAACACCAGCCGCGGCGGCTCGACAGCTACGTCTACTGGCGGCGGTGCGGCGATGACGACGCCTGGCACTGGCGGCGGCTCGACAGCTTCGCCTGGCGGCAGCACGACGGAGCTCGTCGACGACATGGAGCACACGGACGGGAAGTACCCTCGGTTACCGCCCGGCTCGGGCTTCTTTTGGAGCCAAGGTTTGGGGAACTGGTTCGTGACCAGCTCGGACGGAATCACCCAAGACGCCCCCATCGAAGCGTTCGTCACGCCCGACGGCGTGACCGGCAAGGCGTGTCACGTCAGCTCGGCAGCGGGCGTGGGCGTCGATCTTTGGGCGCAGCTGAGTCATCCCACGGGCCACGCTGTTGACCTCAGCGCGTACTCCGGCGTGGCGTTCAAGGTGCGCCTGATCGGGCCGAGCCAAACCTTCATCGTGGCGTTCAGCGCGAACGGTCGGTTCGCGCCCGATATGGGCTTCACCTGGGTCAAGCTACGCGCCTCAGAGGTCTGGCAGACGCAGCAAGTGCTGTTCGAGGACGTGGTTCTCGACGACCCGAACGTGAGCAGCATCGACTTCGCGGTGCCGGCCAGCCATGATCCCGTGGATCTGTGGATTGACGATCTGACGTTCCTTTGCAAGGGCACGTGTCCTTGACGTGGACCCCAGGCCCCGCTCGTGCCCTATCGGGCAACTCGATCTGTTCGCCAAATTCGCTCGAGTAGACGCCGTTAAGAGGCTTGCCACGTCAGTCCAAGCGCTAAGGTGACGAGCGGCGCCTCCGACATCGGTACGTCGCTGGTGCCGTCCAAAGCCGTGGCACGCGACAGCGGGAAGCCTACGCTTACGGCGCTCGTCACTCTCCAGCGCGAGCTGACAGACGCCCATCCGCCGAGGCGAAGTGTGGGCACGAGCAGCCAAAAGGCTCCCGCGTGTCCAACGCTTCCTTGGGTCGGGCGCCCTTCCCAACTCAAGTGAAGGAGCTCAGACGCGGCGCCGATCTCCAATCCTGCGGGCGCCTGCCGACGGCTGACGGCCCAGGTCAAGTCGAGGGCGCCAAGCGTGTTGTCGAACGCCACGCTGCCGTGGGCGCTCAGCGCCGTTCGCACGCCGCGGTAGCCCACACGAATGCCCACGCCGAGGCGAGGCAGCAGCCAACCCCGAGCCCCGATGTCGCCGCCGAAACGCGGCTTTCCGACAGGGTCCGCGAGCATGGCGAACCAGCCATTGAGGTCGAAGCGGCGAACGACGGCTGCGGACGGACGCGAAAGTGCTATCGGTGCGCGCCGCACCGGCAAGGCTTCGCTGCGCGGCTTCGCTAGCGAGGCGAGCTCGGCCCAGCTTGCTCCGAGCAGCTCGTCGACGCCAACGGCAATCGAAAGGGCGCGTCCGTTGACCGGCAAGCGACGCAGATCGATGCTGCGCTCCACACGCTTGTGCGTCACGTTGTCATCGATGATGACGTCGACCACTGCAGGTCCGTCGACGCCAAGCTCCGTGGCCACGAGCGTCACAGCGGCCACCGTGCCGACGCTCGTGCCGCCGAAACCGGGGTCACAAAGGTCGACTCCTCGGTGTGCCAGCTCGGCACTCAGCAGGACGCGCACTTGTCGCTCGAGCTCCGCAGAAACTGCCCCCGGCGCCGCGGATCTGTCGCCGTCGATGCTCAGGCCGACCGAGCGGCGCCCGCCCTCGACGCAGGCCGGTGACTGCGCGAGCGCGGGGGTTGGCGCCGCTAGCAACGAGGCCACCGTCAACAGCCGACTAACGAGGCGCAAACATGACCTCCACTGGCAGCGGGTGGTCGGCAAAGTCGTTCTGTCCTAGCTCGCCGGAGCTGTTGCCCCCCCAGCACCAAAGCGAACCCGCGGCGCGCAAGCCGCACGCAAAGTCCCCCCCGGTCGCGATCGCACGAAAGTCGGCCGAGTCGCCCGCCAGCTCCGGCGTCAAACGGTCTGAAGGCTCCGCCGTGGCATAGACCCCCAAGGGCGAATTTCCCCAGCACCAGGCTCGCCTCATTTCGTCCACGGCACACGTGCTCCAAGCGCCAGCAGAAGCGCTGAGCCACGATGCCGTGCCAAGGCGGGTGGGCAGGCTGCGCGGCTGCGCGTCGCCGAGCCCGAGCTCGCCGTCAAAGTTCGAGCCCCAGCACCAGAGTGAAGCATCAGTTGCGATCGCGCAGCAGTGCATATTGCCGCAAGTGAGCTGCACGAAGACCTCGTTCAAGCTCAGCGCTGACGGCTGGGATCGAGGTTGGCGATCACCTAGTCCGAGCTGACCCTGGTCGTTGCGGCCCCAACACCACAACGCGCCCTCCTGATCCAGAGCGCAAGTATGCCCCCAACCTATCGCCAGTCGCGCGAATCGCTGCGAGTCAGGGAGCATCGTCGGCCGAGACCGATCTTCCTTGTCTCCCAGACCGAGCTCTCCATCCGTGTTGCGCCCCCAGCACCACCACGCGCCATCGTTACGCCGAGCACAGGCGTGGGAGCTACCAAACGTTGCGGTTTGCCAGTCGTGTTGCTCGTCAACCGGCGCAAGGCTGGCTCGATCGGTTGCAGTTTCGCCAGTTCCCAGTGCGCCGTTGGGATTGCCTCCCCAGCAGTAGAGCGCGTTGTCAGTGGTGATCGCGCAGAACGTTTCTCCCGACGCAGAAGAAACCTCTCGAAAACGCAGCTGCGCATCGATCAGGGTCGGTACGGCGCGCGGTCCTCTATCGCCCAGTCCGAGCTCCCCAGAAGCGTTGCGGCCCCAGCACCAGAGACTGTCGTCGACGGTCAACATGCAGGCGGCGCCAACAGCGAGCGCCAGGAATCCGTGCTCTTGTGCCGGCACACACTTGCCAAGCAAGCACGATTCGCTTTTGTCGCACGAGCAAGCGGTCCCACTGGCGCCCGCAAACGAGCCCGCGCCGCCGCCACTTCCACCTCCCGTGTTGTCAGGCCGCTCCTCCAGCGCCAGCACTCGAATCGGCTCACATCCGAGCAGGCCTGCGACGCAAAGCCCAGCCAAGCCGACCTGAGCTAACCTCAAGGCTTCAAAGACCCCACACCTCCACAACGACGCTCCACCACCGCACGATGAGCCCCTGCGCTCTCCCCCGCGAGGTAGGCCAATTGAGCTTTCCGGCACGCTGCCAGGTTACCAGCCCG
This sequence comes from Polyangiales bacterium, assembly GCA_038230915.1. Classification (GTDB taxonomy): domain Bacteria; phylum Myxococcota_A; class Polyangia; order Polyangiales; family Polyangiaceae; genus PMG-095. The sequence continues at coordinate 14,410 of JBBRMI010000044.1, read as the reverse complement.
CTCGTGCGCTTCCACCAATCTTGCCAAGGCGTCGTCGCGCAGGCTCGCGTTACCTCCCAAAGCCAACGCATCGCCAAAGGCTTCCGCGGCTGCTGCCGGCGACCCGAGCTCGTCAATGCGTAGCCGTCCGAGCTGAAACGCAGCCAGCGCAGCCCGTGAATCCGAGCGATAAGTTCTCCGAAACTTGTCGAACGCCCGCGCCGCCTCCTCGGGACGACCCGCGACTCGCGCATGATTCGCCGCATCGAACAACGCAGCCGAGGCATCAGCGGCCGGGCCTTGGCCCGCAGGCACGGGCACTGGTTTGGGGTCCCCACCGACGTTCGCCCTCGACGGCGGCAGCGCAACGGGCGGGTTCTGGGACGGCGCCAGAAGCTCCGCCGGAGCGCCGGGACCGACCGCGGTCGGAGCGCCGCGCGTTCCGCTCGCCCAGCGCTCACCGCTTTCGAGCGCGAGCGGCGCCCGCCCTCCAGGGCGTCGAACCTCGACAACGCCACGGGTTACTTCCACTGAGACTTCCTTGTCGCGCTCGCTACCGCTGTAGGCGACTCGAAACCGCGTCCCCACTACGTGAACCTCGACATCGGTGGCCCGCACGATGAATGAGCGACCGACTACGTGCGTGACGTCGAACCACGCACCGCCACGCGTCAACTCGACAACGACCTCTTTGCCCTCCAGACGCGCCACGCGTGCCTGCGCACCTGGTTCCAACTCGACACGCGAGCCATCGGGCAGGCCCAGCGTTTGCTGCGAATCCCGTGGTGCCTCTAGCATCGTTCCTGCCACGGCCTGCGGACCACTCGGCCGCAGCCATACCAGCGCCGCAAGCGACGTGAACGCCAAGAGCAGCACGCTAGCCGCCAAGAGCCACACTTGTGGACGCAAGCGACGTGGCTGAGCCCGCAGGCGCCGGTCAACCTCGTGCCACATCTGCGTGGCTTCGGCGTCGGACACCTGCGGCTTGACTCGGGCGTAGTTTGAGCGAGAAGCCGTCATATGGCACCCCTTTCCTTCGCTCTTTCGAGGCGCTCTTCGGCCTGAGCTAGCCAGCGCTTCACGCTGGTCAGCGAGACACCCATGGCCGCTGCGGTTTCCTCGTTCGTCATGCCCTCGAGGCGATGAAGGATGAAGACTTCTCGTAGCTTTTCTGGAAAGCGTGCGATGAGAGCGTTGAGCTGCTTTAGCTCGAACGCAACGTCGGCCGGGACTTCGCGACCGAGCGTCTCTTCGAAATCGTTCTCCGCGGATTGAGCTTGAAAGAATCGCCCAAACAAGCGCCTTCTGCGATGCCGTCGGTGCGACAAGCGCAGCGTGATGCCGCAGAGCCAGCTCCGAAATGCCGAAGCGTCGCGCAACGATTCGAAACGCGAGAAAGCTTCGAAGAAGACGTCTTGAGCCACGTCCTTCGAGTCAGCCGGGCCGACTAATTTGAAGGCCAAAGAGTAGACCAGGCCCAGGTGGCGACGGAACAACGCTTCCTGCGCGGCGCGCTCGCCTGCCCGAGCCCTGCGCACGAGCTCCTCGTCCGGTGGAACCGGCAGCTCGGGCTTGCGCAGAGCGAAGACGTTAGCGGCCATGGGTCAACAAGGTCTCCAAAGCTCAGTGCCCCAACCATCAACGGCAGGCCCAACTAATTATTCAACGCCGGTGGATTGCGACAGGGTGGCGGTCCGACAGCGCAGCGGAGCGTCCCACCAGCGTGTTTTTGGCCCTACCGCGAGTTTGCCACTTAATCGGCATCGGCTGGTCGTCCTTACAGTTAGCTGCCGCGTGAAGGAGATTCGACGACATGTCGGAGTTCCACCGCTGACCGCGAGCGACGACGTCTGGGGCTTCATCAACGACCAACTCACGAACACCCTCGGGCGCGTTAAACAAAAATGGGCCTGTCTGCGCAAGCAGGTGCACATAGCCGAAACCAGCGCTGAAATACTTTCCGGCGATTTTCTAGGGCGGTTTTCTCACCCCCCAGAGATGCCGTGTACGCACTGGGCTTGAGGTCCGTTTCAGCGGCATCAGCGAGGAACCATGCGCGTTTCGACTAGCAGTATGCGGTACGCAAGCTTCGGGCTGTTGCTGGCGTTCGCCGGCGGCTGCACCGCCGACATCTCCGGTTCTGTTGGCCCCGGCGGCCCAGGCACGGGCCTTGGATCGGGCGGCAGCGGGGTGGGCCCCAAGGGAGGAGGCACGGCGGGCTCGTCGGGCGGAACCGTGGGCCCGCATATCGCTCCGGCTGGCGTCACGGCGGGGGCGCGACCACTGCGGCGCCTGACTCGGGAGGCTTACGAACGCACCGTTCAGGACTTGTTGCATCTCCAGCAGCGTCCGACCTCTGGGCTCGCCGACGACAGTCGCAGCCAAGCTACCGACTTCGTTGAGGCCGGCTCGGTGGCGGAGGGGGACGCGACCGCCCTCCAAACCTCAGCAGAAACCCTGGCCAAGCAGGCGCTTGCCGGCGGCCTCGCCGCCTTGATGAGCTGCACTCCCGACGGCCCCAATGAAGCGTCCTGCGTCGAGACCTTCATTCGTTCCTTCGGTCGTCGCGCCTTCCGTCGCGCGCTGACAAGCCAAGAGGTTTTGGACTTGCAGGCGCTCTTCACCCAATCGCGAACGGTTGGCAAGCTCTCGGTGCAGGATTCGGTTCAGGCCCTGCTCGAGGGCATGCTGCAGGCACCGCAATTCCTGTACCAGCGCGAACGTTCAACGCCCGACACGATCGGAGCCGCCGGGCTCGAAAGCCTGACGTCGGACGAATTAGCGTCGCGTCTTTCTTACCTGCTGTGGCGATCGATGCCCGACGAGGCGCTGTTCAAGGCCGTCGACGCGGGCATGCTCACTACCGCGTCCGATACGGCGCGCGAGGCGGCACGCCTACTCGCAGATCCGCGCAGCAAAGAGACGCTGGTAGATTTCGTGGCCCAATGGTTCCGGCTTCCGCTCAGCGATACCGGTGCTCTGCGCACCTCCGCGAGCGCCGAGACCAAGGCCTTCATTGGTAGCGTGCTTGCCGGTGACGGTCGCCTCGACTCGCTCCTCGCGTCGCCGGTCAACTTCGTCAACCAGACGCTCGCACCCATCTATGGCGTCGACGGCATCAGCGGTACTGACGTTAAGAAAGTCAGCAGCGACCCTGCGCGGCGCTTTGGCCTATTAACCCAGGTGAACTTCCTCGGCACATTTGCTGACGGCGCACAGTCGCACCCAGTCAAGCGCGGCAACGTGATCTTCAAAAAGGTCTTATGTGGGGAGCTGCCGCCCAAGCCAGCCGACGTGCCGCCCCCCGGTCCACAGCTGCAGAACGTCTCCAATCGCAAGCGTTTCGAGGCTCACAGCCAGAATGCCTGCGCTCGCGGCTGCCACTCGATCCTGGACCCGCTCGGCTTCGCATTCGAGCACTACGACGGAACCGGCAAGTTTCGCGACATGGACGGCGGCGAGCCGGTCGACTCTTCGGGCACCCTGACGCTGCCGGGAGGCGATAGCGCCTGGACGTTCAAAGACGCCAAAGAGCTGGTGGACTTGATCATCACTAGCAAAGAAGCGCGCACCTGCGCGGCCAAGCAATGGCTGCGCTACACCCTCACCCGCAAAGAGCTCACCGAAGACCAAAGCTCCTTGGACGCCGAGTCAGCCGCTTTCTCGAGTGCAGGCTACGACCTACGTGCGCTGTTCCTTTCTGTCGCGTCTACGCCCTCGTTCCTATATCGCACCTCCACGCCGCCCGAAGGGAACTTCCCATGAGCCGATCTGCACGCTTTACTCGCCGCACCTTCGCTCGCGCCACGGGCCTGAGCTTGGCCCTCTTGCCAGTGCTCGAAGCGGATAAGATTCTACGGGCGGCACCAAGCGATGCGACGAACCTCGTCACCATCGCCTGGCCGAACGGGGTTCGCGCCACCGAGTGGTGGCCGGACGCGCACAAGGACGCGGACTACCTGCTCAACGAAAACTCCGGCGTCACCGAAACGAACTTCAGCTTCGCGAATCTGAAAATTAGCGGACCGCTTGAACCCCACAAACAAGATCTGCTGTTCTTTCTGTTCGCAGGTCTGACCGCTAAGGTGGAGGGCGGGCACGAGTCCGGTCCCGAAATGTTCAAGGTGACGGACGGCAACACGCTGGATCAGCATGTTGCACGGAACCACAACACGCCGTTCAAGACCTTGAATCTGGCCGTCCAAAAGCACGACAATCGCGGGCACATTTTCAAAGACGGGCAAGGCGTCTCGCTCGAGCAAGATCCGTATACCGTCTTCGATCGCCTGTTTCAGGGTGGTGCTCTCAATCCGGCGGTCATGACCCAACAGCACGCGAACCGCACCAGCGTACTCGACTACGTGCACAAGCAACTCGAAGGCTACGGCAAGATCCTCGGGACCGAAGATCGGCAACGCATCGCCTTCCACCTCGACTCGATTCGTCAGCTCGAAAAACGCCTTGGCGGCGGCTCGACCGCGGCCGCCGGCGGAAAACCCGACTCGCTGTCCGAGCCCCGCTTTAATCCTAAGGACGTCAGTAGCTTTCACTTGGCGACCCGCGCCATGTTCGATTTGATCGTAGTCGCGCTGGCCAGCGGCGCCACGCGCGCGGCGACACTCCTGCTTTCCGACGGTGACGCCTCCGACCTGGCCATGCCTTGGCTTGGTCCGGACTTTGCCCTCAACACCGGCTCCGATTACCTCGGGATTCAGAACAATCATCATGGGCATGCGCACGTCATCGACGAGATTCACCACCAGATGCAGCGCTGGTTCGTGACCGAGTTTGCCGAATTCATCCGCAAACTAAAGGAGACCCCCGGTCCCACCGGTGGCACGTTACTCGACCAAAGTGCGGTGCTCTGCATGAACAACATGAACACCGGTGGTGGTCACGGCACCCACAATTTGCCGACGTTCCTTGCCGGCAAAGGCGGGGGCTACTTCAAGACCGGTCGCTACATGAAGTACCAAGAGTGGAAAGGCAACCACGACGGCATCAAGGCCGCCATCGCCAACGCTATGGGTACGCCGATCAACGGCTGGGAAGAGGACGCTCGGCTCCACGGTTAGCGTTTTCCGATCTGTCAGGTTGAACGTCTGCTCGAACATGCGAAACTCTGGGGGGCCCTTCCAGCCACCCAGATGCAACGAGCTGTCATGGATGCCACGCGCTTCTCCGTTGACTCGAGCCGCCGCCCCCACGAGCACTCTGGCTCGATCGAACGGCTGTATTTGACTGTGGGCCTGCTGCTCGTGCTCGCAGGCTGTGCGGGGTCCACGCCCCAAGACAGTATAGGAGCGGCAGGGGGCGTGGCCGGGACGGCCATTGAGGACGCCGGCGGCGGAAGCCGTGATGGCGGTAGCTCGAGCACGGCTACTGCAGGTGGCGGTGCCCCCAACGGCGGTGCCCCCAACAGCGGTGGCCGTGATGGCGGTAGCTCGATCACGGGCGGTTGTCCTGAAGGGCCACCCGCAGGCGGCCTCAAAGTGCGTTTGAACGCCGCTCAGGGAGTCAACCTGCAGGGTGACTCCCTGAGCGAGTGGGCCGATCAATCGGGTCAGAACAATCCGCCAGCGACCCAAGGCGAAGCTAGCCGCAGACCGACCATTAAACCGGCGGCGGTCAACGGCCGACCAGTCGTTCACTTCGATGGCGAGGACGACTACCTCGCCCTGCCCTTTCCGGTCAACGGCCGAGACCACATGACGATTGCTGCCATCTCACGTACCTGGGCCTTTCAGAATGGCAGTCCCAACAACGACTGCGACTTCGACCACGACGGCCTCACCGACGTGGGACGCGAGCTGAACTGTAGCGGCACGGACCAAAGTCTGATCACTTGGCCCGAGGGCAACGCTCAATTTGCCCACACTGGTATCTTCTACGGTATCGGTCAAACCGAAGCGACGTTTCGTTTCGGCACGGGCACCGAGTACCTGCACTTCAAGACCCCCTTCGTCTTGCTCAACCCACCGGCAGACGCGTTCGTTTGGAGCGCCGCGGTGATGAACGGTCCGTCGCGGCGGTTTTACCTAAACGGAGCAATTCCTACGGGAAGGCTTGACTACCGCGACGCCACGACGGCGACGCTCGACACCACGACGCTGCGCAGCGACTACGATCGCCCACAACCCGACGCCCCTTCGGCGGTCGATCGGACCGAGCCCGTTGCGCACATCGGTCGCGGCCGCTTCGAGCCGGCAACCAGCTTTTGGGCCGGCGACCTAGCCGAGCTGCTAATTTACGACACCGCCCTCAGCGACAGCGATCTCAGCCTGCTCGGCACTTACGTCAAGTGCACGTACGGCATTCAATGACGCGAACGACTCGAGCAATTTCTGGGCCTGTCCGTTGCTCGAGGGGCACTGAGCCGCATGCACAGCAAAGTGTTGCCCGCACGCTGCGGCATACGGCGCGGTCGGTTGACAGGCTTAACCCAAGTCTCCGGCCTTGCGGCGGTGCTCTCGGCTCTTGGCTGTTCGGCGCTCGGCGATAGCGGTGCGGCCAATGGTCAAGGCGGATCTGCCAACGCGGCCGGCGGGGCGACCGCAACGGCGGGTGGTCCGCCGGTTGCTCCCGCAGACGCGGCGGGACTACTACCGTTCCGTCGCTTAACCCGAGAGGAGTACAACTTCACCGTCCGCGATCTCTTGAACGACTCGACCGATCCGGCGACACAATTCGACGCTGACGGGCAGGGCTCATCGGGCTTCGAAGATCCCGGCATTGCGTCACTGACTGACGTGAAGGACTTCGCCGACGCCGCGACCAAGCTCTCGAGCGCGGCGGCAAAGAATCTCCCCATGCTCGTCAAATGCGACGCCGCCACGCTCGGGCTCGGTGAAGAGGCGTGCTTCAAGCAATGGCTACCCGCGTTCGTGCTCAAGGCATTTCGTCGGCCGATTCGAGCCGAAGAGACCGCGCGAATGCAAGCTTTGTACGACACTGCGAAGACCACGCTCGGCTATTCGTTCGCGGAGCGCATCCGCGTCGTGCTTTCTGCGATTCTGCAGTCGCCGAACTTTTTGTACCACTGGGAGCTCGACACTCCCGCTGCTAGCGGGAACCAACCCGTCGCTCTCGATCCGTACGCGCTCGCCTCACGCCTGAGTTACTTCGTAGTCCGCTCGCTGCCAGACCAAGCCCTGTTTACGGCCGCCCAGTCGGGCAACCTGAAGACGGCGGCCGACGTCGAGCGCGAGACGCGGCGCCTGTTGAAAGACGAGCGAGCGAAGCGCGGCGTGGAATCCTTTTATGTCCAGTGGCTCGGCATTCGGCAACTGCCCAGCGTTCAACGCGACACCACCGCCTTTCCGGATTGGAGTCCGACACTCTTTGCGGCCGCGGTCGACGAGACCAGGGCGTTCGCAGACGACGCTGTGCTCGTCGATGGCAAGCTCAGTACGTTGTTCGGCTCCACGTCCTCCTTCGCGAACGAAACGCTTGCCAAGGTCTACGGTGTAACGGGCGTAACGGGCGCGGCATTACAGCGAGTGGCCTTGCCGGCAGGCCAGCGCAAAGGCCTGCTCACCCAGCTTTCGTTCTTATCCATGTATCCGGCGGGCAGCGGCACCAAGCCGCCGGTGTTGCGTGGAAAATTCGTTTACACGCACGTCTTCTGCCAGCCGATGGCGCCACCCGGCATGGTGCCTAAGCTCGAGCCGCCACCGCCAGGCTTGCCGCTCCGCCAACACTTTCTGGCCCATTCCAAAGACCCCAAGTGCGCTGCATGCCACCAGATTTTGGATCCAATCGGCTTCGTGTTCGAGAACTACAGCTCGATCGGTCAGTTTCGCACCAATGATTCGGCGGGACAGCCCGTCGACCCAACGGGAACCCTGAACTTTCCCGAGAGCGGCGCGCATACCTTCAAAGACGCCGTCGACTTTGCATCGCAAGTGGCCGAAAGTCCGGAGCTACCGAAGTGCCATACCCAGCAATGGGCACGTTTCGCGCTCGCGCGTCACGAATCGGCGCAAGACTCCGTATCACTCGACAGCGCGACGCAGGCGCTGGTGACGACCGGTGACGTGCGTGAAATGTTCGTCGCGCTCGCGACCTCGCGCACGTTCATGAATCGGCTGCCCGGAGCCGGAGAAAGCAGCCCATGACTCACCCATCTCGCCATTCCCGCCGCCGGCTGCTCAAGAGCCTCGGCCTCGGTGCTGCGTGCTTGCCGCTCTTGCACGCGACGAAGGGTTGGAGCGCCGCGACCTTCCCGAAGCGCTTGATCATCCTACAACCCACCAACGGCTTTCGCTCCGAAGCCTTCTGGCCCACGGGCGGTATGACCGACTTCGTGCTGGGCGAGATCACCTCGCCGCTCGAGCCATACCGCGACAAGATCATCTTGCCTCGTGGCATCGGCATCAAGGCTCAGACCGAAGACCATCAGGGCGACAACCCGGGAGGCGACTTCACCAGCTACGGCGGACACGCCACCCTGCCCTACCTGCTCACGGGCGCGCGCTCGGCAGTCGGGCAAGGCGGTGGCGAGCAGTACCCCGTGGCCAACTCGATCTCCGTCGACCAATACGTCGCCAACGCGCTGGTTGGCCAAACGCCAATCAGCTCCCTCGAATTGGGCGGTATCGAGCTGGATTCCGTGGATGGCGCACGGGCGATCTCGTTCCGAGGCGCCGCCTCTGGGTCGCCAGCGCGCCCACAGGAAAATCGGCCCGAGACTAGCCCCACAGCGGTCTTCGCGCGGTTGCTCGCGGTTGCGAATCCGAACGCGATGCCCGACCCCGCGTCTGGCAACCTAAACCTAGAAAAGAAAGCGATCTGGGACTCGGTGCTGGGCGATCTCCGCAACCTGCGTAGCCGCATTCCGACTGAGGATCGCCCGCGCCTCGACAGTCACCTCCAATTCGTCCAGCAGCTCCAGACCGAGCTCAGTCAGATCGGTAAACCTGTCAGCTGCGGGGAGCTGGGCGCGGGACCTGCGGGCTTCTCGAACAGCCCGTCCGATGGCCTCCAATTCGACAAGCTCGTCAAGGCGCAGCTCGACAATATCGTGGTGGCGATGAGCTGCGACATCACGCGAGTCGCGACCTTCATGATGTACAGCGCCGCCAATAACTGGGTGTCCTTCCCCTTCTTGGGCCCACTTTTTCAAGGCCAAGCGAAGCACGACGACACGGGCAGCGCCCCGAAGGATTTCATTAGCCACCACGAGATTGCGCACAACCAAGGCGGTGACGGCAGCGACGACCGGCGCCGCAAGCTGCTCTCCGATCAGTGGCACATCGCGCAGCTAGCGTACCTGATGGACCGGTTGAAGCAGATCCCCGAAGGGGACGGCACGCTGCTCGACAACTGCGCCATCCTGATGGCCAACAACATGTCCGACGGCGGCGGCCACAGCGTCGACCATTTGCCTTGGGTGCTTGCCGGGAGCTGTGGTGGCTACTTCGCAACGGGTCGCTATTTGCAGGTGGGCGACGGCATGGTGCCCCACAACGGCATTCTCGTAGGCCTCTGCAACGCGATGGATGTTCCCGCACCGAGCAATGGCGGAAGTCAGTATTTCGGAGACCCCGCGTACGGCGGAGAATTGGCTGGCCTCCGCGCATGACGACGTGCAACAGACGCTTCGCGAACGAGCGAACGCGACCGCGAGCTGTCGGGCGCCTTGGCGTCGCGGCATGCGGCCTTGTTTTGGCGGCTTGCGCGGAAGCCAGCGGCACGGGGTCGCTCTTGGGTGGCTCAGCGGGCACCGCGACCGCTCCGGGCGGCGCAAGTTCAGTCGGAGGCATGAACGGACTCGGGGGCACCAACCGTGGCGGTGAGCGCGGCGGAGCGTCGGGCGTAGCCGCGGCGGCCGGAGTCGCAGGCCTGTCCAGCGGTGGCGCAGGAGGCATGCCTGCGACAACAACAATTTTGCCGCCCAACGCCACCGACGTCGTGATTTGGCTCGACGCCGACCGCGGAATCACTGACGCCGCGGGCAAAGTGTCGTCGTGGGCTGACCAAAGCGCGGCGCACAACGACTTCTTGCAGACCGATGCCTCGCGCCAACCGACGCTGGGGGCGGCCACGTTAGCCGGCCACCACGTGGTCCAGTTCGACAAGGCGCGCCGCACGTTGCTCGTGGCTGCCGACAACGACTCCGTTCACTTCGGCTTGGTGGGCATGACCTTGATCTTGGTTGCCGCCAACAAAACGCCGATCAAACCGGGCCACAGCGGCGGCGTTTCCACATTCTTCGGCAAAGAGGGACAAGGGTCGAGCGAGCTCATCTTCAACTTCAACTGGTTCAACAACGAAGACCAGGACGACGACGCCTCGGTTCATTTGGGCGTTGGCGAAGGCTTCAACAGCTTCGCGTCGCAAAAGGCGGACTTCAACGACGGAAAGTTCCGGGTCTACACGGCGGCGCTCCGCGTCAACAACGGCTGGGACATGGGCATTCGCGTCAACGGCCAGGCGCTCGGCAGCCAAGACCAACCGCCCGTCATTTGGTCGCACGAGAATGCGTTCAATGACAAATCGATGCCCGGCCAACCCGTCAAGCTCGGCGAGGTGTACGGGCAGCCATCGACCGCCGACGCGGCAGAGCTCGTTGTCATCAAGGGCACGCCCGACATGGCCGAGGTCACGGCGTGGGAGACCTATTTGATGGGTAAGTACGCCGTAACTCCCTGACCAGCACGCCCATGCGCAACGCCGAGCGTGTTGAGCCGTTACTGCTCGCCTAATCAAGCGGAGCCTTCGGCTGGCTGGAGACTGCCACTCAACGTGCGCGTCGTTGCGACGGCAATTGCCTCGCCGTCTACTCTCGCTCGCTTAATTGTCCCTGCTTGCGGCCGGCGTTGGAAGAAAACGTGATCAGTGATCACGGTGGCTCCCATCACTAGGTAGGTCGCCATTCCGAGCGGCCTCGGAGCGAGCATGCGACTGACAAAACTTTTACTGAATCTGGCGCACCTTGCCACTTTGGCGACCACCGCTGCGTGTACCGGTGACATCACCGGCGGGTCGCCGGGTGAGCCGGGCGCAGGCCTCACGAGCGGCGCTACACCGAGCGCGGGCGACGCAGGCATCGGAAGTGCCGGTGCGCCGGTGGTGCCCTCGCCCGACGCGAAGGTGGCCGAGGGTACTGGCACCATGCCTCTTCGGCGCTTGGGTATGGCCGAATATGCCAACACGATCGCGTCGCTTTTCGGCGCAGGGATCGCAACGTCGGTCGCGTTACCCGCCGACCCCCAAGGCACCTCGACCTACCCGTTTCCGACCGTGGTCGGGGGCGTCGAGCGCGACGCTTTCGAACAAGCCGCTGCCGAGATTGCCGGCAAAGTTGCCTCTCAACTGTCCACGCTGGCGCCGTGCACTGCAGGCGGTGATGAACGAGCTTGTGCAAAGCAGTTCGTGACGAGCTTTGGCAAGCGTGCCTTTCGCCGTCCGGTCAGCGACGCCGAGACCGCGCAGCTGCTCGGCTTGTACGACGCCGTCCGCGCAGCCCCGATTTCGCTAACTTATACGGAAGCCGCGAAAGCGCTACTGAGCGCGATCCTTCAGTCGCCTCAGTTCTTGTATCACTGGGAGCTCGGCCCCGCGAAGCCAGTGACAGAAGGCGGCTCCCTCCGTCTCAGCGCGTATGAGGTTGCGTCGCGCCTTTCCTATTTCATGTGGGGCACCATGCCCGACGCCGCACTGCTCACGGCTGCTGACGCGGGGCAGCTGGACACCCAGGCCGGGGTCGACACGCAGGTGCGCCGCATGTTGCCCTCGGCCGACACAGCCCGCTTGGTCACAAGCATGGTGGGTTGGTGGATTCGGACCGACAAGCTGGCCAGTCTACAAAAGCAGCCCAGCATCGCCGATGTAACGCCCGAGCTAAAGACCGCGCTGAGCGACGAATTCGCCGCATTCACCGGCGACACGCTGCTCAAGCGCGGGTCCTACGTCGATTTCCTCACATCGCCAAACAGCTTCGTCACGGCGCCAACGGCGTCGCTGTATGGCTTGAGCGGCAGCTTCGGAAGCACGCCAACGGCAACTGCATTGCCCAATGGGCGCGCGGGCTTGTTCTCGCAAGCCGCCTTCCTCGCCGTTGAAGCGTTGCCGCAAGAAAGCTCCCCAGTCAGGCGCGGCAAGCTCGTGGCCACGCGCTTGCTTTGCCGGACGATACTGCCGCCGCCCGTCGGTCTCAATATCACGCCGCCGACCATCCCCGACAACGTGCAAACGCGAGAGGCTTATGCCCAACACTCGCTCAACGCGACTTGCGCCGGCTGTCACAGGCAAATGGATCCGCTCGGTTTTGCCTTCGAGCATTTCGACGCCGTGGGTCGCTACCGCGACATGGAAGCCGGCAAGCCGATCGACGCAACGGGCAACATCATTGGCCTGGGCGGTAAGGATGTCACCTTCAACGGAGTGGCGGGCATGATGCAGGCCATCGCAGGCAGCGAAGAAGGGCAACGCTGCTTCGTACAGCAAATGACCCAGTACGCCTTGAACCGTTCGCTCGGCGACTTCGACACGGCCGCGCAAGACGCGGCTTTTACGGCCTTCAAATCGGGCTCGCTCGATCCGCGGGAGCTGATTCCCGCGATCGCCAGCAGCAAGAGCTTTCGCTATCGCGTACCCGCCGCAGGAGAGAATATCCAATGAGCCGCTTTGTAAGTCGTCGCAATTTCCTGGCCGGTTTGGGTGTAGGGGGAGCATTTCTGCCCCTGCTCGGCTCCGACGTGGCACGAGCGCAGAGCGGGATCCCCAAGCGCCTCTTAGTGGTGACCTGGACGAATGGCATGCGTATGGGTTCGTGGCGCCCGAGTGGCGGGGAGACGAACTTCACGCTCGGTCCAGTGCTCGCACCCTTCGAGAAATTGAAGAGCAAGCTCACGGTCATCGAAGGACTCGGACAGCGCGTGCAGTACGAGGCGAACCCCTCCGCCGTGGGCTGGCAGCATACCGAGTGGTACGGCGGACACGACAGCTTCCCCGCCGTGCTCACCGGCCATCCGCTCTCCCAATACGGTGATTTTCTGGGTGTTTCCGGCGGTGACTCCATCGATCAATACATCGCCCAGAAGCTAGCGGCCCCTACCCCCTTCGACTCGCTCGTGGTTGGCCCATGGTCGAGCGGCGGCTACTACGGTGCTACGTCCTACCGCGGCAAGAGCACGGGCATCACGCCGGAGTCCGATCCGTTCAACTTGTTCAAAACACTTTTCTCTGGGCGCAACTTGCCTAAGGGAGAATTCGACAAGGCTAGAGCCACACGCAAAAGCGTGCTCGACTACCTCGACCGCTCGCTCACGGCCTTTGGGTCGCGCATGGGCACCGAGGACAAGGCTAAAATCGACTCGCACCTCGAAGCCGTGCGCACGATCGAAAAGCAATTGGCGGGCGGCGACATGACGCTCAGCTGCACGGCGCCCACCCTGCCCAACCAATTCAGCACTAGCGGCGACGACTCTTCGAATTACCCGAAAGCGCTCACGGTGTTTTCGGACTTGCTGGTGGCGGCGTTCCGCTGCGATCTGACGCGGGTCGCGAGTCTGACGTTGAGTGACGCTGGCGGCGACAACCTGGTCTTCTCGTGGCTTGGCCAAGAGTTCACTGGACCCGGCGACGAATACCCGATCCGCCAGTACCATGACATCACCCACCGCGCCGAACAGAGCGACGACCACAAGCGCCGCAAGGACGCGGTCGAAGCCTATTTCCATGGGGAAATAGCCAAAATCGCTCAGCAGCTCGAGGACACACCGGAAGGCACTGGGACCATGCTGGACAACACCCTGATCGTCATCACCAACTCGATGGGCGTCAATCACGAATCGCGCCAGGTGCCTTTCACACTCGTGGGCAACCTGGACGGCTACTTCAAGACTGGTCGTAACCTCAAGTACGGTAACGACGCACTCGGCGTCGCTCACAACCAGTTGTTCGTGGCCGTGGCCAACGCCATGGGCGTCGACGGCGCTGGATTTGGCCTGCCCGAATACAACAGCCAGCTGCCGGGGCTAAAAGCGTAATGCCGAAGGTTCGCCGCGGGTCGACGAGCGAGGTAATTTTTTTGGGCCCCTGCGGCGGGTGAAGGGCACTCAGCTGGATAATGAGCCTGGCAGCCAGCTTCGCGAACGCCGTGGAGGACCCGCAGGTCCAGACGAGCCGAAATAGTGATGTTCAAGTCCGGCGCCTGCTCCCATCACCACCACGAGGGGCAAATCCCCGCCTCCAAGGTGAGTCGCGATGACGATTATTCGGCTTAGAAACTACGTTGCGTTGGCGTGCGCAGCCGTGTTGCTGTCTGGCGTCGCCAGCGCCGTGCCTGGCTTGACCACTCCGGAGCCCGTGGGTCCATTCCTCGATGGCGCCTTCCCGAGTACCAGTCCGGGCACGTCGCCAGATGCCGCGTGGGTCCAGGAGAACTATTACCCCGGGCTCACCTTCGTCGAACCCATCCGCATCG
>JBBRMI010000043.1:0-45285 GCA_038230915.1 Polyangiales bacterium | reverse complement strand
GCGCCTGCGTCGGCGCGCCGGCGGTCTCGTAGACGATCTCGGTCGAGCCGCCGTCACCGGCGCCGCCATCGCCCGAGCTCGACCCGCCCTCACTCGGCGCCGCGCCGGCGTCACTACTGCGGCCGCCACCGGTGATCGGCCGTGCGCGCGTGCCGCCCGCGCTCGCGCCGCCCTCGGCGGGCGTCGCCGGGTGGCGGTCGGACGCACCGTTGCCGCACGCCACCGCCACCACCACGCAACCGAACCAAGCACTCCGCATCGCTACTCCTGCGGCGGACAGCTGTACGACTGTCGCCAATCGGTCAAGGTGGGGGTGGAGGTACGCTTGGCATTCGGCAGCAAACGCACGGTAATCTGTAGGTATTTCTGCTGCGGAACACCCGCTGCCGTCATCAGCGCGCCCACGTCCTGCCCGACCCAGCCGGAGATGGTCGCGCCGGTGGCGGTCCCGATGTAGACGACGCCCGGCAGGGCAACTGCGGCCGGCGCCGCGGGCAGCGTTTGGAAGGTGCTCTGGTCGTTCGAGCTCTCGGCGTAGAACTCGAGCGCCGAGCCCACGGGCGGCGTCACCGCCTGCCAGTCGAAGAAGCGCCACACCGCCAGCGTGCCCTTACCGCATTCGGCGGTGTAGATGCGCTGGAAGTTGGTCGCGGTGAAGGTCGGCAGTGGCGGCGGCTTCGTGCAGATGTTCGACACGCACGGGTAGTTGAAGCAGCAGTCGCTGTCGGCCGAGCAGGCACCGGCGGCCGCGATGCAGGCGTTGGGCGGCGGCACGCTGGCGCAGTGGCGCGTCGGCGGCGACGCGATCGGCGTATCGATCCGGCACACACCGGTCTTGGGCGACGCGGTGCCGCCGCAGCAGTCTTCGTCGACATCACAGGTCGAGCCCGCGCCCGAGCCCGCCGCGCGGCACGCTTCGGTCACCCAGTAGGCGCGCTCGTTCAGGAAGTGACCGCCGCTCTCGCTGTACGCCTGGTTCGGCAAGAAAAACGCCGGGTGGCTGCGGTCGGTGGCGCCGCTGACCGCGTCGTCGACGGCCGACACCCAGAGCATGCTCTGAATCTCGTTCGTGTTGAGCTCGGGCGTGTAAGTGGTGGTGTTGCTGTAGTCCTGTTGCGTCGCCGGCAGGTTAACGGTGTTGCCGTACGGGCGCGTGCTGGTGAACACCGCCCAACGGAAACCACCAGCCGCGGTCGGCAGCATCGTCGCCTGGTACGACTTGTTGCGGTCGATCGTGCGTTCGCCGTTGTTGAGCTTGGCGAGCGCGACCGGCGCCGGCAAGATCGCGCTGGTGTTGACGGACCAGAGCTGGCCTGGATCTTCGAAGTAGTTGGTCGGGCCCATGTAGCCGTACTTCGTCCAGTTGTTGCGGCAGCACATGTCGCCGGGCGTCGTGGTTTGGTAGATGACGCTCTGCGAGTCGCTCTCGTAGGTCGGCCACTTGATCACGTCGCCGTAGGGGAAGTTGTTGACCATCTGGCGACGGTTCGTAAAAGTCTTGTTCGCCTGGTCGAAGTCGAACGTGCTGAGGCCCTTACGCCAGCCGGCGTTGGTGGCCGAGTCACCGTCGACGAACACCAGTTTCTTGCTGTCGGGTGAAAACGACGGAACCATCATCACCGTCTGACCGAGACCCCAGTTACCCGGGCTCTGACTGGTGACGTCGATGGCAGGTGCGCCGACGGTGTTTGGCGTCTGCCACGCCACGTACGGGTAGCCGTTGCCGTTGTCGCCGCCGGTGCGGAGATAGCCATTGAGCGTCGTGTCGCCAGTCGGCAGGAAATTGGCTTGCGGAACCGGCACATACGCCGCCGCGCCGCACGGCTTCCAGCGCAGACGAATGCCGGCGCCGCCGCTGTCTTCGGTCCAGTCGACCTTGAAGTCGTAAGTGACGGCCGCGTCGAGGTAGCGCGCTGCGTAGCGTGTGCCCCAGCTGTTTTGTTGAATCAGCCGCTCGCCACCGATCCAGATGTTGGTCGTGTCGTCGGCGTAGATCTCGAACTCGTGCATGCCGGTGCAGCCCGGCTTGAGGCGTCCGGTGAAACGACCCGACATCGTGTCGCTGTTGGTCAGCGCGCGGCCGTAGCTGAAGCGGTCGCCGCCCCAGTCGTAGTCGAGGTTCGGCACGTAGGTCGCGTAGGCCTGCGGCGTCGTGGCGTTGGTGCCCAGGGACGAGCCGCCGAAGTCCATCGTGTCGTAGAAGATCGCGGTCAGGCCGGTGGCCGGCGCGGTGTAGCTGGCGGGCGGGAAGGTGCGCGCCATCGGGATGTCTTCGAGTGTCGTGATGAACGACGACATCTTCCAAGCCATCTTCATGTGCGCGCCACCGCCGCCTTCTTTGTGGTCGACGTGGATGGCGTATTTCTGGCCTGCCGTGACCGCCATCGGCGCCGCCGGGCAGACGTAGTTTTCGAACGTGTAGCCGCCGCTGAGCACCGTCACGCCGTCGACCTTGATCACAAAATCGTCGTCGGAGTTGATGCACCAATACATGTTGGTGGTGCTGGGCGCCTCGACCAGGGCGTCCCAGGTCGTGTCGAAGTTGTCCCAGTCGATGTTCTGGGTCGGGTCGCTGCTGCCTTGTACGGGGCTACCGTTGCCCCAGTCGTAGACCAAGTCGGACTCGAGCCGGGTGATGGCGTGACCCGAGCTGTCGACGTAGGACGCGACGGCGCCGTGCTGACCGCCGGTCGGATACAGCATGCTCTGCGGAATGCGCTGGTACGGGGTGTTGGCGCTTGACCAACGCAGCATGATCGACGTCTCGGCGTTTTGGTTGACCAGCTCGAGCTTGATTGACGTCTGACCGCCGCGCGTCAGGGCGGCTGTGCCGGTGAACTTGCTGGCCGCGCCAGCGCCGTTGAAGGCCAGTTGATCGATGATCACGTTGCCGCCGACGGTGAGTCGCGCGCCAGCGCTGGTCTCGACTTCGAACGTGTAAGTCTCGTCGAAATAGCCCTCGACGTTACCGTTCCAGACCACGCTGTAGCCAGTCGCCGGCAGCGGACCACCGGGCGAGCCGGTCCAGTCGAAGTTGGGCTGCGCGTCGATGCGACGCCACGAGTCGCCGGTAAAGTTGTTGGTGGAGTAGTAGTCCGCCGTCAACCCCGTGCCGCGGCCGCCTGAAACCATGCTGGTCGCAGCCGGCACAGTGCGGGTGGCAGTGTCGATGCCGACGACCTGCTCCTTGGTGTTGCCGTAGACGTTGTTGGTGGCGAAGATGTACTTGCCGTCGGGCGTCAGCGGCGCCCAGGCGAAACCGCGCCAGTCGTTGCCGCCATCCCAATACGGGCTGCCGCTGGGGAAGTCCGACAGCACGGTCAAGTTACCGGCCGTATCCACGTTCGAGATACCGGCGTTGCTGCTCCAATTCGAGTTCGACGTGGCAAACTTGGTGCCGCCCGCCGACATCGAGTGACAAACCGGGCAGCCGTTATCGACCGTAAACGCCTTGACGGCCGGGATGTCGCCACCCGGATCGAGCCGCATGATGTTCGAACCACCGCCGTACTGCGTGTAGAAAATCTTGCCGCGCAGCGGCGTGCTGGCAAACGTGACGCTTTTCGAAATCGGCGTCATCAGCTTGCCGGCGACCACGCGCTGCAACGTGATTTTCCCGGTGCCGCCCTTGGCCGTGCGCTCGAAGAAACCCCATTGGTCGCGCGAGAACGCGAAACGCGAGTTGCCGGGCGGCGACATGATCTTCGACCAAGAGAACGTCGGTGCGCCGACCGCCGGATAAGTCAACGACACTTTGACCGAGTCGGCGGAGACGCTGCCGGTGTCCCACTGCAGCACCGGCGGCTTGAGCGCGAGCGGCAAGACCGTGGCGTCGTAGGGGTAGAGAATCGTCGTGGTGTCGGCGCCGCCCGTCACGGCGCCAGCGAAAATCGCCGGAGCGCCGGCAGGAGCCTCGACGACGTCGGTGGCGTCGACGACGACGTTGATGCTCGCGGTATCTTTGAACTCCTGAACGTACGCGCTGACCTTCATCAGGCCGGCGAGCGGGCTGAGCAGCGACACGACGCCCGTATTGGAAACGGTAGCGCGATCGAGGCTGTCGATCGCCCAAGCCGCTGTGACTACGCCATCGAAACAGGTCGCGGGCACGACGCTCAGGGTGAGCGGAGCCGTCGCGGGTGACGTGACGAACGGCTGCAAGCTCCCACCGGGAGGAGTGAGGTACGTCTCGGGAATGACCGTCTCCGGGATGCTGGCCGAGCTCCACTTCAGCTGCGCCACGGCGCCGCCACCGTTCTCGAAGTACTCGAACTTGATGTCGGCTGGGGTGCCCGCCGTCAGCGTGATCGGCGCGGAAGCGTACTCGGTCGGACCCTGGTCCTTCCACTGGTCGACGACCAAGGCTCCATTGATCCACAGTCGGACGCCGTCGTCACCCACCGCGTAGAAGGTGTAGTCGCCAGACGCCGGCGGATAGGCGTTGCCCGTCCAACGCACTGAGAAGTTGTCGACGCCAATGCCCGCGAGGCCCGGCGCGCCGTTGCCCCAGTCGAACCCGACGCTGGAATCGACGCGCGTCGCCGTCACGGGCCACGCCGCGGGGATCTGCGTGACGTTGTTGTCGCGCTGATTGAAGTACTCGCCGAGCAGGCCCGTCGTCGAGTTGATCGCGGTGACGGTCAAGGTCTGGGTCGGCGGGTCGAGCTTGATGCCCGTGCAGGTGCTCGTCGCGGGGTCCGACGGCACCGGCACCAAGGTCAAACCGTTGTTGACGGTGAGGCCTGGCGTCATCGAGACGTCTAGGTTTTGGCTATCGTCGACGATCACCTGGCAATACGGGTCGCACGGATTGTCGATGCACGCATTGGAGTTGCCTAGGCCCTGCGACTGCACGCCAGGCGCGCTGTCCGGCACCATCGCGATCTTGTCGCCCGCGCAGGCGCCCCATTTGCCGTCCGCACACGTGCGGTGGCCCATCGAGCAAGCGGTGTAGCCTTCCGAGTGGCGGGCGACCGAGCCGCACTCGATCACTTCAGCTTCGGTGTCGCACGGGCAGTCCTGTTGCGGCGTCGCGCACGCGCTCGGGATCTGGTGGCCCGAACCCGTGCCACCATTGTTGGTTAGCCCCAACGAGCTCGCCTTCTGGCCACACCCAACCGCAAGCGGTGCGAGTAAGACTGGTAACACCCATGACGAACGCCAGAACCCGGTGCGAAGCATTGGACCCAACCGCTGAGGGTTGCACGACGCTTCGGATTCGTCACTAGTAGGCGTTTGCCGCACACGACGACTTCGTTCTTCGGAGCCGCGAAGGTAAAAGCGCACGCCGCGCCTCATTCACTTCTCGTGCCGCCGCTTCGCTAAGCAGACAGGCGCTTACGAAGGCCGGATTCCACATGTCGGAAATGCACTCAGATCGCAAGTTGCTGCGTAGCTATGCAAGATTCGCAGAGTGCTTTGCGTCGCGGGTGGGCCCTTGCCACACACCCACACACCAATGCATCTCAGCCGATTTGCAGTGCTACTGCGCAGGCTATTGCCGAGCTTGCTGCACCACATTTCCAGCGGCCGATGAGTAGACGCGGCTGCAGCCAGCGTTCGGCGCCACGCCCTGGCGCTCTCCAAGATCGAGCGGGTCGTAGAACGGCGCACCCGGCCGCGAACGGAACAGCGCCATGGCGTGCTTGGTGGTTTGGTCGAAGTAGAAGATGGCGCGCTCATCCGACGACAAGCCGTTGATCAGCTTGTACTCGCCGTCGTTGCCGCCCAACGTGTAGGGGTCGATCTCCGTGCCGATGTCGAAGACTCCGTCCTTCCCGCGCGCGCTCTGGTTCACCAAGCCTTGACCGAAGTAGCTGAGGAAGTACAGCGACTGTCCGTCGCTGGAAAGTACCGGCCAGCCCAGCGAGTGACCCGACATCGGCTTCAGCGCGTTGAGCTTTGCGAACGCCGTCACGTCGGGGTCGCCTGCGAACGCTTGGCCGCGACCGACGCGCGACAGCTCACCGAAACCCGCATGCTCGGACGATACCAAGATCAGCTGTCTGCCGTCGCTGGAGAGCGCGACGCCGCTGTGCGCATCGAAACCGTCTGGCATCGTGAAGGCGACCTGCGCAAAATCCGCCGCCGTGGAGGCACGGTCAGCGATGTGGAGCAGCAGGGCGTCACCGGCACCGCTCGTGAACGCGAGGCTCAGCTCATCCGGCGTCATTGCCAGCAAGGTCACGCCCGCGGCGCCAACGTCTTGCACCACCTCTGCACCCAGCTTCAGCGCCGGATCGCAAACCCCGGGCGGGGCTTGCTCGGGCGCCCCGCCCATCTCGAGCACTAGGCCTGAACCGCCATCGCTCGCACCTGCGTCACCGGAGCCGACCCCGCCTTGGTTGGCGTTCTCGCCGGCAGCACCCGGGCCATTCGCCTTGCCACTCGTCGCGGGCTGTGGCCGCGTGCCACCGCGGCTCGAACCGCCGTCCGCGGCAGGCGCGGCGTGGTGCAAGTTCGAGCCGCTGCTGCAAGCCACCAGCAGCGCGAAACTGAGCAAAACACCACGCAGCATACTTACTCCTGAGGCGGACAGCTGTAGGCCTGTCGCCAGTCGGTCAGCACCGGCGTGCCGGTGGTTTTAGCGTTCGGGATCAGCCGCACGGTGATCTGCAGGTATTTCTTCTGCGGCACGCCAGCCGCGACCAGCAGCGCGCCCACGTCTTTACCTACCCAACCCGCGACGGTCGCGCCCGTGACGGTCGCGACTTTGACCACGCCAGCAATCGCAACCGGGGCAGGCGCGGCCGGTAGGGTGCGGAACGTCGTCTGGTCGTCCGAGCTCTCGGCATAAAACTCAATCGCCGAGCCGGTCGGCGGAGTCACGGCTTGCCAGTCGAAGAAGCGCCACGCCGGCAACGTGCCGCGCCCACACTCACTCGAGTAAATGCGCGTGAAGTTGGTTGGCTTGTAGGTCGGCAGCGGCGGCGGCTTGGTGCAGATATTCGCCACGCACGGGTAGTTGAAGCAGCAGTCGGAATCGGCGCTGCAGGCGCCGGCCGCCGCGATACATGCATTCGGCGGCGGCACACTGGCGCAATGACGCGTGGGCGGCTGGGTGATGGGCGTGTCGATCCGGCAAACGCCGGTCTTGGGCGACGCGGTGCCGCCGCAGCAGTCTTCGTCCACGTCGCAGCTCGACGCCGCGCTCGAGCCCGCTGCGCGACAGGCCTCGGTCACCCAGTAAGCGCGCTCGTTCAAATAGTGGCCACCGGTCTCGCTATAGGCCTGATTCGGCAGGAAGAACGCCGGGTGGCTGCGATCCGTGGCCGCGCTCGCGCTATCGTCAACCGCCGACACCCACAGCATGCTCTGGATCACTGACGTGTTGAGCATCGGCGTGTAGGCGTTGTTGGCGGTGTTCGAGTAATCCTGCGAGATCGCCGGTAAGTTGATGGTGTTGCCGTACGGGCGCGTGCTGGTGAATACCGCCCAGCGGTAGCCGCCCGCTGCGGTCGGCAGCATGGTCGCTTGGTAGGCCTTGTTGCGGTCCATGGCGCGCTCGCCATTGTTCAGCTTGGTGAGCGCGACTGGCGTCGGCGTATTCGACGTCGAATCGACCGACCACAGCTGGCCTGGATCTTCGAAGTAGTTGGTCGGCCCCATGTAGCCGTACTTCGTCCAGCTGCCGCGACAGCACATGTCGCCGGGAGTCGTGGTTTGGTAGATGACGCTCTTCGAGTCGCTCTCGTACGAGGGCCACTTGATCACGTCGCCGTACGGGAAGTTGTTGACGAGCTGCTTACGATTCTTGAAAAGCTTGTTGGCTTGGTCGAAGTCGAAGGTACTGAGGCCCTTACGCCAGCCGGCGTTGGTGGCCGAGTCGCCGTCCACGAACACCAGCTTCTTGCTGTCGGGCGAAAACGCCGGCACCATCATCACCGATTGACCGAGGCCCCAAGTGCCGGGGCTCGCGCTGGTCACGTCGATGGGCGGCGCGCCCACCGTGGTCGGCGTCTGCCAGGCAACGTACGGGTAACCGTTACCGTTGTCGCCACCCTGACGGATATAGCCATTGAGTGTGGTGTCGCCGGTCGGGCGGAAATTGGCCTGCGGGATCGCAGTGTACGCGGTTGCGCCGTTGCACGCCGGCTTCCAGCGCACGCGAATGCCGGAGCCGCCGGCGTTCTGAGTCCAGTCGACCTTGAAATCGTACATCACGCCTGAGTCGAGCCAGCGCGCGGCGTACTTGGTTCCGCTGCTGGTCTGCTGCAGCAGCCGTTCGCCACCGATCCAGATGTTGGTCGTGTCGTCAGCGAAGATCTCGAACTCGTACATGCCGGTGCACACAGGCTGCAGGCGGCCTGTAAAGCGGCCGGCCATCGTGGTGCTAGCCGTCAAAGCGCGGCCGTAGCTGTACCGATCGCTGCCCCAGTCATAGTCGAGGTAGGGAACGTAGGTTTTGTATGCCTGCGGCGTGCTGCTGTTGAGGGGAACCGAAGCGCCGCCGAAGTCCATCGTGTCGTAGAAGGTCGCCGAAAGACCGGTGGTGGGCGCCGTCCAGGTGCTGGGCGGGAAGATGCGCGCCATCGGGATCGGCTCGCGCGTCGTGATGAACGTGGTCATTTGCCAGGTCATCTGCATGTACGCGCCGCCGCTAATTTCGGTATGCGCGACGTGGACCAGGTATTTCTGACCGGCCGTGACCGCCATCGCGGTCGCGCAGCTGTTGGTGACGCCGGCGGCTGTGATCTTATTCACGCCGTCGATGTCGACTTTAACGCCATCGTCGGACTGCACGCACCACTGCAGATTGCCCGTCGCCGGCGCTTCGACCAGTGCGTCCCACGTCGAGGTGAAGTTGTCGGGGTCGATATTGTCGGTCGGAACATCGGTGACGCCCTTGGCGGGCGTGCCGGTACCCCAATTGTAGTAAAGGTCGGACTCAAGCCGCGTAAGGCTGCCCTTCGTGGGGCTGTGATTGTCTTTGTAGGTGACCAGCGCGCCATAAGGCCCTCCGCTCGGGAAGAGTTGCGACTGCGGGATGAACCCGTACGGCGTGCTGGTGCTCGACCAGCGCAGCTTGACGATCGTCTCCGAATTCATGTCGAGCGCTTCAAGCCGAATCGACGTTTGCTGGCCGCGCGTTAGGTTGGCGACACCCGTGAACTTGGTGGTCGCGGTACCCAGGCTATTGGCGAGCTGATTGATGATGACGTTGCCGCCCACGGTCAAGCGGACGCCAGCGCTGGTCTCGACCTCGAACGTGGTCGCTTCGGTGAACAGGCCCTCGACGTTGCCGTTCCAGGCCACGCTGAATGCGTCGGCCGGCACCGGGCCACCCGGCGACAGCGTCCAGTCGAAGTTCGGCTGCGCGTCGATACGCCGCCAAGAATTGCCGGTCCAATTGTTAGTGGAATAGTAATCCGCCAAAAGGCCAGTGCCGGTACCGCCGGAGATCATCGCGGCCGGCAGCGAAACATTGCGCGTCGTCGTATCGATGCCGACCACGCTCTGCTTGGTGTTGCCGTAAATATTGTTGGTGGCGAAGATGTACTTGCCGTCAGGCGTGAGCGGCGCCCAAGCGAAACCGCGCCAATCGCTACCACCGTTGCCGTACGGTGTATTCGGGTTCGCGAAGTCCGACAGCACCGTGAGACTGCCATCCGCGTTCACGTTCGAGATGCCACCGTTGGTGCTGTAGCCCCAATTCGAGGTCGCGAACTTGGTGCCGTCTGCTGACATCGAGTGGCACACCGGGCAGCCGTTAACGCTCGAAAACGCTTTCACGGGCGGGGTATCCGAGCCCGGATCGAGGCGCATGATGTCCGAACCGCCGCCGTACTGCGTGTAGTAGATCTGACCGCGCAACGGCGCGCTGGCGAACGTGACGGTCTTGGAGATGGCGTCTTTCAGCACGCCGCCGACGATGCGCTGCAGCATGATCTTCCCAGTGCCGCCCTTGGCGGTGCGCTCGAAGAAGCCCCATTGATCGCGCGTGAACGTGAATCGCAGGTTCGCGGCGGCTGCCGTGACCTTCGACCACGAGAACGTCGGCGCGCCGACCGCCGGGTAGATCAGCGAAACCTTGATCGAGTCCGAGGCCACGCCCCCGTTGTCCCACTGCAGTACCGGCGGCTTCAGCGCCAGTGGCAGCACCGTTCCATCATAAGGGTAGAGGATAGTCGTCGTGTCGGGTCCACCCGACATTCCCGCCGCGAACTTGGCCGCCGCGCCTACCGGCGCCTCGAGCACGTCGGTCGCGTTCACCACCACGTTGACGGTGGCGGTGTCCTTGAACTCCTGAACGTACGCGCTGACCTTCATCGGGCCGGCGATCGGGGTCACCAGCGAGACAACGCCGGTCTTCGAAACGGTCGCGCGGTCGAGGCTATCGAGGCCCCAAGCGGCGCTGAAAGTACCGTCGTAACAGGTCGGCGGCACGACGCTGACGGTGAGCGGCGCAGTCGCAGGTGACGTCACGAACGGCGGCAGCGCGTTGCCGGGAGGCGAGAGGTACGTCTCCGGAATAATCGTCTTTGCGATCGCGGCGGAGCTCCATTCCAGCAGCGCCGAGGCACCACCGCTATTTTCGAAGTACTCGAACTGCACGGTGACGGGCGTGCCTTTGGTCAGCGTCATCACCGGCGCCGGGTACTCGGTCGGCCCCTGATTCTTCCAGCCGGTGTTGACCTTCAGCGCACCGTCGATCCAGAGCCGAACGCCGTCGTCGCCCTTCACGTAGAAGGTGTAATCGCCGTTGGCAGGTGGCCAGATCTTACCCGTCCAGCGCACCGAAAAATGATCGACGCCGATGCCCGCTGGGCCGGGTGCGCCGTTACCCCAGTCGAACCCGACCGTCGAATCGACGCGCGTCGCCGTCACGGTCCAGCTCGCCGGGATCGCCGTGATCGTCGTGTCGTACTGATTGAAGTACTCGCCGAGTAGACCTGTCGTCGCGTTGATTGCCGTCACGGTCAGGGTCTGCGTCGGCGGATCCAACAAGATGCCGGTGCAGTTATTCGCGGACGGATCCGGCGGCACGGCCGTCAGCGTCAAGCCGTTGTTGACGGTCAGACCCGCATTCGTCGATACATCCAAGTTCTTGCTGTCGTCGACGATGACTTGGCAATACGGGTCGCACGGATTGTCGACGCACGCCTTGGTGCTCCCGAGGCCCTGCGTCTGCGCGCCCGGCACGGTATCCGGCAGCATGGCGATCTTGTCACCGTCGCACGCGCCCCACTTACCGTCCTGGCAGGCGCGGTGACCCATCGAACAGGCGGTGTAGCCACTGGAATGGCGCGCGACCGAGCCACACTCGATCACCTCCGCTTCGGTGGCGCACGGGCAGCTTTCTTGGGGGGTGTTGCACGCGACCGCGGGGGCCGAGCTGGTGTGATCCGAGTCACTGCCCCCGCTGGTGGTTAGGCCCGAAGGACTCGCCTTCTGCGCGCAGCCGCCCGGTAGCAGTGCCAAGAACAAAGGCAACACCCAAATCTTTTGGGCACGACGCACCACGTTAAAGAAGCGCACGTCTTGCCTCCTTCACTTCCCGTGCCGCGATTTCATTCAGTCGACACGCAGGTTCCGTGGCCAGATTCCACGTGTCGGACAAGCACACAGATCGCAACCCGCTACGCAGGTACGCAAGATTCGCAGAGTGCTTTGACGCCACCGATAGAACTCCAGTAGGAGAAACGGCGCGACAAGGTGGGACTTAAGCGCAGCTTCTAGCGAGGTACGTGAATCTCCCACAACGTGACAAGGTCATCGGTCGAGCGCGCCGGCACGGGCGCAACGTTGGATAACGCTCGATCGAACTCCACAGGATCAGAGTAGATCTGCAGCGGCTGGCCAAGCGCATCAGTGAGGGCGCGGGTCGCTGGACCAATGCCAGCGGCCCAAGTCAGCAGTACCAGCGACGCGAGCTTTTCACGACGCGACGCGACGAACGACTGAAATCTAGTTCGGGCGACCAAGTCATACGCGCGCAAGGCACTGGCGTCGCCAAAGTACGCCAGCGATTCTTCGCGGTCGAAAGCCACCTCCAGCCGGCGGACATAGTTCGAACCCAGCTCGGCCGAAAGGCTACCCACGAAGCGCGCATAGAAGACGCGCGGCGCGATGAATCCGTAGGCGATGGCCCCCTCTCGGTCTTCCAGCATGCGAAGTCCCGCAGGATTGAAGAGGTCGTGCATCTGCCAGAATGAACGGAGACAGCGCTCCGGACTTGAGCCCCCCGGGCATAGTATGGTCGCCCCCGCCCCAGTTCGATGCGCCACTACCCCGCCTACTGCCCCGACTGCAAACGCCTGTGGCTCGTAGCCACGGAAAGCGCGCCGTCTGCGAGCCCGACTTGCCCGCGTTGCCAGGACCGCGGCCGGCTCGTGCCGGGTGCGTATTACTCGGATCCCGCGAGTGTGGTGTTCACGAAGCTCGAAGCCGCGGTATTCGCAGCCGGCCTCGGCATCGCGACGCTCGGGCGAATCGCGGCCGAGCTCGAGCAGCTGTTGCCGTCACCGACCGAGGCCGAGATCGACCGAGCCTTCGCGGAGGTGACCGAACGGTTCGGTGTGGCGGCCGAGCTGAGCGCCACGCCGGGCAAGCGCGTGGCGCTGCGCATGGTGGTCACAATCGCCAGCACGCTCTCGCAACCCTTGATGCGCGAGTCGGGCGTCATGCGCCTTCCGCAGACCATCCGTGGCCTGTTCGATCTGGCATCGAAAACACCTCAAACCGACGGTGGCGGCTCGAAGCGGGAGCAGTGAACGACGCCTTCGATCAGCCTGCCGAAGCGTGGGGTGAAACCCTCTAAGTCCCGATAGCGACGGTCTGCACGGCGCCAGCGAGCGCTCCGCGGTTGGCCGGAGCGCTCGCCGACTTAGGGCGACTACTCGGGAACCAATACCGTGTCCACGACGTGAATCACGCCGTTCTTCGCGATGATGTTGGCGGCGGTCACCTTCGACGCGTTGATTTTGACGCCGTCTTTCAGATCGACCGTCACGCTCTTGCCGTCGAGGAGCGTGGGCACCATGCCCGCCTTCAGATCGCCCGAGCCAACCGCGCCCGAGACCACGTGATAGAGCAGCACGTTCTTGAGCGCGGCGCCGATCGGCACGGCAGCCAGCTTGGCGAACGCGTCGTCGGTCGGAGCAAAGACGGTAAACGGCCCTGGTCCCTGCAGCGTCTCGACCAACTTCGCAGCGGTGAGCGCGCCTGCTAGCTTGGTGAACATGCCGGCCGCAACCGCGGTGGCGACGATGTCGTCGGCCGGTGGCAGAATGATCTTGTCGATCACGTGGATCACGCCATTGCTGGCCATCACGTCGGCGGTCGTTACCTTGGCGTCAGCAACCTTCACGCCGCCGGTCGTGTCGATCAAGACCGGCGAACCGACCAGCGTGACGAACACTTGCTCGTCTTTCAGATCTTTCGACTCGACAGCGGCGCCGGAGACGACATGGTACTTCAATATGTCGCCCAGCTGGGCCTTGCTCAGCTTGCCGAGAACGCCGGGGTTCGCTTTTTCGAACGCGTTGAAGGCGTCATCGGTCGGAGCAAACACCGTAAACGGGCCTTTGCCTTTCAGCGCATCGACCAGCCCGGCTTTGCCGAGCGCGTCGGCCAGCTGCTTGAAGCTGCCCGCCGCCACGGCTGTGTCCACGATGTCTTTCGCTTCCACCGCGGCGCTGCCGCCTCCACCAGCGTTGCTACCGGCCGTGGCCGAAGCCGATCCTCCATCGCTCGACGTCTTGCCGGCGACGTTGCCGCTTCCGCCGCCCGTGCTCGACTTCTCGCCAGCGACGTTGCCGCTACCGGCGGCCGTCGCCGAGCCGGCCGCTGCGCCGTCGTTCGCGTTACTGGTCGAAGCGTCGCTGCAACCCAACAGGCCGTGAGTAGCAACCAACATCACACTCATCCAAGGCAAGTACTTCATGATGACTCTCCTCCGCTGTGCAAGACCGACGTGGTCCCGCTTCGCAGGAGAGCCTTGGACACCGACACCCGCCTTCGCCAGGCCCCAGCCGTAGACGTCGTATTCAGCGGGATACGAAAACCTGCGCTACGGCGCCGTCGCCAAGAGCTCGGGGGCGACATCGAGCACGCCGTCGCCGTCGGTATCGCGGTAGAGCGCGACGCCGCTCGCTAGTTGCGCTTCGAACGCGCGCAACAGCGTAATGTTCGACGTCTCCGACACGATGATGCGCCCGCCTTCCCTGCTGGCATTTGCTAGGTCCAAGTCTTTGAGCCAGGCCGCAAAGTCGAAGGCGATCAGGGTGTTGGCCCGCTCGCGCGAAATATCAAAGCCGCTGGCCGCGGCCTGAAGGCGAACCACCTGCGCCAGATCACTCTCGATCGAAAACGGTGTGCCGTCGGCTAGCTCGCCCGCGAGCACGATCGCGTGGCCGCGTAGGTCCACTGGCGCATCTGCGGCGTCGCTGGGCACACGCGCGAACGGAAGCTGGAGGCTACAGAAGGCGCCGGGGATCGCCTCGAACGCCGTGACGTTGTGACGACCCGCCGCGTGATCGCCGACGCCCAGCGCGTTCACCTTAAAGGTGTCGCCCCCTGCTAAACCGCACGCGCCCGAGCTGGAGACAGTCACCTGATCGAGTTCGAGCCAGGCGTTCTTCACGCTGGCCACGCCGCCGCCTTGTCGCACGCCAATCTCGGTCGGCGCGCTCGACGTGCCGGTGTAACTCAGCTGCCCGGTGATCGATGGATTGCCGGTCTCGGTGCCGCCCGTGCAGCCGACGGCAGCCAAAAAGCCGAGGCACGCTAGGAACCGCCCGCAAACCAACATGCGGGACAGCATGCCTAACCTGCGACCAAAGATCACCGGTTTCCTCCGCGCTTGGTGGCACGGCTCAGCGGGAAGAGCTGAAAGTTCACCTGAACCACCTGCTCCGGCTCTGGCTCGAGAGCTGAGAGCTCCAACAGCTCACGGCGCAGACGCTGCAAACGTTCCTTGAGCGTGCGTAGCCCGCTGCGGCCCAAACACAGCGTGAGCGAGGAGATGTCACGCTCGGCGGCCGGCACGATATCGATCGATTCGATCGCACGTTGAGTCATCGCGCGGTGAAATGCCACGATGTGCAGGCCCCGCGTCTCCGGGCCGGTCGAGAGCAGCGTGTCGGCCTGAACCAGTCGACCGTCGGCGTCGCGCACCAACAGCCCGAGCTCGATCAGAGTCTCGACCGCGCGCTGGGCCTGGAACGGCGTGATCGTCGGAATCAGACGATCGGCGATCCACTCCGAGTCTTCGCGAAATTCGGACGAAGCCGCCAGCTCGCGGATCGCGGGCATGTACCAATCGCTGTAATAGGCGGCGTGAGCCAGCTCGAGCTTGTGGGCCTGACGGTAGCGCTGAAAGCCAGTGAGCCTGTCGTAAAATTGGGCACGCTCGACCGAAGTTTTGGCCTGGTTGAAGCCGACGAGGTGCACGAAGTAACGGCTCGAGTCGGCGTCGAGCGCGCAAGCGTGGGCGAAGCGTTCGGCCATCTTCGGGCTCAGGCTGCGCTTTCCATCGACGACGAGCTTCAAGTAGTTGGGCGAGGAGACGCCGGCACGCTTGGAAAACGCCCGGTACGAAAACGCCCTGCTGGCCGCTTTCTTGGCCGCATAGTGATCGCGCAGAAATGCGCGGTAGTCCAAGTAGCTGTAAACACCGACCGGAGGTTCGCTCGTCACGTCAGGCAGCTTAGCGCTCCCGACCCGTGGCGGCTCAGAGCCCGTATTCTGGAGAATACGCGTCTACACCTGCTGTGGCGTCCCTAGGCAGAGCCGTAGAGCGCAGACCCGCAGCCTTAGACGAACAGTCGGCTGATTTCGACCGTGCCGTTGCCGAGATTTTTTCACAGGGATGTCGGGAGATCGGGAGCGAACTTTGGGGTTCGAGACGTTCGATGTCGAGCGGATCCTGCGCAGTCGCCGCGCGACCTCGTGCGCCTCGAACAACAAACCCTCCCGACCTCCCGATCTCCCTGTGAAAAAATCTCGGTCGCGTGATTCTGCCCGTCCACGCCACGGTAGCTTCTGCGAGTTGGGCCGCGGCGCGGCAGCCAAAGATGTGATGGCTCCCCGGCTTTCAAGCGCGTCTGCCCACGTGTTGCAGCGCCCACTCGAGCGCGCGGGTTGGCAGCGAGAGATCGCCGGCTTCCTCGAGCGCAGCTTTGGCCGCTTCGTCGAACGGCGTGGGGCGAGCGTCGGGCAAGAGGTCCCAGAACAGCTGGTTCGTTGCCAACAGATCGCTGGTTAGGCCCTCGACGAGCTGCTGCGCGACGCCAAAGTTGGCGTGCGTCACGAGCTTGAGCCAATAGCTCGAGAGCTTGGGGGTAAGCAGTGGCACCCGAATTGTGTACGGTCGGCTGCCGAGCAGCCGCGCAATGCGTCTCAGAATGTCTTCGCCCGTCAGCGTCTCCGGACCTGGCAGGTCAAACACGCCGCGCACGTCGCTCGGAAGCCCAACCGCGCCCACCAGGGCCCTCACCACGTCATCTACAGCGACCGGTTGGGAGCGATTTTGGAGCCAGCTGGGCAAGATCATGAACGGCAGTCGCGCGGCCAAGTCGCGCACCATGCGCCAGCTCACGCCACCCGCGCCGATGATCATGCCCGCGCGCAGCTCGATCGTGGGAACGCTGCTCTTTCGCAGTATCGCACCGGTGGCCAACCGACTTCGCAAATGCTTGCTGGCCTCACCGCTCGGCGCCACGCCGCCCAAATAGACGACCCGTGAAACACCGGCCCGCTCGGACATGCGAACGAAACCTTCCGCCGCTTCGCGCTCTTTCGCCTCGAAGTCGCCATCTTGCCCCATCGAATGTACGAGGTACAGCACCGCGTCGATGCCGTGCAGCGCCGTCTCCATCGTATCGGCATGCTCGACGTCGAAGGTTACCCACTGGCGCCCAGGCTCGCGCTTGTCCGCCGCTTTGGCGTCTCGACTTGCGCAAATCACCTCCCAACCTGCCCGAACGAGCTCCGGGTAAGCCCGATTCCCAACGAAGCCGCTCGCACCTGTCAGTAGCAATCGCTTGAGCATTACGGTGGGTCGTGCGAGGCGCGTGCCAACTGCGCGGGGCGGCCGTCTTGATCCGTTGTCTTGGCGCCTCGCGAGCGCGGCCCTCGGGGAGGGGGTTCGGGAGCGGGGGCGGGTGCGGCCTCGGCAAGGGTTTCGGGCAAGCCGGACGCGGCAGCGGTGTCGGTCGTACCGGGCCTGCTTCCGTTTGCGAATTTGTACATTCCCGAAGCCGCTGCCCCGGCCGAACCCCATCCCGCTGCCGATCAGCCGATCCCGACCCCGAACCCGGGCCCGATCACCAATCAAGGCGGCGCGGGGCGGCGGGCGTTGCGGCCGGAAGCGCCGGAGCGCGCGCCGCAACAACTCAGTCTTGACTTCGTCACGGTGTGCCCAGCCCCACGGACACGCCGGGGCGCACCGGCCAGGGCTCGAGCACGACGTTGCGCCCATTTGGCGCTTGAACGTCGTAGTGGCGGTGGTTGAAGTCGGCGTCGGCGAGCAGCGAAACGTCGACCGACATCAGGCGGGAGAGTTGGAAGTTAGCGCGCAGCGCGACGCAGACCACCAGCGGGCTCGACCAATGTTCACTCGTGAGTGTGACGCGCTCGGGCGCGTTGGTTCGGGGCGATACGTGCACGAGGTCGAAACCGAGCCCTGCGCGCACGCCGACCGCGACGCGCTCGGCAAACTGTCGCTCTAAACTCATTCCCGCTCGTAGCGCCACGGTGTCGAGCTTGGCGCCGACAAGCTCGCCTTCGAAGCGTTGTGGCAGCCAATACTGCCCGGTTAGCCAGCCACTGATGCGCGGAGCACGCCGCGGCCAGCGCAGAGTGAGGCCAGCGCCCGGGCCGTGCGCGGCCGCCACCCGACGAGCGTAGCTCTGCGCCGCGTAGAAAACGTCAACGCTCCACGGTGACGAAGACTCGCGTCGCGCCGAAGCGGCGCTGGGTTGCTCGCTGGTAGTTGCGGCAGCCGCTACCGCTCGGCGGAGGGGGTGAGGCGGGTCGGCGTGCTCGCGCATGACCCGGCTGACCTGCTCGCGGGTCAAGCCAGCGGCGGTGTTTTCGAGCAGCGCCTCGAGCGAGGCTTGGATGATCTGCGCCAGCTCTTCTTTGGCCAACTCGTCGAGGCCGGCCAGCAGCTGGAGATCGCGGATCAAAAAACGCTGAGCCGCGGCGTCCGCGAAATAGAGACGCGCGAGGGTGGCTCGCGAAAGATCGATGACGCAGCGGGCCCGGGCGTCGCCGGCGTCCGGAACCAGCACGTCGCTTGCCAAAAAGTCGGCTCGCCAGGACCAGCGCAGCTGAGCTCGCGCCGGTCCGCGAGCACCGACTGCCTGCTGCACCTTGCCGAGCGCCTGCACATCACCGACAACGACGATGTCGACCATGCGCAGGGCGGCTACGGCGTCGGCTGTCTGCGCGCTCGGTTCGAGCTCGGTATCCGGGCCGAGCGTCGCGCCTGCCGCCTGGGCGTACACGGCGGGGCTGCAGAGCGTGAGCGCGAGGAACCTGATCGCGGACGCGCGTCGCGCTAGCCGTCGGATGGCAGCCCTCCGAGCCGCGTTTTGGCGGTCGCGGCATAGACTGATCCGGGCTGCTCGGCGAGCAAGCGCTGCCAAGCAGCGCGCTCTTCTCGAGGCCGCCTCAAGGCTCGCAGCGCGCGAGCCCGGCCGTACAGCGCTTCGGCGCTCAATGAGCTGCCCGATGCCGCCAAGTAGCGATCGAATTGCGTCAGCGCGGCCGCCGCCGAGCCTTGTTCGAGCAGCAGCCTGCCGAGCGAGACGCGCGCCGGCTGCGCTTCACGTGAGCCGGGGAACTGCTGCTCGAGCTTCAGATAAAATGAGACCGCCCGCGCCGCATGACCTTCGCGACCGGCGTCGTTGGCGAGCGCAAAGAGCTGCGCTGCTGTTGCCAGCTCCGCTTGGCTGGCGGCGACGGGCGCGGCGGGCACAGAGGCGGTCGAAGCCTCGGCTTGCGTCGCCACGCTGGCCGGTGCTTCGCGCGCTGGCGCAAGTTGCTTTGAGCTGGTGCGCGGAGGGTCCTCGACCGGCGCCGGCACCTTCTTCGCGGCGAGCACACCCGGCGCTATCACCGGCGACAGCCGCGGCAGCGCCGGCCGCTTCCACAGGCCCCAAGCGCCCGCCGCACCGGCGGCCAGCAGCGCGCACGCAGCCAACCAGAAAGCGACCGAATGGCGCATAGCGGACCGTCGCACGACGGAACCCCGGCGTCCTTGATTGGCAACAGCGAGCGCGATGCGAGCGACGCGCGCCTCGTCGCCGGTGCGCAGCGCGCCAATCGCGTCGAAGTCCGCACCCAGCTCGCGGGTGGAGCGACATTCGGCGCAGCTTTCGAGGTGACCTTCGACGCTGGCTTTCTCGGCTGGAGACAGCAGGCCGCGGCGCTCACGCGCGATCAAGTCTCCACGGCAGCTGCTCGGCATCATTCTTCGCCCCCCGTCAGCTCAGCCAGCCGAGCGTCACTGGCTAGCTTTCGGCGCAGCGCGTCTTTGCCCAGACGCAGCCGGCTCCACACCGTGTTGGGTGGTACCGAAGCGGCGGCGGCAATCTCGTCCACCGTCAGGCCGAGCACGAAATGCAGCGCCAGTGCCTCGGCGGTGGCTTCCGGCAGCTCGTCCAAGAGCTCGCGCACCACGTCGCGACGCCTTTGACTGAGTACGCTCACGAATGGCGACGACTGCTGCTCGTCCGCGAGCATGTCGGCGTCCCAATCGCAGTCGGTGTAGCGCATGCGCGTCTGCACCCGCCTCCGCGCCGCCATGGCCGTCAAGACCGCAACCCGGTGCGCAAAGTGCACGACGCTGCAATCGCCCCGAAATTTCGGTAGCGCTTCGAGCAAGGCCATCGCCGCATCTTGCGTGACGTCGTCCACGTCGGGATGCGCGCTGCCCATCACCCTGCGCACCGTGCGCAAAATCGGTCCACCGACCGCCGTGAGCAGCGTGATGACGGCGTCGGGCTCGCCACGCGCCGCCGCGCGCGCCATCGGCAGTAACTCGTCTGGAGCAGAAGCATGCGGCGTCGTAGCCGGCTGCGGGTGCACCAAACGCAAGCCTGGGACGACGGCGGCGAGCAGCATCCAGTCCTCAGGATCCGTGAAGCATTGGCCACGGTCAAGAACAGGTATCCATAAACTATTTCGAATCTTGGTGATTGGTTTTCGCGGCCTGTAACACCACGCTCGGCTGGCTGCGAAGTGGCGATGGCCCAGCAAAGGAGCTGTCCCCCCTGCCCGCACGAGCTACCTTGTCGAGGAGTGACCCGCGCGAGCCACGTGTTGGTTGGTAAGGCATGCGGCGCCGCGGGCTTGCTGCTGACTGCAAGCGTGGGCTGTGGCGACGCGGGCGAGCTGCTCGGCACGGTGGCTCCGCTGCCTCCAGGAACGCTGACAGTTGGTGCGAACGGAGGCGCCGACGCGGGCGGGCTCGGACCGTTTGGACCCGCTGTCCTGGTAGCGGAGCTCGTGGCGCGTGCCAACAATGCCGACCCGACGTTCACCCCCGACTTGCGTGAGCTGTATTTCATGTCGACGCGCGCGGGTAACGCCGACATTTGGATGTCGCTCCGTGACAGCTCCGACCTGCCTTGGGGCGCGCCGAGCCGCGTCGTCGAGCTGAGCTCGGCCCAGACCGACGAAACCCCGTCGGTCTCAGAGAACGGCTTGACGATTTGGTTTTCGAGTGAGCGTCCGGCGACGCACGCCAAGAAAAACCTTTGGGTATCGACGCGCGCCACGCGCCAATCTCCGTGGTCGGTGCCAGTCGAGCTCAGCGAGCTGAACAGCGACGCGGCGGAGCTGTCACCCGCGACCGGCGGCGGCGATTCGGTGTTGGCTTTCGCCTCAGACCGCGTGGCGGGCAGCGCCAGCGACATCTTCATGGCTCAGCGGAGCGACGCGGGCTGGGGTCCGGCAGTGTTGGTGGGAGAGCTGCAGACACCAGAACAAGACTGGGACCCTTGTTTAGCGGATGGCGCGTTGCAGATCTTTTTCAGCTCCACTCGCTCGGGCTCCGGCGACTTGTATTGGTCGCGGCGCGCCACGCTCACCGAGCCATTCGGGGCGCCGCTACTACTGAGCGAGCTGAACACGAGCGCCGTCGATTCAGATCCCGCAGTTTCTCGGGATTTACACACGATCATGTTCTCCTCGAATCGCTCTGGCTCACACCAAATTTACGAAGCCAAACGTTAGCGCTTTCGCCGATCAAGGCGTCAGGTACGGCGCACAGCTAGCCGCTGGTAGCGGCGCCGGCATACCAGAGGTGGCAGCCACGATGCGCTCAGCGATCAACTGATGGCCGGCGGTGTTCGGGTGCACATTGCTGCCGCGGAACGCCTTGTCGTAGGTGCGTGCGTCGCACGCGTTATCGATAATTGCGTAGCGTTCGGCGTGCGAGTTGATGAAATGGTTCAGCTCGTTCGATACTCGATCGAAGCGTTCGAGCTCGTCGGGAGCGTGGCCTTCGTTCACGAATTTCTGGTTGGGTACGTTCAGGAGGACGACGCTCGCGCCCGGCGCTTTTTTGGCGATCGACACCAGCACACCGTCAAAATCGGCCTTGAATCGAGCGATCCCGGCGACGACTGCGGGCTCGCTGCCGGCGTTGGCGATGTCCCGCCAATCGTTGGTACCAATGTAGAGCGACACCAGGGTGGCGTCGACCGGCACCTCGGCGAGCTCGACCTTGATCACGTAGCCGATGCGCTTGGAGGGCTGCGCTGGGTTGACGACGCTCACTTGGTGTCCAGCGGCCGTCAACCCGCGCGCCACGTCGACCACGTACGAGTTGCCGTCGCCACAGAAGGTGGGAAACGGCTGCGGCGTGCTCGGCCAATCTTGACACGTGACGCCAGCGTTCCAACCGTTGGTGATGCTGTCTCCGAGCGACGCGTAGACTACGCTTTCTGGCAGCTGCGTCCGCACGCCACCAGCTCCGCCCACGCCACCGCCGCCAGCATTGCGGCCGGCGGCAGCACCACCGACGCCGCCGCTCGGCGCCGCCCCGCCGCCAGCATTTCCCGCGCTTCCGACGGCGTTTGCACCCGCGTTGCCCGGCCCGCCACCGTCGATCGGCGCACCGGCGGCTGCAAGCTGGCCGGCTTGCGCGGCACTGCTGGCGAGCCCTGCGCTTCCACCGCTACCTGCTAGAGCTGGGGCGATGTCTTGGCTGCCACCGCTCGAGTCAAAAGCCGTGCTGGCGCACGCCAACGGCCACACACAGCTCACCAGCAAGACGGCCGTCTTCTTGTTCATTGCGGGCACTCTTTC
This sequence comes from Polyangiales bacterium, assembly GCA_038230915.1. Taxonomy (GTDB): domain Bacteria; phylum Myxococcota_A; class Polyangia; order Polyangiales; family Polyangiaceae; genus PMG-095. The sequence goes on along the minus strand of JBBRMI010000043.1, from coordinate 23,022 downwards.
GGAAGTTGACCAATCCACATGTCGATCAGCGCGACACCGTCACCGTCAATCACGCTCGAGCCGATCTTGGGCATGCGAGCAAAGTCAGTAGCGTGCATGCGAAAGGACAACGCGGACTCGGCGGCGCTCCCGGGTACGAGGCGGACGTCTGGCGCACCTGGCTCGCCGCCGCCCCGCACGACCGGTTGCTGACACAAACCAGTTTCGGCAAACGAGCTCTGCCATCTCAAATCAATGTCGCTGAGCGAGCCGCCAGGCCGATGACAGATCGCGCAGTTGACGTGCAAGTAAGAGCGTGCCCGCGCCGTGAGGTCTCCCGGCGCCTTCGGATCGGGTAACCTTGCCAGCACCGCTGGTGGTGCGTCGAACACGCCGCGTGCGATCAAATCCGTCAGCTGGTTCTGCGTCCCTCCGGGCAGCTCGATGTCGCGGTTCAATTGTTGCGTCGAGAGCCCGAGTGAGCGCCCGGCCTCGCGCGTGTGGCATTGCAAGCACTCGACGCGGCTCGGGAAATGCCAAGTTTGGCCGTCCAGCAGCAGGTCCTTACCACTCGGTGCGTCAGGCAGGAGCGTGGCATCGGTCTGCGTGTCACCAGCGCCGAGCCCGTTCCACTCGTAGCTGAAGCCGAGCCACGCGCCACGCGCGCGCATGAGGAGCCGCGTTTCGATGCGCTTGCCCGAAACCGTGAAGGTCTTCATCACCACGCTACCGACCGGAAGCTCCCAGTGACCTTCGTCTTCGGGTGAACCGCCGACGCTCAACGGCGCGCAAGTACCCGGCTCCGTCACGCAATCTTTGACGTGGATCTTGCCCGCTTCGGGGAGCAAGAAAAAGCGTTCCTTCACTGCGCCGTCCGACCACAAGGGACTTGCCACGGCGTAAGGGATGAGTCCGGGCGCCGCCTCGAGCGGACGCGTGGTGTCGATACAGCCGGTCTCGCTCAATCGAACGGGTTGTGCTTCTTCCGAAGCTGGCACCGAGCAACGCGCTGGCGAGTTCTGCGGTAACGCGCCACCAGCTCCGGCACCAGGCGCGCCGCCGGAGCTAACGCCGCTGGTACTGTTCACACTGCCAGCCGCACCTGCCAAGGTGCCGCCCCCGCTCGGGGTGCTGCCGCTGGCGCCCGAAAAGCCGTCTGCAGCAAGAGCTGCCCCGTTCGTCGGGTCCTGACAAGCTTGCGTCAGCAGCGCACAGCAAACAGCCGCGCGCGCAACGCTCGCCACGGACGCGGTATTCAAGCGGAGAGCCCGCGTCGTGCGCGGCGGCGCCAAACCCCGAGCGATAGGACGAAGAACACTAAAACGTCGCTAGATGCGGGGCCGCGTGGTCCGCCGGCTCGACAGCCACAGCCGCTCGCGTCAGCCGCGCTCGGAGCGTCTTCGTTCGCGGCCGCGCCAGCCGTACTCGCACCGGCTACAGCGCTACCTGCAACGCTAGTGTTCGGTGTCACGCCATTCGCGATTCCGCCATTCGCGATTCCGCCGGTCATGGCGCCGCTCGCGCCGCCGCCGTTTGGCGCGCCCGCAGAGCTGCCGCTCGGAGCGCCGGCGCCGCTCGTCCCTGCCGTCGCCATCCCGGGTCCGCCGCCCGCCGGCTGGCACTGCACGTCGGTTTTGCCCTTCGGAGCAATGCGCTCGACCGCGCCCGACGTCACTTCCACGATGTACAGGGCGTTGTCGAGCCCCATGCGCAGCGCCGACATGCCGCTCACGGTGGCAAACAGCGCCGCGCCGCCCGCCGCTACGGGAACCACCCCGGCACGGTCCGGCGTGACATCCAACGTAAACACTTCGCCCGACGTCTCGTCGCCAAAGAAATACTTGTTACGCCACGCCTCCGGCCACTGACAGCCATCGCTAGCAATCGGGCCACCGATGATGCACTTGCGGTTGCCGACGTGCGGGTAGTCGTAAACCGGCGGGCTACACGCCGCCGCGGGCGTGATGCCCTGACATGAATTTGCGGGCTGAAAATCCTGAAAACGCGCTTCGAATTTCTTCGTGCCCTCTTCGAACGGCCAACCCATGTGCTGCCCTTTGTGCACGAGCGATACTTCTTCGCGGGTGTTTTCGCCGACGTCGGCGAGCCACAGGTTGCCGTTCGCCGGGTCGATCCAGAATCGAAACGGATTGCGCACACCCCAGGCGAAGATTCGCTTATCCGGCGGCTGCGGCGTGAGCGGCTGGTCCCAATCCGTGCAACCGGTCACGGTCTGCAGCAAAGTCAGCGGATTGTCCGCCGGGATCGAGCCGTCCAGGTTGATGCGCAAGATCTTGCCGTTCGGTGAGTTCAAACACGTGGCCAGGCGATTGTTCGGCGGGCTCTTGTTGTGCCCGGTGTCGCCCACGCCAATGTAAAGTTGCCGGTTGTAGATCGCTAGGCCGCCGCCGTTGTGGTTCCACGGGCCGCGTAGGCCAGGGTCTTCTGGCTTCAGCAACGGCACCAGCTCGCCCAAGGTGCCGTCGTCGGCCAGCACCGTCTTTACGACTTGGTTTTTTCGCTCCGGATCGCTGCCGAGCGAAGCGTAAAAGTACAGCGTGTGGTTGGCGGAGAAATCCGGGTCCAACACCACCCCGAGCAGCCCTTGCTCGGTTCCATATTTGGCGTCACTAGCCTGCGGCGACACGGCGATGTGCGCGGGTGCTTCGCGAACCGGCTGCCGATCCTTTCCGAGCACCACCACGTCCCCCAAGCGCTCGACGATGATCAGCCGCCCGTCGGGCGCTGCCGCCAGATCAGTGGGCTGACTCAAACCCTTGGCGACGGTCTTCATCTCGAAGGTGTCGGCCGGTGCGCCTGGCGCCAGGCCAATCGTCTGCGCGACCGCGCTCGGAGAAACTAAAAGCAGCGCGAGGGTTGTCAACGACGCAGCAAGCCCATCGAGACGGTGTGCGGCTAATTTCATAGGGTGACCGAACGCGAGCAAGCAGTGTCCGGCGCAGAGGAGTGCTCGCTGCTCGCCAAACCAATCACTGGTCACAAAAGAATTTGCGCGGTGATTGAGTCAGCCCTCGCCGGGACACTGGACGATCGCCATGAGAAAAACTGCGGCGTTCACGGCCCTCGTGCTTTCCAACTCGGTGGCCTGTGTCGCGACCGAAGCCATGCCTTCCGACTCAATCCAAGGCGGCAGCTCGAACAGCGCTGGCGGGATGAGCGGCGCCAGCCAGCCAGTCATCAGCGGGGGCGCAACCCCTGCCGGCTCAAGCGGGGCGGCAGGTATGACGACGAGCGGTGCCCCAAGTATTCCGGCAGGCGGCAGCAGTGACCGTGCGGGCGCCGCCGGCAACACCGCTCAGGGCGGCGCTGGCGGCAACTCAGGAACTGGCGGCGCTTCCGGCGACTCGGCGCAAACCTGCGCCGAAAACAAGCTGCCGGACGGCCTGCAAGGCAACGAAGCCGTCTGTCTCGCACCCGACGTCCCGTGTGACAACCAAGGTTCTCAGCCGCGCATCGATCGCCATAACAGCTACGTGCAAATCGCCAAACAGGGCAACGTCGACTTGTTGTTGCTTGGCGACTTCTTGTGCGACGACTTTCGCGGCGACTCGGGGCCCTTCAAAGCCACAAAGCTCGTTTACGATAGCGCGTTCGGCGGTTATCGCCCTGCCGACTTCTGCGAAGGCGGAGACATGACCGAGCATTTGCTGTGGCGCATCCAGAACGGCGAGCTCGACGGCATCCACCCCAAAGTCGTCATGCTGAATGTGGGCACCACCAACGGCGGTCGCAATGACAAGCCCGAACGCATCCTCGCCGGCATCAAAGCCATCATCGACTACACCTTGCAGAAAATCCCCGGCGTCAAAATCTTGCTCGTGCCGGTTTTGCCCTGGGGCTCGGGCGACGTGAACGCGCGCCACACCTCGGTCAACAAGTACATGTCGCTGCTCGACGACTGCGGCAAAACCGTACGCTTCGTCGATATCTACCCCAAATTCCTGCGCCCCGACGGCAGCCTGCCGGAGCCTGGAGAAATCACGCGTGACGGCGGCGTCCACCTCAACGCCATCGGCTACCAAATTTGGGCCGACGCCATCAAAACGCCGCTCGCCGAAATGATGCGGTAGGCGCTTCGTAGCAGCGGCGGCCAAGTCAGCCGGCTACTGGCGTAGCGAACGCGAGTCTCCGTTGGCCTTCGCATGAGACGTAGCAATGGTGGCGAGGGTGGCAACTACCTGCTCCGCGGGCACCTGCGCGCCGCCCCGGATAGGACCTTGACCGGCGAGGCGCGTGATATCCGCAATTGAAAGAATCCCGACGAGTTTCGAGTCGGCGTCGAGCACAGGAAGTCTTCTGATCTGACGAGACCGCATGGTCGCCTCAGCATCCGCGAGCGTGTCTCCCGGCGAGCAAAAGGCTAGATCGCTCGACATTGCTTGGCTCACGAGCACGTTAGTTGGCGCCAGGTTGCGAGACCAGGTCGCCATGCAGATGTCACGATCGGTCACGACTCCCACTACTTTGGAGCCCTCGTCATTGAGCACAGGAACGATGCCGCAGTCCTGTTCCCACATCAATCGAGCGGCCGCGCTGAGAGAATCGTTTGCTCTCACGCATACAACGTGGCGCGTCATCAAATCCGTTACCTTTGTCGTCATCGTAACCTCCTTGCGGTGAGCGTGGGGTTTCGACTCGTGCACGAAGTGGACCGCCCTCAGCGTCACCTCTCCGTGTTAGAATGAGCGCACCTACGCAGGCGGCAAGACGACTACCGGCCCGCGTGACTCGGACACCCCGCCTCACTGGCGCGTTATCGCCCCGCATCCCCCGACACGCACTAGCTGACCTTCGTCAACTGGCTGCTCGCGGCCAACCGGGCCACGAGCCTCACCAGCTCATCAGGATCCACCGGCTTGGAAATGTACGAGTCAAAACCGGTTTCCATGGCGCGGCGGCGATCGGCGTCGCGCGCATAGGCTGTCACGGCTACAGCCCGCAGCCCGCCTTGGCGCTCGCTGTCGAGCGCACGCACCTGCCGAATCAGCGCGTAGCCGTCGGTTCCAGGCATGCCAATATCGCTGACCAAGACCGTGAATCGGTGGGCAGCCATCAACCCGAGCGCGGTCCCGGCGTCGGCAGCGACCGTGACGTCAGCGCCGCTCGCACGCAACACCATGGCAACCAGCTCGCGCGCGTCGCGTTCATCGTCTACGACGAGCGCGGTGACACCCTGCAAGCCGGAATGACTCGGAATGGAATTCGGCGGCGCCAGTGTGATCCGCTCGGTCGTCTCGACCGGGAGATCCTCGGCCTGGGCGGCCGGCAGCGTGACCGTGAACAGGGCACCCTGGCCTTCACCCGCGCTTTCCGCGGTGACGGTGCCGCCGTGCGCTTCGACCAAATGGCGAACCAGCGCTAGCCCCATCCCGAGGCCGCCGTAGCGCCGCGAGCTGCTGCCTTCGGCCTGGCTAAATCGCTCAAAAACTTGCGGCAGGAAGTCGGCGCTGATGCCTTGACCGGTATCCGCCACCGCTAGCTGTAAGCCCGCGGTAGTGCGACGCAGCAGCACCGACACGCGCCCGTTCTTCGGCGTGAATTTGACGGCATTGCTTACCAAGTTCCAAACGACTTGCTGCAGCCGTTCTGGATCACCGAGGACTGGGGCGCGGGAAACCTCCGTCGAGACGGAGAGCTCGACCTGCTTCTGCTCAGCCACCGGCCGCATGACCTCCACGGCGGTATGCAGTAGCGCCGCTAGGTCCACCGTGCGCATTTCCAGAGTTAGCTTTCCCGTGATGATGCGAGAACCGTCGAGGATGTCTTCGATCAGTCGTATCTGAGCGCGAGAATTTCGCTCGATGCTTTCGAGAGCACGCTCGGCAGTCCGCTGATCGAGAGTGCCGGCGCGAAGCATGCGTATCCAACCGAGAATCGCGTTCAGCGGAGTGCGTAGCTCGTGCGAAGCCGTTGACAGAAAATCATCCATGGCTCGGCTGGCGAGCTCCGCATCTCGCCGCGCTGCCTGCTCGCTCTCGAGCAGATTGGCGCGCTCGGCTTCGGCCAGGCGTGAGTCGTGCACGTCGGTGTTGGTGCCAAACCAACGGACGATGCGCCCCGCGGCGTCGGTCACCGGCAGGGCGCGGGTCAAGTGCCAACGAAAGGCGCCATCGTGACGCCGGAGCGGGAACTCCATCTCGAATGGCTCGCCGGCTTGCAGCGCCGCAGTCCATTTGGCGACGACCGCATCGACGAGCGCTGGCGAGTGCACGGACGTCCAACCCCACCCCTGCATGTCCTCGAACTGCGTGCCCGTGTACTCGTACCAACGGCGATTGTACCAATCGATATGGCCATCGGGCCGCGCGCCCCACGCCAGTTGAGGAATCGACTCGACCAAAACCTCGAACTGGTGCTGCGCCGTGATGCGCCGTGTCGTCTCGGTGCAGACGACCAGCGTTCCGGCGATGCGACCGGTTTCATCGAAGACGGGCGAGTAGCCATAGGTCCAGTACACGTCCTCGATCGCACCGTTACGGAAGATCGGGACCAACGAGTCCTCCTGCCAAGTCGCTTCGCCCCGCTCCATCACGCCCTCGATTTGGGGCCCGATGACCGACCAAATCTCCGGCCAGCAATCGCGACCGCGTTGGCCCATGGCCGCCGGATGCTTGCCGACCCCGAAGCTAGGCAGGTAAGCGTCGTTGTAAAATTGGATTAACTCCGGCCCCCAAAACAGGAACATGGGGTGACGTGAACGAAGCAGGGTCGCAACCAGTGTTTTGAGGCTGTTGGGCCAAGCGCGGATTGGTCCCAAGGCAGTAGCGCCCCAATCGACCTTTCGGATCGTCGCAGCCGCCTGACCGCCGCCAGCCAAGATCCACTCGACGGAGTCGTGGGCCTCGATCATTGCGTTGGCGGACTCTGCCACGACAGCGCGCGATTGCGGCGCTCGGATTGTATATGAATCTACCGAAAGCCGATGCGACGACCGCTTAGGTTTTTCCGAGGGGGTACGCGGGAGCATACTAACTAACCTCTTGGGCGCCAGGGATGATGCGATAGGCGCGCTGAGTGGAGCGCTTTGACGCAACGGGCCGGGTGCGCCCCGGACGATTTTGTCGACAGCGCACGCTAGCCTCGGGCGGATGCTGCGAACTCTGCGAGCAAACCCCTTCTCAGCGCACGACGGCGCGGATCTTGCGACGCGGGCCGCCCGTGAGCCGAATTCTGCTCGTCCTGCGCGGACCGTTGAATCAGCAAATGATTCGAGATTGCTGCCGGGATGGCTGCCCCGAACAGGCACAGGTCGCCCTCTGCTACGAGCTGCCCCACAATCAAGATAGTTTCACCGACGGCCTGGCCGCGCAGCGGGCGCTCACCGCCATGTTGCGCCAGATTCATGGTCCGAAGGCGGAGTCGATCGCCGTGTTTGTCGTGAGTACCCACGAAGGTCAGCGCGTCGAGGACTGCGCCACCGATTGGGGTGCGACCGAGGTGAGGACATAGGATAAACCGAATCGACCTGAGCGATGCAGCCAACTACGCTGCCGCGCAAGTGCTCAACTTCAATCACTTGTACTACTTCCATGTAACGGCATCCGAAGGCTCGATCAAAGCCGCTGCTGACCGGCTGGGAGTGACGCAGCCCACGGTGAGTGAGCAGCTTCGGATGCTCGAAAAAACCCTAGCGGTCGAACTGTTCGATCGAACGCCGACTGGACTGAAGCTCACGCCCGCCGGTCGTCAGGCTTACGAGCACACGAGCGCCATGTTCCTAGCCGGTGAGCGCCTGGTAAAATCGCTCGGGCGAAGTGTCGCCGCCCCTGACGTCGCGCTTCGGGTCGGCGTAAGCGCCAGCATGGCGCGAACTGTCGCCGCAGACTTTCTGATGCCGGTGCTCACGGTCGAAGGCTGCCGACCATCGATCCGCACCGGCGACTTCAACCAGATGCTGCGTGAAATCCGTTCGCGCGACCTCGATCTCGTGATTGGCGAGACCGAGCCCAGCGAAATTTCGCGTGCCGGTCTCGCTGTCGAGCTCGTCTACCGCCCTAGCCTCGTCGCCATCGTGCTGCCTGAAATTGATCCGCTCGAGGATTGGAACAACCTGTCGCTACTGGCCTACCGGGCAACGTCGGTCTATCACTGGGAGGTAGAGAATTACCTGAAGGACCACGGCCTCGACCCAACCGTCATGGGCGAAGTCGACGATGCGTTCTTGATGCTCGAAGCGGTGCTGCGTGGCGGGTTCGTGGCCTTCGTGCCCAAAAGCGTCGCGCGCGAAGCGATTCGAGCAAAACGCGTCAAAGCGCTGCTCACGATCTCCCCTGAGACCGCCGGCGTCTACGCCGTCTACCCGGAGGGCGAGACCTTACACATCACACGCAAAGCCATCGAGGGCCTGATCGCGAGTACGCGCGCAGGTTTCGACGACACGGAGTGACCAGCTCCGCGGGCGACTTGACGGCGCTAGTCGAAACGATTGAGCTGGTCGCGGAGTACGGAAACGTATCTGAATCGAGGCGCGAGCGACGCCTACGGCCGGCGCGACGGCGCGACAGCGTGGCTCGGGAGCGCGACATCGCGGGTTCGCCCGACGAGCAACGTCATCAACATACTGATCGAATGCGGCAAGTGTTCTAAGAGTGCACCGCGAGCCTGCGCCAGCGCCGGCACGCGTTCGATCATGCGCTTGACGATCAGCTCCGGCGGGTCTGGTCGATCCACCATTTCGCGCAGCACCTCGACTAATGCCTTGGCTTGTAAGCCGTCAAGCTCGGCTTCGAACAGGCCGAGATCGATGTCGGCGAAGGTGAGCCAATCGCCATCGGCATAAATCGGCCCCGGAATGACTCGGCCGACCTGCTCACAAAAGCCACAACGTAACTCGTGCGTGGCGGACTGCAGTGCTGCAAGCGAGGCGCGAGCGCACGGCTCGCAGAAGATGGGTAGGTACGCCATCAGCCGCCACCCGTTCGACGGGCGAGGATCGCGACCACCATCAACAGCTGGTCGGGGTCGATTGGTTTGGCGACGTGTGATTGAAAACCGGCGTACATCGCGCGCGTTCTGTCCTCCATTCGAGCGAACGCGGTGAGCGCGGCTGCGGGAAGGGCTCGAACGCCGGGGTCGATTGATCCGCGAAGCTTGCGAATCAGGGCATAGCCGTCTTCGCCGGGCATGCCGATATCGCTCACCAAAACGTCCGGCAGTTGCTTTTGCACTTCGCGCAACGCGGCATCCACCGAGCTTGCGACTGTGACGACAGCGCCGTGCCCCTCGAGAACCGCGGTCAGCAATGCTCGAGCGTCGGGCTCATCGTCGACGACTAGCACCCGGAGGCCGTCTAGGCGCGGTGCGGCGACTCCACGCGAGTCGGTGCTCGGTACATCGGTCTGCACACTTTGAAAGCCCGACAAGGGTAACCGGACTCTAAAAGTCGAGCCTTGGTTGAGGCCGCTGCTGTCAGCGCTAATCGTTCCGTCGTGGAGCTCGACCAAGTGACGCACGATGGCGAGACCGAGACCTAAGCCACCGTGCGAACGCGTCGTGGCGCCGTTAGCTTGCTTGAAGCGGTCGAAAATCTGAGGCAGAAACTGGGGCTCGATGCCAATGCCTTGGTCGCGCACCTCTATTTCGGCCTGCGCGTCGATCCGCCGGAGGACGACCATGACGCTCCCGCGCTCAATGCTGAATTTAACGGCATTCGACAGGAGATTCCAGACTACTTGCTGAAGGCGGTAGGGATCGCCCAGGGCGTGTCGGGCGTCATCTGCGAGTTGCAGTTGAATGCTTACGGATTTGGCATCAGCGAGCGGCCGAACCGAGTCAGCGGCCGCTTCCACGATCGCCCCGAGGTCGACTGACCGCGGCTCGACTCGAAGCTTGCCGGAAATAATCCGCGAAACGTCCAATAAGTCTTCGATTAGCTGCGACTGGGCGCGGGCGTTTCGCTCGATCGTCAGCAGCGCTTGCTCGCGCTTAGCCTCGGACAGATTCCGCGTTCGAAGCAACGTGGCCCAACCGAGCATGGCGTTCAGCGGCGTGCGAAGCTCGTGCGACACGGTGGCGAGAAATTCGTCTTTAGCGCGGTTGGCTTGCTGTGCTTCATGGTAAAGCCGCGCGTTGTCCAGCGCCAAAGCCGCGATGTTCGAGAGCTCTTCCGCGAAGGTTAGGTCGTCGGCGCCAAATATCCGCCGCGACTCGGCAGACACGAAAGTGATCGCGCCCAGCGTCCTACCGCGGCAACTCAAGGGAACGATCATCGCTGAGCGAAGGCCCAGCTCGCGGATCAATCGCAGGTGGTCATCGTCGAGAGCCGACTGAATCAGCAGCTGGTCAGGTATTTCGTGGATCAGCTGCGGCTTGCCGGAGCGAACCACCTCGTGAGCGCCAACCGCGGTTTGGGCGTCCGCAGGGTAGCGTTTCTCCAGCTCCTCGACCCAACGCACTTTCGAAGGGTCGACGTGTGCGACGGCCACACGTTCGAGCACGCCCCCAGGTTGAGCGATGTCGACGGTGCACCAATCTGCAATACCGGGCACCGCCAGCCTGGCCACGGTTGCCAGAGTCCTTCCGTACTCCAACGACGAAGCGAGCAGTGCACCCGCATCGACGAGAAAACGCCGACGATCCTCTTGCAGTTTGAACTTGGTGATGTCGGTGAACATCGAAACCGCACCATCGAGCTCGCCGTCGGCTCTGAAGATCGGCGCGGCGCCGCCCAACAGGAATCCACGGCTGCCGTCGAAGCGTTCGATTCGGATTTCCGCCGGTTCGACGACCTGCCGATGAGCGAGCGCACGTGCCATGCCCCAGTCCTGTGCGTCATACGGCCGCCCGTCGCCGTGAAAAGCCCGGTATTTTGCCCACTCTGCTACTGACCCGGCGGTTGCGCTGCCCGCCCAGATCGACTCCGCGGCTTTGTTGTGCAGCGTGAGTTGACCGGCCGCGTCGGAAACGATGATCCCATACGGACTCTGCGTCAGAATCGCATCGACGAGACCGCGCTCGCGCGATGCCAAGACGCGAAGGCGTTCGACCTCGCGATTCAGAGCTTCGACTTGTAACTCGACGCCTTGGGGCCGACGATCGGACACGTCCACGGTGAAACAGCGCGTGTGCACGAACTCACCGTGCTCATCATGCCTGACGCTCGAGGTGATCAAAACGCTACGCGTCGATCCGTCTCGGCATTTTAGACGAGCTTCATAGTTGTGAAGCCGCTCGCCCGCCTTGAGTCGACGCAGAATGTCTTGGATGGCATCGCCGTCGGCGTGAAACTCGGTGATGCTGTGGCCAACGTATTGGTCTTCGGTATAGCCGAGCGGCTCGTAGTCGGCGGGATTGGCCCAAAGGATGGTTCCGTCTGCCGCTACCCAGTGGAGCCCGATAGCCGCCGTGTCGACGAAGTCGAGCAGGTCCGTTTCTGAGCGTACGACACTCGCCATTTTTGGCAATGTAGGCGATTCAGGTCGATCGGTCACGCTACCCAGGGCATTTCATGACGCCTTGGGACCTAGCCAACTGGCGCGCCGCCGGCGTCCCCCGAGCCAGCCATCAGGCGTCGCAGCCTCTGAGGCAATAGCTCGAGCCGATAGGGCTTGCTCACCCAATCCTGGGCGCCCAGGTTCTCGGCTATCTGTTGAACCTCCGGCAGCGCCGACGTCACCAAGACGGGCAGCTCTGGGAAACGTTCACGAACGACCGCCATGACTGCGTAACCGTCCACTTCGGGCATGGTCAAGTCCAGCATCATCGCGTCAAAATGCTCACTGGCCAGCGAGCGCAAAGCCGCCTCGCCGCCGCCCGCCGCGACCACCTCGAACTCAAACTCGAGCATGGCTTGCGCACACTCGAGCGTGTCTTGATGATCCTCCACGATGAGGACTCTCTTTGCGGCCATGCCCGCGCGGTCGCAAGCATCGTGCCAGCGGGATAACAGGAAGAAAGCAAAAGCCACGTAGTCCTTTCTGTCCCATGGAGCACATTGAGACCGCGCTACCGGCGTCATCACTCGCCATCGGCCCATGCCGATTCACTCTGCGGGGTTAGGTCTCAGCGCGACGGCTCGTGCCAGCAACGTCGGTCCGACTACGTAAGTCGCGTGCCCTACCGCCCAGCCCACCGACGACGCGACGCAAAAAGTCGCGACCGCTGCCGATCGCCGCACCCCGACCGCGATGCTACGGCCCGCTGCGCACCTGCGGTCCCCAACGGTCGCCGTCCCGAAAGCCGACACCGACCACCATTGCGGGCGAGCGCGCCGAAACGCCCCCCGGGCCGATCAGGTTTGGCGGGTCGGGCTCACTGATGGACGTGCCCGCAACCACCTTCGGCGATCCAAAGTACTGTAAGGGACGGCTCGCGACGATTTGAAAGGGCGGGCTCAGAACCGAACCGCTTCAGACCTTACGGCGCGAACCAATTCTCATCGCGAATGAAGGGTAGTGCCGAGGAGGGCCCCGGCCGCGAAATACGTTCCAGTACTCGAGCTCGGCAAAATGTCGTAGGTGCGGTCATGCATATAAGGAATCAGGTCGATCGAACGGACGCGGTGTTGTCCGTCGATTTCGGCGCCTGGCGAGAGCGATGACAGCGGCTGGCCGTTTGCCAAAGGATGTCCAGGGCTGATCTCGATAACCGCGCCGTCGCTCAGCGTGATTTGAAGGACCTCGTGGTGCGCCACCGGCGTGCTGCCGATGCGAGCGATGGGGACGGGAACGATGGCGCCGCGGTCCACGCTGTAGACGAGATCCCCCACGCGCAGCTCGGCGATTGGCCGATCTCCCGATGGGGTGGCGATGGGCGTGTCGGGGGATGCGCAAATAGGGCACATCGCTTGCCCGTACTGCCACGCGCCGCTCTCGCAACGGATTGGCAGCTCGCAGCTCGTTCCGCACTGCAGACTGGGATCTGTGCAGGCGCTGCCGGCTTGCGGCAGCGGATTGGGACAGCCGTCCGTCGCTGCAACGCACGCCCAAGCGGGCGGATTGATGGTGCGGCAAAACGGGTATTGGGTGCCGCCTTGACACGCGCTACAAGAGCAGACCGTGCCGTTGTCGTACCAGCATTGCAGCGCCGGATCTGCGCAATCGGCGCCTGGTTTCGGAGGCGCATCGGCACAGGCCGGGGGTTTCGCGGGCACCGAGCAAGCATCGTCCGGCGCCGTGATCGCCCACGCGCCGTTCGCGCAGACCCCGCGCGTGCGACACGCCGGTCGTGGATCATCGCCCCAACTGCAGTCGGCTGAACTGAAGCCCAACATGGTGCCGCTCGCTGAACGAGGCTTGCAAGCGCCGCCATCCTTCGGTGGTGATGCGGCGCAGTAGGAGCTGGTGGAGCCGCCCGAGCTGCCAGCGGTACCGCCGGTGGACGCGCCCCCGGCGCTCGTACCCGCCTGTGAGCCACCCGCACCGCTTTCCGCTGTTCCGCCCTCGTGCTTGCTCGATCCCCCGCAGGCGCTGAGTAAGGCCGAGGTGCCAAGGACGAGCATGCCAACAATGCGCATGGGCCCCATCTTAGCGCGGAATGGCGGCACGGCCTGGCACAGCTCGAAATCGGCGGGCGACCGAGCCGACACCCGCCGAATCACCGTCGGGCACGCCACACCTATGCGCCGAGCAGTTTCCAGCAAATTGGGAAAGATTGCCTCGTCGTTCCGTACAGTTTTCGCGCTCCCTTTTCAACGCCTCGTTAGAGAACGCGTTGCCACCGCAGGTGGAGTACAAAGCGGCTCACGATGACGAACGGATTCGTGTTTTTCGACACGCTCGATCAACCGGTCAGCATTTTCACGCGGGACGGCGTGTACGTGTACGTGAATCGCGAGGGGCTTCAGCTGGTTGGCAAGACGCTCGATGACCTAGTCGGTCGCTCTTACCTCGAAGTCTTTCCGGACCTCGCCACTCACCCTTTTCATGCGGCGTTCCAACGCGTCGCGTCCACAGAAGTTGGTTTGGAGCGGCTCGAATTTTTCTACGAGCCGATGGGCCTCTGGTCGAGCCAACGGCTCAACCGCGCCGACGGCCACGTGGTCGTCTTTTGGGAAAACATCACTGCCCGCAAGCAAACAGAAAAAAAGCTCGAGCAAGCGCTCGCGCGTGCGGCGGAGAGTGAACGACTGTTTCGGACGATGATCGAAGGCATGCCGCAGCTAGCCTGGACGGCGAAGGCGGACGGCTTCATCGACTACTACAACCCCGGTTGGTACGCGTTTACCGGAACGACACCAACGGAGATGGAGGGCTGGGGCTGGCAGTCCGTCCACCACCCCGAGCACCTGCCGGCCGTCATGGAGCGCTGGCCACACTCCATCGCGACCGGCGAGCCGTTCGAGATGCAGTTTCCATTGCGCAGACACGACGGAACCTTTCGCTGGTTCCTAACGCGAGCGGCGCCTGTTCGCGACGAGGCCGGGCAAGTCGTGCGTTGGGTCGGCATCAACACGGATATCGACGACCAAACAAGGGCGCTGCAACAGCTCGACGACACGCTCGAATCGATGGGCGACGCTTTCTTCTTGCTGGACCGCGAATGGCGGTTCCTGCGTGTCAACCGCCGTCAAGAGGAGGTGTCGCGAACCGCGCGTGCGGAGGTGCTGGGCAACAATTTCTGGGAGGTATTTCCGGCGGCTCGCGAGCTTAAGTACTGGCCAGAATACCATCGCGTGATGGAAAAACGCGTCGCGGCTCACTTCGTCGAGTACTACTCCCCGCTCGACCTGTGGACCGAAGTCGACGCTTATCCATCACCTGACGGCGGAATCGCGGTTTTCTTTCGAGACATCAGCGTGCGCAAGCGTGCCGAGCGCGAGCTGTCCCAAGAGCGAGCAGTGCTCGAGGCGGTGTTTCGCGAGGCGCCAGTCGGCCTGGCGCTCTTCGATGACCAGTTTCACTACCTGCGCTTGAACTCGGTCCTGGCAGACATCAACGGGCTTCCCATCGACGGCCACATCGGTCGCGCCGTCAGTGAGGTCCTTCCAGGGCTGCCGCCGGCGATGCTGGATCAATGGCGAGAGGTTCTCCGGACGGGCGTGCCGGTCATCGGCACGGAGGTGGTAGCAACTACGCCTAAAGCGCCCGGCATCGAACGCACCTTCCGAGCCAGCTACTTCCCGGTGCGCGTTGACGAAAAGACGATCGGCCTCGGCACTGTGGCCGAGGAAATCACCGAGGAGAAGCGGATTGCAGCCGAACGACAGCGCGCTCTATCGGCGCTCGAGCTGCTCGCAGAAACCAGCGCGGCGCTTGCGTCTTCGCTCGATTATGAAGAGACATTGGCGCGTGTAGCCCGGGTCGCGGTGCCGCGGTTCGCAGACATGTGCACGGTCTACATCTTGACGGACGACGGCACGCTGCAGCAAGTCGCCGCGCTGCACGTCCAACACGAGAAGTCGCACCTGCTGCGCGCCATTCATCGTGAGCTCGCTCCGAATCGGCCGTTCGGGTTCGCGAAGGTGCTGCGCACGGGCCAGACCGAGCTGATTTCCGAGGTGACCGAGGAGCAGTTGAACCTGACGAGCCAAAGCCCAACGCACCTGGCGCTGGTTCGCAAGCTGGCACCTACGTCTTGGATTGTCGTCCCGTTGAAATCGGCGGGCCGCACTTCCGGTGCGATCGCGTTCGGTACCGACGGTAAGAAGCGCTTTACCCAATCGGACGTCCCAATCGCCGAAGAGATCGGGCGGCGCGCTTCGCTCGCGATCGAGAACGCACGACTTTATCGCGATGCGAAGGTCGCCTATACCGCTGAGCGTCGCGCGCGCGACAAGGCCGAAGAGGCCACGCGCCTGAAAGACGAGTTCCTCGCCACGCTCAGTCACGAGCTGCGCACGCCACTGAACGCGATCCTAGGTTGGGGGCGATTGCTGCAATCCGGGTCGGTCGCCGAGGACAAGCGGGCTAGGGCCCTCGACGCGATCGTTCGCAACGCGGCGGCGCAGCAACAGTTGATCGAAGATCTGCTCGACGTGAGCCGGATTATTAGCGGTAAGCTGCGCTTGCAGGTGGACGCCGTCGACATCAACGCGGTTGTCGCGGCTGCGCTCGACGTGGTTGGTCCGACGGCGGAGGCCAAAGGCGTGCGCCTGCAGTCGTTGCTAGATCCGGACGCCGGTCTCATTTCGGGTGACGCGGGGCGGCTCCAGCAAGTGATCTGGAACCTGCTCACCAACGCCGTCAAATTCACGCCGCGCGGCGGCCGTGTGCACGTCAGTCTCAGTCGCGTGGAATCCCATGTGGAAGTCCGCGTGGCCGACACGGGCACGGGTATCGCGGCTGAGTTCCTGCCCTACGTCTTTCACCGTTTCCGCCAGGAAGACGGCAGCATTTCGCGGTCGGCCGGCGGCCTTGGCCTCGGTCTCTCGATCGTGAAGAATCTCGTCGAGCTTCACGGCGGCACCGTCGTCGCGCTGAGCGATGGCGACCAAAAAGGCGCAACCTTCGTCGTGAAGCTCCCGATTGCGCCCGTGCGCTCGACGCCCGTTTCGCCGCCCGAGGGCGTGAGCGCACTCCCTCAAGTCCCGCGGCCAGTGGCGTGCCCCGCTGAGATAGACAAATTGAAGGTACTCGTAGTCGACGACGAGCCCGACGCACGCGACCTGATCCGGGCGGTGCTAGAGGGCTGCGGTGCCGTGGTGACCACGGTGAGCAGCGCCCAAGAGGCACTGGCCGCGGTACGCAGCATCGGCCCAGACGTCATTGTCAGTGACATTGGGATGCCCGCCGAGGACGGCTACAGTTTCATCCGCAAACTTCGCGCGTCGTCTCGCGATGCGGGCGGGCGCACGCCTGCCGTCGCTTTGACCGCTTACGCGCGTCCCGAAGATCGAACCCGCGCGCTGGTCGAAGGATTCCAAAGCCACGCCGCCAAGCCGATCGACCCGCAGGAGCTGCTGATCGTGGTCGCCAATCTGGCCGGACGGTATCTCTAGCTGGCGGAAGCAAGCAAGGTTGACTCGGCGCGACGATTCGCCGCAGGGCGGAAATGCTTCGAATTTAGCTGAAAAAGGCGGCATCCGATTCGTGATTCAGCGCGTACACGGTAGGCGGCGAAGCACGCGTGGTGTCATTCGCGCTGTAGCGTGGGCGTCCGCATCCATGAAGGCGTGCCGAGCTTCAACCTTTTAGAAACGAACAACGAGGCCCCATGAAAACCCAATTCCTAATCGGGAGCTTGATTGTGCTCCCGATCGCCCTGGCTGCGTGCTCCGGCGACGACGACGATACGAACAACGGTGCTGCCGGTTCATCCGGGCAGGCAGGCAAGACCGGTGCGGCCGGCGACAATTCTGCCCCGGTAGGTGGCGCTGCGCCCGGCCAGGCCGGCGGCCCTGGCGAGCTTCCAGGCAGCTCGGGCCCCACGGACTCGACGAGCAACATGCTCGAACACCCACTCGGAAAGGCGGCTGACGGCAAGAACGTCTTCCGCTTCGAGACCTTCGGCAATGAAGGTTTTTGGACCGGTACCCTGCAGCTGCCGCAAGGCATGGTGGCGGCAAAGGTGACGCCGCTGCAGGCGTTGGCGGCTGGGCTCAGCGTCGATATCGAACAGGTGCCCGCTGACATGGTGCCGATTTTGGCGGCGGAGCTCAAGACCGACTTGTCCGCCAAAAAGGCGCCCAATCTGAACGATCCGGCGGTGACCGTGGCGCTCGTGGAAGCCAACGCCATCCTCGGTGTCTCCGCGCGCAACGTGAAGAAGCTCAACGGCACCCTCGAGATCAACGCCAGTGACGTCTACGCTGGCGAGAGCGTTGGCATTACCTGTGCGCTCTGCCACAGCGTTACGGACGGCAGCGTGTTCACGATGCCGAAGGGTGGAAGTATCGGCAAGCGCGTCGACGGGCTGACCAACCACAACTTGAATGTAGGCGCCAATATTGCCTTGGGTTTGAACTCGCGGGCCTACTACCCCACGCTTGCTCTCGACCTGGTCGCCAACAAGCACGGATCCGTCTCGCGGTTGGGGCCGGGCAAGGGTCTCATTTCCGCGGCGGCCACCGAAAAAGAAGTGGACGCCTACTTGAACGACGCCGCTCGGTATCCGGTCGGCATGTTCGACGACGCGCCAGACGGAAACGGCGCACCGATGCACATCACGCCGATGTTCCGGGCAGATCTGGCGGCACCTTGGGGGAGTGAAGGCTCGATCGAGATGCTGCAGAACTTCAGCAACCTGGTTTACACGGCGCTGCTTGACCCGACTGATCTGACGACCGAAGGCGGCCGTAAGTTCCTCATGGACCGCGGCGGCCCGGCCGGCGTCGAAATCGCCGACAACTACGAGCTGATTTTGGCAAACATCGGTGTCGCCAAGGGCGCAGCGGGTTACCCCTTCGTGGGCCGTTCAACCAACACCAGCGTAACCCTGGGCCTCGACGCTGGAGCGAAAGTAGAAGACTCCCCGATTGGCATGCGTGTCGACGAGACCATGCTGTTCGATCTGAACGCCTACATGAGCGGCTTGGCCGCGCCCAAGGGCGTCAAGACGGATCCTGACGCAATCGCGGCCGGCAGGCTGGTGTTTCGCCGTGAATGTACGAGCTGTCACAACGACGATCAAAGTAAGTTCGTCCCTCAAAACATCGTCGCGTTCAACGACAGCGTGGAGCTCTTCGCTAATGCGCCCGCACGCTTGGCGCTCTGGCCAGCCTACGACGGTATGTTGGCCGCCGCCCGGAAGGCGTCGGGGCTCGCGCCCGTCCGGGATTCGGTGGGTACCTTCGACGACAAGTTGATCGTTGTGGAGGCTAGCAACCGTGACCAGCCGCGCGGTGACGCCTTGCCGTTGCTGATGGATTTGGCGCGCAAGCCCAGCTTCCTGCACGACGACTCGGTCGCCACCTTGACGGATCTGCTCGACCCGAACGCGCGAGACGCCGACGCGCCGCATCCCTTCTTCATCGCCGACCCGAAAGAGCGAAAATCCGTAGTGGTGTTCCTCGAAAGCCTCGACGACCAGCCGCTGCCGTAATTGCGGACGCCGCCCTTCCGCGCCGCTCAGCCACGTTGGGCGGCGCGGTTTTGGCTGCGGCGAAATGGCTGCTCGGGAAACTTATGCGCAGGTTAGACTGCTTTTGCCGTTCGCCAGAGCCAGCTAGAGTGTGCGCAATGAAACCCAACGACGAAAACGGTCACTTGCCGCCCGATGAGAGGCCGCTCCGCGTGTTGATAATTGCTGGCTCGGATCGCCGCCAATACAACTGCCCGGGCGTGGACTCCAAAGCCCGCACCCTGATGTTTCAGCTGGAACGTCTAATGCCGAGCGATTGGGAGATCGACCTCGAAGACTTGGGCAACGTTTACAAACGTCCTACGATTGCTAGCTGTAACGCCTGCGTTTCGACGTCGATGGCGCTCTGTGTCTGGCCGTGCAACTGCTACGAGAAGAACGGCCCGGAGCCCGACTTGATGTGGGAGCTCGACCTCTACGCACGGCTTGATCTCGCCGACGCCTGGGTCTTCTTCGGGCCGGTCAATTGGTATGCTAGCTCGAGTAATCTCAAGTTGTTTTTCGATCGGCTGGTTTGCATGAGCGGCGGCAATCCTCGAGAAGATTTGATCGATCACAAGGACCCGGAGCTGGCGATGAAGCTCGAGCACGCGGACGAGTGGAAAGAGCTCAGTCAAAACCACCTGGAAGGTCGAACCGCGGCATTCTTTTGCTACGGCGACGGTGGAGGCGATGAGCTGGACCGCGCGGGTCGACCGAAGCTCTTATTACACCCTGATTATTTCGTGCCCGAGCAGGAGCCATTCAAGAATATGCGTGACGCATACGCTCCCCTCGTATGGCAGTGTCGTTACAGTGGTGTCGAGGTGCCGGACGAGCTGTGGCGGTATTTGGAAATAGGCAAAGGCAAGCCGTACAGCGACAACCAAGCGGAGCATCTCGCGGCGGATCCCAACGTCAGTCGCGAGCTGGTGGACTTTGCCGAGAAGCTCGTGGCGTTCGTTGGCAAGAAGGGCGCCGTGAAGCCGAGTCAGTATCGCGCCTTCGGGCATCAGGCGCCCGGTCATCTGCTGAATGACGCAAAACTAGGCTGGCGAGACGTGAAGATGCGCTTCGGTAAGCCGCCGGAAAATTCCTCTCCCGAAGCGCAGCAACAGCTTGGTCTCAACCGCGATCAAACGCTCCGTCCCAAGCAAGGCGAGGGCGAAAAACTGCGCAAGTAGCGCGTATGCCGGCGAACACACGCGGTTACATCCTTCTACGAGATTCATGAGCGTTGGGATCGCGGGGCAGCCACATATCGCATGAACGGGCGAGTCGACCCAAGCATCGCTGTGAGCCTTTTTGCTCCGCGCGAGAGGCGCGCCAGTCCGGTCTCTTTCTTGCAGCTAGCCGACGTGATGCAACCGCTGTCGATCGGGAAACTGCTCTTGGTGAACCTGGCTGTCGCGAGCGTATCGGCCTCCGCGTGTAAGAAAGACGAGCCGTCACCGACCGGGCTCAAACCCGTCGACGCGAGCGCGTCGGCCAGCGCTAAGGCGGGTCCGAAGGATGGCCCGGGTATTGACGTGAATCCCAACCCGCATGCCCGCGGCAATGCCGTGGCTGGCAAGGACGTATTCCGATTCGAAACGTTCGGCAACGAGGGGTTTTGGACCGACGCGATGCGACTGCCGCAAGGGATGGCGGCGGCGAAGGTGACCTTGCTCGATGCGCTGACGGCAGGACTGCAGATCGACATCGAGGCTGTGCCTGCGGCGGTCAGGGACAAGCTCGTTGCCGAGCTCAAAACTGACCTCTCGCCGGCCAAAGCGCCTTCGCTGCACGATCCGAAAATAATGTTGAAGATCGTCGAGGCAAACGCCGTCGGCGGCTTGGTGCCCAAGGACTCGAACGGAGATGGCAAGATCGATCTGGCGGGAGGAGACAAGCTCGGAGTCGCCTGCACTATCTGCCATGTGCGGACGGACGGTTCCATTTACGAGATGCCGAAAGGCGGCTCGGTGGGGAAGCGCGTTGACGGGCTCGCGGCGGTGAATCTCGACACCGGTAAGCTCCTCGCAATTGCCGCCAACTCGCGAGCCTACTATCCCAATCTCCAAGGCACGTTTCTGGGCATCAGCATTGGACGGGCAAAGTCAGGGCTCGGTGCCAAGTCGACGGAGGCGGAGGTCGACGCTTACCTGACCAACCACGAGAACTACCCGGTCGGGACCTTTGACGAGACGCAAGACCTCAACGGCAACCCAGTCATGAACACCCCGCTCTTTCGGCAAGACCTCGCGGCGCCGTACGGGAGCGCCGGAGAATTCGCGAAGCTCGAGGACATCAGCAACGCGTCATACACCACAAACCTAGACCCGACGACGCTCGTAACCGCCGAGGGCCGCGAGTTCTTGAAGGGATTGGCAGGCCCGGCGGGAGCGCAACTAGCCGACGAGTACGCGGCCATTTTAAAGGAGACGGGCGTGAAGGGGTTCCCCTTCGTCAAGGCGGAGCTGGCGGGCAAGCCCGGTGAGCAGGCGAATCCGGTAGGACGCCGAGTTGATCACCAGAAGCTGCTCGACATGAATGCCTACCTTGATGCACTCGAGGCACCGCGCGGCGCAAAGGTCGACCCAGCCGCAGAGGCGCGCGGCAAGGAGGTTTTTCGAGCGAGCTGCACCACTTGCCATAACGTCGACCAAAGCAAGTTCGTGCCGCCGCTTCTCGTGGACCTCAAGACGATGTGGCCCGCGTACACGGGGCTCCCGGTGGGGAAACGCGGCGACACAAAGCTCGATACCATTCTGAATGCGCCTGGCGGCTACGACGACAAGATGGTGGTTGTGAACGCGAGCATGCGTGGCGAGAAGCGCGGCGTTGCGCTCCCGTTGTTACTCGATCTCGCGCGAAAAGGCGTCTTTCTCCACGACGCCTCGGTCATCGGGCTGGCTTCGCTGCTCGACCCGATGCGAGGGGAAGATGCACCCCACCCTTTCTACGTGAGTGATCCGACGGTGCGTGCTGACGTCGTCGAGTTCCTAAAGGGACTGGACACCCACCATTGACTAAGGACCGCCGCCAGATATGCACAGCAGTGCGGCTCAAGACATCACATCCTTTTCCCATCCGCACAAACAAGAAAGAGGAATTTCATGAACAAGTCGCAACAACGAGGTCCCGCCGATATCCAAGCGCAGACGCGCCTAGCCGGGCTGGCCAATGCCACCGCCGATGCCAAGGCACTCATGGAACGGGGCAAGCACGAAACAAACTATGGGACACTGAGCAGTATGCCAGACGGAGAGGCTGACAAGATCATCGCCAACTGGCCCGAGGCAGCTAAGATTGGTGTAAAGCAGATGGTGCTGCAGTACGGGCAGCCCAACGAGGGGACGCCAACGAAGCTCATCTGGTTCGACCGGGCACCTTGGAAGCGAATACAGCTTACCAGCGACCAAGTCCTCCACAGGTTTCCGTCGCCTCACGCCGATTTTCTCACGCAGTACATCGACTACGAGGTACCGCTCGAGAAGGTCGGCGAGCTCGGGCGCTTCACCGGAAGCTTCCTGATTGACCGCGCTAGCGGCGAGGTGGCAGCGCGTTGCGACTCGGAAGGAGCAAACTTCCTGTCGATCAACCTGATGCACGAGATCGTCACCGGGATGAGAACCGTCGACGACGCGCGTGCCTTCTACTCAGAGACCCTCTCGGCCTACTGCCTTGGTGAGTCGGCGCCGCACTGCGAACGCTTCCTGTTCGAGCTTCCCAGGGGCGGCTCTGGCGATCCCGACAAGCCCGTCACACCCGGGCCCAAGGCTAAGGAGATCACGAAGAAAGTCGAAGAGTTTCTCAGCATGAGCGGCAGGTCCTAGAAACGGCCCGGCGCTGGCTTCGGTTCGGGCCGGTGTCCTTTGGCAACAAATCAGAAAAAACGGGTGCATCCGCGGGTCGATTTCGGTGTTGTACTATCGCTGAGCCATGGCCGCGCATGCGGCCGTGGTTCGCCGCCAGGGGCTGGCCCGCCGGCGAGGCTTAAATCGCTGCGACGAAGCGGGGGCGCGCCGCGCGTTGTGAGCGGGCCCCAAATTGAAGCCCGCTGGGCGACTGCCGATGGTAGGCTCCTCGGATGAAGGCGACCAT
>JBBRMI010000042.1:0-45544 GCA_038230915.1 Polyangiales bacterium | reverse complement strand
TCCGAAAGACGGGGCGGCGGTCCGTGGCTGCTCGACACGCCCCTGGCGTCGCACGCCCGACGCCCGATCGCAATCGCGCCGCGAGCACGGCTTTCCGCCGGCCGCAACGCTCAGAAACTACGCCGCCCGCGGATGGCTTACGGTGCTTCCAACGAGAAACGTCGCGTAGGCGTAGCCTTCGGACGAGGAAGCGTTACCCGCGGCTCGAATTTGAGCCAGCAGGTTGTAGGTTCCGCTCGAAAGACCCGTGGTATCCCATGCGGCGGATCCCGAGGCGTACGGCGAGATCTGAGTCCACTTCGCCACATCCTGCCGCTTGAACCAGTAGCTAAACTCAGGGGTCGCGGCGCCCGTACAACTTGCACTGCCGGTCAGCGTGATCGGCGTCCCGACGGACTGCGGGCTAGCCGGCGAAGTCGCAATCGCGCCCGTCGAGCATACGTTCTTGATGTAGTACGAGAAGTACGCGATGTGCTGAAACGAAGCGGTACTGCCAACGGACCGCGTGTAAACTAGAATCTGATACCTACCCGATGCGAGGCCCGCGGTATTCCAGGCGGCGGTCGGGCCCCCAGCGTAATCACGAAGCATCGTGTAAGCATCCGACGTGTTCTCACGCTTGTAGTAGAAGCGGTATTCGGCTGTTTCACCGCTCGCACACGTCGCGTTCCCAGCGGTCAAGGTGACCACTGTGCCCGCGTCCGTCGGCCCCGCTGGATTGGCTGTCACGGCCGTGCCGCTGCACAGCGTCGCCGAAACGCTACCAAAGCTCTCCCCGTCCCCCGACGTTTCCCCGCAGGCGACGAGTGCAAACGAGGCACCGAGCAACCCGGCCCGCGCGAGACTTAGCCGCCGAAAGATGACAGACATTGAATGACCCATGCTTCCCCTTGTACGGACGATCCGAGACCGGCATTGAGCCTCGTCGTGCACAAGCCCGCCGCGATCCGGATGCCACGCCTTAAGGTGCAACAGGCGCAACGACCATTCAACCAACTCAAGCGGGCTTGGCCCGCTTTCTCGCTCCGGAACGTGGGTCGATGGCGGTGCGGGTAGTTACGGCCGACCCAAGCCCAAGCAAAGCCCCTCTTCTGGGAAGCGCATCGGAAAGCGCCAAGTGACTGGACTGCGCCAGCACCGGGATCGGATCGCAGGTGTCGTCCCGTCCAAGCTCGATGCTCGCGACGCCGAAGGCGGGGCCACAGTAACCCGTAGAAGTGGCCGACAAGCCGGACGAATGGCGTGTGATTGGGGATTGGCGACCGCAGGAGCAGCGCCGCGAAGGCTGGATTGCCGCGGGCCTTCGCAGTATGACAGGTCGTCTTTGCTTTTGGGGACCGGGGGAGCGACCGGGGCGGCTGCCACGCCAATTTGAGTCATCCCGATGAACGCCCCCCCGCACCGCCCGAAGATCCGTATTCTTTACATCATCTTCGGCTTGGGTATGGGCGGTGCTGAGACCGTCCTGTTCGAGCTGGCGAACGGCCTCGACCGCAAAGAGTTTGAGCCGATCGTGTTGTCGTTGTCTCCGCCAGCCGCGTTGAGCAGGAAGTTCGCAGATGCCGGTATCGCGGTTCACTACCTGACGATGCAGCGGCTCCTACAGGCGCCGATGACGCTCGTGAGCGCCATCAGAACCGCCCAGCGATTGGAGCCTGACATTTTGCAGGGCGTTCTTTTCCACGGCGACCTCGCTGCCCGCCTGATCCGACTAGCGCTCGGCAAGCCGCAAGTAGTGAGCGCCCTGCACAACGTGATCCTCGGGAAGAAATACGTCGATCTCGTGATGCGTTACACGGACTCTCTCACCGACGCGGTGACAGCTGTGAGCCACGCGGTAGCAGAAACTCACGTAGCCGCCGGCATCGTCCGACGAGAAAAGACGACGGTGATCGTGAATGGCATCGAGCCGCTGCGCTTCGCGCGTCCGCCGGAAGCGGACTTGACCCGCCTGCGAGAACGATTCGGAATCAAGGCCAGCACGCGTGTCTTGCTGTGTATCGCGCGCTTGGGTCCGGCCAAGAACCATGCGCTGTTGTTGCGCGTTTTCGCCAAGCTCTCGAAACGGGTGCCGGACGTTTGTCTGCTGCTGGCCGGCGGCGGCCGACTCGAGCCTCGGCTCCGAGCCCAGGCGGAGCAGTTGGGCGTCACGGCTCAGGTTATCTTTGCCGGCGTCATCGATGACGTCCCGCCACTCTTTCATCTGGCCGAGATTTTCGTGCTCTCGTCGACCTACGAAGGTCTGCCGATGGTCCTGCTAGAAGCCATGGCGTCTGGCGTACCTGTCGTGTCCACGAGTGTAGGCGGTATCCCCGAAGTGATTACCAACGGCGAGAGTGGGCTTTTGGTCCCCTCCGGAGACGAAGTCGCGCTCGAGAACGCGCTCTCAGGTTTGCTGGAAGGGCCCGAGACCGAGCGCCGCAGGCTGGGCGATCGAGGCAAAGCCGAAGTCGTTGCCAACTACGGGACGGCGCGCCTGGTGGAGCGCACGGCCGCACTCTACCGTTCACTCGCGACCAGCCCGCGCGCTTGAGCCAACGTCAGTCTTCCTTGCTCGCCTTGTGAAGCAACTTGCGTGCGCGGTGCGTCGCGAATTGAATCCCGGAGACGAGTAGGCTCGACCCGATCCAGGTGCCGGCCAGCTTGATCGGTTGGTGCTTCGGCATCGAGGCACGGTGGCGCTCGGGATGACGGCTGGCGACGAACAACAAGTAAATCGCCGCGTTCTTGTCGGGGCTCTCGGACTCGTAGATCACGGTCAGGCCTTCATCTTGGAACATCTTGCGCAGCGCGCTGGGTGTGAAGCGCCAGTAGTCACCATACGAATCGCTCTCGTGCTGGACTTGGCTGAAAGGCACGACGACGATCACGACATCACGACTCATCGCACACAGGTTCGAGAACGCGGTTCGTACCTCGAAGATGTGTTCGAGCACCGTGTGGTTATAGCTAACGTCGAATCGGCCGCGCAGCTCGTCTGGCAGGGGCGCCGTTAAGTCGAGCGGGACCTCACCCGGTTCACCCGCGTAGCCGCGAAACCCGCGATAGTTGGTACGCTGATAGCTGGTCGCCCCAGCGAAGTAAGACTCGTAGCGCTCGCCTTCCTTGTCGCGGTCGTCCCATCCCGACACGTTCACGACGTCACCGGTAAAAAGCGGCGCTATCTTGCGCAATTCCCGATTGGACCAATAGCGAGCCAGAAGGTACTTCCGATCGGTCAGCATTCAGGTCTCTTCCCACACTGGGCCGCTCTAGGTCCAGCACTAGCCTTCGGCTGTTGCCGATACTAGACCCCGTTCGTCCACGCCCTCAGGCTGTTCAGAGTTAGTGAAGAGTGGGGCCGCGCGACCATCGTCGGGGTCACGCATCTCCGGCACGACCACGCCCAGTACTCGACGCACCTCGTCGCGCGACGCCCCGTCGACGACCGCCGCTAGCCGGCGGAGGCAGGCTCGCACGGTTGCTAGGTCGGACGGTTTGAGGTTACCGACAAAGATCTTGTGGTGGCGTGTCTTCGACATCTCTTCGGCGTCGAACGACAGCTCTTCGAACAGCTTCTCGCCAGGCCGGATGCCGCTGTAAACGATCTCGATGTCGGTGCCGGGCTCGAGCCCCGACAGACGAATCAGCTCCTGGGCCAGCTCGGTGATTCGCACGGGCTCGCCCATATCGAGCACCATGATCTCACCGCCCTCACCCATGGCTGCGGCCTGCATCACGAGCTGGCTCGCTTCAGGAATCGTCATGAAATGGCGCGTCATCTCGGGATGCGTCACCGTGACCGGTCCGCCCGCGGCGATCTGCGCTTTGAAGATCGGAATCACCGAGCCCGTCGAGCCGAGAACATTGCCGAAGCGTACGGCGACGAACTTGGTCGACGAAGATTGCGACAGCGCCTGCACGTACAGCTCGGCGACGCGCTTGGTCGCGCCCATCACCGAGGTCGGATTCACAGCTTTATCGGTGCTGATCAGCACGAAAGCCTGCGCGCAATGGCGATCTGCAGCGTCGGCGACGCCCTTGGTGCCAAAGACGTTGTTCTTGATCGCTTCGCCCGGGTTCCACTCCATCATCGGCACGTGTTTGTGCGCCGCCGCGTGGAAGACCACCTCGGGGCGCTCCGCGACGAACACGTTCTCGAGCCGTCCCGCGT
The DNA here is from genome assembly GCA_038230915.1 of Polyangiales bacterium. Classification (GTDB taxonomy): domain Bacteria; phylum Myxococcota_A; class Polyangia; order Polyangiales; family Polyangiaceae; genus PMG-095. Next base: position 41,391 of record JBBRMI010000042.1, on the reverse strand, counting down.
CGCAGACGTCGCAAATACGCGGCGTTAGCTCAAGGCCGGGGTGACTCGCTAGGAGTTCTTGATGGATTGTAAATAGGTGAAACTCGCTTTGCTCGACCAATACCAAGCTGGCAGGTCGAAAGCGCGCCACTTGACGGCACAGCTCCGAGCCGATCGAGCCACCGGCTCCCGTCACTAAGACGCGCTTGCCGCACAAGAATCCCTCAACGAGCTCGGTATCGAGCTTAATTGCGTCGCGACGGAGCAAGTCTTCGATCGACACGTCCCGCAGTCGGGTCAAGTTCACGTTGCCGTCCAGCAGCTCGTAAATCCCGGGAATAATCTTGACCGGGATGCCGGCGCGCTCAGACAGTCGAGCCAGGCGACGGATCTCTGCACCAGTGGCGTTCGCGACCGTGATGATCGCTTGTTTGACCCCGTAGAGCCGGGTTACCTCGTCAATGTCGCTTGACGTGCCGAGAACCCGGATCCCATGCACGATCGTGCCGACTTTGTTCGCGTCGTCGTCGAGAAACCCAATCGGTTGGATGGCCAAGTCGGGCCGAGCTCCAATCTCCTTCGCGATCATGACACCGGCCTGACCGGCGCCTAGGAGCAGGGTCGGAACCCGCTCAACTTCGCGTTTGCGCAGCCCGGAGCTGTGCGTGTGCTCGACCATCATCCGGCGCCCGAAGCGCACCCCCGTGACGCCGAGGAACGCCAGCCCGGCGTTCACCGCCAGGACGCCGATCGGAATCAGCCCGTACTCCATATAGTCGAAGTGCGGTTTGATCGGCACGCTGATCAGGCGCACGAAGAGTAATACCGCGGTGCTGCTGACAGTCGCGACCAGCACGCGTTGCGCCTCGCGTAGGCTCACGTACCGCCAGGCGAAATGCGGCACGGAGAACACGTACAAAACAAGCAGCTCGAACACGACCACGTAGGGCCACGTGAACACCAAGAGCTTGATCATCTGCAGCGGCGGGGCACCGTCGAAACGAGCGGCGTACGCGCAGAAATAGGCGACAGACAGCACGAACAGGTCGATCAGAGTCCTAAAGAGGGTGCTGAGAGCGCGGGTCATGAGGTGCCGGGCCGCCTTCGAATCGTCAAGTTCGCCCAAGCACCAGTTAGTTGCGCTCGCGAGCCCTGCGGATCAAGTTGGCCCCCGGGCGGAGTATCATGACTGGGTTCCCGGGGGTTGCTCAATGAGAACCGATCCTTCGACCGCTCGTTTCTTGTGCCGAGTCCTTTTCCAGTTCCTGTGTAACCGACGGGGCACTCTTGCCCTCCAGTCGACTCACCCGCGCTCGCGCGCGGCTCGCCGCACCGACCAGTCCGAGTTTCTCCGCCGCGACTGCGACCGCCAGCCAAGCTTCTCCGGTACCCTGCTCGCGCGCAGCCCTCTCGTACATCTGTAAGGCCTTTTCATTCTGGCCCCATGACGTCAGCACCGAGCCGAGCCAGCTGGCGCCAGCTGCGCACTTAGCGGCGTCCTCGCATGTGGCGCTCAGATAGGCCGCCGCTGCAGCGTCAACCTCGACGAGGTCGTGCAGGCGACCCGCCAACATCACCCGCCAGTAAATGCAGTAGGCTTTTTCCTCAAAGATAGGGCAGCCATCGCTGAGTAGCCGAAGCGCTTCGGCCCCCTTCCCCCTCGCCACCAAGATCCGAGCGTTCAAGATCATGAGCCGCTCGTCGTTGCGATCGATGCGGCCTAGTTGTTGAGCCAGCTGTGATGCTTCATCTAGGCAAGCGTCGCGGCTCTGGCCGAGGCAAGGCTCGGTTTGGTTGTCCAACGCCTGTATGAGGTCTTCAGCGCGCAGGTAACGTGGCCGCGGAAACTTTGGATCGCGCTTGGCCGATTCAGCTAGCAAATGGGCACGACGCGGTCGCAGCTCCGCCAGGCCGGCTAGCGCGGTAAGCATCTCGGCACCCGCCGCACCATCTGGCACAGCGAGCAGAAGCTCGACATCCGAGCGGCTGATCTTTGACGCCAACGCCGCACCGCGCCCGAGCAACCCGTATTCGCGCTCGACGGCGCGTCGAACCGCACCTAGTGCCTGAGTCCTCGCACCTCGCTCGGCGAGTACGTCAGCGAGCACCAGGTAAGGTCGTCCAGCCATCGGGTCGCGGTCGATGGCGCGCGCCAACCAAGGGATGGGATTCTGAGCGCGAGCTCGGGCAACCAGCGCCCGCAAGAGCGGCAGGAATGGCTCCGCAGGATGGCGCCGAATTGCGGCATCAACGTAGTCGGTGAGCTGCTGCAGTTTCTGCTCGCGCGCCGCGCCGCGAGGCTCGGGTACGGCGCGAAACTCGGCAGCAAGCGCGAGGCGATCTGCGACCGGAGTGTGGCGTCCGACGAGGACAACCCCGACCCAAAGGCACGCGCCGCCCACGAGCAACAAAATCCAAGCTCGGCGCCCTACTCTGGGCAGCTCGGCATCCGCAGCATGGCCGCGCGCCGCGCTCCCCCATGCTCCGCCAATCAACGTGAACAAGGCGATGCTGATCGATGGCAACTCCAGCCCCAGGTCCAGCAGGTTCTGCGCAAGCAGGACCAGCGCGCCTACAGCGCAAACCAACGCGGCTGGGCTCCGATGAGCACCAAGCTCGCTCGGCCGCAGCTGCCAAGCCAGAGTCCCTAGGGCGGCCAACGCCACCGGTACTCCCCACTCCGACGCCCACTGCATCACGAAATTTTCGGCGAACTGGTAGAGATGAGGCCCGGCATCCGCGCGGTAGGCGGGGAAGGCGGTCTCGAACGCGCCGCGGCCAACACCGGTCCAGAAGTGTTTAGCGATCAGCGGCCGCGTCCAGCTGAATAACTCCAATTTCTTGACGCTTTCCTCGAACAGCGCCTGCCAGACGTCCTGATTGGCGCCGACGATGAACAACGCCGCACCTGCCGCAAGCGTCAGCGCTAGCGCGGTGAATACCGCCGTCGGCACCGAGCGGCCTTCGAACTTGCGCCAACGAAGCAGCACCAACGTCAAAGCGCCCCCGCACGCTAGCGACACGAAGCCCGCACGCGACCCCGTGTCGGCACTGAGACCGACAACCAGCGCCACGCCGAGCATGAGCGTCCAGCGCGGCACCGGCACACGCTTCGCGACCAACAAGCTGATCCCAGAAAACGCTCCCACGTTGAGGTAACCTGCGAGGTTGTTCGGGTTGAGGAGCGGCGAGATCGCAAGACCCTGGGAGGTGAAGATTGGATGATAGATCCCGAACAGAGACTCAGCGCCGACCAAGCGATGACCTAGCGTGACCAACGTCGTCAATACCGCGGCGCCGAAGATCAAGCCGGCTGTCCAGCGAGTGTCTCGCTTGCGGCCAACACACGCCGCCGCCACGAACGCGCAGCCGTAGCAGCACCACTTCAGAGCTTCGACGAGCGAAGCCCCAGGGTCGAGACTGAGGCTCGCCCACACCAAGGGTTGTCCCAACGTGGCGAAGGTCTCGGTCCAAATCGCAGCACCAGCTGGGTGAAGCGACCGAAGGAGTTGAATCGGCAGCGGCAGCGACTGAAACGCGCTGTACCCAGACAGCGCAAACAGCACCCACGCCGGCTTCGGGACGCGACCGTTGGGCTCGCGAAACCAGGTCATCACCCCTGCCGCCAGAGCAAAGGGGGCGACGGCCAGCAGCACCTCAACGTGAACGGTGCCGGCCGCAATGACCGAAGCAAGGACTGTTATCCCAAGCAGCGCAAAGACACCCGTCGACGTCCGCGCTCCTAACGCCTCACCGCTGCCGGTTCGATTGCGACGACGGCGCGCTAAACGGCCCGTCTGTCCTGGCGACGACGGCGACGACGGCGACGACGACGGTAACGACGCCTCGGCGGAGGCGTCGTTACGCTCCGCCGAGGTCTCGGCGCGATCCATCCTTCACGGGAAGGTGACGGTCACCGGTGACTTTGCGTCTGCGCCAGACGTGCCGTTGCCAAGCGTACCCGAAGCACCGTAGCCCCAGCACTGCGCCGCGTTGGTCGACAGCAAGACACAACCGTTCAGGGAGCCCGCTGTGATCGACGTGGCCGATGAGACGCCGCTGACGCTCACCGGCGTGGTGGAGTCTGTGCCGGTGCCATTGCCGAGCTCGCCATTGGCATTGCGGCCCCAGCACTTGGCCGCCCCGCCAATGCGCGCGCAGCTGAAGGTGAAGCCTGCTGCCACTTGCGTGACGCCAGCCAGGCCGGCCACGGTCACCGGCGTGGTGACCGGCGTCGTCGAGGAAACCGAACCATTGCCGATCTGGCCGTAGGTGTTGTCACCCCAGCACCGGACGGCTCCGCCGACCACGGCGCAGCTGTGCGAATCGCCACCACTCATCGAGCTGACTCCGCTGGTGAGCCCGGTCACGTCGACGGGCGTGATGCTCTTAGTCGGAGTTCCACCATTACCCAGCTGGCCGAGCGAATTGTCGCCCCAGCACTTCAGTCCGCTGCCCACGAGCGCGCAAGTGTGGAAGCCCGCCGCGTAGACCGCGCTGGCGGTGATGCCGGTGACGACGCTCGGAACCTTGGTCATCGGGAACTCACCGGCGACCTGCGAGCTCGTTTGGAAGTAGCTGTTGTCGCCCCAGCAGCTCACGACGCCGCCAGTTCGTACCACGCAGTTGTGATAAGTGCCGGAGCTGATTGCTACCGCGTCGCTCAAGCCGCTAACCACCACAGGCGACGAGCTTTGAGCCGTGCCGCCGTTGCCGAGCTGGCCGTCGCTGCCCTGCCCCCAGCAACGCACCGTGCCGTCCGTGAGCAGTGCGCAACTGTGAAAGCCGCCCGTCGAGACAGCGGCGACGTTCGACAGGCCGGTGACTGCGACCGGGAGGGAGGACATTGTCGACGTGCTGCCCGTGCCGAGCTGCCCGACATCGTTGGAGCCCCAACAACGCGCCGTGCCGTCGTTGACTCGAGCGCAAACATGGGTCCCCAACCCGGCTTGAATTTGCGACAAGGCGCTCCCGCTGATGACGTAGTTTGCGCTCGCCAAACCTTCCTGCGTCGCAGTGCTGCCCACGGCGCGCGACTGAACCACCGCGGTGTAATTACCAACCGGGAGCCCCGTCGTCGCCCAATTGGCTGTGGTGCTCGCGCTGTACGCCTGAATGATCGTCAACGTTGACGCGCCCGGAGCCTTGTAGCTGAACTGGTATTCGGGCGTCCCCGTCCCCGAACAAGTTGCTGCACCCGTCATCTGAACGACGACGCCTGCGCCCTGCGGGCTGGGCGGGTTGGTCGCGAGAGTCACGGTGCTGCAAGCGTTGCCCAGCGTGTAATACGCAATGGAGTTGGATTCGCCCGCGCCGACGTTGCCCGTCTGACGGGCCTCTGTCAAAATCTCATAGAGACCACTGGCCTTTCCGGTCGTGTCCCACACCTGTGTAGCCGCGCCAAAGACACCGGCGCCAACCTGGAGCCACGTGCTAGTGGGGTAAAGGCGATACCAGAACCGGAACTGAGGGGCGCTGCAGGTGGCAGTGCCGGTGAGCGACACCATCGTCCCAACCGGCTGCGGACTGGCCGGCGAAGCGGTGCTGAGCGCCGCGTTCGTGCACAGCGTGGCAGCTGAACCCAGCGAGTAGTTGATGACACGCGACGCCTCAGAAGCGGAAGCGTTGCCGATGGCGCGCGACAGCACCAGCAGGCTGTAGGCACCCGCCACACGCCCGGTGGTGTTCCAAGTCTGGTTCGCTGCGCCATAGCCGCCCAGGTAAACGTACGCCGCGTCGCCCGGGCCTTTATACGCGTAACGGAACTCGGGAGAGCCGCCTGTGCACGACGCTGTTGCCGACAAGCCAATCATGGTCCCCGGCGGCTGCGGCGACGCCAGTGAGGTAGTGAAAGAGGTCGCGTTGTTGCAAACGTTGCCGATCAGATACTTCTGAGGCAGGTAGCCGATCGATTCGAACGACGCGGCGCTACCCACGGCTCGCGCGTAAACGAGAACCGCATAGCTTCCCGACGCCAGGCCGGTGGTATCCCAATTGGCGACCGCGCTGGTGTTGTAGTCGCGGATCATCACCGCCGGGCCATAGTCGACGATGTGATAAAAGCGGTATTCGGCGGTCTGACCGCCACCGCACGTCGCACCCGAGGCGGTCAGAGTAACCTGAGTCCCGGCATTCTTCGGACTGGCGGGAGATGCGGCCAAAGCCACGCCCGAGCACAGGTTCTCGCTGATCTCACCGACGTTCTCGCCGGTGTCAGTGGTAACCCCACAACCCGTCAGCATCACCGCGAAGGTGGTGACCAGGGCGATGAGGACCGCCTTCAGATACCCGTGTTTAGTGTAAGTCGACATGGTTTGGCTCAGTTCCTCTGTTGCGGGCATAAGCCCCAACTTTCATCTTCGCCGCCGAAGTGCTGCACCCAGCCCGTTCCGGTCGGTTCGACGACACCACTGATGGTGTCATGACGGCCTAGGTGAGTCCATGGTAAGCGGCTGCTCGCCGGATTGCTTGAGCGCGGGTGGAGGCTGCCGCTCTTGAGTGCCAGGCTGGGCGCCGGCCTAAGGGCGCACGCCACGGGCATGCGAAGGCCGCAAGATCACTTGAAGCGTGGCGAGTAGTACGCGGAAATCATTCAGAAATGAGGCATCTTCAAGGTATGCCCTGTACATGCGTAGTTTCTCCGGCAACACCTCTTCGCGGTAGGCCCGCTCCGGGTCGGGGGCACGCGCCAGAATCTCTTCCTCGTTGCGGAAGCGTACGGTCGCAGGGTCGGTGATGCCCGGCCGAAAGCGCTGCAGAAATTCGCGCTCGGCCTCCGGGTACAGCGCCACGTAGCGCGCGACTTCGGGCCGCGGGCCAACCAACGACAAGTCACCCCGCAGCACGTTGAATAACTCCGGCAGCTCGTCGAGCTTCGTCTTCCGCAGTACGCGCCCGACGCGCGTGATGCGCGGATCGCGGTCGGCGGTGACCTGGGGCCCGGCCGCGGAGTCAACACGCATTGAGCGGAACTTCCAAAGCTCGAACGGTACACCTCGCCGCCCCACGCGCTGCTGACGAAACAACACCGGGCCAGGTGACGACACCTTGACCAAGCCGGCCGTGACGCAGAGAAGCGGCGCCGTGACGCACAGGCCAAGCGCCGACGCCACGACGTCGAAGGCACGCTTGGCAACCAGATCGCGTCGCGAGTAGACGGCTAGGCTCCGTTCTCGTTGGCCACGCTTCGCACCACGTCTATCACCTGCTCTACCTCGGCCGGGGTGATACCTGGAAAAATCGGCAGCGACACCAACCTGGGCCACAGTCGCGCAGCCACCGGGAACTGCTCTGGCTTGTAGCCGTAGCTTTCGCGATAGTATGGCTGCATGTGCAGGGGCTGATAGTGCACCGAAGCCGCCACGCCTCCCGCATTCATCTGCTCGATGAAGGCGCCACGATCGATCTTCAAGCGCTCAAGCTTGAGTTTGAGCGAAAACAGGTGCCAAGCGTGCCTGCGATCGGGCAGCTCCACCGGCAGCTCCAGCGCGACGACGTCGCCCAACCCGTCGCGGTACAGGCCCGCCACGCGCGCGCGTTCGGCCCACAACACCTCCGCACGCCCTAGCTGCTCGATGCCGAGCGACGCGGCAACGTCGGTCAAGTTGTACTTGAAGCCGGGCGCGACGATTTCGTAGTACCAGGCGCCGCCACCCATAAAGCGCTTCCAGGCGTCTTTGCTCATGCCGTGCAAGGACATGGTCCGCATCCGCGCGGCCCATGTGTCGTCGTTGGTGACGGCCATGCCGCCTTCACCCGTCGTGATGCACTTGTTGGCATAGAACGAGAAGCAGCTGATATCGGCGGTCGTGCCGACGATCTGCCACGGATCGGCGGCGCCAGCTCGGTAGTAGGCCGGCAAGGTGTGAGCAGCGTCTTCGATCACCGGCACGCCATGCGTACGTGCGAGCTCGCGAATGCGAGCGACGTCGACCATTTGTCCTGCATAGTGGACAGGCACGATCGCCTTCAACTTCCCGAACGGAGGTTTGAGCCCTGCCACCGGATGCGCTGCCGCCAAAGCTTCCAGCGTGGCGGCCAAAGCTTCAGGATCCATGCAGAGCGTTTGCGGATCGCAATCGACGAACACCGGGATCGCGTCGAAGTAACGGACCACCTCGGCGGTTGCCGCAAACGTCATCGTCGGCACGAGCACCAGATCACCGCGTTGAACCCCAATCGCGTCGAGGGCCAGGTGCAGGGCCGCGGTGCACGAGTTGAGGGCCACCGCGTGCTTGACGCCCAAGTATTCGGCAAAGCGTGCCTCGAACTCTTTGGTTCGGGGCCCGGTGGTGAGCCATCCCGAGCGCAGGCAAGCCACGACGCTGTTGATCTCGGCCTCAGTGATCGAGGGCCTAAAGAAGGGTACGGCCATGTTGATTCAGGTCGAAGCGAATTAGGTGAGCGAGGCTACAGCAGAGACTGGTACACGGCGAAGATTTGCTGCGTGACGATATCCTTGGAGAAACGTTCAAGCGCGAGTCGCCGGCCATTTGCGGCCATCTGGTGACGCAAAGGCGTGTCGCCGAGCAAGCGCGCCAGAGCTCCGGCGAGGCGTTCGGCGTCGCGGGCCGGTACGACCAGGCCGCTGACGCCGTCCTCGACGACGCTTCGGCAACCGGGGACATCGGTGGTGATGCAGGCGCGCCCCGCTGCCGCCGCCTCCGCCAAGAACAGGGGCAACCCTTCACGGTAGGAAGGCAGGCACGCCAAGGTGGCGTCGCGCAAATGCCGCGCGACTTCAGTGCTGTGCGGTAACCATTCGATCAAGCCCTGCCGGGCCCATTCCCGCAGTTGCTCGGCGGAGAGACTCGCGGGGTTTTGCGGATCGGGATCTCCCAGGAACACGCAGCGGAAGCGGAGGCCGCGTTCGCGCAAACGACGCGTGGCCTCGACCAGCTCGCCCAAGCCCTTGTCCCACAACATGCGAGTTCCGACCAAGACGACCGGAACGCCAGGCGGTTCCGGCGCCGGCGTAAACTCTTCGACGTCGACACCCGATCCATAAACAATGCTGATACGGTGCTTGGCTACCACGCCGCGTTCGACGAAAAACGCGGCGTCATCGGGATTCTGAACGATCGTGTGCGCGTTCGCGCCAGCGAGCGCCAGGCGTAGCGCCGCCAGCACGCCCTGGCTCAACGCCTTGCGACGCAGCCCGCCCGGCATGAACGCATAGCCCAAACCGGTGATCGAGCCGACGATCGCCGGCACTCGCGCGATCCTACCGGCGGCCGCGCCGTACAACACGCTCTTCAGCGCGAAGTTGTGCACGACGGTTGGCCGCAGCTCACGAAACAGTTGGACCAACGCCCATACCGCTCTGGATTCGGCGATCGGATTCACGCCGCCACGCGCCAACGGCAGCTCGTGATAGACGAACCCGGCAGCGCGCAGCGTACCGTAGGGGTCCCCGCCCGGCGCGATCAAGTGGACCTCGTGACCCGCGGCTAGCGCGGCTCTTCCAAGGTGCTTGCGATGCGCAGTGAAGGCCCGCGCGTCCGTCTCGACGTAACAAATCCTCATTCGAGGGCGCACCCAAGCCGACGCCAGCGGCGAGGGCAGCGTTTTGCCCGCCCCATGACGACCCATTCGGGCGACATCGCGCCGTCGTAGTACTTGGGCTCGGGTTCGTCCAGTGGGCTTCGCGGGCCTCGAATGTTTCGGCCAAGGGGCGCAACTAAAACAAACTTGCTGCGCGTAGCGCGCGCAGGCATATGAACTCGTCCGGAGCCGAGTCGAGAGATCATGGAGCGCCCTCGCCTTCATCACGTCGGGATCATCGTGCCGAGCGATAGCCAGCTCGAAGGCTTGCTGGACTTGCTTGGCTTCTCGGCCGGCAAACGCCAGTACGTCGACGAGTACGAAGCGGACTGCGTCTTCACCGAAGGCGAAGGCGCCAACGTGGAGTTCATCGTGCCGCGCGGCGGGAAGCTGCAGCAGTTCAACCGCGGCATCGGCGGGATCCACCACATTGCGCTGGAGGTGAGCAACCTCGAAGCGCTTCAGGAAGATCTCGCGGCCAAAGGCGTCAAGCTGCTCGAAACCACACCGGTCGATGCTGGCGACATCCGGATCAATTTCCTCCCGCCCGTCTACAGTCGCGGGGTGATCGTCGAGTTCGTGGAGAAGAAGAAATGATGAGTTCCCCGACCACTCCGGCCATACCGAGCGCGGAGCAGCGCGTGAGCTTTCCGGGCGCAAGCTCTACCGTCGAAGCTTTGTTGCGCGACGCCAAGATGCTGTTCGCCAATCAGATTGACACGTTGACGACTAAGCACGGCGTGGAATTTTGGAGGCAAGCCGAGCGGCTCGTCGCCTACTCCACCGCGCTCGGTGGACAGCCGGCGAACGCACTCATCGAATACACGATGGCGTACCTCAAGGAGCAGGTGCGTTACCTGAAGACCGGCGAGTACAGCCACACCGACTTCGATGAAGTGCGGCGCGAGGTCTACGACAACCCCGAAGTCATGCAGCGCTTCTACCTCGACGGACTGCTGCTCACGCACGCTTTTTGGCCGATCCACTTCGACATGCACCACTTCTTCGCGACGGAGTTCCTGTCGCGGGTACCGAACAGCGGCGTTGGTACCGAGTACGGCTTCGGTCACGGCCTGTACCTGCTGGAGGTGCTTTCTGAGCGCCCGGCGACGCGTGCCCGCGGCTTCGACATCAGCGAGTTCAGCCTCAGCTACGCCAGTCGTTTGTTGGCTCACGGCAACATCGACCCGACGCGCTTCGAGCTCGGCTTCGCGGACGTGCGCGAGCCGCTGAAGGTCGAGACGGGCACCTTCTCGTGGGCCATCTTCGCGGAGATCATCGAGCACATCCCCGACCCGGCGTTTTCCTTACGCGAGTTGCACCGCACGCTGCAAACCGGCGCGCCCGTGTTCGCGACGACCGTGATCCACAGCAACGCGCTCGATCACATTTACCAATTCGCCGACGTCGAAGAGGTGCGCACGATGCTCAAGGGCTGCGGCTTCGAGTTGGAGGCCGAACGAGTGCTGAAGGTGCGCGACTACGATGCCAAGGCAAAGGACCCGTCGATCGACGTGGCGTTCGTCTGCCGGGCACGCTAGGAGCCAATTCTGCGGACTAGGAACGCAGGACTGGTTTCGAGCGGTTCGGGCCATTGCTGCCGTTGAGCCAGGCCTGAAGCATGAGCAGGGTCCACAGCCGCGCGCCGTGATCGCGGCTACCGGAGAGGTGTTCTTGCCACGTGGCGGCGACGGTCTCGGGCTGAAAATACGGCTGCTCGCGCACGCGGTCCAGGCGCAATTGGTCCTCCGCCCAGTCGCGGAGCGGGCCGCGCAACCACTCACTCACGGGCACCGCGAACCCCATCTTCGGCCGATCGACCAGGTCGCGCGGAACGTGGCGATAGAGCAATTGACGAAGCGGCCACTTGCTCACGTCGCCACGAATTTTCGTGTGTATCGGCAGGCGCCAGCCGAGCTCGACCACGCGGTGATCGAGAAACGGGGCGCGCGCCTCGAGCGCGACCGACATCGTTGCGCGGTCTACCTTCGTGAGCACGTCGTCAGGCAGGTACGTGATAAGATCCATCAGCATCATGTCGGAGACGAAGCTGCCTGTTCCGGCCGGCGCTCTCGCTCGCTCTGAAAAGCTGCGCTGCAAAACTTCCTCGCCGCCTTGCCACTGAGAGCAGAGCGCGCGGTACAGAGCGTCACTCGACTCGGCACCGAGCACCCCGAACGCTTTGTGCAACTTGCTGCCGAGCTGACGAGGCAGGGATTTGGCCGGCAGGAGGCGGCGCAAGGCCCCATCGTAGCGATACGGCGTAATCGCCAGCAACCAGCGTCTGATTCGGGTGCGTAGCCGCGTCGGCACTAGGCGCATCGCTGCCCAAAGACGCGGAGCCCAAATGTATCGATTGTAACCAGCGAACACTTCATCGCCACCGTCACCCGTGAGCGCAACAGTCACCTGTTTTCGCGCGAGCCGCGACACGAGCAGCGTAGGGATTTGGGATGAGTCAGCGAACGGCTCATCGTAGAGATCACCGAGTTCAGGCACTACACTGAGGGCGTCCTTGGACGTTACGATGAACGACGTGTGGTCAGTGCCCAGATGAGTAGCAACGCGCGCCGCTTGGCGGCTCTCATCGTAGTCGGCGCTCGGATTTCCAATCGAAAAAGTGCGGATCTTGCGACTGGATTGGGCTTGCATCAAAGCCACGACCAGTGATGAGTCGATTCCACCCGACAACAACGCCCCGATGGGAACGTCGGCGATCATGCGCAACGCGACCGCTGACTGCAGCACACGGTCCAGCTCCTCGAGCGCGCCTCCGTCGCTCAAAGGTCGTTGTGAGCCGGCCTCGACGACCCGATGCGCATCCCAGTAGCGCTCCAGCTTGGCCGCCGCGGGCTCGGGCCCCGTAACCCGCAGCAGGCAACCTGGCTCCAACTTGCTCACACCCGCGTAAATCGACGAAGGGGCGGGGACGTAGCCCCAGCGTAGGAAAGCACTCACGCTTTCGTGATCCACCTCGGGTTCGAACCCGGGAAATGCCAATAGTGCCTTCAACTCGGAGCCGAACAACAGACCCAATGGCGAGAAGCAGTAGTACAGCGGCTTCACGCCCAACCGATCGCGCACCAAACTCAGCGTTCCTTGCTCCGCGTCCCACAGTGCGAACGCAAACATACCGACGAAGCGCTCGAGCGTTTCCTCGACGCCCCAAGCCTCAATCGCAGCGAGCATCACCTCGGTGTCGGAGCCCCCGCGGTAGTGCGCGCCCACGCCGGCCCGCTGGAGTTCATCAGCAATGGCCTTGAAATTGTAGACTTCGCCGTTGAAGACGATGGTAAACCGGCCTGAAGCCGAAACCATCGGTTGGCGGCCCTCGGGGGAGAGATCGTTGATCGACAACCGCCGGTGGCCAAGCCCTACACCGTAACGAGCGTCGAAGGAGTGGTCGCTGTCGTCAGGCCCGCGGTGGGCAATTGCGTCGCTCATCAACCGCAGCACTGAACGGGGGTCGGGCGAGCCGTGAAGCGCCGAGCGCGTCAGCCAAAAGCCCGTAATGCCGCACATGGGTTAGCTTGAAGCATCGAGCCCGGCGCGTCGCAAGCCCCAAAGCACTCGCTTTCGGCGATGTGCGGATCGTCGTTCAATGACCAGTGTTGACAGCTGCATTCCCGCGCCAGGCGACCTCCCGAGTACAAATAATGACCATGTTGAGAACGCTCGGCGAACCTAGTCGTGACGTCGCATGCCAAGGCGGGTGAAACGTTGTATCAGTTCCCGGCAATACTTCCGGGTAGGTGCGTCCGCCAACCCGTTCTGGCAATCTTAAGCTGGAGCCTAGAACAGCGCGCCAAGTAGCGGCATCAGCGAGTCGGCATAGGTGCGGCTCAAGTGAGCACCGTCTTGAAAGTTGGCGAAATTGTCGCGCTGCGCATCGAACTCAGGGGCGTTGAAGTTCAGGTAGCGAGTCCCGGGGGGAAAGAACGCCTCGACTTTACGCCAGTAAGCCTCCCAATCTACGCGCTCGACGTCGAAACGTGGTTTGTAAACCGGCGGGTACACAACGGCGAGCCGAATCCCGCGCGCCGTCGCTTGGCGCACCAGATCGCGTAAGTCGTCGAACGCGCCCGGCGCGACCGTGAAATTAGGGTGTGGCTTGCCACTGCGCCGTCGCTCACGAATGTAGTCTTCGGTGACCTTACGCGCGGCTGCCGAATCCTTAGCGTAGTTCGAGTCCCCATACTCGTTGTGGCGATCCGATTTGATGCCGCTGTCGACCAACAGCTTGGACGCCTCAACGAAGAACAGATCGAGCGACCCCAGCGCCGACCAATACTCGCGTGGCGTCATGTACTCGGTCTTGCGACCCCGCGTCATGGTTAGGTACGGGTGAATACACAGCACCAGCCACTTGAGCCGGTTTTGCGCGATCACTTGCTCCGCAATCAACTTCTCTTCCGACAGATTACCGCCGCTGATCGAGGCATTGTACAAGCGTGGCCGCGCTAGCAGCTTGGTGTTCCAGTTGCTCGAGATCGAGCCGCCGATCATCAACGCATCAAAATTTGCTGGCACGTACCTCCGCGCTAACAGGTATTTGCCGGTGCGCTCGCTGCCATAGACTTTGTGGAGCGTGCCACGCGGCTCGCCGAATAACCCGTAGTGATCGAGCGCGACACTCGATCCGACGACGGTCAGCACCCCGAGCAAGGTTCCGAGCAGTAGCAGCCAACAGTAACGGTTAGAAGTCACGGTAGATGAACTCCTTGGCCGCCAGCGAGTTCATGAAGACGAGTGCTGCCAGCGCCGCGACGACGATGAATGCGGCGCGACGATACGAGGCGCCGAACTTTGCAACGACCGCCTGCGACGTCGGCGCGAACAGACAAACTGCGGCAGCCGCCAGGGCCATCAACGCACGCACCGCCGCCAGCCCGCTGCTGAGGAATGCGTCGACGTCGAAGCCGTGCCCGCCGTGACCCAGGAGATTTCCAACCATTTCCTCAGCCACGGCGACGCTCGGTGCGCGAAACAGGATCAGCGTGCCGGCGACAAACCCGAACGTCAAAAGCCAACCGAGGAAGTCGGGGAACGGCAGCTTGGCCCGGCGCCACAAGTGATTGATTACGAGCGCCACCCCGTGGAAAAGCCCGAAGATTACGAACGTCCACGCCGCGCCGTGCCACAAGCCGGCGATCACCATCGACACCACGGTCACCGTCATCGCCCAGCCGAAGCTAGGCCGCCGCCGCAGGCGCATCAGCGGCGTGTAGAGGTAGGTCGTAATGAAGCTGGAGAGGGTGATGTGCCAGCGCTTCCAAAACATGATGATCGAGGTGGCCTTGTACGGCGCGTCGAAGTTCAGTGGCAGCTTGACGCCCAGCAGGGCTGCGCTGCCGATCGCCATGTCCGTGTATCCGCTGAAGTCGAAGTATAGCTCTAGCGCGAAAGCGATCACTGTCAGCCAGGCTTCGGCTACCGAGAGCCGACGTGTCATACCCCACCCGGTATCCGACAGTGCCGCCAAGCTCTGCGCAAATACCGTCTTCTTGAACAGACCAAACACGAAAAACTCGATGGCGCGCGCTGCGTTATCCGCCGGGAGGCCTGCGCCCGCCGTCGGGAGCTCGCGCGGCACGTCGCGCGAGCGAACCAACGGCCCCATCGTCACGTACGGAAAAAACGACGAGAAGAGCAAGTGTTGCCTCAAGTCGTGCGGAACCGCCAAGCCCTCGGCGCAATCGATCAAGTAGATGATCTGGATCAACGTAAAAAAGCTGATCCCGACTGGCACGTGCCAGCCATGCGCCGGGGGTGTAAGCCCGACGGCACTGACCAGAAACGCCCAATATTTCACGATCAGCAGCTGAAAGACGTTCAGGCCCAACCCCAGCCGGAGCAATCGCGACTTCAACCCCTGCTGCGCGGCGCCAATCCTGACGCCGAACCAGCAGTTCACGAGGGCAGATAGCAACAAGTACGGAATGCCGCGCGCGTCACCCAACGCATAAAACACCAGCGAAGCTGTGATCAGAAACCAACGGGCGGGCACGTGGCCAAGTTTTGCCACCGCCCAAAACCCCAGCACCACGACAGGAAGGAAGCAGAAGACGTAAGGAAACGAGCTAAACAGCATGGCCAAGCGCTGGACACGGAGCTAACCGAGCTTGCGTGTGATGAGATCCACGATCCCGCCGACGTTCTCTAGCTCCTGAAGCTCCCCTAGCCCAAACTTGACCTTGAACTCTTGCTCCAGCGACAGCACCAGCGAAACGTGGGTCAGCGAGTCCCAACCTTCGACCGTAGCCGCGTTCGACTCCCTGGATATTTCCAAGTTTTTCTGATCGAACACGTCACGAAAAATCGGCTGTAGCCGCATCAAGATCTCATCCATGAACCGCGATCTCCTTAATCACCGTGTTGCGCGGCGCGTAGACGCCGCTCAAGTCCAAGCTCCAAATCGAGGAATTCCCACTAGCATCACGCTCCACTAGCGTAAAACCCAGCCGACCGTAGTGGTCTGCCACCATGTCGTTCTTCGGCGTCCGCACGTAGTAGCCGACGACGCGCCGCACGCCCAGCCGCTCGGCGCGCGCAACGACCTGGTCGAGCATCGCTTGCTCGAAGTTGCGCTTGAGCACGCGACAGCTCATAAGCCACAAGTCCACGTGGAGGGCGTCACCGCGGCGTTGCCCAACGACCACCGACACCAGGCCATTGTCACCGAAACGATCCGCCAGCCTGCCGTACAACGTGACGCAATCCGGGTCGGCGGCGAGCGCCGTGATCTCTGGCAGCGTGTACCGGCGCGTCGTCAAGTTGAACTGGTTGGTCTTGTTGGTGAGCTGCGTGACGCGATCCAGGTACGCGTCGGAGAAGCTGCCGATTTCGGCCTTCATTTGCAGCGAAGCCAGGTAATCGTCGTAGCTCGTGAATGCGGCCTGCGCGTCATCGCGCAGGCGATTCTCCGTGTAGTAATTGCCTCGCTGTAGATCCTCGAGCGACAGCTCGGGACGCTCGAAGTACAAGTTCCGCTCGATGATGGTAGCGAACGCCACCACGTTCGAGCCGACCTCAGGCACTTTCACGTCGGGCAGCTGATCGCGAACCAGGGCGCGCTCGGCTGGGTTGTCGTCGACGAACACCAGGCTATCGAGACCGATGTTGAGCTGCGCGGCAATCGCGCGCAGGCTCTGATCCTTGGGCTCCCAGTTGGCCACGAACGCTGAAAAGTCTTCGTATTTCAACAGCGAATCAGGGTGGGTAAAGCCTTCGCGCGCGTTGGCGAGCTCGTTCTTGGACGCCACGGCGAGCAGCACTCCGCGCGCCTTTAGCTCCAGGCAGTACGCCTGAAAATCCAAGTAAGCCTCACCCAAGGCGCTCTCACGCCCCAGCTTGATTCCGGTCACGCCGTCGTCGCCAATCACGCCGCCCCAAAGAGTGTCGTCGAGATCTAGCACCAGACATTTGCGCGCCTTACCCCGCGCGCCAGCGATCATCCGAGATAGCGCGTGCGCTGTCGCCAGCGTTCCGGCCGCACTGGTGGGCAGCTTGTAGCTGTACCAGTGTTCGAGGCTGTGCCAGTTGTCGAGGCCGATGCTCGAGCTCAGTTGTTGAGCATCGAGCATCATCACACCTTTGCGCTTCGCAATGGCATCGGCGAGGGCTACGTTCAAACGCGCGACGTAACGCGCGCGCCCTCCCGGAGCGGTCGCCTCGAGGTGGGTCGATGCACGTTGCGGCGGCGGATCGAAGCTCGCCTGAATGACGAGGCAAGCGTACTGCGATGTCAAGCGATCCCACATCGCTTCGAACCGCGCGACCTCACGCCGCGCCAGCTCACTCGCCTGCTCGGCGCTGTCGCCGAGCGCGGGCCAGGTCGTGATGTTGCGCGACGAAGTGTAAAGCACCGCGAACTGCGGCGAAAACTCCGCCAGGGCAGCGCAATCAAGCATCACGTCTTCGTAATAGCGATTGTATTCCGACTCGTAGAACGACGGTTCGATGCCCGCAGCCAAC
The DNA here is from genome assembly GCA_038230915.1 of Polyangiales bacterium. Lineage (GTDB taxonomy): Bacteria > Myxococcota_A > Polyangia > Polyangiales > Polyangiaceae > PMG-095. The sequence continues at coordinate 23,895 of JBBRMI010000042.1, read as the reverse complement.
AGAAAAAGCTCGAGCTGTTGCTTGAGCTCAGCCGACGTGGCGCCGCCTAGAATCGCGACCTTAGCTGCCTCGAGCGGCCGGGCCATCAGCTGCTCGCGGATGAGCTTCCGCTTGCGCAGGATGGTAGCAAGGTCGAAAGGGTACTCGAGCGCGTGCAACATGACGGGCGGGCCGGCAGCCCCAGGCCGGGTAAGATAGGTGCCGCTCATCGATCAGGCAAGGCGTCCGAGCGCCTTGCCTTCCGAACCAAACTCGCCTAAACGAGCCGGCGAAAACGCCTTGAACGTTGGGCCGATCTGGCGCATCCAACCCCGATTCTTCGTCTTTTAGAAGCCGATGCCTACCGACTTCGAAACGCTCTGCTTGAACTGGGCCGTTGGCCGCCGAAGGTCGTGAATGGATCGCGCTGAGATCCGGATCCAATCGTTCCTCAAACTCGGTTATTTCATCGACTTCGAGGTTGACCTTCGACCGATCGATTTCTCACGTATCGACCGCGCACCCTACGCGGCCCTACCCGAGTCCGAGCTGGTGCGACTCGGTCAAGTCAAGTTGTCAGAGACGTTCTCGGCGCTGTTCGACGCTTCCGCCGAGCATGTAGTTCCGATCAGCGGTGGCCTAGACAGTCGTCTGATTTTAGGGGCGCTGCTCGAGCTAATGCCCGCCGAGAAGATTCAGACATACACGTTCGGCGTCCCCGGCACGTACGACTACGACCTCGGTTGCTTGATCGCGAAACACGCTGGCACGAAGCATCTGGCGTTGCCGCTCGACGGCATCAGCTACCATAAGCCTGAGCTTTTGGACTTCGCCCGTCGCTCGCACCTGCAAGCGTCACTTTTCTATCACCCGCCGGTGCGCGAGCTCGAGCAGCGCTACGGCCAGGCCACTATTTGGTCGGGATATGTGGGGGACGCCGTGGCAGGCAGCCATCTGCACACGCCGCCTTCGGGCAGTTTGGCGGAAGCCAAGCGCCTCCACATCAAGAACCGCAGCATCGTACGCTCGACACGACTCCACAGCTGCAACGACGATGACTTTTTGCCATTCGTCGGCGGCGGCAGTCTCGACCCAGAGATCCTAACCTTCGACGAGCAGGTGCTGTTCGCTGAGGCGGTCCGCAAGTTCACGGCCCCGCTCGTCCTGTTTGAGGGTTTCGATTACCGCACGCCGTTGATCAACACGCCGTGGATGGACTTCAACTTCAGCGTTCCGAACGGTTTTCGTGAACACGAAGCGCTGATGATCGACATTGCCAGGCGGGCATTTCCGAAGCTGTTCTCACTGCCCTCGAAGAACTCGCTTGGGCTGCGTTTAGGCGCACCTCCGGCCGTTTTGCGCACCTTGAAATTGGTAAACAAGGCTCGCAAACTGTTGCACCAGTTCGCACCAGCCGCGGTGCGCTACCCGCACGTCCTGTACAACGACTACGACGAGGCGATCCGCAATAGCCCCGACGTCCGTGGCATCGTGCTCGACGCGGTAGACGCTTTGCAGCGACGTGGCGTCGCACCGTGGGTAAATTTCGACGCGCTGCTGAAGCGACACATGCGTCGCCTACGTAACCACGGCGATGCCTTGATCACCTTGGCTTCGCTAGAGCTGGTCCTCCAGGCCGGAGAAGCGTGAGGCACGGGTGGAGATCGCATACCTCAGCGGCGCATACATTCCGGGGCGGGGCGCCGACAGCGTTCACGTTATGCGCATGTGCGATGCGTTGGCCGGCCAGGGCCACCAAGTAACGCTGCATGCACGGCACGGTCCCGAACCAGCCCGTGACGATTTCGAATTCTACGGCACGAAGCACGCATTCGAGATCGTCAAGCACCTGCGGCCGCAGGTGCGCGTCGTCGGCGCGTTGGCGTTCGCGGCACTGGTGTTTGCTCATCTCGGACGTCACAAGCGCCCGGATCTGATCTACGCCCGCGAGATCTATAGTCTGCGCTTCGCGCTGCCACTCAAACTGCCCTTCGTGTTCGAATCGCATTGGAAACCAAGAAACCGCTTGGGACACAACATCGAGGCCGCGTACTTTCGTGACGCGGGCTTTCGACGTCTGGTGCTGATCTCGCAAGCCCTGAGCGACATCTACGTCGAGGAGTTCCCGTGGCTGGACCGAGCGCGAAAGCTCGTCGCCCACGACGCCGCGGACATTCCGAACACCCCCGCGTCGAAGCCGCTGTCCGAGGGCCGGCTCCAAGTCGGCTACGTTGGGGGCTTCCTGCCCGGCTACGGACTCGAATTGCTGGAGGCCTTGGCTCGGTCGCGCCCCGACGTCGCGTTTCACGTCGTCGGGGGTCAAGAAGCTGCGGTTCGAGCGTGGCGGGCGCGCACCACGAGGGTCACCAACTTGAAGCTGCACGGTTTCGTTTCACCCGCGCGACTGCACGAGCTGTACGCCGGGTTCGACGTGGTGCTAGCGCCATTCCAGAGTAATACCGCTCATATCCGCTGGATTTCACCGATGAAGTTGTTCGAGTACATGTCTTTCGGCAAAGCCATCGTATGCTCGGATTTCCCGGTCATGCGCGAGATCATCATCGATAAGCAGGATGGGCTTCTGGTGCCGCCCGATGATCTCGCGAGCTGGCAGCTTGCCCTCGACGAGCTTCGCGATCCGGGCTTGCGACTTCGGCTAGGGGAAGCCGCTTTCCAAAAGTTTTCCGAGCGCTTCACCTGGAAGCGCCGGGCGCACGACGTGCTCGCTGGCATTGGCTAGGCGGCGCCAGGCTGGAACATCATGGACATCGGCCTCGGCTTCATAGGGCTCACAGTCGGATTTTTCATCATTCTGTGGGCCGCAACTCGCAACGCAGAAATCGCCTGGCCGCTGGTCATTGCCTTCCTGGTGCGTGCGTTTCTGGCCGTCATCGACACCATGGTCTACAACTTGCCCGGCGCTGGCGATGGTGTGGGCTGGGACCGCGTCGCCGCGTACTATGCCCGCGGCGGGCTCGAGAGCACCTTCGAACACATCGGCTTTGGCCATCCGCTGTACGTCTGGTTGATGAGCGTCGTTTACGCACTCGTGGGACGCAGTACGCTGCTAATCCAAAGCATCAACGTGTTGCTCGGCACCCTGCTCGTGCTGGCAATCTGGCGGCTGGCTTGCGAGCTCTCGTCGGACACCAAGACCCGACGTCGAGTAGCTTGGTTGATGGCGCTTTGTCCGAGCCTCATCTTCTTTTCGAGCGTCCTGCTGCGGGAAGTCGCGGTGAGCTATCCGTTGGCCCTCAGCGTGCTGTACTTGGTTCGCTGGTATCGCGAACGTCGGGTCTCCTTGGCGATCGTCGCCGTCGCCAACTTGCTACTGAGCATGGCATTTCACTCGGGCGGTTTGGCAGTGTTGCTGTTTGCGGGCTTGTGGCTGATCGGTAGCTGGCTGCGCGCGTTGCTGAGCGGTCAATTGGAAACATTGGGGCGCAGCACGCTTGCGCTCGTGATCGGTTTGGCCGTGGTCGGCATCGTGCTCGCCTCCGGGTTCGGACAACAGAAGTTCGATGGTCTCCAATCGGGAGACCTCTCGGTGCTCAGCGAGCGCCAAGAGGGCTTCGCGCATGGCCGGGCCGCGTACTTAGAGGATCTCCATGCTACATCAACCGCCGATCTTATCTGGCAAACGCCGATTCGCGTGACCTACTTCTTGTTCGCCCCCTTCCCCTGGATGCTAGAAACCGGCGCTGATGCTTTCGGCGTGCTCGATTCGCTGCTCTTCGTTGGGCTGATCGGTTGGGCCATTCGCAATCGAAAGGCAGTGAGCGATGTCCCGGTACGCGCGCTGACGCTCGGCGTATTCGGCGCCATGGCAGTGGTCTTCGCGATCGGCGTTTCGAACTACGGCACGGCGCTCCGCCACCGAAACAAGATGTTACCGCTGCTCATCGCGGCGGCCGCCTCCATCCCTGGCCGCCGCAAGGCGCCAGAAGAGAAGCCCGCGCTGCTCTCTCTACGCCGACCGCTCGTCGGCTGACCCCTGCCGACGCCGTATTCGCACAACTCGGCGCATACGATGCAGAAAGGTCAGAGCGAGGGCGGCCAGCGCCGCCGCAGTGGGAACCGTTGGCACAGCCGCGATTCGACAACCGCAGCCAGAGCTACCCTGCGTCCTACTGGGCGCGATGGCGGCTCGTCCACCCTCACCCAGATCTTCCTCCGAATCACCGCCGGAGCTCAGCGCGCCGCCCGTTGGGCCGGGCACACCCGGGTCACCACCGCCGTGCGTTTCGCCGGCTTCAGCCCCGTTGCCACCCGCGCCCCCGCCCCCGCCCCCGGGGCCCCGGCCGCCGGCGTCACTGCCGGCGGCACCGCCAGCGCTGTGGTCCACACAGCTTTCCGCGACGGTGACCTTCGGTCTCACGCGCGACACTTCGCCCGCCCTGAGGTCAACCATGTACAGGGAACCGTCGGGCCCAACTCGAAAAGAGGCTGGGCCGCCGTTCGTGAGCTGCGCGAACGGCTTGAGCGAACCGGCCACCACACCTTTCCGATCTGCCGTCATGTCGAGCGTCCACACCTCGCCGCTGCCGTTGTCACCGAATAGGTAGCGCGAACGCCAGGCGACAGGCCAATGGCAAAGATCCAAAACCGGGCCGCCAATCACCGCCGAGCGCCCGAGCTCGTGGATGTATTCGTACAAGGGCGGTGTGCACGGGCGGCTTGGAGAAATACCCTCGCAGGCCCCAGTCGGTTGGAACGACTGTTGCGCCTGCGTGTAGTGGACGGTGCCTTCGTAGAAAGGCCAACCGAAGTCGCTGCCCTTCCCGCCAATGTCGATCTCCTCTTTGGCTTGTTCGCCGACGTCGCCAATCCACAACAGGCCAGTCGAGGGATCGATAGAAAAGCGAAAGGGATTGCGCAGCCCCCAAGCGTAGATGCGTTTGTCTGGGGCGAACGGCGCAAATGGTTGGGTCAGCGCTGCACAGCCCGTGACGCTATCTGCGTCGGCTAGCGGATTGTCAGGGGGGATCGAGCCGTTGAGGTTCACGCGCAGGATCTTGCCGTTCGGTGTGTTGAGGCAAGTGCCGAGCCGATTGATCGGCGGCGTGGAGTTGGCGCCCGAATCCCCGACCGATACGAATAGCTGGTGATCGAAGATGACCAACCCGCCGCCGTCGTGGTTCCCAGGTCCATACAAGCCTTCGATAACTGGGGTCAGCGCCCCGAGCTTGTTATTGACGTCGAAGAGAGCGCGCAAGACCTGGTTCTTGTTTTCGACTTTCGCGCCCGCGGAGGCATAGAAGTACAGACTCCGATCAGCCTGGAAGTCGACGTCCGCTGCCACGCCGAGCAGGCCTTGTTCGCCTTGTATCGGGACGACGTTGATATGGTTGGCAACGTCCGACGGCGTGCCGCTGGGTAGGATGACGGCTACATCACCGAGCTGCTCGGTGATTACCAACGTGCCATCTGGCAGGGCTACGACATCGGTTGGCTGGGTAAGCCCAGTGGCGACCTTTTCCAGCTGTAGCGACTCTAGCGCTTCACCCAAAAGGGCCGCCTCAGCCGGTCGGCTCAGCGCGCACAGAAGACCGACCAAGGCGCCGACAAAGCCGTAGCGCCGAGGCCGAATCCGCAACGAGCGCGGAGGTTCAGCTCTCGCCAGTTGCCTCGAGCCCCGGCCGCTCGTCGCTCTTGTAGTTCGAGTAGTGGTAATAGTAGTAGCCTCCGTAACCGGGGCGGCGGAAGTCGAAGGCGTTCAGCACCACGCCGACGATCCGCCCCGAAACATCGGATATCGCGCGCACGGCTTTGCGCGCGGTTTCGCGCTGCGTCTTGGACGCGCGGACGACGAACACCGCACCGTCGACCTGCGTCGACAAGATCGCGCTATCCGACACCACCGACGCTGGCGGGCTATCGATCACGATGCGATCGTACTTGGTGCGCAAACGCTTGAGCAGCGCCGCGAACGCCTCGCTCTGTAAGAACTCCGCGGGATTGGGCACCATTGGCCCAGACGGCAAAAGGTCGAGGTTCGGCACGTGCGTCGCCAGCGACGACGAATCCAGGAGCGACGGATCGAGCGTCGCGCTGGTGACACCCACGTCATTCGCCCGCCCATAGACGCGGTGTAAGCGCGGCCGGCGCAAATCGCAGTCGATGAGCAAGACCTTTTGGGCTGCCATCGCCATGGCCACGGCGATCGCGCTGGCGACGGTCGTTTTACCTTCACCCGGCGCCGCGCTCGTCACGAGCAGTTGGCGAAACGGCTGATCGGGGGACATGAAGATCAGGTTGGTGCGGATGCCGCGGGCAGCTTCGGCCAGCGCGCTCGACGGATGATCAAATGCTAACATCTCCGGGTTCGCAACCGCACCCGATTCCGCGGCGGCGCGCTTGCCCTTGGTCTTGGGTCGACCGGTGTCGACGCCATCCGCCAGCGGCAAGGTCCCGAGGAACGGCAACCCCAAGGTGCGCTCGACGTCGTCCGAACTCTTGATGCTGCGATCGAGCTGCGCGCGCCCCGCCGCGGCGGCCAACCCAAGCAGCAAGCCAGCCACCGAACCGAGGGCGATGTTCAGCGGAACACGCGGCCGGATCGGGCTCTTCGCTCCCAATGGCTCTTCGAGCACGCGGATGTTGTTGAAACGCATCATGCTCGCCAGGTCGCTCTCCTTGGAGCGCTCGAGCACGAGCCCGTAAAGCTTCTCGTTGTTCATCTTGGTCCGCTCCAACCGGCGGTACTGAATCTCGAGTAGGTTCAGATCCATGGCGCGCTGCTTGGCGGCCTCGAGCAGCGTACTGAGCCCCGTAGCTTCCCGACCGACAGCCAACAGGTCGTTTTCGACCGCGCCCTGGACGTTGCGAATCTCTTCGCGTAGGGCGGTTCGGGAGGCATCGATGCGCGCGGTCGCGGCAACCACGTCAGGGTGATTCGGCCCTTTGCCACTACCGATCACGCCGGCCACTTCGGATTTGGCCTGCATGTACGAGGTTCGCAGCGAGCTCAACAGGTTGTTCTCGAGTAGCTCGGCCGACGGAAGATCAACGGGGTCTTCCGATGAAACCTTTTTTAGCTCGGCCGCGCGGCTCGCAATGTGCTCGCGACGCGCGCGCACATCAGTCAGCACTTGATTGAGCCGGGTCATCTCCTCGCGCAGCATGTTGGATTGCTCCTCCATGGACACCGAGAGGATGTGCTTTTCGTTCTTGTACTCGTGAAGCGCCAGCTCGCTGCCTTCTAGCTCGACCTTCAGCTTGCTGAGCTGGTCGCGTAGCCAGTCGCCCGCCGAGTTGTTGGAGTTCACGGCCTCGTCGATGTTGTGCTGCAGGTATGACTCGATCACGGCCGACAGCACTTTGCGAGCGCGATCCGGATCAGCGTCCTCCATGCTCAAGGTAACGAGACGACTCTCCTTGATCGGCTCAACCTTCAACCGCCCGAGCAGAACGGACGCCGCCGTCTCGACCGGTACCTTGATCGCCTGGCCCTTTTGGCCTGGCGGCAGCCCAAGCACGAAGCCGGCATCGCGATCTAAGCCGAGCGTTCTCACGACGTCGACCGCCGTCCGCCGACTCGCCAGCACCTTATACTGCGTGGCGTAGTATTCCTGGTTGTTCCAAAACGCATCGCCGAGCTGAACGATCGCGGGCACGTCGCGCCCGAGCGGACTGGGCGGAGACGGATCGATTTGCAGCATCGCGGTCGCCTGGTAGATCTTAGTCTGCCCCAGCGTGTAGAAAGTGACCCCCGCGACGACAAACGACGCAATCGCCAGAATCAACCAGCGGCTCTTGGTGAGAACGCGCCAGAGGTTGTCGAGTACCGCTCCGGCGTCGTTCTGCGTTTGGTGGGGAAGTTCAGAAGGGGTCAAGGGATCCGTCGGTCAGAGATTAAAAGGGAGAACGGGCGGTGGTGGTTGGATGCGACCCGTGAGAGGGACGTTCAGCCTTCCGGGCGAACAGCTTTCGCTTCCGGATCCCGTACGGCGGAGCGGAGCCTGGCAAATGCCGGGCCGATCCGCAATCGACGGGCCTTAACCCCGGAAATACTCCTAGGTCTGCTAAGTTCTGGCGCCTTGGAAGGGCTCGGCGTCTTACAGAACCTCGCCATTTCGACTCCGCCGCTCGCGCCGGCGGCGGAGGTTACCTGGCTCCTTCGCCGTGCGTTCGGTCCCATCGACGGTCCAGCGCCCAAACCGGAGCCAACGGCCGTGGTTGGCTTGGCTCGTGATCTGGGGCTAGCCGGATGCCTCTGTCGTCGGCTGCCAATGCCCCAACTCCAGACTGAGCTCGGGCTAGCCGGTGCACGCGAGCTGGTGTTTCAACACCTGCAGGTGCGCGCGGCGAACCGTATTTTGGCAGCAACACTCGAGACAGTGATTGAGGTCGCGGGTCGTGAAAGCATCCAGCTCGTCCTGTTGAAGCACGCCGCGCTGTGGCGGAGCGGCGTCGTCGAAGAAGGTCAACGCGACGCCCGCGACATCGACGTGCTCGTCTCAGCTACTGACGCCGACGTACTTTGGCGCAAACTACGTGAAGGGGGTTTTCTTCCCTGCAACGTCGCCGGAGGCGATTTTCACCTGACGCCACTGGTATCGGCCAGCGGAGCTTGCGTGGAGCTGCATCACCATTTATGGGGCGTCGAGCTCGATACCGATGAACCTGCCACCGTGACTAGCCTTGTCAGCGCCGGCGTCACGCGGAACACCTCCGGGGCGCACCACGTCCACATCCCCGACCGCAATTTTCTGATCGCCCACGCGCTCGTTCACGGCTTCGCTCAACACCTAACCAGCCCCGCCGACTACGCTCCCCTGCGCGTGTTCAGCGACCTTGTCAGCCTGCAGAGTTCTCGCGCCAGCGCGCTCGAAATTCACCGTTACGTCAAGCGCGAGTTCGACGTGGAAAGCGTAGAGGCTGCCCTCCAGGTCGGCGAAGCTCTCGCCGCTGGCAGCTCGCTCTCGGAGCTTGAACCCGGCGCGAGTCAGCTTCTTTCGCACGCACTGGCTGCGAGTACGGACCGCCGCTACGGCCTGGCACTGCGTGCTCATCGGCTTCTGGAGCTGGGCCGCCGGGGCGAGCTCCTGCAAGCGACGAAACGTTTCTTCGGCGCACCCGCCGCCACCGAAGGCGCGGTGCCTTATCAGCAAACTACTCTCGGCGGGCGCGCGCGCGAAGCATGGGAACTGGCGTTGGGTCTGATCGCTTGCGCTCAGCTACGCAGGCGGCGCGCAAGACCCGCGACTAGCTCGACGGCGGCGGGCAATTCATCCAGGCCCGCGCGACCGAACGCGTGAACCTCCAAGCGCCCGACAATGCTCGAACAGGTGCGCAAGATTGCCTCTGCGCGTGTCGCAACGAGCTCGTCGATCAGAAAGAAATTCTTGGTCAGCTCGAAGGCGGCCGCGCTTGGACCGAGCCGGGAAAGCTCAACAGCGCCCGTCGAGAGCACCAGCAGGGCGCCCAGGCGGCCCCGTTCCGAGCTGAACGCGGTGCTCGCGTCGCACACTAGCTTCGGACTGCCGGGGTGGACGCGCGCGAGCTGCGCGGGCTCAAAGCCCAGCCGCTCGGCTGCATCAGGCAGGAGCTTCAGCAGCGGTAGCCCTGGCAACGCCCAAGCCTCGCCGTTCGAAACGTCGATCGCAGTCATGCCGTCCGAGAGCACGCGATGACCAGCCATCCCGAGCGCGCCGGCGATCGTCGATTTCCCCGCCCCCGACGGACCGATCAAGGCCATGGCCACGCCGTCGACCTCCACACACGACCCGTGGAGCACGAGGATATCGCGCTGGTCGAGGATCAACGCCAGCCCCGCACCCAGGATCGACAGCTCGACGTCTGCAGGCACCGCGTCGGACGTTGGATAGACATCGAGCTGGTTACCGCCGGAGGCGCTGAGCTCACACACCTGATCCCAAGAGACGCGCACCGCCGCCTTCGCTGGCGTCGCTCTCAGCGGGCGAGAGCGAATCTCTACGTCCGCAGGCCGCGCGCCCTCGCTCAACTCAACCAAGGAGCTCAGCTCGAAATCTGAGTCAAGGATCAGCCCGAAGGCGCGGTAGAGCCAGCTGCCGCGCGCCATGCCTCAACTATTGGAAATCCCGCCTCGGCTACGAAAGCTTGCGCGATAGGACGCCGTCGTGGTGACGGTTACCGCCGCTTTGCGTGAGCTCACCCACGGTGCCGTGCACGACGAGCACCGGCTTCTCATACTTTTGCTTCTCTGCCGGCGGGTTCGGCTGCTGCACGTCAGTCAAGGAGGCCTCCACGATCACATTCGTTGCGTCTAAGGGCCGAGACATTCCGATTGCGCCGCGCTTTTTTAGCGAGTCGCAGTGGCGTCCAACCAGCGCGACAGTACCACGCACTTCCAAAGAAAATCCACCGGCCCACCGCTCGGCTCCGACGGCAGGTCGCGCAGGACAGCACGAACGCGCGAAACGTCTATATATTCAGCAATATTAGACAAAGTGTCGCAGTTCGCTCCGTGGCTCAACAGCCATCGGCGGGCCCACTGCCAGTACGGGCGGTCGAACGAGGCGTCAGTTCGGCGGTTCACCACGGTCGGCGGCAGCCGGTCGCGAAACGCATTCCGCAACACATAGCGCGGCCAGCCGTGGTTCCGCTTTTGTGAGCCAGGGAATGAGAAGCACAGCTCGACGACCCGGCGATCGAAGAACGGCTGCTCGAAACGCAAGTTGAAGGCCGTACCGAGCTGCTCGAGTAGCTCGACATCCCAATTTCGATCTGGGGCGACGAGCGAACGAGCGTGCTCGACGCGCGTCGAACGAGCTCGGCGTGGCTGTATGCGCAGGCGACTCGCGACGTCGTGGCGTACCAGCAGGTCCGCACGCAAGCCAGCAGTCCGCAGCGCGACCTGCGCCGGGTGGCGCGGATCGAGAGCGTCGAACGCGCGTTCCCAGCGCTCCGGTAGCAGCGCGAAGAGGGCTTGGGTTGCACCGACCCGTACGCGACGTTGCCAATCAAAATCGTGCACATCCCGAAGCTCGCGGGCCAAGCCGCGAAAATCTCCGGCGGCGGCTAGATCGCCAAAGCGACCCGCGCCATGCGAGACGACTCGGTCGCCGTCGATACCGGTCATCATCGACGTCGCGCCGCCAGCGGTTGCCGCTTCGCTCGCAGCCCACGCCAGCCAATGCGGTCCAATGAAGCTCGGCTCCGAGAACACGCGGCAGAGTCGTGCGAAGTCGCCGGCTGCCTGGTCCGGGTCGGGCTGGACTTCGCAATGCCGTGAGCCGATCGCGGCCACGACGGCGGACTGAAACGACCGTTCATCGCACTCGGGCATGTCCGGAAAAATTGCGGAGACAGTGAGCAAATCGGGCTTTCTTTCTGAGCCGGTGCGACCTGCCAACAGCGCGATGCTCGAGGAATCCAGGCCGCCGCTCAGCATGACCGCCAAGCGGCGGCTGCTTGGGAGGCGGCAGTCGACCGCGAGTGCGAGCGTGTCGCGAAGCGCACGCGCGTAGTCGTCGTCACCCGCGAGCCGCTGCTCGGCGATCTCGTTCACGTCGAAGTACGAAACCAGCCGGTCGCTCGTTTCCTCCACAACTAGCGTGTGGCCGGGCGGCACACGGCGAATGGCGGCGAACAGCGTCGCCTCCTCCTCCTGAGGCAGCTCGCCCAAGTAGTCGACCACAGCGCGTTCCCCGAGCGCGCGCGGAAACCCAGCCAGCGCGAGGAGACCGCGCGGGTGTGACGCGAACGCGAGCCGCCCGCCGTGCGTCGAGTAAAACATCGGGCAGGCACCGCCTGTATCGCGCACGAGCATCAGGCGACGCTGGCTGGCGTCCCAGAGAGCGAGCCCGAAATCGCCGAGCACCTGCCGCGGGAACTCCGTGCCCCAGCGCCGGTACGCCGCCGCGATTAAAAATCGGTCGCTTCGACCACTATCGTCGAGGCCAAGAGCAGCGCTGAGCTCCGCGCGGTTGTGCAGTCGTAGATCGCCTCCAACTAGCAACGCAGCCTCGAGCGGCGGCTCGCCGTGCGGGCTCGCTTCGGTGTCGTCGCCGTAGCTTGCTTCGGCAACCGCCACGCGACTTTCGGCATCGAGCTGCACGCGAACCGACCACGCTGAGTGCGCGAAGCTAGCTAGCATCCGCGCGACGTCCACCTCGGCGACCGCCGCGCGATTCCAGACACCGGCGCAGCTCATGTCAGCGCGACAATGGCACGAAACCGCTCGCTTCTTCGCGCCCTATCAGCGGCTGCCCGCCGACCTCGAGCCAAGCGTGCATGCTCATGCCGCCCGCCGACTCGCGCCGCGCACCCACCCGAACCACCGACGCGATACCGCGCCGCTTGAGCATCAGCCAACCGGTCAACGCTTGGTTGAGGCAGGTGCTGCCGACTATCCAACACGCGGCCCTTTGGACGGCCCGCGCTACCTTGGCGGCGTTGGGACTCGCCGCAGCGGATGAGCTACACGGGCGGCCGGCACGGCCGATCAGTCGTCCGGCGCCGACGCGCGGCGAGAGCACGAGCAGCAGCCGGGTCGCGGCCAACAATGCAGCCGCCTCGGCGATCCGCGGAGCCTGCTCAACCCGCCGAGCCAGACCCGCCCCGGTCACGGCGCCGCAGCCTCGCTCACGGTCACGAGCGACCGTTCCCGCAGTGCGACCACCAGCTCCCGAACATCTAGCAAGCATTGCTCGGGCTCGACGTCGAACTCGGCCGTCACGCGTTCGACGATGCTGTCGATCGCGCACGGCTTTTGGACCAGCTGCCATACCCGGGCTCCCACCGGGTTGAGCCCGTAGTAGACGCCCTGGTCGAGATGCAGCACGACGGCCTCACCACCCACTTCGCAGCCAACCTGGCGATCCGTCGCGACGACGACCGCGCTCGCGGGAGGCAACTCAGGCGCGTGAACAGAACTCACACGCCCGACCTTAGCACAGGGTCGCCGACCGTTCAGGCGGTGCGGCGGCGCCGCATCAACCCAGCAACGCCCATCAGCGCAAGCAGGGCGGCCGTTTGCTGCGGAGCCTGCGACGGGTGACCCACGGTCCGACAACCGCAACCCGAATCGTTGTTGGGCTTGCTGCCGGCGCCGCTCGAGCCTTGGTCTGCTACCCCGCCAATCGGCTCGTCTGTCGACGTGCCGGCGCTAGCCGACGTGCCGGCGCTGCCCTGCGGTGTGCCGCCGTGGGCAGTCCCGCCAGTGGAGCCGACAATGCCGGCGCCAGCAGAGCCGCCACTGCCGCTCACGCTAGACCCAGCGGTGCCGCCCTGTTCCGGTTGCGCAGTCTGCCCTGCGACGCCACCGTCAGCGACAGTCGGAGCGCCCGCATCGCCAGGCGAACCCGCGGCGCCGGGCGCGCCGCCCGCATCGCCACAGCCGACGACCGGGGTAGCTTTGCAGCCCGAAGTTGCGTCGCAGGCGTCCGTGGTGCATGCGTCACCGTCGTTGCAAACGATCGCGACGTGCGCGCAACCCGAGGCCGGATTGCAGCTGTCGGTCGTGCAGACGCTGTTGTCCCCGCAATTGACCGCGCCGTGGACGCAACTGCCGCCGCTGCAGCTATCGGTCGTGCACGCGTCGTTGTCGGAGCAGTTCATCGCCACGTGCGTGCAACCGCTGACCGTGTCGCAACCGTCCACCGTGCACGGATCATTGTCGTCGCAGTTCTTGGTCGAATGCGAGCACGCGGCCGTGTTGGTGTCGCAAGAATCGACGGTGCAGGCGTCATTGTCCGAACAGTTCTTCTGCTGGTGGTAGCAGCCCGTGTTCGGATCGCAGCCGTCGGTGGTACAGGCGTTGGCGTCGTCGCAGCTGACGGGAAGGGTGCCGGCCACACAGCCGCCGCCGCTGCAATGCTCACCGGTGGTGCAGGCATTACCGTCCGAGCAGGTGTTGCTGTCGTTCGGTGTTCCGATGCAGCCGCCGCTCGCCACGTCGCAGGCGTCGTCAGTGCAGGAGTTACCGTCGTCACAGCCCTTGGTGTTGCCAAGAACGCAGGCCCCAGCACCGGAGCAGTAACCAAGTTGGCAGGCTGAGTCGTTCGAACAGTTCACGTAAGCTGGGACGTTTCGGACCTTGCAGGCCGTCGCGTTGCTGAAGTCGCAGGTATTGAACTGACACAGTTGATCTTGACGCCCAAAGTCACACGCCGCTGCGATCACGCCGCAGTGGCCCGCACCGTCACATTGGCCATCACAGGGCGAGCTCGTGCCTGTCGGGCGGCAGGCAACGCCGGCCGGAGCAGCCGCGGCCAAGCAGGTTTTTCCAGCGCAACGGAGGTTGCACGCCGCATCGCCGACACCGAACTTCGTCCCGCAGATGTGACCGTCATTGCTCCCCGCAGCGACGTTCACGCATGTGGCCAAGCCGGTCGTGGCTATCGAGCAAACGCCTTCGCACTCCAAGAGCGGCTTGCTCGGGCCGTCGGGATCGCAGGGCATACCAACCGTCAGGTTGGTGCACGCCGTGGTGAGCGCCTGGCTTTGACTGCCGACCGGCTCCGTCGCGGCGTCGGGGGTCGGCTCGCTGCAGGCACCGACCAGGGTAGCTAGGGCGACCAGGGCCGTAAGGATATTGAAAGCTTTCATTGTTGTCTTCGCTCGTGAGAAACGCGTCTCGACAACGGGTAACGTCCTATCAGGGTGCGCACTTTAGGGGTCCGATTCCTGCCGGAATCGCCCCCCGCCCAGTCATGGCGCTACGGCGGCCTTCTGCCGCAGGCGACGTCCAGAGCGGCGGACCACGGAGCCAGCGGCGAAAAGGCCGCTGGCTCCGGCAGTAAGCGTCACGCTGAGATCGCTCGCGTGGAGGAGCTTCGCGATGACGATGGGCGAGGCGATGGCGAGCGCAATTGCCGTCTCCCATAGCAGGCGTCCCAATGCGTCAAACACGCGATTGCCGCTGATGGCGAGTAGATAGAAAAGGTATCCCAGCCACAAGGAGCCCGTGCCGACGCCAAGTAACAGGACAGCGAGACGCGCATCCCCGTAACGGCTGCCGACAACGACCGCCCCAATCCGCACAACCAACTGCATGCCGCTAAAGATCGACCCGGCCACTTGCCGATCGAGCACGAAAATCAGCGGCGTCAGCGGAAAAACGATCATCGTGAAACAGGCGCGCAGCGAGAGCCATTGCATGTAGACGCCCGCCTCCCGCCAGCGTGCCCCCATCAACACCGTGAACAACTCCGGGGCGCACGCGGTCATTACCAGGACGACGGGCAGCACGAGTCGCAGGAGGTGAAGGTAGGTTTCCGCCGTCTCGCTGGCCAGCGTACCGCGATGCTTGGCAGCCGCCGCTGCGGGGTAGAACACTTTCTGCGCCGAGCTTGCGATCAGCATGAACGGCACGGACACCAAGCGGTTCCCGAGCGCGAAGTAGCCGGTCACGGTCGCTCCAAAGAAGTGCGCGAACAGTAGCGGCGCCGCATTGACGTCGATCGCATTGAGCATCGCTCCGGGCAGCGTAAATTGCGGGAAGCGCCGAAACCGGCCCGCCGTCTTCAGCACCGTACCCGGCGTGATCGCGCGGAAGGTCTCGTGATCGGTGCGCCACGACTTGCGAGCCACTTGTAGCGTGCCGCCCCATTGTCCCATGAGCTGCCCGAAGATCAGGCCAACCTTGCCAATGTTCGCAAACCCACCGATCAGTTGAATGCTCGTTTGCAGCAGCGAGCGTTGAGCGCTGGTCTTGGCCAGAACGCCGAAGGCTTTTTTTCGCGCTGCCCACTGTGACAGCACTTCGTAGGTGCTGAGCCCGAGCACCCCCAGGGGAACCGCGACCACGTAGCGCGCCAAGCCGGGAATGCCGAAGGCCCGCTCGAATTCGGTGCGGAAGATTGCGATGACGAGCCCGGAGCCGAGCGTCGTCAGCATCACCAGCACGAGTGACAGCACGGTGAGGTTGGCGCCATCCTCGTCGGTCTCCGGGGCCGGGATCGCGTGGTGGTACGTGAGGCTGCTGACAACCGCGGCGATCGAAACAACGGACGCGTAGACCGAAAGCAACCCAAAGTCACCGGGTCCGTAGAGCCGCGACAAGATTGGGGAGGCCGCGATCGTGAACGCTTGGCCAGCAGCCGTTCCGCCCGCCATCAATGTGAGATTTCGCCAAAAAACGTTCTTCGGCAGACGAGACTTCAAGTATTGCAACGGGCGCAAATGCGGGCGCGCGGCGATGGTTCGCACACGCTAGCCCGGACTCTTGCGGGCGAACGGAAACGGGTCAAGCGGCAAAGGGCGGCCGCCACAGGATCTGCAACGAGTAGTCGGAGTCCCTGGCCCGGTGCGGTCAGCCGTTGACTGAAGGGCGAAGCGAGGCGAAAACTCGCCTCCGGCATGAACTCCATCCCCCAACGAGCGCTGTCCGCCGCGCTCTCGGCCATCGATCGGGCATACCTGCTGGAGCTAAGTCTGCGCGGGGTCGACCTTGGAAACCGCGTCGAGGTCGTGGGCCGCCCACACGTCTACAGCCATGGCGGCCGAATAATCCTCGGGGATGACGTCCGCCTGTGGAGCCGCGATCGAGAATACATCTCGCAAAATCAAGCGGTGCGCCTGTTCGTCGCCACGCCGGAGGCGCGGATCGAGATCGGGGCACGAACCAGCCTCAACGGCGTGTCGATCTGTGCGTCGGCCAGGGTCAGCATTGGCCAGGATTGCCACCTCGCCGCCGGTACGACGATCTTCGACACCCATGGGCATGCGCACGATCACGATCAGCGGATAGCCGGCACGCGGGACGAACCCCAGGCCGTCGTGATCGGTGATCGCGTTTGGATCGGCTTGCGAGTGATCGTATTGAAGGGCGTCACGATCGGCGATGGCGCGATTGTGGGCGCCGGTTCGGTGGTCACTCGCGACTTGCCACCCGATTCGCTGTGTGCCGGCAACCCCGCGCGAGTGATTCGCCTCCTGTGACCAGCCGTTCCGCTCTAGAAAACGCGCCAGGATTGCCCTAAGTAATGCGCACCCTCATCATCGGCACATCAGGGCAATTGGCGACGGAGCTGTATCGTCAATCCGACGGCATACAGCTTGCGCCCCCGCGCAAGGTCGACGTGGCGGACGAGGGTGCGGTGCACGCTCTCCTCGACGCGGTGCGTCCCGGGTTGGTCGTCAATGCCTCTGCGTACACCGCCGTCGACCGCGCCGAGGAAGATCGCGCGCGTGCATTTGCGGTCAACAGCAGCGGACCGCGTTATCTGGCGCGCTGGTGCGCGGCCAACGGCGCCGCTTTGATCCACGTCTCGACGGACTACGTGTTCGACGGCAGCAAGCCTTCCGCGTACGTCGAAGATGATGCGGTCGGGCCAATCAACGTCTACGGCCAGAGCAAGCTGGCGGGCGAGGTCGCGATTCGGGAAGAGTTGGCTCAGCACTTGATCGTGCGCACGTCGTGGGTTTTCAGCGCATACGGCCAGAACTTCGTCAAAACGATGCGCCGCCTCGGCGCCGAACGCGACGAGCTGCGGATCATCGCCGACCAGCACGGTCGTCCGACGTCGGCCGCCGATCTCGCCGGGGCCGTGTGGCGCGTCGCGCGCGAGCGCCTGCTAGGCGACGCGCCAGTCGCTTGGGGCACTTATCACCTCGCCAACGCCGACCCCACGACGTGGCACGCCTTCGCCGAAACGATCTTCGAGCTGGAGGCGCGAAGCGCTGGCCGTCGGCCGGTCGTCACACCAATTCCGTCGTCGTCGTACCCCACGCCGGCAGCGCGCCCGCTCAACTCGGTGCTGGATACTTCGCGGTTCGAGGCCACCTTTGGCTTCGGATTGCGCCCTTTTCGCCTCGCGCTCCGCGACGTCATGGACGAGCTCCAGGCTTCATAGCGGAGTGGCATCGCCCGGTGACCGCGGGCCGGCTTGAAAACCGCCGTGCTTCGTGCGACGAAGCACCAGGCAAATGTCCGACCTTCTAGCCAAGATCGCTTCAAAACAGGCTCACGTCGTCGTCATCGGCATCGGGTACGTGGGCTTGCCGCTGGTTGCGGAGTTCGCGCGCGCAGGCTTTCGCACCACGGGCCTCGACAATGACCCGGAGAAGGTCCGGCTGCTGAATCAGGGCGAGTCGTACATCGCCGATGTTCCGACGAGCGATCTCGCGGCACACGTGAAGAGCGGTCGCCTCGACGCGACCACCGAGCGCAGCATCTTGGCCAAAGCCGATGCCGTCGTGGTCTGCGTGCCGACTCCGCTCAACAAGACCAAAGATCCGGACATGCGCTTCATCGTCTCCGCCACGGAGGGGATCGCAGAGCACCAACATCCGGGCATGCTCGTGGTGCTTGAGTCGACGACGTACCCGGGCACCACCAGTGAAGTGCTGGTTCCCAAGCTGACCGAAAAAGGGCTCGAGCTTGGAAAGGACATCTTCGTGGCGTTCTCGCCCGAGCGCGTCGACCCAGGCAACGAAGTCTACAAGACCAAGAACACACCCAAGGTCGTTGGCGGTAGCACGCCGCGCTGCCTCGAGGTCGTGCAGGCGCTTTACTCGCAGATCATCGACAAGCTCGTGCCGGTTTCGTCGCCGGAGGCGGCCGAGATGGTGAAGTTGCTCGAAAACACGTTTCGCGCCGTGAATATCGGCCTGGTGAACGAGGTCGCGCTGATGAGCCGCAAGCTCGGCATCGATCCGTTCGAGGTGATCCGCGCGGCGGCGACCAAGCCGTTCGGCTTCATGCCGTTCTACCCCGGCCCCGGCCTCGGCGGTCACTGCATCCCGATCGATCCGTTGTACCTGTCGTGGAAGCTGCGCACGCTCCAGTACCAGGCCCGCTTCATCGATCTCGCGGATACCATCAACAGCGGCATGCCGGCGTACGTGGTGGAGCGCGCCGCGACGGCATTGAACGATCACTCGAAGGCCGTGCGGGGCGCCAAGGTGTTGGTGTACGGCGTCGCGTACAAGAAAGACGTCAGCGACGTGCGTGAGTCGCCGGCGTTTGCCGTGATTCACGGCTTGATGTCGCGCGGAGCGGCCGTTTCGATCATGGACCCGTTCGTGGATCAAGTCGACGAAGAGGGCGTGATCCTCAAGGCGGTCGATCCGAAGAGCAGCTTTGCCGAGTACGACCTGGTCGTGATCGTGACCGACCACACCGCGATCGAGCGCGACCGAATGTTCCGCGAATCCAAGCTCCTGCTGGATACGCGCGACGCGATGCGCGGCGTGACCGGAGACCGCAGCAAGCTTTACGGACTGTAGCTGCCCTCGAGGTGTCGTTTGTTTACCGGTGAGGACTTGCATTTCTTACGCGCCGATGAGCTGGACGTGCTCGTCGGCTATCTGCCGCCGAGAAGCCGAGTCTTGGAGCTCGGCGCGGGAACCGGCTATCAAGCTCTAGGACTGAAGGAGCGCGGCTTCGACGTCGAAGCCATCGACCTGCCCAATTCCTCCTACAGTCTCTCGCGCGTCCATCCCGTCACAGAGTATGACGGGCGACGCATCCCCTTCCCTGACGCAAGTTTCGACATCGTGTTCTCGTCGAACGTGCTCGAGCACGTTCAAGACCTTCCGGCCATGCTCGCCGAGACGACGCGCGTCTTGAAACTCGGGGGTAGCGCTGTTCACGCGATGCCGAGCGCGGCCTGGCGGTTTTGGACCAGTCTGGCGGGGCCGATCGACGCGCTGCCTTTCGTCCTTTCCGCCGCGACGGGTCGCTGGGTTCCGCCCAAGCGTGTCGGATCGAGATCGCGACTGATTGAATTCGCCAAGGGCTGCGTCGCACGGTTCGTTCCGCTGCCCCACGGTGAGGGTGGCAACGCCTTTTCCGAGCTGCAGAGGTTCACTAAGCAGACCTGGCTACGCGTCTTCGAGGAAAACGGCTTCGAGGTCGTCAAGGCCGAGCCGATGAACCTCTTCTATACGGGCTGGTGCGTACTGGGCCACCGATGGCCCATCGAATGGCGGCGGCGAGCAGCAGGAATGCTGGGCAGTTCCTGCATCGTCTACGTGGTGCGCCCCCGCGTCCACGTTCCTTAGGAAAGAGAATGAGGTCCAGAAGATGACGCGCGTCGTCCACATCATCACGGGGCTCGCCGTGGGTGGCGCCGAGGTGATGCTGGATCGATTGCTGGGTGCACTCGACCGGTCGAGGATCCAGAGCGAAGTCATTTGCTTGGCGGGCGAAGGGCCGATTGCGGCGAGGATTCGCGAAAAACAGATCCGGGTACAGGCGCTGAACCTTTCTAGCGGCATCAGCGCGTTGGCCGGGATCCCGCGAATCGTGGCCAGGCTTCGCGAGGTCAAACCCGACGTCGTCCACACGTGGATGTATCACGCCGATTTTTTGGGCGGTGCGGCGGCACGATTGCTAGGCGTGCCGGTGGTGTGGTCGCTCCATGCCGGCACAGTGGATCCGGCCCAAAACGCTCGCTCGACGCACTGGTTGATTCAGGTGCTGGCTAAGCTCTCGTCAACAGTGCCGAATCGCATCGTCTCGTGTTCTCACGTGGGCCGAAAGGCTCATGAAGCCGTCGGCTATGACGCATCGAAGATGGAATTTATCCCCAATGGCTTCGACACTGCGGTTTTTCGACGCAACGACGAGTTCCGAAGGATCGCGCGAGCACAGTGGGTTGTCGGCGATCACGACATCGTCATCGGACACTTAGCCCGATTTCACCCGCAGAAAGATCACCGGACCTTGCTGGAAGCAGCCGCTCGCTGCTTGCGCGAAGATCCACACCTCAAGTTCGTCCTATTCGGTTCCGATGTAAACCGAGCCAATAGCGTGCTCGCCGAACAAGCCGACCAACTGGGGCTAGGCGAGCGCTGTCTCTTGTTGGGTCCAAACCCTGCCGCTCATGAGGCACTGCCGGGCTTCGATGTGCTCGTCTCCTCGTCTTCTAGCGAGGCGTTCCCGCTGGTCGTTGGCGAAGCGATGGCGTGCGAAATCCCGTGCGTCGTCACCGACGTGGGCGATTCATCCTTCATGGTCGGCCCGACGGGCAAGACGGTCGCCCCGCGCGACCCGCAGGGGCTGTCGCGCGCCCTGCTGGAGATGGCACGCCTGGACCCGTTCGAGCGCCAACGCCTAGGTGCGGAAGCGCGCGCGCGCGTGGAGGCGAATTTCTCGCTGACGCGAGTTGCTGATCTCTACGCAGGCGTTTACGAGCAGCTGGCGGGTGGCGCGGCCTAACGGGTCCAGCTGCCGACGACGGGGCGTCGAGCTCGCGGCCGCCGGTGTGCCACGTAGCCCCCCAAGTT
The DNA here is from genome assembly GCA_038230915.1 of Polyangiales bacterium. Classification (GTDB taxonomy): domain Bacteria; phylum Myxococcota_A; class Polyangia; order Polyangiales; family Polyangiaceae; genus PMG-095. Next base: position 2,754 of record JBBRMI010000042.1, on the reverse strand, counting down.
GGCACACTCAGCCGCTTCGAGTCGTCCGCACCTAATGCGTTAATAACATTGGATTTAGCATGCACCCGTGCAGTGCCGGGCGGGAACTCGAGCGTTGGCACATTTCGTGAAGGTAACGAGTCAACCCGAGGGCTTCACCATGCGCTTTTTTGTCGCCTCTACTCATTCACGTCGTTCGGCTCGCTTCCGGACGGCGCCGTTTGTCTTCCTGATCGCTGCATCGCTGGGTGCTGGGGCGGCCTGCGGCTCCGATGCGAGCCCCGGCAGTCACGTGGTGAAAGGCACCGGCGACCACACCGACAACGGCGTGGTCGCGGTCGATGAAGCGAAGCTGCGCGGCAGCATCGCGGACGGCACGTTGGCGGTGGACGTGCCGGTCACCTCGCTCGTCGACCATGACGCCTCCGGCACGCTGATCCTCCACCTCACGTCCGTAGACGGTGCGGACGAGCTTGGAACGGCGGAGCTCCCCTACTCGCTGGCGGCTGGAGAGAGCGCGACGCTGAGCGCCAGCTTGGCGGCGCCGGACGGCATCAGCGAACAGGCGGACTTGGTGCGCTGGAACGTGCGCATCGACGACGGGACGAAAAAGAGCACGCTGCGTGTGACGCGCAGCCTGATGTACGTGGTGCCGCTGCTCGATCTGCGCGTGGAGGGGCCGGCGACGCTGCACCCGGGACGCGACGCTTACTACCGCGTGCGCGTGCAGGACACGCTCGACAACGCGCCGGTCGAGGGCCAAGACGTCACCTTCGAGTTGGTCCAGAACGACGAGGTCGTTCAGACCCAAGCCGCCACGACCGAGGTCACGGGCGACGCGCAGGTGCAAATGCGGGTGGACGCGCCGGGCGATTACAAGGTGCGGGCGCACATGACCACGCACGGGGCCGAGGCCAAGGTCGAAGACGCGATGAAGGTCGACAGCGGCCTGGGTAAGCTGCTTTTGACGAGCGACAAGCCGATCTACCAGCCGGGGCAAATCATCAATTTGCGCGCGCTTTCGCTCGGTCGCGAGGGGCGCAAGCCGGTCAGTGGGGCGACCACGACGTTCGAGGTCGAAGACGGCAAGGGCAACAAGATCTTCAAGAAGGTCGTCCGCACCGACAAGTTCGGGGTTGCGTTCACGCGATTTCAGCTGGGCGGCATCCTCAACGAAGGCACGTTCAAGCTGCGCGTCATCTCCAGCGACGTGACGAGCGAAAAGACCGTCAACGTTTCGCACTACGCCCTGCCGAAGTTCGAGGTCGCGGTGAAGACCGAACAGCCTTGGTACGCGCCGGGCAGCAGCGTGAGCGGCAGCATCGATTCGAAGTATTTCTTCGGTAAGCCGGTCGGCGGCTCGGTAACGGTCGAAGGCTATTCGGTCGACGTCGGCAGCACGCTATTCGGCAAGACGATGGGGACGCTGAGCGCGGACGGTCACTATGAATTCACGTTGGCGCTACCGAAGGTCTTGCCTGGGCTGCCGCTCCAACAAGGCAGCGCGGCGATCGAGCTGCGGGTGACGGTGATCGATAGCGCCGGGCAAAAGGTCGAAAAATCCTCACTCGTGACCGTGTCGGCCCAGGGGGCCAACGTGGCGCTGGTGCCGGAGTCGGGCAAGCTCGTGCCGAACATCGAGAACGAGCTGCTGTTGTTCGCGACCGATCCGCTCGGCACGCCGTTGGCAAACGCCGACGTGCACATCACGGCTCCGGACGGCTCGCCGCTGATGGCGACGACCGACGCCTTCGGCCAGGCAACGCTGGCGTTTACGCCGAGCGCCAAAGCCACGCCGAACGGCAAGTTCGACGCGGTCGTCACGTTGGACGGGGGCAAGACCGTGGCGGCGACGTTCGACTTCACGACGCAGTCCGGCGCGGACCATTTGATCTTGCGCACCGATAAATCGGTTTACCAGGTGGGCGACAACGTCAAGGTCGACATCACGTCGACCGAAGCCACCGGAACAGTCTACGTCGATTGGATCAACGACGGTCAGACCGTCGACATGCGCACGCTCACGGCTGCGGACGGCGTGGCACACTTCACCACCACCATCGATCCGACGCTCGGCGGCAGCAACCGCATCGAAGCCTACTTGGTCGATGCCGAGGGGCAGATTGTGCGTACCGGGCGAACGATCTTCGCCCGTACCGACGCTTCGCTGAATATCGAAGTCGCGGCTGACCAAGCCGTCTACGCGCCAGGCACGCCCGCCAAGCTGACGCTTTCGGTAACCGACGAAACGGGCGCGCCGGCGGTCGCCGCGCTCGGCCTACAAATCGTGGATCAGGCGGTATTTGCGCTGGTTGACGCTAAGCCGGGGCTTCTGCGCACGTATTTTGAAATCGAAGACCAGCTGGCCAAACCGGAATACGAGATCCACCCGCCGGACGCCGATTTTTCGAGCTTGTTGTTTCAGGACACCGCGCAGAAGAGCAAGCCGGGCCGCCAAGCCGCTCAGCAGAAGACGAGCGCCGCGCTGGCCGCGATGAAGAACACGTCACTGACCGGCATTCAGCACGGCAGCCTGGCCGAGGTGCTGACGGCAGCGCGCGCCGAGCTCCAGCCTGCCTACGACCAATTTCAAACCGAGCTTGGCGTTGTGGTCAAACGCGCCGCCACCCAAAGCGTAGCAACGCTCGATGCGCGCGGTTGCAAGCCGTACTCCGCCTGCAGCGGTGGCACTGATTTCGCGACTCAGCTCAACGCTGAGCTCAGCAAGAACCTGATCGTCTTCGACTTCTGGGGCAACTTGCTGCGGGTCACGAC
>JBBRMI010000041.1:0-45750 GCA_038230915.1 Polyangiales bacterium | reverse complement strand
GTGCAGGCCGTGGTGGAGCTCGGCACGCGGCTCAAAAACATGCTCAGCCGGCTGGTGCGCTGAGCCGGGCCACGGCAAAAGAAAGGCCTCGCGATCTGTCCGGCGGCGAGATCTGCTCGGGTTGCGAGACACGAGAAACCCACAACGAGACAGCGCGAGGCTTCGGTCGAGAGTGTTCGCCCACGCCGCGCCCCGACGCCCGCAAACCGAGCCCACATACCGGCTTCTCGCCGAGACCGAGCTCAGGCCCCGCGCGAGCGCGGCCCCGCCTTTGCCTCGCCCGAAGCCCCAGCCGAGCCCGCTCCCGCTCCCGAAACCGACCCCGCCCCCGGGGCCGCGCTCGCGCGGGGCCTCTTCTATGGATCGAGAGTGGCTCTTTCCCCGGCGCGGCGGATTTGGGCTAAAGAAGCTCGAAAGGCGGATCGTGCCTGTCGATATCATTACCGAGACGTTGATTGAGCGGCCGCGCGAGGTGGTCGCCGCGTTTGCAGGGGACCCGGCGAATGCGCCGCGCTGGTATGTGAACATCAAGGCGGTCGAGTGGTTGACGGAGCCGCGCGTCGAGGTCGGGGCGCGGATGGCGTTCGTGGCGCACTTTCTCGGGCGGCGATTGGCTTACACGTACGAAGTCGTCGACTTCGTGCCCGGCGTTCGGTTGGTGATGCGGACGGCGGAGGGGCCGTTCCCGATGGAGACCAGCTACGTCTGGGACGATGTTGGCGGCGCGACGCGCATGACGCTCAGAAATCGCGGCGAGCCGCGCGGCTTCTCCGCGGTATTTGCACCGTTGATGGCCAGCGCCATGCGCCGCGCCAACACCAAAGACCTGGCCCAGCTGAAGCGCTTGCTGGAAGCCTGACGACCGCGCCAGCCGTGGGCGGTCGGGAGGTCTACGCGCCGAAATTCCCGCCGATCAGCGAGGTCAGACCGAATGACGAATACCACGGCTGAAGCGCGTGCGTTTCGTCCGCGTAGAGGTCGTAGCTGAAGCTCGGACCGACGCCGAGAAAGAAGTGTGAGACGGGGTGCCAGAGCACGGGCGCCGTGACGAGCACGCCAACGCCCGTCGACTTCCACGTAGAGCTTTGGCTACCCCACTGCGCACCCCAGTTCTCCCCGACGCGCACGCCGAGCTCCGGCCAAACGTCGAAATGTTCGGCGAGTCGCAGTGCGTAACCGATGCGTGGCATGATCGCCGCGCGGTAAACCCTGCTGTGCAGGCGGGCGCCCTCGAACCAAGTCCAATAACGTTCCAGGTCCAAACCCAACCCGACCGAGAGCCTCCGCGACACGAACAGAGCCGCAGAAGGCGCCAGCCGCACGCCGTTGGCCGAATAGTCGAGGTCGGCGCTCTGCGGACCAGAGTGCGTCGCCGATAGCGCGAACCGGTCGTCGATCACCCACTGACCCTGTTCACCGAATTGCTCTGGCGCGGCGCGCGCGAAGCGCGTCGTCAGCAGCACGCACATCGTGAACGCACTCCCCAAATTGAATTGCTTACTCATGCCCACTCCAACGAACGCACGTGCGTACTCGTTCCGCACGCGCTGTGCTTTGCCAACATGGCTTGTCGCCACTGTCGCGCTGTCATCCTGACCGCGCGCGGGGCGGGCGGGCGTGCTCGGGGGGCGCGGGCGCGACGGGGCGCGACGGGGCGCGAGATGCCTCCTTGTCGCGTGAAATCATTCAAAGATGCGGTCTGCTCACCGGATCGATTGAAGGAACCTGGGCGCAGACAGCATCTTAAGGGGTAGGATACTGCTCGCGTTGTCGGCCAACTGCCGTTGGGAGTGAAGAATGCGCAAAGTTTTTGGCTTGGTTTTCGCTGGTGCCACTTTGGCGATGTTCGCGTGCTCGAGCTCGTCGCCGTCGGCGAGCTCGGCCACGACCGCAGGTGCAGCAGGCAGCATGGCGGCGGGCGGCGGCGCCGGAGCAACTGCGGCTGGCGCGAGCGCGGGCGGCAGCACGAGTGGCGCTGGCGGAACGGTCACTGCGGGCACGAGCGCGGGCGGCGGCGGTGCCGCCGGTAGCGCAGGGGCCGGCGGTTCAACGGCCGCGGGTAGTGCGGGCATGTCGGGCGGCGGGCAGGGCGGTGCGGGGTCGATCGTCAAGCCGAGCGCGGGCTGCGGCAAGGCCAACCCGGTCACCGGCGCGCGAACGATCATGACCGGCGGCCAGTCGGCGATGTTCAACGTCAATCTTCCGGCCGGCTACGACGCCAGCAAACCGATGCCGCTCGGCTTCGGCTTCCACGGCTTCGGCAACCAAGCGTGCGGGCCCACGCAGGGCGAATGTCGCGGCTTCGCGATGTTGCCGGCCGTCACGGTTTACATGAAGTCGATCAGCGACGGCTGGGAGCAAGCCGCGGTGCTCGAGCAGAACATCACCTACTGGCAAGACGTGCTGGCGCTGATGAAGAACGAATACTGCATCGACGAGAACCGCGTGTTCATCGCCGGTGTCAGCTCTGGCGGGCAGTTCATCGAGCATTTGACGTGTCGCTTCGGCGATACGCTGTGGCAGACGACGGCGGTTTCGGCGGCCGTGGTCGGCGCCGCCGACAAGAATTGCAAGGGCACGCCGCCGATCTTGGTGATCCACGGCGTCACCGACAAGGCCGGAAATTACGGGGAAGACACGGCGGCGATGTTCGCCAAACGCAACGGCTGCTCGGCGACGCCGCCGGCGGGGCTCGACAAGGCGAAGACCGACTTGATGGCGGCGTTCAACGCCAAAAAGGACGAGCACGTCTGCCTCGACTACGATGCTTGCACCGCGAACCCGGTGCGCTTCTGCATCTCGTCTCAAATCACCTATAGCGGCTTGACCCACGGCTGGCCGCAAATCGGCGGCATGCTGATCAGCGACTTCCAATCCACGATCAAGTAAGCGTGGGGCCCCCAGCGTGCTCTTCGACGCCGAGTGCCTTCCATCGAAATCGCACGATTATCAGGCTTGGATTCTAGAGCTGCGGAGGTATCGTGCGGCGCATGAACAAGCCGCTCTTCGCCTTCGCGCTCGTGGTCTCGCCGCTGACGCTTGCCTGCGGAGCAACGCCCAAGCCTGCTGCCGCAACGCCGGCAGCCGAGACTGCGCCTGTCGCGGCCAGCGGGCCCGGGGCTGGGGCCGTAGCGAGTGAGCCGGGTGCGAGCTTGCACGGACTGCGTTTGGAGCTGCCGTGCAAGGGTGAGAAGTTCGAAAAGGGCGAAGAATGCCACTGGGACCAGAGCTTGGCGGTGGCTGCCGATCCGACTTGGAAGCTCAAGCTCGAGCACGCCGTGGCGTTCGGGGGCAAGCCGGGCACGCTTTACGATGTGACTCTGCGCGTGCGCGGCGTGGTCGAGCCGAAGAACTTCAGCGAAGGTGACGTCAAAGCCGAGCATTTTCAGAGCGGCGGAACCGCCGTTACCGATCACTACAACTTTTACAATATCGAAGTTTCCGAACCGCACGCGCTGTTCACGGTGAACCGCAACGTCGAGAAGGTCGCGCACTTCGTGTTCGCCATCGACTACCAAGTGACGATTCCGATCCGCGGCGGCGCCCAAGTGAAGCTGGGCGCCTACGACTCGAACGACATCGAGATCGCCAATCACAAGTCGATTGTCGTTCCCGAAGTCGCAGCCACGCCCTTCGACGGCCAATTCTTCCAAATTGACGTTGTCTCGGTGGCCGAGCACGCGCCGTAGGGCGGGTCAGCGCCTAGCGGCGAAGCGGGTCGGGGGGACGCTTTTGCTTGTTGCGCCGTCGAAAGACGTATTAGTTGGCGGCGCATGAAGAAAGCTCTCGGACGGGTTTTGGTTATTGCGGCGTCGCTCGTGCTGGGGGCTTGCGGCAAGAGCAAGGTCGAGCAGTGCAATGCGTTCGTCGACCGCGCCAGTCAGGCACAGACTGTGATCAACGGCTTGAAGCTCGAGAGTGACGACGCGGCGCTGCTCGAGAAGGGCGCCGCTTCGGTCGAAGACGAGGCAAAGAAGTTCGCGGCGCTCGAGCTCAAAGACGAAAAGCTCGTCGGCTTCCGCGCGGCATACGCGACCACGCTCGACTCGCTCGCCAAGATCATGCACGAGCTGGCCGGCCTGCAGAAAGACGCGAAGGACCCAGCGAAGTCCGACGCGATCGAAGCCCAGAGCAAGAAGATCGATCAAGAAGCCGAAAAGGTCGAAAAGGCGGAGAGCGACGTCGTCGATCAGGTGAACGTCTACTGCACCGGCGCCAAGTAACGACAGCGGTCGGTTTTCCAAATAGTTGTGGGCGTTGCCGGACATGACGCAGGAGTGAACGGCTGGAATATTTCGACGTTCGGTTCCACCCTCGTGATCCCAGGCAAGGTCAAGTGAGGTGCCCCAAGCCATGGCGACGCATGCTATGAAGCGCGACTTAATCGCCGGGAAAATCGACTTGAGCTGATGGGAAACTTGAGAGGCAAACGAGCGTTCGTAACGGGCGCGTCTCAGGGGATTGGCGCGGCGGTCGCCGAGGGCCTGATCGACGCCGGCGCCGATGTCTGCCTGCACTACTTCAACAGCGACGCTACCCCGCGCGCGCTGGCCGAGAAGGCCAAGTCGCTCGGGCAACGCGCGCTCGTGCTGCAGGCGGACCTCCGCAAAGAATCGGAGGCGAACGGGCTGGTCAAGCAAGCGACCGAGTTTCTGGGCGGCCTCGACGTCTTGATCAACAACGCGGGCTCGCTGGTGGCGCGGCGCAAGCTCGAAGAGGTCGACCTCGAGTTTTGGGACGAGGTGATCCGCATCAACTTGACGACGATGATGTTCGTCACGCGCGCCGCACTACCGGCGTTGCTCGCTGCGGGTGCGTCGAGCATCGTCAACGTCGCGTCGTTGGCCGGGCGCAAAGGTGGGCACGGCGGCTCGCTGGTCTACTCGAGCACTAAAGGCGCTGTCATCACCTGGACGCGCGCGCTGGCGGCGGAGCTGGGTCCGCAGGGTGTGCGGGTCAACTGCGTGGCGCCCGGACTGATCTTGGGCACGCGTTTTCACGACACCCACACCACGAAAGAGAGCGCCGACGAGACCGTGCGCGGAATTCCGCTCGGCCGCGGCGGCTACGCCGAGGACATCGCGCGCCCAGTCGTCTATTTGGCGTCCGAATTCGACGGCTTCATCAACGGCGCAACCCTCGACATCAACGGTGGCGTCTACTGCGCATAGCCGCGGCTTGCGGTTGATGTAGTCAGTCTCACCACGACCGGCTACGCACTCCCACCCATTTGCGGTCTGTTCGAATCCAAGAGGTGACGCGCGGATTCGAGTGTCTCACTCTTGAGGGCTATGCGCTCGATCCTGATTGGCGTTTGTGTGCTCGGGCTCGCCGTGGGCTGCGGCGGAAACCCAGAGGTCGCTGACAACGGCGGCCTCGGTACGACCGGCACCGAGGGCGGCGCCGCTGGCGCAGGCGTCGTCGATCAAGGGCCCGGCATCGACGTCAACCTCGGTCATGGCGGCGCATCCGACATGCCAACTTCGATTTGCGGCAACGGTGAGCTCGAGTCCCGCGAGCTATGCGACGACGGCAACACGGCTGACGACGACGGCTGCTCTGCCGATTGCTTGACTCAGGACGAGCACTTCGATTGCTCGAAGGTGGGTGAGCCGTGCATCGATTTGGTCGTGTGTGGTGATGGGGTACTGCAAGACACCGAAGCTTGCGACGACGGCAATACTGCCGACGACGACGGCTGCGCCGCGGATTGCTCGGTCGTCGAGGGTGGCTTCGTTTGCCCTCGGCCTGGCAAGGACTGCGTGGCGCTGCCCGAATGTGGCAATGGCGAGCGAGAACGCGGCGAAGGGTGCGACGACGGCGGCACCGCTGACGGCGACGGCTGCTCGAGCACGTGTCAGCTCGAGGCCGGTTTCTTTTGCGCGCCCGGACTGCCTTGCAAACCGCTCAAATGCGGCGATGGCGTTCGCACCCCCGACGAGCAGTGCGACGACGGCCAGAACCCTCCGCAAAACGGCGACGGCTGTTCCGCGACCTGCCAGGTCGAGGCCGGATTTCACTGCGGCGTCGGGGGCTGTTCCACGATCTGTGGCGACGGGCTGCTCCGCGGCGGCGAGACCTGCGACGATCACAACCGTCTGAGCGGCGACGGCTGCTCGGGCGCGTGTAAGACCGAGCCGTTCACGGACTGTAAGGGTGAACCGAGCGTTTGTGCCTCGACGATTGGTTGCCCGAACGGCGTGGTCGAGCCCGGCGAGATTTGTGACCCACCGGGCACCGACGGCTGCTTGCCCGGCTGCAAGAGCTTCGCGCCGGACGTAGGGCTGGCGGCAATTTGCGGGAACTCGGTGATCGAGGCCGGCGAAGGCTGCGATCCGCCGAAGGCTGGGTTCGGCTGCACGCTCGGCTGCGTCGTCGAAACGGGTTTTTCGTGTCCACGTCCGGGCGTGTGTTTCGCGCTGCCCAAGTGCGGCGACGGCGTGCTCAACGCACTCTTGGGTGAAGCCTGCGACGATGGCGACACCGACCCGAGTGACGGTTGTGACAACTGCCAGGTCGTACCGCCGTTCAGCTGTTACGGCATCCAGCCGTCGGTCTGCATCCAAGAAGTGTGCGGCGATGGCATCCGCACGCCGAGCGAAGCTTGTGACGATGGCGTGAACGGCGTCGGCTGCACCAATTGTCAGCTCGACGCGGGCTGGATCTGCCCGGTCGAGGGCAAAAAATGCGTCGAACGCTGTGGTGACGGACTGAAGGTCGGCAGCGAAGAGTGCGACGACAAGAACATCAAGAACGGTGATGGCTGCAACGCCGGCTGTCGCAACGAGCCATTCTTCACGTGCCCCACCGTTGGTGCGGCCTGCGTGCCGACCGAATGCGGCAACAACGTGATCGAAGCTGGCGAGGGTTGTGATAGCGGCGACGTCATCGGCGGCGACGGCTGCGGTCCAACCTGCCAAAAGGAGCCGACGATCACGCCCGGTCCGAACCCGGTCGTAACCCTCAAAGGCTGCGGCGACGGCCTGATTACCGGCACCGAGCTGTGCGACGACGGCAACACCGTCGACGGCGACGGCTGCAGCGCGGACTGCAAGACGATCGAGCCCGAATGGACCTGCTCGACCTTCGTCAAGCTGCCGCCGTCGGTGCAGATCCAGGTCACTTACCGTGACTTCAAGCAGCGCGCCTCGACCGGTGGCCACCCCGATTTCGAGCACGATCCGTACGGCTCCGATCGCGACGTCCCAGGCCCAGTCTGTAAGTTCGACTCGACCGAGTGCACCGTCGCGGCTGGTGTTACCTGCGCGGCCGGTACCTGCGGTCACCTCGACGTCGACGGTAAGCCCGCCTTCCACCTGCCCAACGGTAAGGGCACGATCACCAGCCCCCAGCTGTTCGCACTTTGGTACCGCGACACGAATAAGGGCAGCGTCGTGGGCGACCACGGGGTGATCGACATTCAGCCGATCGTCAGCTCGCTCAAGCTCGATCAGCAAGGTGGCGCGGCTTCCGACGTTTACCAGTTCAGCAGCAACAATTTCTACCCGCTGACCAACCTAGGATTCGGCAACGACGGTAACGCTAAGAACTTCCACTTTACGACCGAGCTTCGTTACTTCTTCCAGTACAAGGGTGGTGAGACGCTTACCTTCACGGGTGACGACGATGTCTGGGTGTTCGTCAATGGCCGCCACGCGGTCGACATCGGCGGTGTGCACGGCGCGCGGTCGGGCCGCGTGATCTTGGGCGACGACGGCGGCGGCACGGCTACGGACAGCAACTGTTCGGTGCACGGCGGCGGCCTTGGCGGCTGCGCGCTGGAGGCCGACGAGCTTGCCAGCAACGACGACACGCGCTTCGGCCTCACCAAGGGTGGCGTCTACGAAATCGTGCTGTTTCAGGCCGAACGCCACACGACCGAGTCGAACTTCCAGCTTACCTTGGCCGGTTTCCTGCCGCCGCGCACCTACTGTCAGCCGAAGTGCGGCGACGGCAAGCTGGTCGGCGGCGAGGTCTGCGACGACGGCACCGGCAACAACGTCGATGGCGTCTCCGGCAAGTGTAACTCCACTTGCACCGCTCGCGCATTCTGCGGTGACGGGGTCGCTCAGTCCGGCGAGGTCTGCGACAACGGCACGAACCTCGACCTGTATTGGGACGGTAAAACCGCCGGCAAATGCGCGCCCGGCTGCAAGACGCCGTCTAAGTGCGGCGACGGCAAAGTCGAGCCGGCCTTCGAGGATTGCGACAACGGCGCCAGCAATAACGACAGCAGTTACGGCCCGAACAGCTGCACCAGCAAGTGCCTACTTGGCGGCTACTGTGGCGATGGCACCACAAACGGCACCGAGAAGTGCGACGCCGGCTCGATGAATGGGCTGACCTATGGCACGGGCTCGTGCGGCTACGATTGCAAACCGGGTCCGTTTTGCGGCGACAAGGTCCGCAACGGCGGAGAAGAGTGCGATGGTTCGGCGAACTGCCGAGCCAACTGCACGCTGGCCCCGTACTGCGGCGACGGCGTGGTCAGCGCCGGCGAAGACTGCGACAACGGGCAGTTCGCGTCGACCGACTACGGCGGCTGCACCGTCTTGTGCAAGTGGGCGTCGCGCTGCGGCGACGCCGCCAAGGACGCGCCGTACGAGGAATGTGACCTCGGTGATCAGCTGAACGACGGTAGCTACGGCGGCTGTACGCCCGAGTGTACCGAGGGCCCACGCTGCGGCGATGCGGTCACGCAAGCCGACAAGGGTGAAGCTTGTGACAACGGTTTCAACGAAGACGACTACGCCTACACCGCTGATGCCTGCGGCCACAATTGCACGAAGGTGCCGTACTGCGGCGACGGCAAGGTTCAGGCTGGCAACGAGCTCTGTGACTACGGCGCCAACAACAACGACTCGACGTACAATGGCTGCACCAGTCAATGCGAGTGGGGCTCCTACTGCGGCGACGGTGTCCAGGATCCGAGCGAGAAATGCGATGCGGGGGTCGCCAACACGGCCTACTCAGCGACCGGTAAAGCCTGCGGCTACGATTGCCAACCGGCGCCGTACTGCGGCGATGGTCAGCGCAATGGCCCCGAAGAGTGTGATCTGGGCGCCGCCAAGAACACCGGCGAATATGGCGGCTGCTCGACGGACTGTCATCGCGCTGCGTACTGCGGCGACAACAAGGTCCAACAGAACCAAGGCGAAGAGTGCGACGACGGCTTGACTGGCAGTCTCGACTGCTCTGCGCTGTGCCAACGCCGCGGTGTGAAATGACGGCTGGCGGTTGACGTTCCGCTGCGCCGACGAAGTCCTGGAAATCGCCTTCGCCATTCCGCCCGAGCACTGCAAGCCGAAGTTGTGAGCCCGCGCGTGGTTCGCAATTCGTAGACTTTACCCGCTTCGCGAGGCAAGACTCGCGCCATGACTGGGTTTGAGCTCGTAGCAACGATCGTGTGCTTGGCGGCAGCGCTCGGCTACGTCAACGCGCGATTGCTGCATTTCCCCTCCGTCATTGGTTTGATGGCGATGGGCCTGCTGGGCTCGTTCGTGGTGGTCGCTTTGGGCGCTTTGGGGGTCATTTCGACGCAGTGGGTCGAGGCGCTGGTCGCGCGGGCTGACTTTGCCAACGTGCTGATGCACGAGCTGCTGGGGTTGATGCTGTTCGCTGGCGCCCTGCACATCGACCTGGCCGAGCTCTCCTCGAACAAATGGTCGGTCGCAACCTTGGCCGTCGGCGGCACGGTGCTTTCTACCGTCTTCGTGGCGTTGGGCAGCTACGCGCTGCTCCACGCCCTCGGCCAAAACCTTTCGTGGGGCGAGGCGTTCCTGTTCGGCGCGTTGATTTCGCCGACCGATCCGATCGCCGTGCTCGGTATCTTGAAGTCGGCCAAGGTTCCGCGCGAGCTAGCGCTGCAGATCAGCGGTGAATCCTTGTTCAACGACGGCGTCGGCGTCGCGCTGTTTCTGGTGATCGCCGCAATTTCGGCGGGCGGCGGGATCGGCCCAGCACAGGTCGCGGTGCTGTTCGCGCGCGAGGCGCTCGGCGGCGCGCTGTTCGGCTTCTTGCTCGGTTACTTGGGCTTTCGCCTGCTGCGTAGCATCGATGACTACTCGATCGAGGTGCTGATCACGTTGGCGATGGTGGTCGGCGGCTATGCGGTGGCGGAGCGGCTCCACGTTTCGGCACCAATCGCGGCGGTAGTGGCTGGACTCGTGATTGGCAATCACGGGCGGCGGCTGGCGATGAGCGACCTGACGCGCCAGCACGTCGACATGTTCTGGCACCTGATCGACGAGATCCTCAACGCGGTCTTGTTTCTAATGCTCGGCTTCGAAGCCACGCGGCTAAGGTTCGATTCGGGTCACCTACTGCTCGCGGCCGCGTTAACCATCCCGGTCGTGCTGCTTTCGCGCTTCGTTTCGGTCGCGGCGCCAGTCGCGGTGCTCAGGTTGGGTCGCGGCTTCGCCCCGCACGCCGTGAAGATCTTCACGTGGGGCGGGTTACGCGGCGGCATTTCGGTCGCGTTAGCGCTGTCGCTGCCGGCCGGTAGGGCGCACGACACGATTCTCGTTCTGACCTACTCCGTCGTTACGTTCTCGGTGCTGGGCCAGGGTCTGTCGCTGAAATTGGTATTGCGACGCCTGAACCAAGCCTGACGATTCTTTCGTCTCTGCCGGGCGCGATGGCTGGCGTCATTGACGGGGTTGGCAATTCGGAAATCTGCTGCAAAGCCCCGGTTTTCGGCCAAGCGCTCGTGGCGTTGGGTGAGCTCGGCCAATGGCCCGTGCCTAGCGAGCACGCTTATCGCCTGATCCACGCGACTTTGCGCGTAAGTCAGGTAGGCTACGACCCACGTTGCCGCAGCCCGCGCGGGCTGATTCGAACAAAGTCCGTCGCGTTTGGCGGTGGCGGTCGTCATCCATTTATGGAGAATTCCCATGGCAAACTCGACGCTTGAGCGGCGGAATTGGGCGCGTGGCGCGCGGGTGCTGCTGGCTTGCTTGGCTGTGCCGGCAGGGCTGGGCCTGTCATGTGGCAGCGACACGTCGGGTGGAAACGGCGCGCAGGCCGGCACCTCGGGCGAGGGTGGCGCCTCGACCGTTGGCGGCACTTCGGCCACGACCGGCGGCAGCGCTTCGTCAGTTGCAGGCGAGGCGCCCACGGGCGTGGCCGGCGCCTCGTCGACGGGCGTGGCGGGCGACGCATCCGCATCCGCAGCCGGGGCGGGCGGCGGTGACCAGCCGGCGCGGCCGAACATCATCTTCATCTTGAGTGACGACCTGTCGTGGAACCTCGTCAAGCAGATGCCCAACTTGATGAAGATGCAGAAGGCGGGCGCCACCTTCACCAATTACTTTGTCAGTGATTCGCTGTGTTGTCCCTCGCGCACCTCGATGTTTACGGGAAAGTACCCGCACAATAGCGGTGTCTTTACCAACACCGGCGACGACGGCGGCTACGGCGCCTACCTCGCGCTCGGCAACGACCCGCAGACGTTCGCCGTCGCGCTGGCCGACAGCGGCTACCGCGCAGCCATGATGGGCAAATTCCTAAACGGCTACGATCCGACGATCAACCAGGCTGCCCAGGGCTGGACGGATTGGGACGTCGCCGGCAACGGCTACCCAGAGTTCAACTACGACCTCAATCAGAATGGAAAACTGGTTCACTACGGCAAGACCGACGCCGACTACCTGACCGATGTCATCTCCGGCCTCGGACAAGCCGTGATCAAGCGCAAGAGTGCCAAGCCGTTCTTGATCGAGTTGGCTACGTTTGCCCCGCACGCTCCGTACACTCCGGCGCCACGTCACGCTGCGTTGTTTCCGAACCTCACGTATCCCAGAACACCCGCTTTCGACGCGCGCCCAGCCGTGACCGATCCGACGTGGTTGCAGGGTGTTCCCGCCCTGAAGCCGGCCGAGATCACCAAGATTGACGAGATTTTCCGGCAGCGCGTGCGCTCAGTGCAAGCCATCGATGAAATGATCGGCGCGCTTCAGGCGGCCTTGAAGGCGAGCGGGCACGACCAGGATACGTACCTGTTCTTCGCGTCCGACAACGGCTACCACATGGGCGAACGGTCGCAGCTGCCCGGCAAGCAAACCGCATTCGACACCGACATCCACGTGCCGTTGATCGTGACCGGCCCGGGCGTGCCGGCGGGGCTGATGATCGACCAGATTGCACAGAACATCGACCTTTGTCCGACGTTCGCCGACATTGCTGAGACGCCCGCGCCGGCGACGGTGAATGGACACAGCTTGCTGCAGCTGGCTCACGGCGAACAAACCGCCGATTGGCGCAATGTCGCGTTGGTCGAGCATCACGATCCCAAGTTCGATCCCAACGACCCTGACGCCGACACCGGTGATACGGGCAAGAACCCGCCGACGTACAACGCGCTCCGCACGGCCAACAGCGTGTACGTCGAATACGTCGGTGGGGACATCGAGTACCACGACCGCACGGCTGATCCGTACGAGCTCGACAATATTGCCGCCAACCTCTCGGCCGCGCAGTTGGCGAAGCTCCACGACTCGCTCAGCGCGTTGAAGACCTGCAAGACTGCCGTCGAATGCTGGACAGCCGGGCATCTGGCCCCGTAACGACAGCCTGGAATAGACCTGGCACTCTGTTTGCTACCGAAACAACCACGAGGAGCACGATGAAGGTTGCAATCCTTTCGGCGTTTTTGCTGGTTGGGGTCGGTCTTGGCGTCAGTGGGTGCGTCGTTCATGAGCGCGCCGCGGTGGCTCGCCCGGGCCGCTGCCGCGATGCCGTGTGGGTGGCCGGCGGCTATGGTCCGCGCGGCCGCTGGCACCCGGGGCGCTGGCGCTGCGGCGGCCGCGTGATCATCGTCGAATGAAAGCGACCGCGATACCGGAGGCTGCGCGGTCTACTTCTCTCGATCGCGACCCGGCCAAAGCACACGCGCCAGGTAGCCCACGATCAGCGTGTTGACGGCAATGCCCACCGCCTTCAACACAGAGGGAGCGTGAACCATCTCGTACACCTCGAACGGGATGAACGAGGTCGTGACGAGGATCGTCAAATACTCGGCCCAGCGCTTGCGAAAGAGCAGCCCCGTGCCTTCGGTCAGGAATACGGCGGCATAGACGAAGGTGCCCACTCCCAGCTCTGCGAGCCGCCGCGCGTCGAGACCAGAGAGGCGCGCGATTGCTCCGTGAATGAAGCGATTTTTCGGATCGATGCGCAGCTCAGCTACCACGTGACGCAGCGTTCCCGCCGTATCGCGATCATGCACCAACGAGAGCGCCCCGACGCCGAGCGCGATCAACAGCCCGGCCTTCACCAGCTTGAACAGCGCGATTGCGAGGAGTACGCCTGCGCCTCGGCGTTTGCTCATGGGCGTCCGATATGCCGCCGCGGCGTGACAGGCGCCATGTTCAGGTGCGCAGCTCCGCTGAAATGCGTTTTAGCACCGCACCAGGCCCGTCGGCGATGATGAAGCCCGGGCGATTGGCGAGGTCGAAAATCAAGTCGTTGAGGACAATCGTCGTGCCGTGAGCCGTCTCGACCACCAGCGCGCCTTCCTTCTCGCCAGTGCCAGGCACGGTGATGAATCGAACCGCCGGATCGCCGAAGTCGATTCGCGTCGCGTCGACCGGCAAAATCTCCTCGATTTTGTGGCGTGCTCCTCCAGGCGCTATCACCTGCAACGAGGGGTAGCGGTCTTTCCAGGGCTTGGCGTCCATCCGGTGGATAGCGCCCGGGACCACGAGGAACGCCGGCGTGCCGTACGCCTCGAGCGCACGCATTTCGGTCTCATCGAGCGAAATTGCGCTGTAGATGACGAGCCGCCGATCGGCGAGCCGGACGATCGTCATGCGCCGGACGACCTCGCCCATTGGCGGCATATCTAGGGTGCCAGTCACCGTTAGTAGGTCGTGCTCGATGCGTTTCAGTTTGCCGTGGGGCAGAACCGTCCAGTTTTGGCGTGCTTTTGTCATGCTTGGCTCCTGGCTTTTGCTGAGAGCACTGGACAAGAGCAAGACGCGCGCCAAGCCGAACCACGCTGATGGGGACGCTGGCGCACGGCGGGCCCGATCTTGAGTGAGTGGACTGGCCGTGGTGTCGGAGGGCATGCCGCCGAATCGATTTTCGGACGATGCCAGTCAGCCTGCCGAATACCCTTCGATCGACGTCTCGCTTTGGTCACGGTTTTCGAACGAATTGTTTGCAACCGAATGCCGCGGCCGGCGTACCGGCTCAAATGCCGCGGTTTTCCTTATTGACGCCGGTGGTGTGGGTTGGCTGCGCGCTGCTGGCGTGCTCGACGAAAGATGGTGCCGAGCCACGGGGGGTGGTCGGCGACACCGAATCGGGCTTGAAGGTTTACGAAGAACCGCTGGCTGACGGCAACTCGTTCGCGTGCGCGACCTGTCATGCGCTGGCCGAGCCCGCGCCGGACGGTATTCGGCGCCCCGGGCACCCGATTGGCGACGCCACGCGGCGTGCACATTGGAAAAACGGCAAGGCGGCGACGTTCTTGGATGCCGTAAACAGTTGCGTGACCGAATGGATGGTCGCGTCGCCCTGGACCGCAGAAGAGCCGCGTTTCACGGCACTACGCGTTTTTTTGGACGCCCAAACCGCGGCCAAGAGCGCAGCCGACGTGCCGTTCGAGATTGTTCAGCCGCCGGCCGAGGTGGCGGGCGGCGACGTCGCGCGTGGTCGCGTCTTGTTCGACTCGAGCTGCAGCGTCTGCCACGGCGCCGGCGCGGTCGGCACGTTGCGCGGCCCGCGCATCGCCGGTTCACTGCGCGAGCCGAGCTACATTGCGGCGCGGATCCGCACGAGCGGCTCCGCGAAGAGCTCGATTTACGCCGGCCTCACCGGTGGCGTAATGCCGTTCTGGGCCAAGGATCGGCTGAACGACGCTGAGCTTCGCGATCTGGTGGCGTTCGTGGTCGCGCCCGCACCGGGCGGAACGGGCGGCGGCGGCGGCGCGGGCGGCACGGCCGGTGCGAATTCAACGATGGGCGGCGCTTCGGGCGCTTCCGGCGCTTCCGGCGCCGGCGGCGCGGCGAGCGGTGGCTCTCCCGCGACTGGCGGCGGCGGGACTGGTGGCGTTGGGGGGAGCCCCAGCGGCTGCGCCAAGACCAACCCGCGCGTCGGTTGGACGGCAGATCTAGGTAAAAATACCGGCGAAGGCCAGGTCACCGGCTTCGTCACGATGGTCGACGATTGCACGCTCGAGCTCACGCACTTTTCCTACGACGGCAACGGCATCGAAGTGCACGTCTTCGGTTCGAAGGTCGACAACTTCCGTCCGGGCTTCGCGATCGGCCCGGATTTGTTCGGTCATCAGTTCCACGACGAGACGTTGCGCGTAACCCTACCGGCCGGTAAGACCCTCGGCGACCTGGACTGGGTGTCGATCTGGTGTGTGGCTGCCGGTGCCAACTTCGGCAGCGGGCCGTTCAGCGCTCCCTAGCGTCTCCGGGTGAACGTGCTCGGCCAGCGCTTCGAGGTTCTCGCGGCTGGCGTAGATTTGCGAGCTGCTGCGCTCGACGAACAAATCGAGCGTCCAGTCGAGCACGACCCGCACCTTGTTGCCGAAGCCGACCAATTTACTCAGGTACAGCGAGCGCCAGACAATCCAAGCCACGAAGCCCGACAAGCGCACGCCGAGCAAGCGCACCGACGCGAACTGGTGGCCGACGCTCACCAATTGACCGAAGTCGAAGTAGCTGAACGGTTGCGTCGCTTCGCCGCGCAGCAACCGCACCAGGTTCTTGGCAGTTTGCGCGCCTTGCTGAAACGCAACCTGGCCGAGTGGCGGCAGCGGGCGGCCGTCTTTGCCTGGAAAAGTCGCGGAATCGCCGAGCACGAACACATTTTCGTGGCCGGGCACGCGACAATCCGCTCCGACCGCGACGCGACCAGAACGATCCAGTGGCAGCCCGGTTTTGGGCATCAATGGCGACGCTGCGACGCCCGCGCACCAACACGCCGTGCGCGTCTCGAGCGTCGTGCCGTCCTTCAGGCGTACCCAATCGGTGCCGATTTCGGCTACGCGTGCGCCGTGCAGCACCCGCACCGCCAGGTGAGCCAGCTGCTGCTCGACGCTGTTGGCTACGGCAGCGTTCCAGCCGTTCAGCACGCGATCGCCCGAATCGATCAACACGACGTCGATCAAGTCGGCCGCGACCTCGGGATAGCGGGGGAGCAGCACCTTGTCGATCAAGTCGCGCACTTCGGAGGCTACTTCGACGCCCGTCGGGCCAGCGCCGATCACCACGAAGCGCAGCATCTTTCGCGATAGCTCGCGATCGGCGTCGCGCGCGGCCGTCTCGAAGCAGTCGATGATGTGATTGCGGAGCGCGATCGCATCGCCCAGCTCGCGCATGAAGAAGGCGTGCTCGGCGCCGGGGGTGTTGAAGGTTTGCGTCGTCGAGCCCGGTGCTAGCACGAGATAGTCGAACGGTGTTTCGTCGTGACGGATGCGTAATACGCCGCCGTCCGCGTCCGCGTCGATATCCACCTTGGAGATGATCACGCCGCGCGCGACGTCGATTTGTTCGACGGTTTCTTTCTTGAACCGCACGTTGCTGGCCTCGAAAATTCGTCGGAACGGGTAGGTGACCTGGCGGGTTTCGATCGCGCCGACCGACACGCTCGGCAACAGCGGCGGAAACAAGAAGTAGTTCTTGCGATCGATCACCGTCAGCTCGAGCTTCTGGCTCCAGCCGAGCGCGCGATCGAGCCCGAGCGCGGTGTCGAGCCCGGCAAAACCGCCGCCGACGATCACGACCCGCACCGGCTTCTGCGGCTCCGCCCAGCGCCGTGACTTCCACATCGCGAACAGCGGCGCACCCACCAAGTAGCCGAGCAGCGGTGTCAACAAGAGCACGGTCACACCGAGCAGACTCTGCGCCGCGCCAAACACGGGGATCAGCAGCCAGGCCGCCACGTCGGCGAGCGCGAGCCAAGTCGTGACCGAGAACAGCGCGGTCCTGGTCAGCCGCGGTAACGGCATGCGGCGCATCAGGCTCAAGCTCAACGGTAGCAGCAGAGCGAGCGAAACAACGTGCCCGGCGAACAACAGCCAACGCAGGTTCTGGCCCAGCATGCCGACCCGCACGCCCCAGTCGACCAACCCCATCCACGACACATCCCAGTTGATGGCCGCCACCGAAACGAGCCACCCCGACAGAAACAGAGTCAGCCCGACGAGCAGGCCGACCGAGAGGGCCAGCTTGGTAATAACCCCGAGATTTCGAAGCAAATAGATGTTCTGGCGTGACATGGCGGTCGCCTTACGCAGCTGGGCGGTGCCCGGTTACGCGGCAAAAAGGCCAGCGCCGGCGGGTAACCGCATTCGCCCAACTGCGTATCAGCCTGGGCCAGCACGACTGCGGGAGCTCAACTGTTGAACTTGACGCCGAGCACGACAGCCGCATGAAAAAGCTAGGTATCCACCGCGAAGCGCGCACGCGCTAGGATGCGGCTCGTGGACACAGCGGAGCTACTGCTTGGGACGCCGATCTTCCGCGACCTGACCCCGCGCGATGTGGCGGAGCTGCTGCCAGTGCTCCGCGAGCGGGTGTTAGTGCGCGGCGAAACGGTGTGGGGCGAGGGGTCGGCCGCTGAGGAGCTTTACATCGTGGCCGAAGGGCAGCTCAAGTCGTACCGCGTGAGTCGTGACGGCGCTGAGGTGATCGTGGGAATCGCGTCGGGCGGCGAAATCCTCGGTCAGATCGGGTTGTTTCATCCGAGCGGGGTTCGGCAGGTTTGTATGGCCGCGATGGAGCCGAGTCGCTGCCTGACGCTCGCGAAGGAGCCGTTGCTCGCCTTCATGACGCGCTACCCGGCGGTGATGCGTCGGATGCTGGAGAGCGTCACTGAAATCGCGGTGCGCGCCGCCCATTCTTGGACCGAAGTAGCGTTTGACGATATCCGCCGGCGTGTGGCCCGCACGCTGCTCGCGCTGGCCAAAGAGCAAGGCGAGCCGACCGCGCTCGGCTTGCGAATTCGGCTGAAACTGTCGCAGACGACGCTGGCTGCGATGGTCGCGGCTTCGCGCGAGAACGTGAACCGCGCCTTGGGTTCGTTGATGGCGTCGGGCGCGGTCAGCCAACGTGAAGGCTTCTTCTTGGTCCACGACCAGCCAGCGCTCGAAGCCGAAGTCGCTGACGCCGTCTGACGTCGAAACTAACGATTTCATCCGCCTGTGACAGGCGACACTGACCGGCGCATCCGGGTCGGGCATGGTGCGTCTCGACCCCGCGATAAACCCGATTTTCTGGAGGAAACATGAGCGCGATCGACCTGGCGGAGCTACGTTCGCATTTTTCTGGTGAGCTGCTGACGGCCGCGGATGGCGAGCGCTACGACGCGGCGCGCGTCGTCTACAACGCCATGTTCGACCGCCGCCCGACGCTGATCGCGCGCGTCGCGAATGCCGCGGACGTCGCCGCTGCACTCAAGTTCGCGCAGGCACGCGCTCTGCCGATCGCCGTGCGGGGCGGCGGGCACTCGGTCGCCGGCTACTCCAGCATCGAGGGCGGCCTCTTGATCGATCTTTCAGCGATGAAGGCGATTCGCGTCGACGCCGCGGCGCGTCGCGTCGTGGTCGAAGCCGGTGCCAACTGGGGCGAGCTGGATCGTGAAACGCAGAAATTCGGGCTGGCGACCACCGGCGGCCGCCTCACCAGCACCGGCGTTGCCGGCTTCACGCTTGGTAGCGGCAGCGGATGGCTCGAGCGACTCTGTGGTTTGGCTTGTGACAACCTGCTCTCGGCAAAGCTCGTCACAGCGGATGGTCAGCTGCTGACCGCGAGCGCGACCGAGAACGCCGAGCTGTTCTGGGGCTTGCGCGGCGGCGGCGGTAACTTCGGCGTCGTCACCGAGTTCGAGTTTCGGCTGCACCCGGTGGGGCCGCTCATTCTCGGTGGCTTGATCCTGCATCCGCGCGACCGCGCGCAGGACGTGTATCGGTTCTACCGCGAGTTCATGCAGTCGGCGCCGCCGGAGGTCGGAGGAGGCGTGGTGTTGATGCACGCGCCGCCGGCTCCGTTCGTCCCGCCGACGCTGCAGGGCCGACCGGCGGTCGCGATCATCGCCGCGTACTTCGGTGACCCAGAAAAGGGGGCGGAGGTGCTCGCGCCACTGCGTCAATTCGGCTCGCCTGCGGTCGATATCGTGCAGCCGATGCCGTACCTCGCCCTGCAGTCGATGCTCGATGCCGGCAATCCGCACGGCCGCCGCAACTATTGGCGGTCGGAGAACCTCAGCTCGCTGCCCGACGAGGCGCTCGATGCCCTGATCGCGTGCGCCGCGACCGCGACTTCACCGTTCAGCGTGCTGATCCTGCAGCCAGGCGGTGGCGCCGTAGCGGCCGTGCCCGAGGACGCTACGCCACTCGGTGGCCGCTCGGCGCCTTGGCAGTACCACTGTTATGGCATTTGGACCGAAGGCGACGACGCAGGACACATCGCTTGGGTGCGCTCCACCGAGCAGGCGCTCCGCCCCTGGAGCAGGGGACGCATGTCACTCAACTTCATCAGCGAGGTCACCGACGAGCGGGTGCGCGCCGCATTCGGCACGGAAAAGTACCAAAGGCTGGTCGCACTGAAAGACAAGTACGACCCCACCAACCTATTCCGAATGAACCAGAACATCACACCGACGTCGCGAAACCACGGGTGACTAGGCGCCGCTTACATAGGTCAGCGCAACCCAGAACGGATCTGACGGCGCGTCGCTACAGCGAGACGGGAACTGGCGAGGCGCGGATGGAGGTGTTGGAACGCCTGCACCGACAAGGTGTAGGGCTCGCGCTGATGTAAGCCCGCGGTGTGCTGTCGATTGCACTTGATGGCGGCAGGCTCTCCTCTATCTTGGTTCAATACGCATGAGCTTTTTTACGAGGGTGGTGGTGGTCTTGTCCGTGCTGGGCTTTGCTGCCGGGTCGGGCTGCGGCGGTAACCCCGAAGTCGCCTTCAAGGGCAAAGGCGCAAACGGCGCCGGCGCGACCGACAGTGTGGGCGGTGAAGGCACCGGCGCGACGCTGAATCTCGGTGGCGGCGACGTTGGCAGCGGCTGTCCGTCGACGTGCGAAGCGCTCGACGCCGACTGCGGCTTCGTGACTGACACGCTGTGTGGGGGCGTCGTCGAATGCGGCAAGACCTGCCCCAAAGGTGAAGTGTGCGGCGGCGGTGGCGCCAGCAAGTGCGGCAAAGGGTCGACCGGCGGCGGTGGTAACCAGTGCACCCCCTCGACTTGCAAAGAGCTGAATGCGGATTGCGGCTACACCACCGACACGAAGTGCGGCGGCGCCGTTCAATGCGGCAAGACCTGTCCCCAAGGTGAAGTCTGCGGCGGCGCCCTGGCCAATCAGTGCGGCGCTGGCACCGGCGGCGGCGGAACCTGCGAAGTGGATCCGGCGACGACCTGCGAAGGTCGCGGGTTCACATGCGGTCAAGCCGCCGACAACTGCGGCACCTTGCTCGATTGCGGTTCGACCATCTGTCCGACGCCTGGTGATAGCTGCTTTCAAGGCACCTGTCAGTCGACGGCGTGCGTGGTCGATCCGAAGACGACGTGCGAGGGTCGCGGGTTCACCTGCGGCCAAGCCGCGGACAATTGCGGCAACAAGCTGACTTGCGGACCCGTTAGTTGCACGACTCCGGGGTGGACGTGCGGCGGCGGCTCCGACGCCCAGGGCAAGCCCGTGGCGGGCGTCTGCGGCTGTACCGGCGTGTGCAGCCAAATCCCGGACTGCCCGGTCGGCAAGACCACGACCCTGAGCGGTAAAGTCTTCGATCCGGCTGGGAAAAACCCGCTCTATCACGTGCTGGTTTACATCGCGAACAACCCGGCCGATCCAGATCTCAAGACGTTCCCGAAGGGCATCACGTGTGACGTTTGCGGCGCATCAGCGGCGGGCTCGCCGCTCGTCTCCGACCCGACGGTGACTGATCCGCCCGCCGGCACCTACACCAACGTCGACGGCAGCTTCACGCTGAAGAACGTACCGGTCGGCAAGGGTCTTACGCTCGTGATTCAACTCGGCCGCTGGCGCCGCACTTTCCCCGTGGATGTGACCACCGTGTGCGGCTCCAATCCCGAGCCCGCGCTGTTGATGCCGAGCACCCAAGCCCAAGGCAACATCCCGCTGATGGCGATGGTGACCGGCAAAGCCGACTCGCTCGAGTGCGTGCTGCGCAAGATGGGCATAGCTTCAACCGAGTTCACCGATCCGGCCAAGGGCGGGCGCGTGCAGTTTTACTTGGGCAACGGCAACCCGGGTCAAAGCATCGACGCTCAGACGCCGAACCAGAGCGCGCTGTTCGTGGCCGGCGCCAACAATAAGCCGGTGATCGACGACTACGACATGACGATTCTGTCGTGCCAAGGCGCTGAGTACAACATGGCGCCGAACCTCGCGGCGCTGCGTAACTACGCGGATACTGGCGGGCGTGTCTTCACGACCCATTACAGCTACTCGTGGTTGACGAAGAACGATGCGATGCCCGCCGCTGCCGTCGGCATGTACGACAATTGGAGCGAGGTCGCCAAATGGCACGTCGACGAGCGTGATCGCTCCGACGGCAGCGCGATCGGCACGATCGACCACGTCACCAATCCCAAGGCGGACGCGTTCCAAGGCTGGTTGGAAGCCGTCGGCGCGTCGGTCAAGAACTCCAATCAGGCGACCGTGGTCGTGATTCGTCACGACACCGACGGTATCTCGGCCAAGCCGGGCCAAACGCAGCAGTGGCTGTATCGCGACGGCGCGAACGCCCGGAAATGCGGTGTCAGCGGAAACAGCTGCACTAGCGACGCCGCTTGCGGCAAGACTTGCAGCGTTCGGACCCAGAACGTCTGCACGACTAACGCTGATTGCACGGCCAAGGTTTGCAAGGGCCAAACTCAGACCGGCTGCGCCGTCGACAACGACTGTCAGCTTGGCGGCAAAAACCGCGGGCCGTGTGTGGCCAACACATGTGTGCCCGATACGTGCCAAGGCACCGACTACACCGGCACGAAAATTCCGCTCCACTTCACGTTCAACACGCCGGTCAACCTGGTTCAAGACCTGACCAAGACGCCGCCGATCGTGCAGTGCGGGCGCGTGCTGTTCAGCGACTTTCACGTCCAAGACGCGAACGAGAACGGCAAGACCTACCCCGAGCAATGCGGCAATACCTGCACCAAGGCCACTGACTGCACGGGCGCGTGCACGAACAACAAGTGTCCGTGGGGCTCGGCTTGCAACAGCGCCGCCGACTGCGCCAGCCAATGCTCGCCCGACGGCCACTGCCTTGATCCGATGAACGCGCAGGAGAAGCTGCTCGAGTACATGATCTTCGATCTGGGCTCGTGCGTGCCGCCGCCCGTGACATGCGAGAAGATGAAGTGCCCATTGAACCAAAACTGCGGCTACGCACCCGACGGGTGCGGCGGGCTAGTGGAGTGCGGTCAGTGCACGAAAGCCGGTGAGTCGTGCGGCGTCGGTAACCCGCCCGTCGCCAACCATTGCGGCAGCGTGACGTGTACGCCGGCAAAATGCCCGCCAGCGCTCGAGTGCGGTTACGCCAGTGACGGCTGTAGCAAGGTCGTCGATTGCGGTACTTGCCCCCAGGGCGAGGTGTGCACCGGCGGTAAATGCGGTTCCGGCAAGTGCACGCCGCACAGCTGCGACGAGCAAGGCATCCAGTGCGGCGAAGCCGGCGATCAATGCGGCGGCAAGCTCACCTGCGCGCCTTGCCTCGACGGCAGCGAATGCGTCGGCGGCATGTGCGTACCCCAGGGTTGCATGCCGCGCAGCTGCGCGGACCAAGCCGTGGAATGCGGTCCGGCCGCCGACGGCTGCGGCAACATGATCGCCAGCTGCGGCATGTGCGCCGCCAGCCAGCTTTGCGTCGCCGGCAAGTGCAAGACAATCAAGTAGCCGGTACGTGGATCCCGGGCGCCCTGGTCGAGGTGTGCGGCTCCTAACTCGCCGCCATCTCGAGCGGGCTCCAATCGGTGGTTGGTTGGGCCGACGCGCTGCGCGTCCCTCTGACCGCGCTCCGCGCGAACAGGCGATGCACGAGCTCGTTGCGATTGGAGACGGCCATGCGATGAAACACCGCCGCGATCTGGTTGGCGATCGTGCGTTGCGAGGTGCCGCGCCGCCGCGCAATCTCCTGGTAGCTGTGGCCCTCGAGCAGGCTCCGAATCACCGATGAGCCCGACCGTGTCGAGCAGGGCGTGGTTGGCGGCGGCGATGTTGACCAAGACCCCGTTGGTACCGCCCAGATCGCGAATCGTGACGCGTTCGTCGAGGGTGAGCACGGCGTGGTGTCGCGACACCGACGGATTGTCGATGCGGATGAAGTTCTCTTCCGCGCGACCGATGCTCACTTCACCTCGTTCAGGGAGTGAGTAGGAACGCACGTGGTCCTGCCACACGACGAGTAGGTCTAAGGCCCTGCCAGCGGTGGATGCGGTCACCGCGTTGGGCACGAGCTCTGCCGTTGACACGGAGACAGCGTATTCCCGCTCTGCCAGACCGGCAAGGGGCGCCGCCATGGGAAATAAGTCGGTTGGGTTCGGTTGGGTGACAAGCGCGCGAGCGCTCCCGCCGAGCCGAGTAACGCCGTTCAGCGCAGGATCTGCGAGCTTACGACCTTGGCTGGGCCTTTGGCGATCACGTAGAAGCCGGGCAGGTCGGGCGTCTCGAACGTGCCGCGCGGGTTGTTGCGCGTGATCGAGTCGGTGATGGTGATTGAGCCCGTCTTGTTGTTGCTGACGAAGAAGACCGCGCTGCCGCCTTCGTTGGCTTGGTTGTTCTCGAGCAAGCTGCCGGTGATGTTGAGCACGATCTCGTTGCCGTCGTTGTAGATCGCGCCGCCGTTGCCGCCATTGCCGCTGTTGGCGCCCATGCCGACGGCTTTGTTTTCGGAAAGCAGGCTGTTGATGATGTTCCACGAAACACCGATGCTGCTGAGCGCGCCGCCGTTCGCGCAGGTGTTGCCGAGCCCCGGCTTGCCGCCGAACGTGCTGCCCACGACCCAAGCTGGCCGCGCAGGACCGACACCGGGCTTGACCAAGTAGTCGAGCTTCCTGATCGCGCCGCCGCCGAGGTCGGAGCCGAGGTCATCGCAGACGTTATTGAAGAAGCGCGAGTTGACGACTTTCAACCGGCCGCCCTGCGCGTGGATCGCGCCGCCGCCGGCGCCGTTGGTGTCGCCCTCGGCAATGCCTTTGGCGTTGCCGTCGACGAAGGTGATGTTCTGGACGACCAGCTGCACGCCCGGGTTGGTGTTGCAGTCGCCCGGACCCGGTGGGTACACCTGCGCCTTGTCGCACGTGGACATGTAGAGAATCCGGACCTTGCCGCCGCCGCTGAGCGTGACTTTGTTGCCGCCGTCGATGACGAGCTTCGTGCCCTTGTCGTTGAACACCTTGGCGGTCTTCGTAAGGACGATCGTCGTAGGAGCGGGCCCGCAGTCGAACGTGATGGTCCCGCCCTTGGCGACCGCGGCCACGAACGCGTCGCCGGTGCAGCTGTCGGGCATGCCGGTGCCGATCACGGTGGTCGGCGTCGAAACATTCTCGGCTTGGCCTTCGGCGGGGACAGTTGCGTGGCCGTCTGGATAGCCTGCGGGCGGACCATCTTGCGGAGCCGTCGTCATTCCAGCTCCGGCCGAGCTTCCGCCGCTGGAGCCGCCAGCCGTCGCCGGCTTGCCCCCTGTCGAGCCGCCGCTAGCAGCTTTGCCGCCTGAGGTCGCTGGGCCGCCGCCGCTGCCGCTCGAACCAGCCGGTCCGTCGTTGCCGTCGGAGCCGCACGCGGTCAGTGCGGCCAGTGCGGCCAGCGCGGCCAGCGCGACGACCGCGACCGCCAGCGAACCAGAAGAGCTCGGACCCATCGTTTCAAGCTATCTCACGGGTGGTTAGAGCCGCAACGGCGCGGATCGACTACGTTGTACCGACGAGTCCTACCATTTATGGCGGCGGTCGCGGGCGTGCCGCCGTAGGCTCCGCCCGGTACGAATTCCCAGGTTTTTTCCATGCATCCGCTGCGAGTCGATTCGCTTGAAGGGTCCAGGCCCGGGCGGCCAAGTACAGGCAGTGCATTCTCGAGAGTCCTGGAGTCCTGTAGAGGATTGATGCATGGCCGAGCGGCGCGACAGTACAGAGCGGTTGGTGCTGGCCTACTGGTCACGCTGCCGGTCTGCACGCACGCGCGGGCCGGTGACCTCGGACCTGCCGTCGAATCAACGTCGGTCGCCTGTGAAGACCCACGGCTTGCCGTTGATCCCATGGTTCCAGCGCGGTTTCGGGTTGCCGTCGAGCAGGCCTGTCTGGGGCTGAAGGCGATGACCGACGTTGATGCAAACGTGCGGCTCAGCGTCGAACCAAACGGTGACGACGTGGTGGTTCGAGCTC
This sequence comes from Polyangiales bacterium, assembly GCA_038230915.1. Lineage (GTDB taxonomy): Bacteria > Myxococcota_A > Polyangia > Polyangiales > Polyangiaceae > PMG-095. Next base: position 20,388 of record JBBRMI010000041.1, on the reverse strand, counting down.
GCCTGAGTGATGGGCGAACCGCGGAGCGTCACGTGCAGGTGCCAGCGGCTCTCGAGCCGACAGTGGAGGCCCTTGCCGTCGTGTTACCGGTTAGGGCGGCGCCAACCACTTTGACGCCCCCGGCCCTACCGGCTGGGGCTCCCGAGCTCCAGGAGCAACACGCGGCGCCCGCTCCGCCCCCGAAAAGTAGCCGCCCCCCGTTCACCTTCGAGCTCGGTGCAGCTGTTGGCGGGCACTTTGCGGGTTCGCCGACCGTGCTTTCTCCTTCTTTGAGCGGCTACGCCGGCCTCCGACCCGCCGCATGGCTTCTGGCCGTGACGGTGCGCTGGGACCCGGTGCAGCTCGTGCCCAGCAGCGCTGTTCCGGGCTTGGAGATGGACGCGGCCGGTGGCGGGTTCATGCTCACGCGTCGGCTCGAGTGGGACCCGGCTGCGGTCGATGTCGGCGCTACGGCCGGATTGCTGGTGCAGAGCCAGAGCTACCAAGATGCGCAGAGCGAGAAAACGGGCTCGGCCGTCGACGCGCGCTTGGGGCTGGTGGCGCAGTGTCTGCTAGGTCATCAGCACCGGCGCTTGCTGATCTCGTTCAATGCTGAGCTTTCGCCGACGCGGCTTCGTCGCAAGATTCATGTCTTCGAAAGTCTGCCGCCGCTCCCCACGTGGGACTTGGGGCTCGGCGTCGGTGCCGCTTGGGGGGAGCCGTGACGAGGGCTGCGACGCAGCGAGTCCTTCCGAGTGCGCACGGGCCGCGCGACGCCTTGACGCTGGCGCGCATCGCCGCGGGCGACCTGGGTGAGCTGGGGACGCTTTACGACCGCTACGCTGCCGATATTCTGCGCTTTGTCACGCGACTCGGTGGCGCCAGCTTGGCCGAGGACGTGGTTCAGACGGTGTTCGTGCGCGTGGCGACGCTGGCCGGCGTCTACGACCCGCAGGCGCCCTCGGCGCGCCCGTGGTTGTTTGGCATCGCCGTGCGCATCTTGCGTGAGCAACGGCGTTCGCTCCGCAGATGGACGAGTGCCCTTTTCGAGCTTGGCCAGCATCGGCGCGAGCTGAGCGCCGCGCCCTCCGAGGGCACGAGTGATCTCGAGCGTGCCGTCGCACAGCTCTCAGTCGCCAAACGGACGGTGCTCTTGTTGGTCGAGGTCGAAGGCTTTTCGTGCCCCGAGGTGGCGAGCATTCTGGTCTTGCCGATCGGAACCGTGTGGACGCGTTTGCACCACGCGCGTCGAGAAGTGCGCGGATTTTTCCAGGAGGCTGAGCCATGACCTCCAAACCGTGCCCCAAGTCGTGGCAGGTCGAGGCGGCGCGCGACGGTCGTTTGACCGGGCAAGCGCTGATGCAGGCTCAGCAGCACATCGCGAGTTGCGCGACCTGCGAGCGCGAGCAAGACGCGCTGGCGGAGCTCTCCAGTCAACTCCGCGAAATGGACGCGAACGTCGATCAGCTCGCGCTGCGGCGGCTGCGGCAACTCACGTTGGCCAAGACCGACGCCGTTTCACGCGGCGAGGGTCTGGCGGTGCCGGTGAGGCCACGTTGGGGTGCTGGCCACGCGCTCGTGCTCGCGGCCGCAAGCTTGGCGTTGTGCCTGGCGGCGTGGCGCTTCATTCGTGCAATGCATCCCGTCGGCATCGAGGTCGTAGCCACGCCCTCGGCGGGTGCGGTCTGGACGATCAACCGCAACGGCGACATCGAGTACATCGACCTGGTCGACGGGCTGCTCAGTGTGACGGTGCGCCACGCCGGCGCGCAGCGGCGGCTCATCGTGCGCCTGCCGGACGGTCAAGTCGAAGACGTCGGTACCAGGTTCCGAGTTTGGGTGAGCCACGGACATACGGCTGAAATCAGCGTTGCAGAGGGCGCAGTCGTGTTTCGCCGCGCGGGTGAATCCGCGCTGTCAGTTCACGCCGGCAGTGCCTGGCGGCCCGCACCCGCGTCTGTCGAGGCGGTCGCGGCATCGCCGGAGAGCGCTCGCTCCGAGTTTACTGCGCCCTCGGTCCCGGCAAGCGCCGCGCCGCGCTCGCCGCGCCACGTGAAGGCAGTCGGCAGCGCGCGCGCCGAGGCGCTGATGAGAGTGGGTGATTCGGCAGCCAGCATGCTCACGACTGACAAGGAAGACGCCGGGTATCTACACGTGGTCGCGCTGCTGCGCGAGCATCGCGATGAAGAGGCACGCTTGGCCGCGATCACGTTCCTGCGCGATTTTCCGAAGGCGTTTCGCCGGCCCGAGCTGGAACGCATGATTCAGTCGGTCGGCGCCAGTAAAATTCGCTAGCCCGCGCTAGTCGCGAATTTACGACGAGCCGTTGAAGGGATCGAGCGCTACCGGCCAACAGCGGTATCAGGGTGATTCGTCGCTGCGCAAGGCAGGCGGGATGTCTCCGCCGACTCTTCGATCGCGTGCGTGCTCTGCGGTCGGTCCGGCGGCGGCGTTGGTTGTTGGTGCTCGGCGCGGGATTCGCGCTGATCGTCTCGATCTCGTACGTCCGCGCGCTGCTCGCTCCGAATAGTCCTGGCTGGCGTCTGCGCAGCGCGGAATGGGTGCGCGACCACCACGGCGCCTACCTGCTCGACTGGTGTGAATGGGCTTGGTATTCGTACAAGAAGCCGAAGATCGACGCGGTCGCCCAACCGCCGCTCAACGCCTTTCCACCTACTTTCCGGGCGCCCAAACGGGGTCGCGTGGCTGACGTGCACACGCCGGCGGCCGTACCGCCATTGATCACGCCGCCCGTCGAAGATGAGGGGGTTTGGCGCACAGCCGGGCAGACGGTCGGCAGGGTGGCCGTGCTGCAAGTGACGGAATTTCGACCCGATGCTTCGCACCCGAGCGTGATGGTCAGCGCCGCCTGGCTCAGCGCGCGCAACGTTTCGTTCGTGCTCGTGCCCGGCGCTCACGAACCGGGCGGCGACTGGGCTTGGCACGGCGCGATCCCGCAGCCGCTTCAGCGCCAATTGGTGGCGGCGTTCAACTCCGGTTTCAAGCTGAATGAAGCTCGCGGCGGCTTCTACGCCGAGGGGCGTGAAGCGCGCCCGCTCGTGGCCGGGGCCGCATCACTGGTGATCGACGAAGACAGCGGGTTGCGCATCGGCCGGTGGGAAGGCCAGCTGAGGCTCCTACCTAAGGTTCAGGCCGTGCGTCAGAGCTTGCTGCCGATTATCGAGCAGGCGGTTGTGGTTCGGGGTCTTGATCGCAATCGGGACGGCGCCTGGGGCGCGACTCTGAATCAAAACCTGTTCACCTGGCGCAGCGGGCTCGGCCTGACCCGCGACGGCGATGTGATTTACGTCGCCGGCGACGGTCTGACACTCAGCTCCCTGGCGCATGCCCTGCAGATGGCGGGGGCCGAGACGGCGATGCAGCTCGATATCCACAACGGCTGGTGCAGCTTCAACATTTATCAGCCCAAGCGCAGCCACGGCCCCGCGATTATTGCCACGACACTCAACCGCTACATGGCGCGCCCGGCCGAGCGTTACCTGTCGCCGGATGATCGCGACTTTGTCGCGGTGTTTCTCCGCTGAAAGAAAAATCGCCGATTGCGATGAAGGGACTCGACGCCCGCGGCCAAGACATGCGAAAGGAAGTCATTCCGCGTCTGAGATAGCGTGTGAACAACGTCGTGATCGGCTTCGCCGGTGACGAGTTGAAAGATTTTTGCAGGGCTTCGGCCGACCCCAACGTCCATGTTTCGACCCCTCTCGATCGGCGAATGGGCGCTGGCCGCTGGCATTGCGCTCGGCGCGGCCTGTTGGTTGGCTGTGCTGGGCTGCGCGTTGGCGTTTCGCGCGCGTCGCTTTCGCAGCGCGAAATCATTCGCGGTCTTACCGAGCGTGACGCTGCTCAAACCGGTGTATGGGCTCGAAAAGAACCTGCGCGAAAACCTCCGGACGGCGTGCCTGCAGGACTACCCAACCTACCAAGTCGTCTATTCCGTCCAACGCCACGACGATCCAGCCATCCCGCTGCTGCGTGAATTGGCGGAGGAGTTTGGGCCGGAGCGTGTCTCGGTAGCGGTCGAGAGCGTCTGCGTCGGTGTGAACGGCAAGGTCAACAATCTAGCCGGTGCGTTGCCCCATGCGCGCCACGAGCTTGTCGTGATCAGCGACAGCGACGTCAATTTGGATCGCGATTTCCTCCGCAAGATCGTGGCGCCGCTGGCTGATCCGGAGGTCGGCGTGGTGAGCGCGTTCTTCCGTGGCGTCGACGCGGGTCCCTGGTACGAACAATTCGAGCTTTTCGCATTGAGCGGCGATCAGTTTGCGATGGCGATGTTGGCGAGCGCCACGGGCTTGGTCGACTTTTGCTTTGGTGCATCGACTGCGCTCAGCCAAGCTACGCTGGCTCAGATCGGCGGCTTCGAGGGGCTCGGAGCGACGCTCGTCGAGGATCACGAAATGGCACGGCGGATTGGCGCGCTCGGCAAACGCGTCGTCGTCATCCCGCACGTGGTGCGCACGACTGTCGATTTGAAGAGCCCCGCAGCTTGGTGGCAGAAGCAAACCTACTGGGATCAAAACACACTCGCGGCAGTGCCTGGGGTGTTCGCGCTGACCCTGCTGCTGCGCATCATTCCACTCGGCCTGGTGTTCGCCGCCCTGCGCAGCTTCGACAGTGTCGGGCTAGGCGTGCTCGCCGCGGCGATGGCGGTTCGCATGTCGGCCGTGGCATTGGTGCTGGCAGTTGCGCTCGGCGACCGCCGCAGCCTGCGCGCGCTGTGGCTCGTGCCGGTCAAGGACGTGCTGTCGGTCGGCTGCGCGATCCAGGCATTCTTTTCACGCAAGGTGGTTTGGCGCGGGGTTGAGATGGCGCTCGGCCGTGATCGGCGACTGTACGGCGCGGGCGTTGAAACGGAGCGCACGTCGTGAAGCGCGGCCACGCTTTCGTGCTCGGCTCGGGCGTCGCGGGCCTCTCGATCGCCGAAATTCTTTCGCGCAACGGCTGGTCGATTACGTTGCTCGAATCCGCGGCCGAGCTCGGCGGTCAGGCGTCGCGCGCTACGCAGAACTGGCTGCACACGGGCTGGCTCTACGCGGCTTTGCCAAACAAAGCCGCGATGCTCGGCTGCAACGAGGCGTTGCGGCTGTTTCGACCGATCTACGGCAGCGTGTTGCCCGACACGGTGCTGAACGTCGAGGCGGACCCGCACTCGGTCAGCTACCCGGCTTCAGACACGGGCTGGTTTTCATCCGAGCGGATCCATTACGTCTACGCCACTTCTGCCGCCGAGTTGTCTTGGCTGCAAGGCGTGGCTTGGCGACGGCACTTGCGCTCGGTGGTGTTCCCGCGGCTCCGCGCGCTCGGCTACAACACCGCCCCAACCCAGGCGCTTTCCCCCGACCTCTCCGCGCTCTTGGATCAGTGGGAGGGCGACGAAAACGGCCATTCCAAATACTCGGTCGTGCGCTCGACCGACGCGCAGATCAACACGCGGCGCGTGCTCGACACCTTGTTGCAGCTGCTCGGGAACGGCGCCGAGGTGGTGTGCGGCGCGGACTATTCGGTGTCGCGGCGCGCAGGTCGCACGACGCTGTCGATCAATGGCGAGCTGCACACGCCAGATTTGGTCATTCTCGCTAGCGGCGCGGGCATTCCGGAGCAGCTAGCCGGGCTTGCCCGCGCGGACCTCGCGCGCAAGTTCAAGTCGGTGTCGAGCCCGATCGTCGTGCTGAATCGAGCGCTCGAACTGCCGAATTTCATTCGCTTTACCCCCAAGCTTCCGCACACGATCAATCACGTCAAGTACGAGGTCAAAGGCGTGGGGCTGCGCTCGACGATCGGCTCGTACGACTATTATCCGGCGGGTGAGACGCCGGACATCTCTCCGTTCGCCAACCGTGTGTGTCGACGTCTCGGCGTCTCGACCAACGACGTCGCTGGCGTTTATTACGGAACAAAAACCGAATTTACCGGGTCGCTGGCGCGCCGTTACAACCACGCAGTCGAGCAAGTAAACCAGAACACGTATTTCGCCATCCCTGGGAAATTCTCGCAGTTTCCGTTGATGGTCAAGGAGGTCGCGGCGCGACTTGGGCTCAGTACCGAGATCGCGAACCAGCATCGCGGCAGGTTGGGCCTGGCGGTTGCGCCCACCGTGCCCGAGCAAAGTTTTGCCGCGTGCGCCGAGCAGGCGCAGCTCGGCAGCGCCTGACGCGCCCGTCTCGGGTTTAGTCAATCATGCAAATCGTCACGTTCCCCCCAGCTCTGATCGATGCCTACTTGACCGACGTTCGCGCACTTTTGGAGCGCGGGCAGGTCGCCGAAGGCAAGTTCTTCGGCGAGCTCGCGCCGTCGTACGTGCCCGGTCGACTTTCGATCCCGGTGGCTTCGGGCGGCGCGGCGATCTTTGCGGTACTGGCGCACCATCAGCACGTTCATGGACGCAAGCTAGCAATCATTCAGTCCAACACGATGCGTGCGCTGTACACCGTGCCGACCCTGCTCGGCATGCAGACGCTGGTCGTGCCCTCCAGCTACGAAGATTTCTTGAGCATGAGCCCGAGCGGGCTCGAAGCGGCGCTGAGCGACCCGGCGCTCCGAGCGCAAGCGGTCGTCGTGTACTCGGTGATCGGCGGCTACCTGGCGCCCTCGTTCGCACAGATCGCCGCGCTGTGTCGGCGCTTCGAGGTTCCGCTGTTGGTCGACGGTGCGCACGCGCACTACCTGGATGGCCTGCTGGCCACGCCGGAAGTCGACGTTGCCTATTCGTTCTACGCGACCAAGGTGCTGCCAGCCGGCGAGGGTGGGCTAATCGCGACCGCAGACGCAACCAGGTACGACTGGCTGAAGCGCTTTTTGATCTACGATCGCTTCTCGAATCAGCTAGAAATTGGCCTCAATCTACGCGCGAGTGAGCTCGGTGCCGCGCTGATTCATCGGTTGATGACCGATCAGGCCTGCGCGCAACACTTCAAACACGACCGGGTCGCGCTGGCCGAACGCTACCGCGCGGTGTGCCATGAGCACGGGATTCGCTACCTCGAACCTCAAGCCGCAGCCGACTACAACGGCTACAAGTTCATCGTCCTCGATCCGTTCGAGCAGGTGGCGGTGCACGGAACTTTGCTGACCGAGTATCGGCCCACGTCCGCCGTATTCGATACCGACGTGCGCGGAGCTCCGACCACGCTGCCGCACTGGTGTCCGCCGACCTATGCCTCGCTGCTGCGGGCGCCTTGACGATCCAAGCGTTGCTCGAACGTTGGAGCTACTTGGCGATCGCTTGCGGCGCGTTCGTCGAAGGCGAGGCCGTCCTGCTGTCTTCGGGCGCGCTCGCCAACGCTCGCCTGTTGTCGCTGCCGTTCGTAGTTCTGGCCGGCTCGTTGGGTAGCGTGGCTTGGGGCCAGACCTGGTTTCAGATCGGCCACGTCTCGGGTCGGAGCTTGCTCGCGCGCCGTCCGAGCTGGCGCGGGCGGGCGTTTCAAGTCGAGCGTTGGCTTTCGCGGTTTGGTCCGTGGGTCTTGGTTGTCGGCCGTTTCGCGCCCGGTTTGGGCACGGTGTTACCCGCGACGATCGGCGCCAGCGGCTTCTCGCGGCGACGCTTCGTGCTGTGGGACAGCCTGGGCGCGCTCGTCTGGGCGACGGTTTTCAGCGGCGTGGGCTTCGGACTCGGCGCGGCCGTGCACCGTGTTTCCGACCAGCCGCTTGGTTGGGTCGAATACGTCTCGATCGGCCTGGGCGCTGCGGCTTCGTTCGGACTGATGGCGGCTGCCGTCGGGTCGGTGCGGCGTCGCAGGCGACGGGCACGAGCACGCGGTGCAGCCGATGGCACGTCGCCGTTCGCGGCCAAGCGCGTGATCATCACCGCCGACGACTTCGGCTTGGCGGTGCCGGTCAATGAGGCCGTCGAGCAAGCGCACCGTGAGGGCGTCCTGACGACGACCAGCCTGTTGATTGGCGAGGCGGACGCCGCCGACGCGGTCGAACGCGCGCTGCGCAACCCGGGCCTGCGCGTTGGCTTGCACGTAGCGGTCTGCGAGGGTCGGCCCTGCTTGCCTGCAAGTGAGGTCCCGGCGCTCGTCAATTCGCGCGGCGAGCTTCGTCACCCGATCGCGGCGCTGTTGTTGTTCTTCCTGCTCGCGCCGAGTCGCGCGTTCCGGCGCCAATTAAGAGCCGAAATACGCGCGCAGTTCGCGGCATTCGCGGCGACCGGCCTCGATATCGATCACGTCAATGGCCACAACAACATGCAGCTGCATCCGGTGGTGCTGCCAATCTTGCTTGAGCTTTCGCGCGAGTACGGCGTTTCGGCCGTGCGGGTGCCGTACGAGCCGCTGCTGGCATCGTGGCGCGCAGCGCGAAGTGCGTTCTTGGCGCGGGCTTGTGTCTGGGTCGTGATGGCCCCGTGGGCCGGCTACGTGAGGCGCCGCCTGCGCCGTGAAGGCTTCGTGGTGAACGATTACTTGTTCGGCATCTTCGACTGCGGGGCCGTAGATTGCGAGCTGCTGCGCGGCATGCTCGCCAATCTGCCGCCGGGTTTGAGCGAGATCCATTGTCATCCGGCGACGCGGCGCTGCGCGGCGCACGATCGGCACACGCCGACCTACCTGCACCAGGCCGAGCTGGCCGCGCTCGTGCATCCTCAAACTCGCCTGGCGCTCGCGGCTTCGGGGGCCGAATCGGTCGCTGGCTTCAGTGGAGCGCGCCTCGCGTTGAGCGCTGCCGAGCCAAGGCCGACGTGACGCCACTCGCTCACTCTCGCCGAACGCCGCGAACGGCGGCTGGGCTCGCGGCCGGCGCCAGCCTGTTCGCCTGCATTGGTTGCGCGACGCTGCCGAGGCCCCCGGCCGAACGCGCCCTCTACGTCGACCTGCGTAAGATGGTCGAGTCGAGCGAAGACGGCGGCTGGACAGTCGATCGCCTGCGCCTGCAGGCCAACGCCGAACCAGCGCTGCGTAGCGTCTGTCAGGTGGACGAAGCCACGCGACGCGCGCTCGACGCCTGGTTGGCTGAGCAGCTCGAGCTGGCGGGCGGCCCCGCCGAACGCCGCTACCGCGAAAACGGACAACGGCTCGATGGCGTTGGCGAGTCGCTCTCGCTCGAACGCACGCGCGCGTTGCTCCAGTACGCCCGCGGGCTAGCCGCGGCAGATTGTCCGTTTTGGCTCGCTCCGGTTGCGAATTTTTCCGGGATGCAGGGAGACGTCGGTCGCTGGGTGCTGCTCGCGGAAACACAGGCCTTCGCGACGGTCACGTTCCCGAGCGCCGTGCCTGCGCTCGGCGGTGGTGGGCGTCTGTTCGTCGGGCACGGCGTGGGCTCGCAGCTCACGCTCGCGCTCGGCGCGGACGTGGCCGCCAGTGGAACATTCATCCCCAGCAACGGTGCCGGCCAGGGCATCGACGCTTACTTGACGCTCGCCTCGCCGGTGCTGCTACGAATTTCGCGCTTCTCCAGAATGGTCGACCTCGAGGTCGCCCCGGTCATGCGTTTGGCCCACGGACAGACGGCGTGGCCTCCGGGCGGACGCGTGCTGTTGGGCGCTGGGTTCGCGTCGGTCAGAACGTCCCCCTTGATGTCTTATTTCGTGTTCTACGGTGGGTACGAGGTGCATCTGGGCGGTGACGGTAGGCGCCCTGACCACACTGCTCAGCTGGGCACGCGCATCGCCTTCGACTGGGCACCGTGAGGTTCCGTTGAACGGTTCGCCCGCTCCGCGGCGGGAGCCGATTGGGTATAGTTAGTGCGCTTCGGTCGATCCCGAGCGCCCGACGGACAACCATGCGATCCCTTTTGGTGAGCTGTGCCAGCGTTGCAATGCTGACCATTTGCTGCGGAAAAGACGCCAACCCACCAGGCGGCGTTGCCGGGGCCGGCGCGAGCGGGGCAACGGCGGTGGCGGGCGCGGGCACGGGAGCAGGCGGCGGCAGTGTCGGCGGTGACGCAGCTGCAGCGGCGGGTAGCCAAGCGGAGGGAGGCGGCGGGAGCGCTGCGGCTGAGGCGGCAGCTGGTGGCGGTGGCGCGAGCGTCGGTGGCGCTACCGTCAACGCGGGCGCGGGCGGTAGCGGGGGTGCGGTCGCGGCGTGCCCCTTCGGAACCGACGAATATTTCCTGTGGTCGGGCGTGGCACCCGGCAGTGCCGGCGCGACCGTCGTCGAAAAGTTCGATGAACGCAGCAAAGATCCGGGTGTGCACGATCGCTCCGTCACGGGCGTCTCGAAGCCTTCGGTGTTCGCGTACCTGGCGCAGCAACCGAAAGGCGCGGCTGCGATCATCGCACCAGGCGGCGGCTACACGCACCTGGCTTGGGACAAGGAGGGCATCGAGATCGCCAAGTGGCTGAACACGCTCGGCGTCTCGGCGTTCGTGCTGAAGTACCGCATGCCTTCCGACTTTCCCGGCTCATCCTGGATTCCGTTGGCGGACGCTCAGCGCGCTCTACGCACGGTTCGCAAGCATGCCGTCGCGTGCGGCATCGACGCCGGGCGCATCGGTGTGGTCGGCTTTTCTGCTGGCGGTCACCTGGCTTCGACGCTCGAAACGCGCCCCGGCGCACCAACCAGCCCCGCCGTCGACGCGATCGACGCCGTCGACGCGCGGCCATCGTTCGGTGTCTTGATGTACCCGGTGATCTCGATGGACGCCGCGATCGCGCACAGCGGCTCGAAAACGGCGCTGCTCGGCGCCAACCCCAAGCCGGCCGACGTCACGCTGTATTCGAGCGAGCTGCAGGTGACGAGCATGACGTCGCCGACGTTCCTGGGCGTGTCCACCCAAGACACGACCGTGAAGCCCGAAAACTCGCTGCGCTTCGACGATGCGCTCAAGGCCAAAGGCGTCGCGCAGGAGCTGCACATCTACCAAGATGGCGGCCACGGCACTGGCCTCGAGGCGCCAGGCGACATGGCGGCTTGGCCCGCGCAATGCGCGGCGTGGCTCACGAGCCAGAAAGTAATTCCCTAGGCTTACGCTACGGCTTACCGGCGGGCTGCCTCACGATCGGCTGTTCCGCGATGGTGGCTCAGCTCAGCTGGCCCTGCTAGCCCCGATTGCCGTGAAGCGAGTTACGGACTATATACTCCGTAATGGCGCGACCGCAGGGTATTACTGATGAAGAGGTGTTGGCGGCGGCGCGAGTCGTGTTCTTGAGCAAGGGCATCACCGCGACCGTGGAAGAGGTGGCCGAGCGATGCCATGTGGGGGTCGCGACCATCTTTCGGCGCTTTCCGACCAAGCAGGCGTTGTTCAGCGCGGCCATGACCGTGGGCAACGAGGCCGAGTGGGGGCGGTTTTTGGAGAAGCGAGCGGCCAGCGATGGACACGCGGACGCGCGGGCCGGCCTGACGGATCTTGCCCACACTCTGCTCGATGCGGCCCGAAAAATGCTGCCGATGATGATGATGATGATGTCCAACCCGTCGATTGTCGACAAAGACGGCCGGGCCAAGCGCGCGCAATGGATCCTGAAATCGCTCGCCGACTACTTCACCCTCGAGATCGAGGCTGGGCGCGTGATCGACATCGACCCGCGCGTCGCGGCACGCGTTTGGCTAGGGTCGATTCGCCAACTCGTGATGTTCGAGACGCTGGGGCCGCCGGTCGACGAGCTATCCAACGAAGCGTTCATCGACGGGCTGGTCGACATGTTCTGTCCGCCGCTAGCAAAGCCTCGAAAGAAGTGATGTTTTTTATTACGGACTATCTGCTCCGTAATTAGTGCCCGATTCAAGACTGAGTGTGCACATCAGTCGAAGCGGTAAGCCAGGCCCAGGCTCAGAGCCGGCACGAGTCCGCGCAGCGCGAGGCGCTCATGGTTGTCGATGCGGATTCCGCGCGGGCCGGCGAACAGCCGCACGCCGACATGCGGCAGCAGCGAAAACCGGCCGAACCAAAACGACCGACTCAAGTGCGCTTCGAGGAATAGCGAGCTTTTGGCCGTACCGGTTGGCGCCGTGAGGCTGCCGTGGGGCGCGACGAACAGCACGCTCGGACCGACCCCGAGGCTTACGCGAACGCCGGCTGCAAAATGTGGCTGAACGCCGAGCTCGGCCGCGGCGTGGAACTCGGTAGCGTCAAAATCGGCGCTGGCAGCGGTAGGCCGCAGGACCGCGACGCGCACGCCGTACCAAATTGGGCCCGTGTTGCGTGCGACGCCCAACGCGCCGCCGAGCGCGGTCCGACCCGCCCACACTTCGCCGAGCGCGGCACCGGAGAGCTCGGTCCAAGCTGGTTCGTTCGTTGAGCGAGCGGCGGGAGGCGCTGGCGCGCCTGGGACTGGCGCCACGACTGGCGGCCGTGACGACGCCGGTTGCGGCGTCGGCGACAGCTCGGTCGAAGTCGGCGTGGAGCCGGCTTCGGTCGCGTGGGGTGCGCCGTTGGTTCGTGCGCGGCGGCGTAACAGCTCTTGCAGCGCTTCCTCCACGCCGCGCAGCACATCGTCGCGAAACGCGTCGACGGAAGTTGTCGGCAATTGGACGGTGACGCTTTCTGACGCGGCGTCGACGCGCACTTCGGTGTGCTCGGGGCGGCACGAGATCAGCACCGTCGCGCTCAGCTCGGCTGTGAGCAGGTTGGCGCGTACGCGTGACTCGAGCTCCGCAGCTCGTTCGGTCGTCTGGTCGGGGCAGGCGATCCGCACCGCATCGTCAGCCGCGTGCGCGGGCCGAACGCTGGCCAGTGCCGCCGAGAGCACGGGACCAAATAGCCAGACCGAGCGGCGATTGCCGGGCGACGGGAGGGTTTTCTCGCTCAAAGGCTTCTGCCGTATAGCGTGACTTCTGCGTGCTGCGGCGGAGCTTTCGAGAAAAAGCGGCCCCGGTCTTGCTCGGCTGACGGCTGAGCGGGAACTAACCAACTGACGGCCAGATCCAGGTCACGAATATGCAAAATGCCCGCACGACGATCAGGCGGCCTGGCGTCTAATGGCGGCGGGACCCCACGGTGACGGTCATTCCCAAAGCTTTGACAGACGAAGCAGCGCGCTCGGCCGAGCCGCGCGCGCTGAGCGAGCGCGAGCTATTCGAGGCGTTGTACCGGCGAATGCGTGCACTCGCGGGCGGCAACGCTCCAGACTTGGACGACTTGGTGCAGCTGGCCGCCGAGCAGGTGTTCAAGAAGCTGCCGTCGTTCGAGGGGCGGAGCGAATTTTTGACCTGGGTTTATGCGGTTTGCTACCGCGTGTTGCTCAAGCAGCGGCGTTGGTACCGGCGCTGGAGCCTGCGCTTTCGCCTGGAACAGGAGGATGATCCGGTGCTAAGCGTCACGGATGATGCCTTGCCCAGCGCCGAGCTCGAGCGGCGCCAACGCGCGCGCGGTTTGCAAGCCGGTTTGGCGCGGCTGAGTGAACGGCATCGCGCGGTCGTGGTGCTGCACGATCTCGAAGAGCTGAGCATCGCGGAGGTGGCGGTGATCGTCGACTGCAACGAGCTGACCGCGCGCTCACGCTTGCGCGACGGGCGGAAGCAGCTCCGGGCACTGCTCCAGTCCGACGCGGCTCTTGCTTACGGAGGGCAGCATGGGCTCACGCCATCCTGACGACGAAGCGCCGCGCGACTGGGTGGAAGCGTGGCAGGACCAAGCCGCGAGCTCGGGCCAGGTTCAGCGGGCCTATCTGAGGTTTTTGGGCCGGCGTCGCCCGCCGCGTTTGCGCGCTACGGCGCTGCAAGTCGCGCGTTGGATCTTGGTCGGCGCGGCGCTCGGCATGGGCACGGTTTACGCCGCGACTGGGCCGCTGCGACTGCTCGGTCGAAGCGCTGACGTCGTGGTGATGCGGGCGCCGAAGCCGTTGTCCGTGACGCCGAGCCAGCCTGCCCCTGTACCGCTGGCACCTCGGGTCGAGACGTCTCCGGGGCCCGTCGCGCCGCAACCGCCGTCGCTGGCAAGTGCGGCGCCGGCGTCGCCAACACCCGTGGCTTCGGCCAGTGAACAGTGGCAACGCGCGGCGCGCGGCTTGCGCGAGCGCGACTTCGAGACCGCCAACGCCGCGCTCGAAGAGCTGGCAGAGCGTGGCACCAACGCCGAGCGTGAGTCGGCACAGCTCGTTCAAGCCCAGCTCTTGCTCGCGCAAGGTCGTGAAAGCGACGCTGCCAGCCTGCTGCGCCGACTGCGCGCCTCAGCGCGTTCGCCGTCCGTGCGCCAGAAGTCGGCGGAGCTCTTGGCGCGCATGAACGAATCTCAACCCTCGCAGCGCTCATTCGCGCCAGCAGAGGGAACTAACGATCCATGATTCAGCAACACAGGGGCGCGCTCACGGCTTTGGCATGGCTCGGAGCCATCATGACGGGTTGCGGCGGCTGGGTCGATCTTCATAGTCCGGAAGCGACGGGCGGATCTGCGTCGGGCTCTGCGGGCACGGCTGGTAAACCAGCCGCGGTTGGCGGAGCGGTAGGAACGGCAGGCAAAGGCGTCAGCATCGGGCGTGGGCAAAGCGGAGCCCCGAACGATTCGCCGATCGCGAATGGGGAGGGGGGGGAACTCTTAGGTGTCGGAGGTGCGAGCGTCGTTGCGCCTGCGCACGGCCTGTTTCAACTCCTTCAGGCACCGCCGCCCACCTTGCGGCCCGCGGGCGCGACCGCGCCTGGGGTGATCTGGACCGCGACGCTTTCGATCGCTGGCGGCAATCTGGAACAAGGCGCGCTGTTCGGCGCCAATTCATACTGCTTCAGAACGCCGGGCAGCGGCGCACCGTGCGACTGGTCTTCGAGCCAGCCATTCGTTTGGACTGAAGCCAGTGGCGTGGTCGCACTCGATCACCTCGACGACTTGCCGGGTGCGACCGATTTCTATCCCGACTTCGTGAGCGCGGACGGTCAAACCGTCGTTGGCGAATTCAGGCGGGTCGAGCAAAATTCCGTAGGTTACTTCCGCTGGACCAAGGCTGGCGGTACCACCCGGTTGGGTGAGCCTGTCGGTACCATCTCGGGCGGGCCCGAGTTCATGAACACCGACGGCACGGTCGTGGCGGGTCTGGCCAAAGTTGGCAACGACAAGTCGCTCGACCATCAAGAGTTCCTATGGACCCTGGCAGGTGGCTACCAGGCGCTCGTCGACGAGCCAACTTGGCCAGCCAACGGCTCAATCGTCGGTATGAGCGCTGACGGGTCGATTCTGGTCGGGGAAACGCGTGACGAACCCAAGCAGGTCTTCCGTTGGTCGCTGGCCGGTGGCGTCGAGCAGCTCGGCACTTTGCCGGGGCTGCCCAGCTGCAACGTTAACCGCTACAGCAAGGACGCGAGCACCGTGTTCGGCTACTGCAACGTCAATCCAGCCAAAGGGTTCTCGTTCGTTTGGACCCAGGCTTCCGGGATGGTTCCGATCAAGCAGGGCACCAGCCAGACCAGCTGCGAAATGTACCAGAACGCGCTGAACGAAGCCGGGACGATCGCTTTTGGAAGCGCGCAGTGTGGGACCTCGCAGACGCGGATGGCGGCGCGTTGGTCGGCGGATACGGGCGTCGTCGCGCTACCGGGGTCGCCGACCGGTCACGCCGAGGTGTCGACGGGTGGAACCAACCGCGCCGGTAACGTCGCGTTCGGCGTGATCCAACCGACCGCCGTTACGTTCCCCGAGGAAGGTGTCGATGGAGCGGCGCCGTTCCGCTGGAGCGGCGCCATGGGGCTGGTGCCGCTGCAGTCCTTGCCCGGCTACATGTACAGCTATGCCTACGCTGCCAACGCCGCCGGTGACGTGCTCGTCGGTCGCAGTGGTTCGCTCAACGGAACCAGCGAAGCCACGCTCTGGGACGGCGTCGGCGCCGTCGGCGTCGCGGCGTACCTCACGACGCTTGGGGCCGACTTGGAGGGCGCTCGCCTGCAGAGCGCGCAGCGAATCGTGACCCGCGACGGCACGACGATCGTCCAAGGCACCACCGATCAACGGAACGGTGCCGGCGCCTGGCTCGCCTGGCTGCCGCCTCGCCACTGAGCGACCGCGTTCGGTAGCGAGAAAACGCCCGGCACGGCCGCGCCAGTGCGCAGCTTTGCCGGATCTTGGAGCTAGCGGGCCAAGGCTTGTATGTCTCAGTCCTTCCGGCGATGACGGTCGCCAGGCTGCCGACCAGGAAGTCACGTATAACAACCGATCACTCGAACAGGTGCGGCACGACGTAGCGAGCATTTTGCCGGGCGCCGCCGGTTTCGACCAGCTGGACGTCGAATACGACTTTGCTCGGGTAGGCCGAGAAGTGCCGCTGACAAGCGATCAGGATTTCGCCGGCTTCGCGTTCGAACGGCGCGTTGGCCTCGACCGTCAACACCTCGCCCGTCGGCTCGACGCTGACCGTCACTTGCGCGGTCTGGACGCGGCTCAAGTCCAATCCCCCCAGGCGATGGATCAGTAAATCCACGTTGGCGCCGAAAACGGCCAACGCCGCCGTTTCCGGCCGGACGGGGTTTTCGACCACGCGCAAACCGCGTTGCCGCAAGGCTTCGACTTCGTCGCGCGATAAGACCACCGGGATAATCTCGCGAACCGCCTCGCGCAGCGCCGCCACGCGCGCAGAGGCCGCGGCGCACACGTCACAACCCATCACGTGCTCGTCGATTCCGTCGACAGCGGCGGCATCCAACTCACCCGACCAATAGTCGACGAGCAGCTCCTGCGAGAGCGGAGACGCGCAACTGGCGTTCATGGGTTCCTCCTCGCGCAATCATCCAGGCATTCACGCAGCTGAGCGACTGCGCGGTGGCGGAGCACGCGCACGTTGCCGGCCGTGGTCGTGAGCGCGAGCGCGATCTGCTCGGCGGACTCTTGCTCGTGAAACGAGAGGTACACGACCCGACGACCGCGCGCGTCGAGCCGGCGCAGGCAGCCGTAGAGCGCGCCTTGATCGATGAATTCGAGCTCGGGCGCGGCCCCGGCCAGGCGCTCGAGCTCGCTCGGCTCGGTCGGTCGCGCCTGCGCCTCGGTTTCGCGCAGGCGGCTCGCGACGTTGCGGCACGTACCGAGCACGAAGCGCTCGAGGTGGCTCGGATCGAGGATCTTGTTCGCGCGGGCCGCCAACAGCACTGCGACCATCACGGCTTGCGCCAAATCGCGCGCTTCCTCGGGTTTTTTGAGATGCTTGAGGCCGTACAGTTGTGCGCGCGCAAAAAAGCGCCGACACAGCTCGGCTTCGGCGCTGGCGGCGTCGGCGAGCCGTCCCGCAATCCGGCGCACGAGCTCGCCGTTCTCGAATGGTTCGACCGCATCCGCCATCGTCGGACGCAGCCTAGCACGCGCCCCCATCAGCGTGGCGCGCGTGCTAGCTGCTGCGGGTTGTTCAGCTGCGGAGCGCAGCCGCCAGTCCACGCAAGAGGGCACTGCCATCGCCTCGGTAAGAGCTGCCGTGCATCAACGCTAGTGTGGTTGGCTCGGTCGCCGCAAGCTTGGCAAGCAGCGCTGGAGCTTGCGCTTCGATCGCGACGCTGCCGGCCATCGCCTTGCGCATCTGCTCGGAGGGGCCGAGCACCTCCGACTCGGTGAGCGGCGGTAGCTCAGCGCCAGGGTGCGTGAACAAGTCGCCGCATAGCAAGGTGCGGGTGGTCTTTTCGAACATGTAGCCGCACTCCCAGTTGTGCGGCAAATGGGGCGCGTCGAGCCAGCGCACGCTCTTTTTGCCGAGCGACAGTTCCTCGCCGTCCGCCAGCGCTCGCGGCGGACGGTCGGCCAGGTCAGTGACCGACACCAAGGCGGCTACCGTGCCGCACACCGGTTCCGCCTGGGGCGCGACTGCAAGCCATTCGTTGAGCGCGCCGCACTCATCGGATTCGACGTGCGAAAAACCGACATAGCGCAGCTTCTTGACGTCCCCGAGCACATGCGCGACCGCGTCCTTGACGAGCGGGAACATGCCGCGTGGCCCAGTGTGAAACAGCAACGGCTGGTCGTCGACGATCAAAATCTGATTGAACGTGAAGCCGCCGGGGATCGCCCCGGGCGGAACCGGCGTGCTGATACGAAAGATACCGCTGGCGATTTCATGCACATTCGTGCCCGATTCGGGGTTCGTGACGGTCATAGGCGTTTCTCCTCCATCGACGTACGCCGACCCCGCCGAACGTTACGTAAAAAGTCGGTCCCCCGATCTTTCAGCAGCTGACGCGGGTGAATGCTTGAGCCGTGACCGGTGCTGTTGGGAACAGAAACCAGCGGAGCCTCATGTTGACCGACCAGAAACGTTTGGCAAACCCGAAGGCGCGGTTTTCGACTCGCCGCCTGGACCGCCCAGGCGTGGTTGGATATGCTTTGCTGGCTACGAGCTTCCTGGCATGCTCGTCCGCGTCGCCTGATCTGCCGCAAGTCGCGGCGAGCGGTAGCGGCGGCGTGAGCGCGATGCCGACCGCCGGAACGGGCGGGCTCGTGAGCGGGGCCAGCGGTGCCGGCACGGTAACGTCAGGCGGCGGCGGCGGAGCGGCCGGCACGGCTGGCGGCGGCACGCCGTCAACGAGCGGTGGCATGTCAGGAGCAGGCGGCAGTTTAGGCAGCGGTGGCGGCGGTCAGGGCGGTGGCGGTGCGGGCGCACCCGCCGCGACCCCCAACTCCATCGACACGATCCAAGTACCGGCCAGCGGCGCCGCCGCGGTTTCGAAGGTCAGCCTGGACAACGGGGAGTTGTTTTTGCTCAAAGCCACCGGCGCGACGGACCCGGGCGCCGGTCAAATGGACGCCGAGTACGCCGCGATCACGGGCGGCACCGCCCAAGACATGCTCGGCGGCGTCGACGTTGGTATCGACGTGGGCATCACCTTCGAGCGCGTGCTGCCGGGCGTGACTGCCCGCCGCAAGAAGTGGTTCGGACCGTACCGCACGGACCACGTCTACTACATGCTCGTCACCGGCACCGGCGCGCCTTTGTCGCTCAAGATGCTGCGCGCGGCCGGAGCCACCGGGATGGGTAGCATCCGCGTCGAGGTGCTGCACCTTTCGCCGACGCCCGCGCTACCCGCGGCACTCGAGTCACTACAAACCCCGCTCACTCAACAAACCGTCAAGTCGCAGATGTCCACGACCAGCGGCGTCGTCTACTTGCTGCAGGCGGCTGGCAGCGGCAAAGTCGGCGGCGGAGGCCTCGGCGAAGGCGACGCCGACTACATGGACTACGACGCCAACGGTGGCGGCAAGGTCGACGTCGGCGACGCCAACACCGACTACGGTCTGGGCGTCGACGAGTCGAATCCGAAGTCACCGCCGCGCCCCTACTGGTGGGGCCCGTGGCGCAAAGATCACACGTACTGCCTGCTGTTCGCCGGCACCGGCAGCCCGATCAGCTTCACGTACATCGACGTCGGCTACGGTGACAACTCCACCACCTACAAGCTCACGGTGAAGATCTTCCCGGCACCATGATCGAGGGCGTCGCACTGTCGACGATGCCAACCAAGATGCTCACCAGCGTCAAGGTCGACCGCGGCGCCGAAGACGGTGCCGCGTCGCCGCGGCAGGCGCGGGCGGGATGGCTTCAGCAGGCGAGGGTTCGAGCGTGGGCGGGAGCACTGGCCCGGCTTCGCACGCGCGGCTGACGTCTGGTAGCCTCGCGCCTTGGTGGACGAATCCCTGCGGCTCGAAGCGCAAACGGCGCAGGCTGAGCTCCGATCAGGGGCGCTGCGCGGCGCCGCCTTGCTCGAGCGGCTGCTGGCCGTCCCCGCGCGCGAGCGCGACGCGTGGACCCACGAGCTACTCGGTCTCGAAGAGGCGCCGCCGGACGTCGCGGGTTTGCCGCGCGGTGCCGTGCCCTACCTGCCGTGCGGCGTGGACGAAATTCTGGCGCTGGTGCGTGAGCTACCGCTGCGGCCGAGCGACGCGCTGGTCGATCTCGGCTCGGGGCTCGGAAAAGTCGTGATTTTAACGCATTTGTTGAGCGGGGCGCGGGCTCACGGGATCGAAATCCAGGCGCCGCTGGTTCACGCCGCGCGCGAGCGCTGTGTCGCGCTCGGGCTCGATGCGGTGTCGTTCGTGCACGCCAACGCGGTCGAGGCCGAGCTCGCCGGATCGATTTTCTTTCTCTACGCGCCCTTCAACGGCGCCTTGTTGACGGCGGTGCTCGGTCGCTTGGAAAAAATCGCACGGCGCCGGCCGATCGCGGTGGCCGCGGTCGGTGTGGAGCTGCACGTCGCGCCGTGGTTGCGAGCGAGACCGACTGTGCACGTCTCGCTGACGCTGTATGATTCCGGCTAGCCGCGACCCGAGCTTTCCTTGGCGCAGCCGCAAGAGCTGCCGCACGAGCCCGTCGTCGAAATGAGTACGGCTTTGCCGCGCAGATGCCGTCACTTCGGCGGGCAAGCGACAGGCTTGGTATCGACCACCAGATCGTCAATCCACACGTCGAGCGGCGCGTTCATGGCGTGGAAGCTCCACGCACCAACGAACAGCTGCGTGACAGCCGGCCCATACCAGGGATCGGTCACGACGGTTGGCGCCACGCAGTCTTTACCGTGATCGTCGATCGACAAGATGGGATCGACGGCGCCGTCTTTG
>JBBRMI010000040.1:0-47828 GCA_038230915.1 Polyangiales bacterium | reverse complement strand
TCATCGAGGCAGGGCAATCTCGTCATGGGGCGCCTTTCGTGGTTGTGTTCGCAAACCCTTCGACGAGCGGTCAGCCCCACAAAGTCATCCCGCGCTCACTTCTTTCGTTCCCACCGTGCTCCGTGACGGATCCCCACCCGCTATTGACGAAGGTGCTCCCACCTTCGTAGGCGACAGTGCGCTTGCCTTCTTGGTCGGTCGAGCTCACCGAGCTCGCGCCGTAGAACTTGGTGATCGAACGCGCGGTGACGGTGCCATCGCCCTTAACGTCCGCCGAGTACCCGTTGCTACGACCCAGCGCCGTCGTGATCGTGCTGCTCGGACTGCTGACGGTTCCAGCATGGTTGATTGTTTTTGAGCCACCACCAGCGTCGCTGTCCTTGCTCAGCCGTCCGAGTTCATCGTAGGCGAACGTGGAGAGGTTGCCCGCAGGGTTTTGGAAGCTCGCCAGGAGCTGCGTCCCTGCGTGATAGGTGAAGTGGTATGCCTCACCTGCGGGGTTTTCGACAGACTCGAGGTTCCCGTCGATATCGTATTTGAGCGTGGTCACGAGCCCGAACGGCGACGTGATCGTGCTGAGCATGTTCGCCGTGTCGTAGGCGAACGTCGTCGTGTTGCCGAACACGTCCGAAATACCGGTGAGAATGCCCGCATCGTCGTAGCTGTAGGAGCGCCCCAGAATACCGGTGAGAGCGTCGAAGGATCTCAGGTGACGCCCCGAAGCCTGATCGAACACGTCGACCGTGCTTCCAGTCGAATCGGGTACTGCTGTCTCATCCACCGCGAGAGCGTCGGCGGGGCTGACTTCCTTGGCGCTCCGACGCGCCTGGGGTGCCGGAGATGGGTCACGAGCCACGAACGTTGACATGGGTCGCAGCCGACGAATGCGATGTTCAGGACCGCTGGCGAGATAGATTGTGCCATCGGGGCCCGCGGCCATGGCGCGCGGCAAGCCAAAGCCTAGATGCGCTCCCAATGCAGGGATTTTCTCACCTACCGAAGCGCCACCCGCGACAGTGAAGATGCTTCCCTGCGGGGCAACGCGTCGAATGACAGCCTCCCCGAGCTTGGGGTCAGAATCGATGAACAGGATCGCGCCGTCTCTCAGCGGCACCATCGTGCCAATGCTATTGAGCGCGGCGCTTCGGGCTGGTCCTCCGTCTCCGCTTACGCCACGCGGTAACGACGCATCCCCAGCGACCAGGTGTTGCAGTCCATCCGGCGTAACTCGAACAATCGACGTGCTGAAACCTGGCTGGGCCGTCAGGGAAGTCGCGAAGAGTATCGAACCGGTCCTCGGCTCATACGCCATGCCGGTCGAGCCGGTGTAGTGCGTGTACTTCGCTGGCGCATTTTCGGCGAAAGGGATCTTGGAGGAGCTCTTGTAGGCCGGATCCCCAGCGACGAGAGTGACCTCGTCGCTCGGGTCGAGGCGCATCACCAAACCATTGCCTGAGGAGAAGTAAACTCGGCAGTCCGAGCCCGGACTGACCTGCGTGCCATGGTTGAGGCTCGAATTGACCGCGAACGCCGCGGCGGCGGCCGGTCCGTCCAGCCCCTCAAAATAGTCAGTCTGCCGGAACGGCAGAGGGTGGAACACGCCGTCCGGGGTGAGCTTCCTGACAAGGTAGCCCTGGTCATCGCTTACGAACAGACTGCCATCACAATCGAAAGACAGCCCTTGCGGCCGGTTAAGATCAGTCAGGAGCGCGACTCCCTCCTCGGGGCCTCGCCCGCTCTTTCCTGTCCCCGCAACCGGGTGCACGATGCCGTCGGGAGTGATCCTTCGGATGCGATGGTCTTCCAAGTCCGCAACGTAGACGGACCCATCGCGAGCCACCGCGAGCCCCGCAGGGTAGCGAAACGACGCGTCCAATGCGGGCCCTTCGTCGCCATCAGACCCGGCCGTGCCTTTGCCGGCAAACGTGTCGATGAAGTAGCCACCTTTGATCTCACCTGCGCCGGTAAGGGATCGGATCTGACCGTCGCCCGCAAACGTTTGGTGACTGATCGGATCCAAGGTGAGGTAGTCAGCTAGCGCCCACCCACCGCGCAATCCGAGCGGTGAACTTGCATGTGCCGTGCCCAACCATTTCGCGGAAAGCCCAATCTCACCCCGGCCCGGGAGGTATTGCCAATCGCGTTCCGAAAGCTTCCCGTTCACCGGCGCGTCGCCAAACCTGTTGTCGGGGGGCGCGTAAGCGGACTTGTACCAATAGGTAAGCGTAGCGGACACGTTGGCGGAGCCCGTGACGGCGCGCCCGTACGCATCCCTGTCGTCCCATGCGACATGGTAGACTTGACCGGGCGCGGCATCGAAATTCTTGTAAAAGCTGCGCCCAGCGACGTTCACCTCGATGTCTGCGCGCACGAGCGAACCGACGTCACTATCGGTGATTCGAAAGTCGAGCTCGAACGGTCTAGCGCCGCGCTTCGAAGAGAACACGAGCGCATTGCCGGTCCCTGGCAACGGCACAGTTTCACGCACAGAACCGCTCACACAGCCAATGTCCGAGCCACTCTCGCAGGGCTCTGGACCGATGTTGGCACTCGCATCAGCCAAAGGCTCAAGGATCGGGTACCTCGCGTCACCCTCAGGGCGATATGGCCAGTTGCAATCCCAGGGGGAGAAGTGCAGCAAGGGTGTACGCCAGAGCGTTGCGCCCGCGTTGAATAGCTTCGCTAGCTCCTGAGTTTCCTCGGAAGAGATCCCGAGCGTCGTCAGCGTTGCGGCGTCATCGGCAACGTTGTCGCCGTTCACGTCGAGCGAAGCAGCCCCGCCGGCGACGGCGGTGATCTTGACGACGATGCCACTCTGCACGGGCTGCCAGCACTGAGTGTCCCGATCGTAGTAGCC
The DNA here is from genome assembly GCA_038230915.1 of Polyangiales bacterium. Classification (GTDB taxonomy): domain Bacteria; phylum Myxococcota_A; class Polyangia; order Polyangiales; family Polyangiaceae; genus PMG-095. Next base: position 44,971 of record JBBRMI010000040.1, on the reverse strand, counting down.
CGTGGGTACCGGAGAACCGGTAGGAAAGCCAATGAAGTTGTTGACGTAGAGGGCAACAGGCTTCGAGAAATTGATCGACTTGGCATTGGCCTGGACGGCTTCATCGACGGAGAGTTCGGCCGCGTACGTGTAGGCGCTCTCGGCCGGTAGCTTGCCAGGCATGGCGGCCTCGCCGCATTCGTCCGACGTGTACTCGGTGGCGCGCACGTGGAGTGTGGGCAGTACTTCCTCGGTGCCATTGGGAAGCGTCATCGATGCAGTCACGCCCGGCGGGAACACCACCGTGGCGCGACGCGCTCCGGAGGTGTCCTTGACCTCGGAGCCTTGCGCACTACTCGCTGACATTGACGGTAGCGTCACGGTCGTGACCTTGCCGTCATAGGGTACGATCACGACATCTGGAACGCGGACGTAGTCCAGCGGCGCCGCATTCACTTTGCGCTGAACGCTAGGAGAACCGCTTGCATCAAACTGAACCCCGACTTCGCAGCCGCCACTATTTACAGCAAGGTCGTAGGCGCCATCGCTGCGCGAGAAGGTCCAGCCCAAGCTTGGCTCGGTGGGTACCGAAACTTTCACGCCTGGAGCGGGCGTGCCGTCGCAGTGGGTGACTTTGCCTCGTACCACAGCGACGCGACGTTCATCGATCGTGCCGGGCTGGTTGCCGATCTGAACCGGATTGTCGCCGGTGTATAGAAATCGAACAGCGTCCGGAAACGGCGACGAGGCGGTAGTCGTCAGCGCGGGCGCAGATTTGCTCGGGTCGGGAATTGGTAGGGCGCCTGCCGAAGCGTCGGGACCCGTGGCGAACTTGCCGCACAACTCGGCGGCTTCGACGTGAAAGTCGTGCGATTCTCCCGGCGACGCCGCTGCGACAAAGCTGAGGCTCGCGACAGTGGCGATCTCTGCGTCGTCGCTGAAGACGTGGTATCTGTCGGCACCGCTCGCGGCAGGCCAGGTCAGCGATACTGAGCCTGGAGCTGCGATGGCCTCTAGCTTGGCACCCATCGGCCAGACGGGCGCGATTGAGCTGTTGTCGGCGCACGCTGCGACGGAGAGGGTGCCGGCATCGCCGAGCTGGGCGCTGCCCGCGGTGCTGCTGGGCTTACCACCGCTGCTGTCGTGCGCTCCACCTTGTGCGTCGGAGGGCTCTCCCCCGCTACCTGAATGGTCAGCACCCCCATGACTGCCAGCGCTACCGCACGCGGTAACGAGCCAAACCGCACCTGCCAATAGTCCGCCCAGCCCCTGAGCACACTTCGATCTTGCTACCACTTTGTACCTCGTCATCGTCCACAACACCTAAAGCCAACTCGCAGCTGCGCGGAGTCACGCCGACGGCGATCGTTGGGATCAGGCGCGCCACAGCGCGCGGTTGATTGATCCCAGAATGAGCAGCTCGCGGGACTGCCTCCACCGCTGTAGCCGCCGCCGCGAATCTGACAGCCATCGAGCGTGCCGCCGCTGTTGGGATAGGGCGTGCAGCTGTCTACCCACTCCTCAACGTTGCCTATCAGATCAAACACGCCCTGGTAGGCGCCGCTGGCTTGGCATTGGTAACCGGCCGGAACCTGGCTCGACGTATACCCCTCCAGCCGGCAAGGCATGGTGTTGCACGTGTTGCCGAACGGGTAGTTGTTAACGCCACCTGAAGAGCACGCGTTGTACCAAGCGTCCTTCTTGGCATCCGCCAGATCCGCGATCGCGACGTGGGGCTCATCGATCCCCCCGCACAGCCGCTTGCCCGCCCACTTGCAGAACGCCGCAGCGTCGCACCAGTCGACACATTCTTGCGGATGCTTCAGGGGCTCGGAAAGGAGACTGGCATCGAATCCGCAACCCTCTGGTGGCGCGAAGTATAGATTCCACGCGCATTCCGGGATCTGGCCGCTGGCATCCCCCGCTCGGTCTTTCACGAAGTCAGCGTACTGGCCAACCGTGACCTCCGTAGAATCGATACACATGATGCCACCGGCCGGCGTGGGTACCTTCACGAGCGTTGGGCCATGCAGACCGCTCGGGCAAGCGTTGGCGCATTTTCCGCCGAAGCAGCCTTCGCCGCTCGCGCACGCCGTGCCGCACTTCCCGCAATGCCTCGAGTTGAGCGACGTGTCGACGCAAGCCCCGTCGCACAACTCGCTGCCACCCGAGCAGACGCAGGTACCGCCTGAACAAGAGGAGCCCGCCGGACACGCCGTGTCGCAACTGCCACAGTGCGACGAATTCGTCTCAAGATTCACGCAAGCTTCTGCGCATGCGGTCGCGGTCGGCGTATCGTCGCACTTTTGCGCGTACCCGTTTGGATTTGGATGAGTCTGCCCACCGCACCAATGCTCGGTCTTGCAGAAGCTGACGCATTGCCCGGTATTGCCGTCGCACTGGCTGGTTGTGTCGTCGCACCCGCCGCAGCCGCCGCCCCCGCATTGCTTGCCGCTGCAATCGGTCAACGGGGTCGCCGGTTCGCAGCTCGGGAGGGACCCCGTCGCGTCAAATTCACCCGTTCGTCCAAGCTCAAACACGTCGCCTGCCACGCGAGCTCCGACAGCATGAATGCCGCTCGACTTGCTTCCGCAGTAGCTGAGCCAATACGTGCTGCCGACTAGGGCTTTCACACGCTGAACGGCCGCCAGAAGCGCCCGGTGAAGTCCGCTCGGATCTGGAACCGCGAACAACTCATCGTTCCCGATCGGGTCAATGGGCCCGTTCAACGACACCGCGACAACTCGGTCACCAGCATCCGCGATGGTGGCAAGGGCCGCGTGCTGCGTAGCTTTGTGCTCGCTACTCGTTGAAGCTGACACCCAGATCACAAAGCCCTCGCCCAACGCGCCGCCCGCATTGCGTCCGCGAAAGGCATCTAGCCGCGTCGTGTCATTTGCAACAGCGCTGGCCACCGCAGCATACGCAGAGTGTGAAACCTTGCCAGGCAGGTGGTAGCTCGCCAACCCGTCGACAGCCGCCTGGACCGGACTGAGGTCGAGCATCGGTGCCGCCAGCTCCGTCAGCGTATCGCCGTCGCCATACAACGAAAGCCCAACGCGCTGCCCGGAGCCAGCGAGGGAGCGGAGCGCGGACCGCATTGCCTCTGCTGTTTCGTCGGGTGCCACTGCAAGCGTAGCCACATCGAGCAGGAGGGTCACGAAAGGAGCCAATGGTGCCGGTTCACGCAACTCGACGGTTCGCTGCGCGAGCGGCTCACCGTCCTCCAGTGCCACAAAATCGGCACCTTTGAGGGTCATCAGCGCTCGGCCTTCGCAATCCGTGACCCGTGCCAGCAAGTTGATCGAACGGCCGCTCGAGAAAACGCCGTCAACAACATCGACGCGCGTACAGGCCATCTCGGGCGTTACCTCATACTCCGCGCCGTTGCCGACGAAAAACCGCGAACCAGCCGCCAGTTGTGCACTAGCGGCGGCCTCAGTCACGGTCGTGCTGGCCCAAGAGTACGCTGGCAGTGCCGCGCTGGTGACGAACAGATTCGCGAGTTGCCGCTCGCCGCGGTAGTCGAGCAGAACCTCAACGGGCTTGGTGAACAAAGCGCCGTTCGCCGTCAGCTCGAACACATCGGAATAGAGCTCGTATCCCGGAACCGTCGATCCGACACGCATCAAAGTCAGCGTCGTGGCCTCGGTGAGCGCGCCTGCCGGCACGGTGACCGTCACGCCGCTAAGCGTGATTGCGCCTCCATCGGCATCAAGGTCGGCGGAAACCTCGTTTGCTACAGCGCTTGCCCCTGCCGCACTCGATGCAGGCGAATCTTCTGCTCCGCCAGCCGCATCGGACCCGACGGACGCCTCACCTCCGGCGCCAGCGACATCGCTGGGGCCCGGCTTGTTAGGGCGACCGTCGTCGCCGCACCCCGCGAGGAGAACCCCGCACAATATCGCGATGCCGCTGCCCCAGTCCTTCATGGCGGGCGGAGCATGCCAGAGATCCTTTTACCGGGAACCCCATTCCGCAAACCAACTACGCCTAATTCCTGCCGAGCTGGAGGACGGGTTCCCCACTCGCGCCTTGACGGCTTCGGCGAACGAGACCAACCTTGCGGGGTCATGTCGTCTGCCCCGACCTCGGCTGTTTCCACGGCGCCTTTGGCGTTCGCGGCGGCTTGGGCGGCAGCGGCGGTGATTATTACCCCTGCATCCGGGCTGATTATTGGCTCGGGTGCGGCGGCAAGCTGACGGAATTTTTCCGCAGTTTTGGTCCTCCGCACCTTTTTGGTCCGGGGGATTTTTGCTTTGTGGCCGTTCCTCTCGTACTCAGTTCTCTGCAGAAACCGACGCTTCCATGGAAAACCCCAGCTCGTCCGAAAGTGACAACCGCCCTGTCGTAGAAGTCTACGACACCACCCTGCGCGACGGCTCTCAGCGTGAGGGCATCTCCTACACGCTCGAGGACAAGCTGCGCATCGCCGATCGGCTCGACAGCTTCGGCGTCGCGTACATCGAAGGTGGCTGGCCGGGGTCGAACCCGAAAGACTTGGAGTTCTTCGAGCGTGGGCGCGAACGCCCTTGGAAGCACGCCAAGCTGTCCGCCTTCGGCATGACTCGGCGTGCCGGCATCCAGGCCGAGGACGACAAGAACCTGCAGGCGTTGGTCTCGGCGGGCACGCCGGCCTGCACCGTGGTCGGCAAGACCTCGACCTTCCACGTCACCGAGGTGGTGCGGACCACGCTCGAAGAGAACCTGAAAATGATCGAGGAATCGGTCGCCTTCTTGTGCGCGGCTGGGCGCGAGGTGATCTACGACGCCGAGCATTTCTTCGACGGCTACGCGCTCGACGCAGCGTACGCGCTCGAAACGCTGCACGCGGCTAAGCGCGGCGGCGCGCGCGTGCTGGTGCTATGCGAAACCAACGGCGGAGGGCTACCGTGGGACGTGCGGGACGTCGTCGCCAAGGTGCTCGCCCAGCTGCAGCATCCGCTCGGCATCCACGCCCACGACGACAGCGGCTGCGGTGTCGCCAACAGCATGGCAGCCGTGCTGGGCGGCGCGCGCCACGTGCAGGGCACGATCAACGGCTTCGGCGAGCGCTGCGGCAACGCCAACCTGTCGGTGATCGTGCCGAACCTGGAATTGAAGCTCGGCTTCCGTGCGCTCGCGCCGGGCAAGCTCGAGGAAGTGACGGAGCTGTCGCGCTTCGTCGCCGACGTCGCCAACGTCACGCACGACGCGCACATGGCGTACGTGGGTCGCAGCGCCTTCGCTCACAAAGGTGGCATTCACGTGGCCGCCATGCGCCGTCACGCCGATTCGTACCAGCACATCTCGCCCGAAGCCGTCGGCAACGTGATGCGGGTCGTAGTCAGCGAGCTGTCCGGGCGCGGCTCGGTGCTGTCGAAAGCCGAGGAGCTGGGCGTGCAAATCCGCGAAGGCGCCGACCTCGAGGCGCTGAACGAGATCAAAGCCGCCGAGGCGCGCGGCTTGTCGTACGAAAGCGCCGAGGCTTCGGTGGCGTTGTTGCTGTTGCGGCGGGCCAAGGGCTACACGCAGCTGTTCGAGGTCCTCGATTATCAGGCCCAGGTCGGCCAACGCCAGGGCAGCGAAACCTTCGCCGAGGGCATGGTCAAGGTGCGGGTCGGCTCGCAAGTCTTGCACACCGTCGCCGACGGTAACGGCCCGGTCGGCGCTCTCGACGCGGCGCTCCGCAAAGCCCTTGCGCCGATGTACCCGGCCGTGGAACACATCCACCTCGCGGACTACAAAGTGCGTATTCTCGACGGAACCGAAGGCACCTCAGCCATCACGCGCGTGCTGATCGACAGCCGTGACGAGCACGGCTCGTGGAGCACGGTCGGGGCCTCGCCGAACATCATCGAAGCGTCCATGCAAGCGCTGGTCGATTCGATCGAGTACGGCTTGATCAAGCTCGGCGTCACCCACGCCACCGGCCCCGGCAGCGTCCGCCCCAGCGCCGACAAACTCGCGACGGCGCCTCAGCCCGCCCGCTCGAACAATTAAATTGCTCCCGATCTCCCGATCTCCTTGTAAAAAAATCTCGTAAGACGCCGCTGCGCAGGAGCCACGCCTCAAACATGAAAGCCAAAATTGTCGTTTTGCCCGGTGATGGTGTCGGGCCGGAAGTTGTCGCCGAAGCGCGCAAGGTGCTCGAGGCCGTTGCCAGCAAACGCGGCCACGAATTCTCGTTCGAGAATCAGTTGATCGGCGGCATCGCCATCGACGAGACCGGCGACCCGCTGCCAGAAGCGACGCTCAGCGCGTGCAAGGGCTCGGACGCGGTGCTGCTCGGCGCCGTCGGCGGCCCGAAGTGGGATGACCCGAACGCCAAGACGCGGCCCGAGAAGGGCTTGCTGGCAATCCGCAAGGGCCTCGGCCTTTACGCCAATTTGCGCCCGGTCAAGAGCTACCCGGAGTTGATCGCGTCGTCGCCGCTCAAGCCAGAGCGCATCGCCGGCGTGAACATGCTGCTCGTGCGCGAGCTGACCGGTGGCTTGTATTTCGGCAAGCAGTACCGCGAGAAGACCGAAAACATGGGCATGAAAGCCGTCGATACGCTCGAGTACACCGAGAAAGAGATCGAGCGCGTGTGCCGGCTGGCCTTCAACCTGGCGCGCGGCAGGACCAAGAAGCTGACGTCGATCGACAAAGCCAACGTTCTAGAGTCATCGCGGCTGTGGCGGCAGGTCGCGGTCGAGCTCGGCAAAGAGTTCAGCGACGTCACGCTCGAGCATCAGCTGGTCGACAGCTGCGCGATGCGGCTGGTCACGAATCCGGGCAGCTTCGACGTGATGGTCACCGAGAACATGTTCGGCGATATCTTGTCGGACGAAGCCGCGGTCCTGACCGGCTCGCTCGGCATGCTGCCGAGTGCGTCGCTCGGTGAAGGCAAGCTCGGCCTGTACGAGCCGATTCACGGTTCCGCGCCCGACATCGCCGGCAAGGGCATTTGCAATCCGCTCGGCACCATCTTGAGCGCCGCGATGCTGCTGCGTCACAGCCTCGGGCTCGAAGCCGAAGCGCAGTCGGTCGAGCGCGCCGTCGAGGCCGCGCTAGCGGCGGGTGCGCGGACGCGCGATCTTTCGCCGAATGCGGAAAAGCCGCTTTCGACCGCCGCGATGGGCGACGCGGTCGTGGCCAATCTCGGCCAGTAGTCGTATCGAAAAGCGAGCTAGCGCAGTAGCCGCGGGCTGCGTGGTGCCCACCGGTTGACGCGCCGCGGGTCGCGCGCAAGCCTGCTCGCGTGGCAGCGAAGTACGATGTGATCGTGATCGGCGGCGGGCCCAGCGGCTCGACGGTGGCGGCGCGACTGGCGCAACGTGGCCGGCGCGTGGTGTTACTCGAAAAGGAGCGTTTTCCACGCTTCCACATTGGCGAGTCGTTGCTGCCCTGCTCGATGCCGCTGTTCGAAGAGCTGGGAGTGATGCCAACGCTGGTCGGGCACGGCTTCTTGCCCAAGTACGCGGCCGAGTTCGTGACGGCAGACGGTAGCCTGACCCAGCGCTACCAGTTCGCGGACGGCCTCATTCCGGGTGCGCCGTCGGCGTTCGAGGTCGATCGCTCCGAGCTCGATCAGCTGCTGCTGCAGAACGCCGCCAAGCTCGGCGTCGAGGTGCGCGAAGGCACGACCGTCACGCGCTTCGATGTCGCGCGCGAAGCCGCTGAAGTCACGATTCGCGACGAAGCTGGCGCCGAAACGCGCATTTCGGCGCAAATCTTGATCGACGCCACCGGTCAGACGTCGCTGATGGCCGGCAAGCTCGGTCTGCGCGAGATGGACTTGGGGTTGAAGAACTTCGCGGTGTTTTCGCACTTCGAAGGCGCCGAGCGGCACGCGGGCAAGCGTGAAGGCGACATCTCGGTCGTGCTGGTGCCCGGTGGCTGGTGGTGGGTGATCCCGTTGGCGGGCGGCCGCACCAGTGTCGGTCAGGTGGGACCGGCCAGCATGCTGCGCGGCAAGAAGCCCGACGAAACGTATTTTCACGACCAAATCGCCGCGACTCCTTATTTGGCCAAGCGCCTGGCCAACGCGACTCGCGTGGCGCAGGTGCGCGCGATTTCCGACTACTCGTATGTGAGCAAGAAGCTCGCCGGCGATCGCTTCGTGCTCGTCGGTGACGCCGGCGCCTTCATCGATCCGGTCTTCTCGACCGGCGTGTACTTGGGCATGGTCGGCGCGTTTCGGGCAGCCATTGCGGTCGACGCGGCGCTCACGAACGGGCGTTTTTCACGGCGCGAGTTCGTGGCCTACGAAGCCTGGGTGCTGAAGCAGGTCGAGACGTACAAGAAGTTCGTCAAAGGCTTCTACAAGCCCGAGTTCGTCGAGCTGTTGATGGCGCCGAGCGAGTTTTTGGATCTGCGCGCGGCAGTCACGTCGTTATTGGCCGGCTTTGGCGTCGATCGCCCGGAGATCAACGCGCGCGTGCTGGTCTTCATGGGGCTCGCTAAGTTGAACAAGCGCTTCACGCTCGTTCCGCGTCTCAGCGGTCGGCGCGACGCCGCCGAGCTATGAGCGAGCGCGTCAGCCCTTGGCGGTGGGGCGAGCCGGATCGGTGATCCATTCGCTCCACGAGCCAGCGTAGAGGCGCGGCAGCGGCAAACCGGCGTGTGCGAAGGCCAAGACGTCGTGACACGCCGTGACGCCGCTCCCGCAATACACGACGGCTTGCTCGGGTGCGGTGCCGTCCAGCGCCCTGGCAAAGCGTGCGCGCAGCTCGGCCGCGGGCCGGTAGTGACCGTCACGCAGATTCTCGGCGAAAGGTAGATTCTCGGCGCCCGGAATGTGGCCGGCGACGCGGTCGATCGGTTCGACTTCGCCGCGATATCGCTCAGGCGCGCGCGCGTCGAACAGCTTTCGCGCGATCGATTGGGGTGCCGCTAGCTCGCTCGCGGTGGTCAGCAAGTCGGGGCGCGGCTGCGGCGTGAAGTCGCCGGGCGCGAGCTGCGGCACGACGTCAGTCACGGGGCGGCCCTCGGCGACCCAAGCCGAAAAACCACCGTCCAGCACTGCTACAGCATCATGCCCGAGCCAGCGCAGCGTCCACCAAAGCCGCGACGCAAACGCGCCCGCCGCGTCGTCGTAGACGACAACCTGACTGCCGGCGCCGACGCCCCACGCCCTCAGCTTCGTGGCAAACCCGTCGACATCAGGCAACGGATGTCGACCGGTCTTGCCAGCCGTGATCGGCCCCGACAGATCTTCCAAGAGATCGGCAAAGCTGGCGCCCAGTACGTGACCCTTGCGGTACACTGACCGGCCCGCCGCCACGTCTTGCAGCGAGGCGCGACAATCGACGATTCGAAGCTCCGGCTCGGTCAGCAGCTCGCCCAGCTCGGCGGGCGTAATCAAGGCGGAAAAGCGCTTCACGCCAGCCAATCGAGCACAGACTCGCATTTCGCGTCCAGGGCATTGAACGGTCGTGGCTGGAGCGGCCACAGCGGCGAAAACGACTGAAAGCCGCCGCTCTTCCTGGGTGCTGCGACCATGACCAATTCTTCCGTGCGCTGCGGGTTGCTCAGCTCCCGCGCTCAGGCGCGTTTGCCTCGCACTCAGGAAAACGGCGCGAGCAGCTTGCGGCTTTTGGCGTCGAGGTCTTCGAGGCGCGGGATCAGGTAGCGCATGCCGTGGGCGTCGGTGATCAGGTGTCGGCCGTCGGCCAGGCGCCGAATGTGGTCTTCCTGCTCGACGATGAACGAGCGGGTGCCGCGATCGGTGACGACTTGCCAAGCCGACTGCGTGGCGTCCTCGCGCACGGCTTCGATCCGCTCGACGCGCGGCAACAGCTCGCTCGCCGCCAGCGCAGCCCGCAACGCAGCAGCGCTCTCCGTCGAAAGCGCCGCGCTCGAATCGAGGCACCACAACTCGTGCCCGCGCGCATCGACCAAGCCGATAAAATGCTCGGGATCGGTGAGCGGGAAGCAGCGCCGCGCCAACGCCACGACGCTGTTACCATCGAGGGTGTCGAGAGTCAGCGTGTCAGTCTCAGTCGACCAATGCAGACCAAACTCGGCCGGTGCAGGCAACTGAACCGGTGCCGAGACTTGCTCCGACTCATCCGGCTCATCGAGCGCGTCGGCTTCAGCCTCGGCGGGCGGCTGCGACTTTTGCTGGATGCGTTGCAGGCGCGCGTATTCCCCGCCCGCCGCCATCAGCTCGGTGTGCGTGCCCGTCTCGACGACCTTGCCGTCTTTCAACACCAACAGCCGGTCCGCCTTGGCCAACGTGCTCAGCCGATGCGCGATCGCGATCGTGGTGCGGCCGCGAACGACGTTGTCGAGCGCGCGCTGGATCTCGCGCTCGGTCTGGACATCGACGGCGCTGGTCGCTTCATCCAGCACCAAAATCTGCGGATCGACCAGGATTGCTCGGGCAATTGCCACGCGCTGGCGCTCGCCGCCGGACAGCGACTGCCCGCGCTCGCCGACCAACGAATCGTAAGCCTCCGGCAGCTTCAGCACGAAGTCGTGCGCCCGCGCAGCGCGCGCAGCGTCGAGCACGCGGCCGGGTCCGGCTTCGGGCAAGCCGTAAGCAATGTTTTCGCCGATCGTGCCGAAGAACAGAAACGAATCTTGGAGCACGATGCCGATGTGACGGCGGTATTGCTCGACCGACAGCGTGGTCACGTCGACACCGTCGAGCCGCACGCTACCGGCCGCCGCGTCGTAGAACCGACACACCAGATTCGCGACCGTGCTCTTGCCCGAGCCAGTGTGACCCACGATGCCGAGCATTTGTCCGGGCGGCAGCGTGAAGCTGACGTCATCGAGCACCAGCCGGCTGCCGTAACGGAACGACACGTGGTCGAACGCCAGCTCGCCCTTCACACTGCCGAGCGGCACCTCGGCCTGCGGCTTGGTCAAGCTGGGCACGCGGTCCAAAATCTCGAACAAGCGCTGTGAAGCTGCCGACGCGCGCTGCGTTAGCGAGAGCATGCGGCTCATGCTCTCGACGCGCGCGTAGATGCCTCCGATATAGGCGATGAACGCCGTTAAGGCACCGACGGTAATGTGATGGTGCAGCACCTGGTAGGCGCCTACCGCCCAAACCACCAACAGCCCCAGCTGATTCAAGAGCGCGACCAGCGGCCAGAACGACGTCCACAGCCGATTGTTGATGTTGTTTACCTCGACGATGCGCTGGTTGGCGGCCTCGAAGCGCTTGATCTCGCGCCCCTCTTGCGAGAACGCCTTCACCACCCGAATGCCCGGAATGGTGTCGGCCAAAATGTTGGTCATCTGCGACCACACGCGCCCGCCACGCAAAAACCCGTGGGTCAGGGTGCCGCGCACCCGCACCATGAACCACGCAATCGGCGGGAACGAGAGCATCGCCGCCGCCGCCAAGAGCGGATCTAGCTTGAGCAGCACGATCGCAGTGCCCAAGATCATCAAAACGTCGGTGACGAAGTCGGTCAACGTGTCCGCTAAAAATGCACAGATGCGATCGGTCTCGGAGCTGATGCGGTTGATCAAATCACCGGTACGCTTGCCGCCGAAGTACTGAATGCTCAAACGCGTGAGGTGCGAAAACGCGCGGTTGCGCAGGTCCGCGCTGATCACCTCGCTGACCCAAGCCAAGACAGCGCCGCGCGCCCAGGCCAGCATCCACGCCACGACCGCCGCCAATCCCAGGCCGCCCAAGTACAACACCAACGTGCGCTGCGCCGCTTCGAAGCCGGGCGCCGCCTGCGCTTGCCAGGGCACGAGCACGTTGTCGACGAGCGGCATCGTCAAGTACGGCGGAATCAAGCCGACCACGGTCGTGCCGAGCGTGAGCCCGAACCCGAGCAGCACGATCCCGAGCCGCGGCCGCGCAAAGCTCAGCAGGCGCAGTAACGGACCACGCGCACCGACAGCGGCAGGCGCGTCGTCCTCCGCGTCGGAGGGTTCACGAGCGCGCGGCGCGTCCGGCGCACGGCCCAAAGCTTCAGCCAACTCCGCCGCTTCGTGGGCGCGCGCCAGCGTGTAGCGAAAGCGCACGAGCTCGCCTGCGCGGCGCAGGAACAACTCGCACACGCCGGCATGCTCACGGCGCTCGACGTCGATCGCTTGGTCCCGCAGCAGCTCGCCACCTGCCCCGTCCTCGTCACGGAACCAAACGCGCAGCGACGTGACGACGACCAGCCCGTCCGCGAAACGCAGCTCCGCGTTCAAGTCGGGCCGAAAGACCGACAAGATTCTTTCATCCCGGCCGAGCTCGACGGCGGCGATGTCGCTTTTTTCTGCGCTAAGAGCGGAGTTTTTCATGGCACCGGCCGGCGCCCCACGCGAGCAGCCGCCGAATTCGCGGCGAAACGTGACTCACCGGCATGGCTCCCGTCAATGTTCGGTACCTAGCGCGCCAGCGTTTCTGCGAATAAAGGGAGGCGAGCCCCGCTTTGGGGCGGCAAGCCATGCACATCCGCAAAATCTTCGACCTGAATGGCCCGAACATTTGGTCGAACAAACCTGCCATCGAAGCCTGGGTCGACCTCGGCCAGTTCGAGGAGTTGCCGACCAACAAGCTCGACGGCTTCACCGAGCGGCTGATGCGCTACCTGCCGTCGCTGATCGAGCACCGCTGCAGCATCGGCGAGCGCGGGGGCTTCTTGCAGCGGCTCGAGACCGGCACGTGGCTCGGTCACGTGCTCGAGCACGTCACGCTCGAGCTGCAGTCCCTGGCCTATTCACCGGTCGGCTTCGGCCGCGCGCGCGAGACGCTCGAATACGGTGTGTACAAGGTCGTCGTACGCTGTGAAAACCCACGCTTCGCCGAGCTGTGCATGCGTCGGGCGCGCGAGCTGATTCTGTCGATCGTCGACGGCAAGCCGTTCGACTTGGAAGCCGAGTTGAAGGAGCTGCGCGTGCAAGGCGGCCACCTGTGCCTCGGTCCCGGCACGCAGGCGATCGTCGATGCCGCCCGCGCGCGCGGTATCCCGTTCATGCGCCTGACCGACGGCAATTTGGTGCAGCTCGGTTACGGCAAGGCGCAACGCCGGATTTGGACGGCCGAGACCGACAGCACGTCGGCGGTCGCCGAAAGTATCGCGCAGGACAAAGAGCTAACGCGGCGCTTGCTGATCGCCGCCGGCGTGCCGGTCCCGACGGGTCGCGCGGTGATCGACGCCACCGACGCTTGGCTCGCCGCGCAAGAGTTGGACGGGCCGGTGGTGGTGAAGCCGGTCGACGGCAATCACGGTCGCGGCGTCTCGATTCGCCTCGACACCGAACCCGCCGTGCGCGGGGCCTACGAGCTCGCGGCCAACGAAGGCAGCGGGGTGATCGTCGAGCGCTTCATCCCCGGCACCGCGCACCGCGTGCTCGTCGTCGGCGACCAGGCGATTGCGTCGGTCGCGGGCGACGCCGACGTCCTCAAAGGTGACGGCAGCTCGACGATTCGTGAGCTGATCGACGCCGCGAATCGCGATCCGCGGCGGGGTGTCGGTCAAACCTGGGTGCTCAGTCGCATCGAGCTCACCGCAATCGTGCTCGAGCTGCTGCGCCGCCAAGACTTCACGCCCGACTCCGTTCCGAACGCCGACCAGGACGTCCTCATCCAGCACCACGGCGACTTGACCGTCGATGAAACCGATCGGCTGCACCCCGACGTCGCGGCGATGTGCGTGTTGGCGGCGCAGGCCGTCGGCCTCGACATCGCGGGGCTCGACGTGGTGGCCGGTGATATTGGCGTGCCGCTCGCCGAGCAAGGCGGCGCGGTGATCGAGGTGAACGCAAGCCCGGGCCTGCTCGCGCACTTGAAGCCGCTGGTTGGTAAACCGCGCCCGGTCGGCGAAGCCATCGTCAACCAGCTGTTCGCCCCGGGTGAGCGGGGCCGCGTGCCGCTGATCGCCGTGTCGGGCACGAGCGGGCGCGCGGAAGCGTCGGCGCTGATTGCACAATGCTTGACGGCCGAGGGCTACACCGTCGCGCGCGCGGATACTTCTGGCCTGTACTTGGGTGCGCGACTGCTCAGGAGCGGCCCCGCGACGGACGCCGAGAGCGGGCGCCACGCGCTGATGAACCCGAGCGCAACCGCCGCAGTGCTGGAGACCAGCGAGCACGCGACGCTCGAGCAGGGCCTGAGCTTCGACCTGTGTCTGGTGGCCGTGGTGACCACGACGGCCGGGGCCGAGGCCGTGGCGCGCCCGGGGGTAGAGGACCGCACGGCCATCGACAAGGCGATCCGAGCGCCGCTCGACGTGGTGGTGCCGGAGGGGTTCGGGGTGCTCAACGCCGCCGACCCTGTCGCCTTGGCGATGGCCGAGCACTGCAAGGGCAAGGTCGTGCTGTTCGGCGGTTCCGCGGACGCATCCCCGGTCCGGGGGCACCTGGAGGGCGGAGGGGCCGCGCTGGTTCGGCTGGGGAGCCAGCTGTTCTGGTGGAAAGGCAGGGAGAAATCGCTGCCCATCACGGTATCCCCTCTCACTGAATCAACGGACCCCTCGAGCGTCGAACCCTTGATGGCAGCCGCCGCCGCAGTTCTAGCGCTCGGGGTGTCGCAGGCTGCCCTCCAAGCTTTCCTTAATAAATCCGGATACTAAGCGCCTCAATGCGCGGCCGGACGCTGGATCTGCTATGCGTCCGCCGAGTTTCGCCACGGCTTTCCCCGATGAAAATCGAATCCGTTCGCTCACTTCGCGGCCCCAACCTCTGGTCCAACCAAACGGTTTTGGAGGCACTCGCCACCTTCGAGGGCACCGTGGATCTCGACCAGGCCCGTCGCGTCGCACAGCGCGCCGTCGACCTGCAGCTCGCGGTCGGCTCCCAGGTCGCTTTCTGTGACGTGCGCCGGGTCTCCGACCGGCAATGCCGGCTGCTCGTCCAGTTCGCCGAGGAAGAGGTCGGCAAGCGCGCGCTGGAGCTGGCCGTCAACCAGCCGCTCAGCGTCCCGGTGGCCCAGGTGCGCGAGCTACCTACACTGAAGGCGCTGGCTGAAGAGGTCCGACTCGGCCCGAGCACCGGCTGCATCGTGCGCGCCGCCGAGCGTCGCGGCATTCCCGCGCGTCGGTTAACCGAGGGCAGCTTGGTTCAGTTTGGCTTCGGCTCGCGCCGCCGGCGCATCTGGGCCGCCGAGACCGATCGCACGAGCGCGATCGGCGAGTCGATCGCTCAAGACAAGGATCTGACCAAGAGCCTGCTGTCGTCGATCGGCGTGCCGGTTCCCGAAGGCCGCGTTTGCAAGACGGCCGAGGATGCTTGGGCAGCTGCGGAGGCAATCGGACTGCCGGTCGCGGTCAAGCCGCGCAAAGGCAACCAGGGCAAAGGCGTCTCGACCACGCTCGAAACGCGCGAAGCCGTCGTCACGGCGCACGAGATCGCAGTGGCATACGACGGCGAAACAATCGTCGAGCGGCACCTGTACGGCGCCGACTATCGCCTGCTGGTGATCGGCGATCGGCTGATCGCGGCCGCGCGGCGCGAACCGCCGTCGGTCGTCGGCAACGGCCAGTCGACGATTATGGAGCTGGTCGCCAACGAGAATCAGAATCCGCTGCGCGGCGACGATCATTCGACCAGCTTGAGCAAGCTGCGGCTCGACAAAATCGGCCTCGAGCACCTGGCCGAGCAAGGCCTGAACGCCGAGAGCGTGCCGAGCGCGGGCCAGAAGATTTCGCTGCGCCGCAACGCCAACTTGAGCACCGGCGGCAGCGCTACCGACGTGACCGACACCGTGCATCCCGATGTGGCGGCGCGCGCCGTCGAAGCGGCCAAGATGGTCGGCCTCGACGTCGCCGGCATCGACATCGTCGCGACTCGCATCGACCAGCCGCTCGAAGTGACGCGCGGCGCGATCATCGAAGTCAACGCCGCGCCAGGTCTGCGCATGCACCTCGAGCCCTCGGCGGGCATTGGCCGCCCGGTCGGCGAAGCGATCGTCGAGACGATGTTTCAGCCGGGCGACGACGCGCGGATTCCAATCGTGGCCGTCACTGGCACGAACGGCAAGACGACGACCACGCGCTGCATCGCGCACATCTTGGCGCGCACTGGTTTGCGCGTCGGCATGACCTGCACCGACGGCATTTACGTCGAGGGTCGGCGCATCGACACTGACGACTGCAGCGGGCCGAAGAGCGCGCGCGCGGTGTTGGCACATCCCCGCGTCGACGCGGCAGTGCTGGAGACGGCGCGCGGCGGCATTCTGCGCGAAGGTTTGGGCTTCGATCTGTGCGACGTCGCGATCGTCACCAACGTCGGCGAAGGCGACCACCTGGGCATGAACGGCATCGACGAGATCCGCGATCTGGCGCGCGTCAAAGCCGTACCGGTGCGTGCAGTGTCGACACGCGGCGCGGCCGTGCTCAACGCCGATGAGCCGCTGGTGGTCGAGATGGCCAAGCTGTGCCGCGGCACGGTCGTGTACTTCAGCCGTAACGCGGCTTCGCCCGTGCTGGTAGCGCATCGCGCGGCTGGCGGCACGGGCGTGACGGTCATCGACGGGCAGCTGGTGATCGCGCGCGGTCGTCAGGTGACGCCGGTGTCGCGCGTCGATCAATTGCCGCTCACGATGGGCGGGCGGGTCGGCTTCCAGGTCGACAATCTGCTGGCGTCGGTGGCGGCCGCGCATTGGCTGGGAATTCCGGTCGAAGCGATCCGCAGCGGCGTGCGCAGCTTCACCAGCGATATCGCCAGCGCGCCGGGCCGCTTCAATGTACTGACTCACCAAGGCAGCACGATTGTGCTCGACTATGGCCACAACTCGTCGGCCTTGATTGCGCTGAACGAGGCCTTGGCGAAGTTTCCGCACAAGCGCAAGAAGGTGGTTTACACGGCCGCTGGCGATCGCCGTGACATCGACATCAAGCGCCAAGCCGAGCTCTTGGCTGGCTTCTTCGATGAGATTTACATCTACGAAGACCAGTGCACGCGCGGCCGCGCCGACGGCGAAATCATCCGGCTGATGCGCGAAGGCTTCCTCAGCGCCCCGCGTACGCCGCGCGTCTGGCAAGCCCCCGGCGAAATGGCCGCCATCGGCGCCGCGATCGCCCGCCTCGAGCCCGGTGATCTGTTGCTGTGCCAGGTCGACCAAGTCGAAGAGGCACTCGCCTTCGTCAGCGGCATGCTCAAACAAGCCGAAGCGACCTCGCGCCCCGTCGCCCAATTCGCCGCCCAATTCGCCGCCGCCCTGATGGTCGTCTTCTCCGGGATGGGCGGCGCGTAGCGACGGCCATGACCACGCGACCCCGCGGCGCGTAGCGACGGCCATGACCACGCGACCCCGCGGCGCGTAGCGACGGCCATGACCAAGCCACCGCGCGGCGCGCTACTTGATCACCTGCGCCAAGGCCATCCGCCGATCACCGAAGATGAGCTAGCCGCCGTCTGGGCTTCTCAGTCGGCGACCTGGTACTTGTCGATTTTGTAGAGCAACGAGCGGAGCGAGATACCGAGCCTGCGCGCCGCGCGTGTCCGATTGCCGGCTTCCAACCGGAGCGCTTCTTGGATCGCCGTTCGCTCGACTTCGGCCAATTGGGCCTTGACCCCGAGAGGCGCCTGCGCTCCGCGTGCGGTGTTCGGCTCGGACCGCGGCGACGCTTGCGGCTTGAGCACCGTTTCGGGCAAGTGTTCCCGCCGTAGCACGCCGTCTTCGGTGAGCAGCATGCCGTGCTCGATGGCGTTGCGCAGCTCACGAACGTTGCCGGGCCACGCGTATTTGCTGAGCGCCGCACCGGCCTCCAAGTCGACGCGAGGTGTCGCGTAGCCGAGTGGCCGCCCGAAGCGTTCGGCGAAGAGCTTCGCCAGCAGCCCGATTTCGCGAGGGCGGTTGCGCAGCGCGGGCACGCGGATCACGGCAACGCCGATGCGATAGTAGAGGTCCTCACGAAAACGCCCGTCGGCGATGTGTTGAGTCAGGTCGCGATGGGTCGCGGCGATGATGCGCACGTCGACGGGCGTCTCGGACGTGCTTCCCACTCTGACCACCGCGCGGTTTTCGAGCATGGATAGCAACTTGCCCTGCACCGGCAGTGTCAGCTCGCCAATCTCATCCAGAAACAGCGTGCCGCCGTTAGCGGCTTCGACAAAACCGATCTTGCGCTTATCAGCACCGGTGAAGGCGCCACGCTCATGCCCGAACAGCTCGCTCTCGGCTAGCGCCTCGGGCAGGGCGGCGCAGTTGACCCGAATGAAGCGCTGGACGGCTCGAGCACTCCACGCATGAATCTGTTGGGCAACCACCTCTTTGCCCACACCGGTTTCACCGAGAATGAGCGTGGTCGTGGTAGTCCGGGCAACGCGGCGCGCAAAGCCGAACACTCGCGCGAGCGACGGGTCGGCCACGACTACGCCGGGCAGGGCTCCGTCGACTGCCGCGCCGCGGTCAGGGCGTTCATCCTGCACCCCTTCGGGGGAGACGACCGCCACCGTGATTTCGAACCCAGCCAGGCGAATCGTATCTCCGGCCCGCGCGTCGCGCTTAGCCGCGCGCAGCGCTTCGCCGTTGATGAGCGTGCCGTTGCGGCTACCCAAGTCCTCGATCAGCAGGTTGGGGCCGTCCCAGAACGTACGGAAGTGTTGCCGCGAGACGCGCGCGTCTTCGATGCGTAGGGACGCCTCGAGCGACCGCCCCACCACCACGTCGCCGCGAGCAGGCACCTCCACGACCTGCACATCGGCGCCTTGCCGAACCAACAGGAAGGCAAGCGAAACCCCGGCAAAGTCGGCGGGCGCCGTGCCGTCCGCATCGTGCTCTGTCAGTTCTTGTGCGCTCATGCCATCTGCCCGCGCCCGACGCGAACTACTTTTGTAGCATAGTCACTCATGCACCGCGATGCGGACCACCCCCGGCGCGGGGGCGTGTAGTCGACCGTCGAACGCCGAGTAGCTGAACTGGTCGGTGCCGATGAAGCCAGCTTCCGGCGTGTAGCTGAACGCACCGTTAGTCTCGAGCGAAACTTGGCCGTGCCGGGTCGAGGAAACTAGCTGGACCGTCAGGCTACTGGCTCGTTCGGGCAGCAGGTGGGTATCGTTGCGCAAGACGCCGGGCGCGGGCACCGAGAGCGGCGTCTCCGGTTTGCTGTCGTACGCGTCCGCGACGACTCGCGGCATGGCCAGCGCGGTACGGAGGTCCGGATTCGGCGCGAAGGCTTGCGCAGTCCAGCTCGACCACTTTCTCGCGATATCGGCGCTTGAGTCGCGGGCGAGATTCGGCTCGTCGGGACGGGGGCTACGCGGATTGAACAAGCCCCAACCGTTGTTCTGATCAGCCCCGTCAACGGCGGCTCGCGCCGACCACATGGTCCAGCTAAGTCCTGCCTTGTCCCATTGTTCCATGCCGTAGCGCCAGGCCTCGGGCAGGCCAAAGAAGTTGAACTCACCCAAGAAGATCGGGACGCCGTAGTAGGAATACTTGGCTACGTCGTGCGCCTTGTCGTCGGCGCCCGCTTTTTGCGCGGCAAGGTCCGTCGCGTGGTCCCAAAGGTAGTGATGGCACTCGTACACGACATTAGACCAGCCGAACCGCTCAGGTCGCGGCAGATCGCTCATCAACCAAATGGCTTCGACGAACAGGCTGTGATCCGGGTCTTGGCTCCGAATCGCACGATACATTCGGTCCTGAAGTGCCCAACGTTGTTCGTTCGTCGTCGAGTCGTTGCCGGCTGGCTCATTGATCACGTCGTAGCCAGCGACGGCCGGGTTTCCTCGATAATGCTCGGCAATCGTGGCCCAGAGTCGTTCGGTATTCTGCTGATTCTGCTCGTTCGAGAAGAGCTCTGCGGGGCCGATTCTACCACCCGACGCCCAAGTACTGGCCGAGCCCCAGGCGTGGTGGAGGTCGATGACCGTATAGATGCAGTGTTTCCAGGCTTCCGAGACGACGAAGTCCAAGCGTTCGAAAGCGTCCGGACGGAGCGAGCCGTCCGGCTCTTGCATGTGCAGGTACGAGATCGGCAGCCGCACCGCGTTCATGCCCATGGCGGCTAGGTTCTCGAAGTCCGCTGCCTGGATCCACGCCTCATGAAACGTGCGCAGCAGCGTAGTCTTCACCGCCGGCCCAAAACGCTGTTCGAGAACTTGGTGCAGCGTGTAGTCGTCCTTCATATCCGAGATCGGGCTCATATATGGTTCGGCCACGAGAGCCCCGCCCAGGTTCGCTCCTCGAAGTGCAATCACGTCAGCCGTCCCGCGGCCGTTGCGCAGTGCCATCCCACTAGCCTTCAGGAACGGGTCGGCGATGGCGCAGGCCGAAGTACCGGGCACGAACGCCGTTCCGGCCGCAGACTCGCCGCCGAACGTGCCTACGCCTGTCCCAGCCCTACCTCCACTGACGCCGGCAGCACCGCTGTCGAGGGTGAGCCCGCCGTTCGGAGCAAGACCAGACGCTTCAGGAGGTGTGCCCGTCGAGTCGGTTTCGGCAGTCCCGGCACCGCGTCCACAGGCGATGAGCGTCAACCCAAGTCCCAGACGGGCGAGCATGTTGCGGGGCATCGCCGTGCAACCTCAGCAAGCGGCATGCCGCTCGAATCTGGCTGCATTTCCGATCGCGAGGCACCGGCTACGCAACAACTGTCAGTCCCGGCTGCGCACGTTTTGTAAGGTTCGCGGGGCGGGGTCCGAGGCGATCGCAGCCCAGCTCGATAGTCGGCCGCACGCTGGCAGCGGTCGCGGTCGTCCGACGCGTTCAAGCGTTGCGTGATTGACGACAACGCTTGCGTAGCGGGCACCACGCTTCAGCCAAGTTTGCACGCAAGCAGGCGCCGCTAGCCCGCGGCACGACGCTTGCTCCTGTTGCGGGGATGTCGTCTTTCCACGCACCACAAGTCGCTCGTATGATTCCCACTCTGATTCGACATCGTGCAGCGTCGAGCAGCGTCGCTCTACGGCTCGCGCTCGCGGCAATGCCCCTGCTCGCTTGCTCGGCCAACGACCCCATGTCGCTGCCTCGCTCGATGAACAGGGCGGGTAACAACGCTGGAGGCGCAGCGGCCGGTGGAAAACCCAGCACGGGCGGCTCCGGGTCGCCGGGCGGATTGAGCGGCGCGCCCAGCAGTAGTGGCGGCATGCCCGGCGCAACTGGGGGCGCGCACACGGCAGGCTCGCCTGCTGGCGGTGCGCCGGGAGCGGCTGGCACTACTAGCAGCGCTGGCTCGTCGGGCGGCGGCAGCGGCCCCGTCGTGTGCGCGAAGTCAACCGGGATGGATCCGCTGATCGACGACTTCGAAGACAGCAACATCGCGCTGAAGGAAACCGACGGTCGTACTGGCATCTGGGAGACCTTTGACGACAGCTCGCTCACGGGTGTCTACAGCACGCGCTACCCGATGGGAGCGGGCCACCAAGGCGTGGGCTGGTGTACGGACGTGAGCGGCTACGCACAGTGGGGTGCGAACTTGGTCGCGAGCATGGCCGACCCCAAGTGCGGTTATGACGCTTCTGTCTACAAGGGGGTTTGCTTCTGGGCCAAGGGCAAAGTCACGGCGGGCGGGCCCTTGATCTTCGCCATCGGCACGAACGACACCGTTCCGACCACATCCGGGGGAAAGTGCAAGTCGGCCACGAGCTGCAACTCCCACTACGAGCTGAAGCTCAGCGGTGACAACGCGCTCACTGACAGCTACAAGCAGTACTGCGTCGAGTGGTCGAAACTCGCGCTGCCGAGCATCGCCATGCCGAAGCCGCTCGATCCCTCGGGGATCGTTCAGGTCGAGTGGAAGTTCCCTGCCGGCGCGGGCGTCTCCACGGATGGAACCATCTGCGTGGACGACATCACATTCATGAAGTGATTCGGGGACTCTCGACTTCGCCCAACGTCACGCCTGCCACCTTTCAGGAGCGTCTGTTTCATGCGCAATCTCAAGACTGCGTCAGCAATCGGTTTTGTCTTGCTGCTCTCAGCCGGCATTTCGTCGGCGTGTAGCGATCCTCATCGAAATATCGTCCCAGCGGGAGCCAATCCCACGGGGATGAACGCCGCCGGCACCGCTAACGGTGGAGGTAGCGGGAGCAGCGGCAATTCTAGCGGCGAGGCGGCGAACCTTGGTCCGGTCGGACAGGACGACGCCAGCTGTCTCGCCTACGCACCGGTCAGAGCGAATCGGCTTTCGCCGGTCAACCCTGACGCCACTGCCAAGCTGGCACAGATGACCCAAGAGCAAAAAATCTCGCTGCTGAGCGGCGGCGAAGTCTGCCCCAACTACGACTGTGATTTCGACGGCACCGGCATACCAGCACTCGGCATCGACGACTTCAAGATGAGGGATGGGCCGCGCGGCGTGCACCAATTGAACGGCGGCAACGCCACGACATGGGCGGTTGCGGAAGCTCGCGCCGCAGCCTTCGATTTGGATCTGGAGCGACGCGTCGGCGAAGCACAGGCCAAAGAGATGTTGGCGCTGAAATACGATCTCTCACTGGCACCGACCATCAACACTCTGCGACACCCGGCGTGGGCCCGTGCCCAAGAGACTTACGGCGAAGATCCGGTGCTGGTGGGTGAAATGGGCGCGGCGTTCGTCAATGGCATGCAAGACGCTGGCATGGCCGCCTGCCCCAAGCATTTCGTCGCCAACGACACCGACGAGAGGCGCAATCAGACGTCGGCCAACATGGACGAACAAACACTGCGCGAGAACTACTTGCGCGATTTTCAAATCGTCGTCGAGAAGGCTGATCCGGCTTGCATCATGGCCGCCTACAACGCCGTCAACAGCGAGTTTTCGACCGAGAACTCGCACCTGCTGACCGACGTCTTGCGCACGGACTGGAAGTGGCATGGCTTCGTGCTTTCCGACTGGTGGGCGACCAAGAAATCCGGTTCAAAGACGCTGAACTCCGGACTCGATCTCGAGATGCCGGACAAGCGAGCCTTCGAGGATCTGCCAGCGGATCTAGCGCAACAGAGCGTGACGCCAACGCGTATCGACGAGGCAGCGCTGCGCATCCTGAATGCGCGCGCCACGTTCGGCCAGTTCAGCGATCAATACCGCAACAAGCCCGCCAACCCTGGCATCGTCAACGAACAGGTCCACAAGGACTTGGCTCGCGAGACCGAGGAGAAGGGCGCCGTCCTACTCAAGAACGTCGGCATTTTGCCGCTCGGAGCCGCGGCGACTACGGTCGGCTACGGCACCCCAACCCTGACGAAGATCGCCGTGCTGGGACCCGATGCCAAGCGCCCGATCATCGGCAAGGGAGCCAAGGAGCCCTCGGGGCTGGGCGATCGGGGCAGCAGTGATACCAATCCAGCGTACGCGGTGTCGTACCTCGACGGGATCACCGCGCGCGCCGGAGCAGGCGTTCAAGTCATCTCGAGCACCAACGCCGCGGACGCGGCGGGCGCGGATGTCGTGATCATCCCTGTAACCATGCAGCATCAAGACGAAGGTGAGGCCTTCGGCGGTGGCGGCGACCGCGATACGCTCACGCTGTCGGGGATTCATCCACTGCATTGGAATCCCAAACCAGCCGACTTCATCAAGGCGGTCGCGGCCGTCAACCCCAAGGTCGTGGTGTTGTTGGCCGTAGGCAGCGCGGTCGTCATGGAAGACTGGATCGACAGCGCTCCTGCGATTGTGCAAACCTTCTATCCGGGGCAAGAGGGCGGCACCGCCGTCGCACGCTTGCTGTTCGGTGACGTCAATTTCTCAGGGAAATTGCCGTTCACGGTGGCCAAGGACCCGGCGGACTACCCGCTGTTTCAAAACCTCGCGACGGAAGTCGCAGTCGACTACTTTCACGGCTACCGAAAGTTCGAGCACGACTCGCTCACGCCGCGGTTCTGGTTCGGCTTCGGCTTGAGCTACACCAAGTACGAATACAGCGACTTGAAGGTCTTGTGCTCGACGGTCAGCGACACGGGTCGGTTGAACTTCGAAGTGAAGGTGACGAACAACGGACCGGTCGCGGGAGACGAGATCGTTCAAGTCTATATCGGCTATCCGCATACGACGGCTCGCCGTCCTGCCAAGGAGCTCAAGGCGTTCGCTCGGGTGGCGCTGCAGCCGGCTGAAAGCAAAGTCGTGCCGCTCAATGTGCCGGTACGCGAAATGGCGTACTGGGAGGCGTCCGGCGGTTGGACGGTCGAGAAAGTCGAACACGCCGTGCTGGTCGGTCCGAGCGCCGATTCGGCCACGCTGCTTTCAGCGCCCTTCACGGTGCAGTGAGTCAGAACATGACATCAAGAATGTATCGCCAACTTGGCGTGTTGGGGATCGTCTGGCTTAGCCTCCTCGGCAGTTCCAGACCTTCGCTAGCCCAAGGCGAGGAGGCCGCGCCCAATCAGAGCGCTGAAGCCCCACCCCCGCAAGCCTTCGAGGCTCCAGCTCCGGCCGTCGACGCAGCCGAGCCCGCCGCGACCGAGTCGTCTCCGCCCCAGTTGGCCGCGCAGCGAGACGGGCCACCAATCGCCGTCGACAACACCCAAGCTTTCGCGGCGTCGGCGCACGATTCCCTGGAACTGCACGGCGGCATGGAGCTCGACTTGGGCTACGCGGCGTACCGGTTCGAAGTACCGAGCGACCCGAGCGAGACGTTCAACGATGCTCGCGGACGATTCGTCTTTGGACCGGTCGCCGAGCACGACTTCGGCCACGGCTACTATTTGCGGGGCGTCGGCCAAGTCGTGGCCTGGCTGCGCGAAGAGCTGGGCAAGTACCAGGTCAACGTCGACGACGTCTATGCGCGGGCTGGCAAGCACGACGGCTGGGATGTACAGCTGGGCCGCTTCGAAACCTGGACCGCGTATCACAAGGGTTTGGGCTTCGACTACTACACGCTCGAGGACGGAGGCGCGCTCAAGACGCCTCCGCAAAACAGCGGGCTTTACGGGGTCTACAAGTACGAGGTCAACTTCATCTACCGGCGCGAGACGCCGGCGCGGGTCGCGCTTCATCTCTACCCCACACCGTGGCTCGGGTTCGAGGCCGCCGCCGCCTACGGCAAAGACCAATTGCTCAACACGCTTGGTGGCCGCGCCGTGGCCGACCTGAAGCTGCCGTTTCTGCGTATTTCGCTGGGCGCTGAGTACAAGACCTACACTCCGGCTCAGGAAGCGTCGACGCTCGACGCGGCCGGCGTCAAGATTGTGTGCGACAAGTGTGCTGACCGCTTCCAATACGGCGCCGGCGGCAGCGCGGTCGCGAACCTGAGCATCTTCGAAGCCGGTGGCGGCGTCGCGCGCGGCAAGCAGCAAAGCTATTCGCAAAAGGACGGCACGCCCGACCTGCCAGGCTCGGCGCAGCGAACCACCTTCGGCGGCTACGCGCAGGTCGATTTAGGCAAGCCGCTGTTAGGCCGCAGCTTGATCGTGGGCGGCGGCGCACACGTCACCGAGTCCGTGGTCGACAACGGTGACTTCGAGCGTCACATCCAATCGGCCGCCTATGCGGCGTATCCCTTGGGGTTCAACAACGCCATGCTCAAGCTGGTAGTTTCCGACGCTTCGCTGCTGGTCTTGGAAGACACTGGCGATGGCGTCACGTTCACTTCTCGCACCAACCACATGCGCGCGGCGCGCCTCAGGTTTTCCTACGTCTTTTGACGCGCGCTCACTGCCTCGAAAACAGAGACTCCGGGCGAGGCAAGCTCGGCGGCGCAGGCTTGGCGGCTGGTTTTGCAGCGCGCGGCTTGGCTCGTGTGCTCGGTTCGGCGCTGGCGGTCGGCGCGACTTGGGTCGGAACGGCGACCGGTGCCGAGCCCACCGTGAGCGTCACCGACGCCGCCGGCAGGGCCTCCCGTGCAGGCAATGACTGAGGCGCTCGATGGCGCGGCCACCACCAAGCGACCGCGACGAGCGCAACGGCAGCCGCCGCGCTCCAGCGCAGCCACGGGGTGCGCGGCGCGCGCTGCCGCCCCGTCGCCAGGGTGATGGGCGCGTCGGCTCGAGTCACCTCGTCCGGCTGCGCGCGCGCGAACGGAGTCGAGGTCGGGCTAGGGCTGTCGAGGACGAGCTGCGAGACGGCAGCATCGGGCGGAATGACCACGGCTTCAACAGCGCGGACGCGCTCACGTCTTTCGAGCAGCTTCGCGCCCGCCACGTCGCGCACCCACCGCCCTACGACATGATTCGGGATGAGTGCCAGGCTACCCTCGATGGCGCCAGCGAAGGCCAAGGCGCTGTCGAAGCGTTGGCGCGGATCTTTTGCAGTCGCCCGTGCAACCGCCTCAACGAGCGACGACGGCAGGTTAGGCAGCAACTCCGAGAGCCTGGGCACCGGGACTTCGAGCACGCGGTACATGGCTTCAGTCGAGCTGCTAGCGCCGAACAGTCGCTTTCCGGTCAGCGTTTCCCAGAGCACGACACCAGCGGCATAGATATCGGCACGATGGTCGACCGCATGGCCGAGCAATTGCTCCGGGGCCATGTACGACACTTTGCCTTTGATCTGGCCAGTGTCGGTGTCCTGCAGCCGCCCGACCGCCTTGGCCACGCCGAAGTCGAGCACGCGGGCGACGCCGTCGGCACCGACCAGGATGTTTTGAGGCGAGACATCGCGATGGACGAGCTCGAGCGGTTCCCCCTTCTCGCTGGTCGCTTCATGCGCGGCGTGCAAGCCGTAGAGCGCGTCGCGCACGATGTGTGCTGCAATGCTGGGCTCAAGCGCCGTTCCTCGTTCCGCAAGCGCACGGTTCAAGGCCCCGAGCGATTCGCCAT
Source organism: Polyangiales bacterium (assembly GCA_038230915.1). Classification (GTDB taxonomy): domain Bacteria; phylum Myxococcota_A; class Polyangia; order Polyangiales; family Polyangiaceae; genus PMG-095. The sequence continues at coordinate 18,444 of JBBRMI010000040.1, read as the reverse complement.
CCACGTACTCCATGACCAAGTACGCAGCGTTGCCTTCAGCAATGACGTCGAAGATCGAAACGACATTCGGATGCTGAACCCGCCCCAGAACGCGCGCTTCGTCCAAGAACATCCGCAAAAACTTGGGATCTTGCGCGATCCCCCCAAGCATCTGCTTGATAGCCACGGTCTTCGAGAAACCGGCCGGCCCTTGCAGGCGGCCGAGGTGCACCGACGCCATGCCGCCACGCGCGATCTCTTCGAACATGGCGTAACGCCCGATCCAAGCAACCGGCTGATCGGTCCGCGGCGGCTTGGGGTCCATCCACCAAAAACCCTACCGCGGTCCGCGCGCCAGCGCTCGACCGTTCTTTTCGACCTGGAACTGGCGGCGTGATAGAAAAGCACATGGCTCTCCGCGCCGTGGGAGGCATAGCCGTTTTGGCCCTCTGCTGCATCGCTCGACCGGCGCTTGGCCAGACGTCGGATGCGGAGCTGCTGTACCAGACCGGATTGAAATCGTTCGACGCCGGAGACTATGTGGTCGCGTGTCGGTCGTTCGCCGAGAGCTACCGGCTTGATCCCTTGCCGGGAGCGCTATTCACGCTCGCCACGTGCGAGATGCGCGCCGGCCGCGTCGGCAGTGCCTCGACGCGCTTTCAAGAGTACATCGAGCTCGTCGATAAGCTCGCCCCGGAACAAGCCGCCAAGGAAGCCGATCGCCGCGCGGTCGCCGAACGTCAGCGGCGCGAGCTGTTGCGTCAGACCCCTTACCTCAAGCTGGTCTTGCCCGACGCGGCGGCCAAGTCGTCCGAAGTGCGACTGAACGGCGCGGTCGTCGGCTCGGCGTCAATCAACGTCGAGCTACCGGTGGATCCCGGGGAGCAAGTGGTCGAAGAGCGCCTGCCAAACGGGGAGGTGCGAGCACAACGCATCACGCTCGGCGTCGGCGAGCACAAGCTGGTCATCTTGGCCGCGCCGAACAACCCGCAGCATCGGCCAGCAGCCGAGTCGCCAACGCCCAACCCTGAGTCGGCGTCTGCGCCGCCCAGACATGCCCTGCCGTACGCCGTCGCAGGCGTGGGGGCTGTGGGCCTGGTCGTCGGCAGCGTTTCCGGAATCCTGGCCCTCGCTCAAGCATCGGTCGTCCATGCCGAGTGTAACGGACCTGCTTGCAGCCCGCGAGGCAAGGCCGCGGCAGATCGGGGCAAGTCGTGGGCCTGGGTCAGCACGGTCGGCTTTGGTGTCGGGCTAGCGGGAGTCGCCACTGGCTCCGTGCTGCTGCTTGCCGGCTCAGCCCCACCTGGGCGTTCGCCGCGAACCGCACGGCTCGACCTCTGGCTCTCGCCGCGCGCCGTGAGCATCGTTGGGGCGTTTTGAGCTCGCTGAAGACGCCTCTGCTGCTGCTCGCACTGGTGGGCTGCGCCCCGCTCGCTGGGCTCGACGAGAACTACTACGTTCGGGCGGGCGCGGGCGGCGCGGGCGTTACTGGCGGCGCTGCGAGTCTTGGCGGAGGCGGCGCCGGAGGGGTTGTTGGCCAGGCGGGCACCAGCTCTGGACTGCCCTTATCGCTTCCGCCCGGACGGCTCGCCTACCATCGCTTCACGAAATACAGCGACGGCGACAGCGAGATGTTCGTCGTCGATTTGCCTTCCGGCAACATAACTCCTGAGCTTGGCCAGCTGTTCCAGTTGTGCGGGCCGCTCAGCGGCAGCTTCAGCCCGGACGGCAAGCGCCTCGCCGTGGCGGCCAGGCCTTGGTCGAGCCCGTGTCTCACCGGCGACGCTCATCGGAACGAGCTCGAGATCTACGTGCTCGATCTGGAGAACGCGCCCAGCAAGTTGCGCGTGACCGACAACACCGTCCCCGACGAAGATCCGGTGTTCTCGCCAAGCGGTGACTTCTTGCTCGTCAAGCACGACAACGACGTCGCCAAGTTCGCGCTCGATGCCCTCGGCCTTCCGCACAAGAACTGCGATACGCTCGCACCGGGTAGCTACTGCTTCAAGCAAGATCAGGAGCAATCGAAGCCTGTGGTTGACAGCAATGGGCTCGTCTTCTTCCAGCAAGGCACCGGTACCGCTGCCGACATTCTCTACTTCAACCTGCGCGACGCCGAGCTCAGCGGCACTCCGGCGACGAAACCTGCGGCCGCGCGCGCAGACGCTTACGAGGCGCGGCCCAACGTGTTCGACTCATGGCTCTACTTCGCGCGTTGGCGGTCCCAAACCGTAAAGACCAGTCGCATCGCCCGCAAATCCTTGACCGAGCTCAACCAGGCGGAAGCGACCGCAAACTTCCAAGATGATGCGCTATACGACTATACGGATCCCTGTGGCATGAGCGGCAATCTGATCGCCTTCGTCTCCAACGAGGGCGGCGGATTGCACGACTTGTTCGTCGGCGATTTCGTGCTGGGCGTGAAGCAAAACCTGGACGCTTGGGTACCGGGTCTAAACTCCGGAAAAGACGAGCTTTCTCCGGCATTCTGGGCTGGCGCCGTGCCGTGAATGTCGCTATTTCGGCAGCTGCGGCCGGAGCGCGATCGTCGTCTCGATCTTGAAGTTGGACTCCGACGTGTGGCGCTCCGCATGAAAGAGCGCAAGTTCGTAGTTGTTGCCGGGGGTGATACCCAACCGTGCGGCCTCGACGTCTAGATTGACGGCCGCGCTAGCGGGCGAGTGCGCTCCACCCAAGTCGATGACGAGCCCACCGTTGATGAACACCCACAGGTCGTCGTCGCCCGTGAATTCAAACACCTCTCCGCCTGCGTAGTTGAAGGGGCCGCGGAACTCCGACGTAAAATGAAAGTTGTGATCGCGCCCTTGGTTACCAAACCCTTGGTGATCGATCGGAAAGAAGGCGCTGTCGGCGTAGCTGTAGCGGTTCGTCCCCGGGACTTCGGTCAGCTCGAGGCTCAGCTGAAAGGGCTGATTGACGCCCGGCTTGTCGTAGTACCAGTCGCTGAAGCTCGCCGCGGTGACCCACTGCGAAACGCCGAACTGCGGCTTACCGTCGACGCCCAGCGTGGCTTGAACCATGCCCGGGTAGACGGCGTTGGGCGGCCCATTACGCTCGAAGTCGGGGTGCTGATCCGTGAGATCCCGTATTGTGCCAGTGAGATAGATGCTACGCCCGACCACTGCGGCCGCGGCCGGGTTGCGCCGGATCGGCCCGTCCGGTTTCACTGCATTGGGCTCAGCAGGCGAGTCTGACGAGCTAGCGCCAATGCCGGACAAGACCAGACCACCACCAGCGCCAGGGGCAGCGTCAACGGTGCCGACCGCCATCGCGCCCGAGCCGCTCGTGTCACTGCCGTCGGACACGCCGGGGGGCGGAGCTTGCATCTGAGCACACCCCACCGCGAGTGGCAGCAGCGCGACGCAGACTCGCGCGCGACGCAAACGACGACCAGGCGCTTCGGTACGTTCGCGACGGTTGGGCTTCATGGACCTGACCTAAGCAATTGCGATGCCTAGTCGCGCACCGCGTGTTTCGAGCCGAATTGGCAAACGGGCGGGCACTCCAAGCGCAAGTTTCGTCGCACGTTCGCGCAAAGGTTGGCGGTCGGCGGCGGACCGCGCCGCCGCGAAGCTGCCGGTGGCGGTGGCGGTGGCTACTTTGAGCCATTCGGAGCCGCGAAGTGCTTCCCTGGAGTATGCGCGCTGGTCGCTACCGTTGCCTAAGCGTCACGCGTTCGAGGGGTGCTCCCCAAACGGTGACGCCGCCGCCGAGCGTGCTCTTCTGCCCGGACGCGACCACGCCGAGCGCGAAGCCTTGGGCCCCGACTGCGCCCTTCGAAGCACCGTCGGCGCCATAAGCGAAGGCGCTGATCGGAAGCTCCGCCCGCACATCCGACCGCCGAGGTTCGGCGGTCTGACGCAGGCCCCACAGCTGAACCGAAGGCCGCGACAGAAAGGTCCGACGCTCACGGACCCAGCAGCGCTTCGTACTGGGCCAAGCGGATGGAGAAAGTCGTGCTGACGTCACCGACGAGGAAGGTCACTTCGTCGATCGGCGTGATCTGCTCGATGCCGGAGACGTTCTCGCCGTCGACAACATCGAGCTTGGCGAGCAGTGAACGGGGGACGGTGCCTTTGCCCGCGGCTGCGTCGAACTTGCACTCGAGCAGGACGACCTTCGCGTCCGCCACCGTCTCGAACAGCACGTCGACCTTACCGTCGCCGCCGTTCTCCCAAGCGACGAGCAGGTCCTGGCTGTGATCGACGTCAGGGCACGAGCCAGTCACGCAGCTCGGCGCCGTGATCGCTATCTCGCTGGGCGCCTTGAGCGACTCGACCTTGAACGCTGGCAGATCGGGTCCGCCGGTGCCGCGCACGGTGAGCACGTCGGCATCCTCGAAGAAGCGCGTGTCTCCGCGTACACCCTTGTAGTTGGAAGGCCCGGCGGCGCCGTTGTCGACATAGTCGATTAGCAGCGTCGGTGGCATGCGAATGCCGGTTACGGTGATGGCTCCTGCGTTCAAGCCCGAGCTAGGCGTCGCGCGAGGAGCTTTGGGATCGATGGTAACGACGCTCGCGGTGCAGTCACCGGCGGTGGTGACCGAGACCGCCGCTTGCTCTCGGCTGAGCTCCGCATAGGTCGCGAAGACCGCCTGCAGATCATAGTTGGCGGTGTCGATCATAAGCGCTTCCGATTTGACGTTCGCTTGCGTGAGCTCGATCACACCGCGCCGCATCATGCTGCCGCTGCCGCTGCCGGCGCCGCCGGCGGCCGTTTCACCCGCCTGGCCGTCGGCGCCCGCCTGGCTGGTTTGCCCCGCACCGCTCGACGGCTCGTCCACCGTCGCTCCACCGCCGCCGCCGTCGGCGCTGCTCATCGCCTTCGTCGACGAGTTGCAGGCGAAAAAGCCAAAAACAGCCGCCGCCGCAACGAAACTGTACGACGCGCGAAGGAATATTTTCATGTGCGCCACCCTATGAGCCGGCCGCGCCGGAAGTCCACGCACGATCTGCGAATCGCGTCAGTCGCCGCGCAAGCGCGTCGCCCAAGTTGCCGCCGACGTCGCCCCCGATGGTCGTGTGCAGCGGCAGCAGCGCGCATCCCCTGCACGGCTTGGAGCCGCACGCATGTACCGAAGGCCGCTACAGAAGCTTCTGCGAGTTGGGCAGCGTCGTGGCAGCCCGTACTTGCTCGCTGAAAAATTCGTGGATTTCGCTGGCGCGGGCGCGGGCGTCGGCGCGACCGATTTCGATCAGCTCGTGAGCGAAGCCGCCGTCGAACAGCATGTACGAGGCCCAGTCGGCTTCGGCCTCGGGCGAGTCGCGTGAGGCGCGTTCGAGCAGGTAGCGCGCGAGCGGCTGCAAGTCTTTGAGCTTGAGCGAGCTCTTGATGTATTCGGCCGCCAAGCGCCCGAGATCACGCGACGGCGTGAAAGTGAGCGTCTTCAGCCGCCGGTACGACATGCCGCGGTGCCGCACCCAGACGCGATGGAAGCGCTCCAGATCTTCGGGTGACAGCGTCTCTTCCAAGACTTCCATCATCTGGTTCAAGCGTTCGAGCACCTGCAAATCGTAGTGCACCGGATCGAGCAAAAGCGCGTTCAAGAGCTTGCCGACCAAGAAGATGGGACTAAGCTCTTGCATCTCTTCGGTGTCGGCGGCTTCTACGGCCGCGACCTCGCGCACCGAGCGTTGATGACGCACGGAAATCACGACCAGGCGCTCGGCGCCGGCGCGGATCGCGGGCGCGATCGGCGTGTTGAAGCGTAAACCGCCGTCGCAATAGAAATGGTCACCGAGTTTGCGCGTCGGAAACAGCAGCGGAATCGCCGCGGACGCCAAAACGTGGTCGGCGGTGATGCGCTCGAAAGCGGTCACGCGCCGTTCGTCGCGGGTGTCCGCGATGTGCACGCCTGGCGCGCCCTCGGTGAACATCGTGGTACGACCCGAAACCACGTGCAGCGCCGCGACCATCACCGCGCGCACGATGCCTGCGTCGACGTTGCGGTGCAGTCGCTCCCAGTCGACGGTACGCCGCACCAGCACCTCGACCGCGCGCGTGTCGAGCAACGACTTGCCGAGCACCTTGGTCTTGGCCCAACGCCGCAGAGCCTCCGGCAACGGCGCCAGTCCGAGCGGGCGAACGCGCGCGTGGTCGTCGAGGCGCAAGCTTTGCCAAGTGTCGGCTAGGCGCTCGACGCGGTGATCGTGGCTGTCGGCGTTGGCCGCGAAGTACGCGGCGTTGATCGCGCCGACCGACGTGCCCGCCAGAATGTCGAACAGCGCGGGGCTGCCGGGCGCCGCGTCCATGACCTCGGCGATGCCGGACACGACGCCGACCTCGTAGGCGCCGCGCATTCCTCCCCCGGAGAGCACCAGAGCCGTCGGCGGCCGGGTAGCGGGCATGCCAAAATTATGCCCTGATCTTGCGCCGCAAGTCCAAAACCAGGACGCTCCTCCCTCGGAGAGGGTTTTCAAGCAAAGCGTCCACTGCGACAATCCCATCGATAATGAGCGCCGTGAACGCCCCCGCCGCCCGCCCTCAGGCCTTGGTCACGCTGAAAGCGGCCGGCCGTACTGACATCGGTAAGCGCCGCCAGCACAACGAAGACGTGGTGCTGGTTCGCGAAGATTTGGGGTTGTTCGTGGTCGCAGACGGGGCCGGCGGCCACAACGCCGGTGAGGTGGCGAGCGCCTTGGCGGCCCGCTCGATGGAGAATTACTTCGGCGCCACGATTCGCGCGACACACGAGCTACCCGAGTTCAATCGTTTGGGCCTGCCGAACGGCGCGCGGCGCTTGTCGTCGGCGGTGCATAAGGCAAACCGCGACGTGGTCGAGATCGCGCGCACGTCACCCAAACATCGCGGCATGGGCACGACGGTCGTGGCCTGCTGCTTCTCACCGCGCTCAGGACTGATGCACGTGGCGCACGTCGGCGACAGCCGCTGCTACCGCATGCGCGACGGTGATTTCGAGCTATTAACTCAGGATCATTCGCTGTTGACCGACGTGCTCGAGCAGCGCCCGGAGCTGGACGACGACATGCTGGCGCGACTGCCGAAGAACATCGTGACGCGCGCGATCGGCCTCGACGGCCAGCTGCGCGTGTCGATTCGCTCGTTCTCGGTCGTCGAAGGCGATCGCTATCTGCTGTGCTCGGATGGCCTGAGCGGCCCCGTGCCCGCGCAAGAGCTAGCGGAGGTGCTGGCCAAGCTGGAGTCACCGGCGCAGATTGCCGAGCAGCTGATCGTGGGCGCCAACGAGCGTGGCGGACCCGACAACATCGCCGCCTTGATCATCGACTGTCAGGGTGGCCACAAGACGGCGTTGCCGGCCGACAGCGTGCCGCCGCCTCCGCCGGAGGTGCTGGCTATGTTCGACGAAGGCCAGACGTCAGAGCCCGAGCTGCTGATTTTGGGCATTCAAGATTTGGACGTGGCCGACGCCGTGAGTGCGAGCGACGACTTGCTGAAAGCGATTGAGGATCTCATTGGACACCGTTGACGCCGCCCGCTGGACCCTCCACGACCCACCTGTCGCTTACCCCGAGCTGCCGCCTACCGGCGGTAGAGTCGGGCCTGAGCCTGAAGACTTCTTGGTCGACGAGGTACCGGCTTACGCCGCGAGCGGCAAGGGCGAGCACCAATACGTCCAGGTGCAAAAGCGGCTGCTCACGACGCCCGAGCTTACGCGCCGGCTGGGCAAAGCGTGCGGCGTGAACGAACGCGACGTCGGCTACGCCGGGCTAAAGGACAAGTACGCAGTCACCACGCAGTGGCTGTCGCTGGCCACCAAAACGCTCATTACCCCCGAGCTTACGCTGGGCGAAGGCGTGAAAATCTTGGCGGTGACGCGCCACGACAACAAGCTGCGCACCGGGCACCTGCTCGGCAACAAATTCACGATCACCTTGGTAGGCGTGACCGACGAAGCGCTGGACCGCGCTCTAGGCATCGCCGAACGGCTGCGCACTAGAGGCCTGCCCAACTACTTTGGAGCCCAGCGCTTTGGCCACGCCGGGCGCAACCTGCCAGACGCCATCTCGTGGTTGCGGCGCGGCGGACGCGGGCGAAATCGCTTCGAGCAGAAGCTGTTTCCGAGCGTCGTGCAGTCGGAGCTGTTCAATCGCTACCTGAGCGCGCGACTCGCGCTCGGCGCCGAGCAATTGATCGCCGGCGAAGTCGTGCGGCTCGAGGGCGCGGGCGCGATGTTCCGCGTCGACGACGTAGAAAAGGAGCAGCCGCGCTTTGCCGCGCGCGATTTGCACCTGACCGGGCCGATGCTCGGGCCCAAGATGCGCCCGGCCGCCGCCGACGCGCTCGCCTTGGAGCAACGCATCACGGCCGAGCTGAGCCTCGACGAAGCGATGCTGGGCGCGCTCGGGCGGGAGGCACCGGGCACACGCCGCGACCTGTTCGCGCCGCTCCCCGACCTGAGTATCGAGTCCGTAACCGGACGCAACGAGCCGGCATTGCGCCTGTCTTTCACTCTTCCAGCCGGCGGGTACGCTACCGAGGTGCTGCGCCAACTCACCCACGAGCCGTTCCTGAGCGCCTCCGGCCACGCCAAGGCGCCCGCTGGGCAAGAGCCAGGCTCGGACTCGACGGGCGACGAATAGGCCGCCTATACTCGCGGTCATGAGTGGGACCAACGCCAGCGTCGTTTCCGGGTTGTCCAACGCCAAGCTCGAAGCCTTGGTCGAGATGATGTTCTTGGCGGCGTCGGCCGACGGGGACTTCAGCGATGTCGAGCGGCAGCACTTCCTGCAAAGCGTCGAGTCGCTGACCGACGGCCGTTTGGCGAAGCCGGCGCTCGAAGGCCTGCTCGAGCGCGCCAAGAAAGATCTGGAGGCGAGCGGGCGTGAAGCGCGCTTGGCTGCCGTCAAAGAGCGCCTGCCCGACCCCGGGGCCCGCAAGGTGGCGCTGTCGTTGGCGATCCAGGTGACGGCCGCCGACGGGATCATCCGTACCAGTGAGCGCGAGCTCATCCTAGAAACGGCTGAAGCGCTCGAGATCGACCGCGATGAAGCCGCTGATCTCGTGATCAAGCTCTCGCCGAAGTAATCGCGCTCGACCGCCGCTTTGCGCTGCGCCGCACTTATACAAGCCAGTTTGTTGGCTGTGCGAGCGTGGGGTTGCCAAAATTCCGCGCGAGATGCCCGCGCTACGCAGCTTGCTCACCATCGCGGTGTTGGTCGCCTTGTTCTCCGGCTGCGCTCACGAGGCTGGCGAGGCCCAAGCGCCGGCCAACGGCTGGGCGGCAGGTTGGGTACTTCCAGCCGGCAACTATGCTTTTCCTCCCAAGACGCTGCCGCGCATTGCGGAGACGGAGCCTTCGCATCCCACGCGCGGCAACACACCCACCCCGCCGCCGATCATGTCGCCGTTGCGATTTGCGGCCGCGCCGGGCGTCCCGACCTACGCCGACGGCCGACCGCGACCGCTGACGCCCGAGCTGATCGCCGCTGAGTTCCCAGGCGGCGACGACTGCTTGAGTGACTTGCGGGCTGCAGGCGTGGCCTTCAACCCCGTGTCGGACAAGCGTGGCGTGGCGACGCCGATCGCGATCGATGGGCCGATCGGCGGCGTCCGTTACTGGACGATTGGTGCTGGACCCATGGTGTCGGACTGCCGACTGGCGCTGGCGCTCGCGAAGGTAGCGCCCGAGCTGCGCAGCTTGGGCATCAGCGCGATGCGGTTTTCGGGCGCGTATTCGTACCGGATGGCTAAAGTCGGGCGACTCAGCCTGCACGCCTACGGCTTGGCGATCGACGTCCACGAGGTCACCGCCGACGGCAAGAGCTATGTGGTGGCGCGCGACTTCCAGAAGGGCCTGCCCAACGGCTGCGCAGCCGACGCCCCGCTGCTCAACCGCCTGGCGTGTCGCCTCGCACAGCTACGCCTCTTCCAAGAACTACTCACCCCCGACAGTAACGCCGACCACCACGATCACCTGCACATCGCGATCGCGCGCGAGCCGGACTAGCCGACGTATCTGCCGGGCGCTGGCTGGCACCGACGAAATCGCAGTCCGATGGCCCCGTCCGCGTTCTCGCAATGACTGGGCATACCAAGTCATTGCGAAACCTTCCGGGCCAGCACTCTGTTTTCCAATGATTGCGCAGCGTTGGACGTCGCCATTTCGCCACGCTTCGGATGACTGGGCATACCAAGTCATTGCGAAGCCTTCCGGGCCACTCTCTGTTTTCCAATGATTGCGAAGCGTTGGCGTCGCCATTTCGCCACGCATCGGATGACTGGGCATACCAAGTCATTGCGAAGCCTTCCGGGCCAGCACTCTGTTTTCCAATGATTGCGCAGCGTTGGACGTCGCCATTTCGCCACGCTTCGGATGACTGGGCATACCAAGTCATTACGGCGCGGCGACAGGGCGTCGGGCGAAGGGGCTGGCGAACAAGGTTACGGCGTCGTGGCGCGAGCCACCCAGATGACGACGGCGTCGAGATTGCTCACGGCGCGCTCGAAAGCCGTGACGCGGCGCGGGCGGTCGAGTTTGGGGGCCATCGCTGGGTCAGACGTTGGACCAGAGGCGCGATACGTCGGAATTGTCGAGCAAGAGTTGGACAGCGGTGGTTAGGCCGTCGGCGTCGTCCTGGTCGAAGCGAGCTTCGCGCGGGCTGTCGAGATCGAGCACGCCGAGCAGGTTGTCGCCTTGAAGCAGCGGCACGACGATCTCCGAGCGCGAGGCGGCGTCGCAGGCGATGTGTCCGGGAAACGCATGCACATCAGGGACGACAATTGTCCGGCGCTCGCGCGCGGCCGTGCCGCAGACGCCGCGACCGAGCGCGATGCGGACGCACGCCACCTTGCCTTGAAAAGGGCCCAGGACGAGCTCGGTGCCGCGCAAAAAGTAGAAGCCGGCCCAGTTCAGATCGGGCAGGGCTTCGTACAGCAACGCGGCCAGGTTGGCGGCGTTAGCGATACCGTCGCGCTCGTCTTTGAAGAGCGCCGCAAGCTGCGCGTTCAAGTCGCGGTAGCTATCAGCCTTGGGCAGCCCGGAGCAATGATTGACGACGAACATCTCTCGAGCGCAGCTTAGCGCGGCAGCGCGAAATGGCGCTGCAAGGCGGCAACAGCAAGGCGGCAAAGCAACGCCGGCTGGCTAGGAGATCCGGCGATTTGCTCGGGGCCTCGGCCAAATATCCTCGGTGCTGGCGGTTCCAGGAGTCCGCCTAGGAAAAATGAAAATCGCGACACGATGGGCGGGCAGATGCGCTACGGTAGGGGTCGGAGGCGATCAGCGTGCATTCGAAAGCGTGTTGGGGCGTTTGGGGCTTGATGCTCGTGCTGGCGAGCACGAGCTGTGGCGGGAGGAGTGAGGGCGACACACAAAAGCCGGGCAGCGCGGGCGCTCCCAACGGCGGCGCGAGCAACGTGGCCGGCGCCGGCAGCGCCGGTGGGCCGAGCCGGGCCTGCCCTGTCGATTCGCCGAGCCAGGGGGACGCATGCAACCACGAGGGCCGCGGCTACTGCAGTTATGCGATCGGTGAGTGTAGCTACGTGAACTTCGAGTGCATCATGGGCCGTTGGGTCGCCGCGCCGCAAACGGACGGCGCCGCAAACGATTGCAACTCTTTCTACCCGCCGAACGCGCCGAACGACGGCGACTCTTGCAAGTGCCTGGGCAAGCTCGATTGCTTATACACGGACTGTGCGGAGCGCGGGCAGATCCACGCCATCTGCGACAACACGACTTGGCATGTGGAAGAGTCTGCATGCGCGAAGCAGCCCTGCGGCTCGCACGGCCTCTACTGTGAGCCAGGCTCGGTGTGCGTGGTTCACGCCGGTAGAGCGCCGCAATTCGAGTGCGCATTGAACCCGTGCACGTCGACACCGACGAGCTGTGACTGCGCAGCGAAGCTGTGTGGCGGGGGAGAAGAATGCGTGATCGACAGCGGCGCGGTGGCCTGCTTCTGCCCGACTTGTTGAAGGCTACTCCGTGCTCTGCCTTGAGAACTACCGGCCGTGGGAGAAGGAGGCTCGTGGGCTTCGAGCGGCCGGTTAACGCGGCAGCGCGAAATGGCGCTGCAATAGCGCGCGCGTGAACGACGGCCGCAGGTAAAAGCCCTTCGGCAGCGCGGCGAACGGCGCCCCGTCGGCGTCGAAACCGACCCGGCGCGCCCGCGAATGTGCGGCTTTCGGGCGAATCTGCAACGATTGTCCGAGGTGGCCGGTCAGGGCCTCGACGTGACCGCGACCGATGTAGCCGGCGAGCTCTTCCCAGTCGGCGCGCAGCACCGCTTCGTCTGCTTCCGTCAATCGGTACAATAGCGCTTGACCAATCCGCCGTTCGCCGACTGCGATCTGGCGTTCGCCCTCGACCGGCACCCACAGCACCGTCGAAAGCTTGCGGCGCACGCGCGAGTCCGCCCATTCGACCTGGCCAATCTCGGTCAGCGGGATGGTGCACACGAACGTCGATTCGACAGGTGCGCCCAAGCGATCGACGGGCAGCGTCTTCAGTTCGATGCCGAGCTCGGGAAAGTCGGGCAAAGCGCGCGATCCCGCGGTCGCCCCCAGCGCGCGCTCGACCAGGCTACCGACGAAGCCCTTGGCGCGCCGCAAATCAGGCGGCACCGACGCATTCAACCGCGCCGCCAGCTCCGAAAGTCGCAAGCCGGCCAGCGCCGCAGCACGCTCGAGCAACTCGGCCTCGTCACGCGGTGCCGGCGGCGGAGCTGTCACCGCGGCGCCCGGTAACGCGCTACCAAGAAGGCGATGTCGTCGTGCTGTACGCTCATGAACCCGGTCACGGCCGCGCACAACCGGTCGCGAATTTCCGTGGCCGGCGCGCGCCCCAAACCTGAGAATTCGCGTAAAAGCCGCTCGACGCCAAACTGCTCGCCCGAGCCATTTTGGGCTTCAATCACCCCGTCGGTATACAGCAGCAGCACGTCGCCGTCGCGCAGGCGGCAGCGCGTGTCCTGAGTCGCGTCATCGATGTCTTTGGTCGCGCCGACCCAGGTTCCGAGCGTCGGCACTACTTCGACCTGGCCGTTTTCGGCGCGCAAAACCAGCATGTCTTCGTGGGCGCCCGCGAACACCAGCTCGCCATCTTCGCGATATCTGATGAGATTCAGCGTCGCGTGCTCGTCTTGGCAGAGCCGCTCGCGCACGTTTTCGTAGAGCACACCGTTGACGATGCGCAGTACATCGCGCGGCGCAGCGTTCGGATCACTGCGTACCAGCGCCGAGACGATGCTCTGCAGCATCATCATCACCAGACCCGAGCGGAGGCCGTGACCGGCGACGTCACCGATGCCGATCCAGCAACCGCGCGGCGTCGGCAGCACGTCGTAGTAGTCGCCGCCCACCTCGGTCGCGGGCAGCATCCTCGCGGCGATTTCAAGCCCCCGCACCGACAAGTCGCGCGGCAAAATCGAAGTTTGGATCCGGGTCGCGATCGAGAGCTCGGATTCGAGCCGCTGCTTTTCGGCTTTCTCGCGCTCGGCGGCTTCGTGCGCTACGCGCCGCATCAGCTCGGCGCCGTGCAAAGCCGCGCTCACCAGCTCGCGCAACAGCTCGTACACCACGCGCCGACGCGGCCCGAGCTCGAACAGCGCAAAGCCGAGCTGAGTATTTTCGAAGAATAGCGGCTCGACCACCATCGCGCGCCGACGCACGTCGAGCATGCCCGGTGGCGCCAGCAGTACCGTGTCGAAGACGACACCGCCTTGCGGCAGATCGACCAGCCGACTGCGGTCGTAGCCGACGATCAGCCTCGACTGCGGCGGCGGGTGGCCCCAACCTTCGTACAACGACAGAAAACAGCTACTGATGCCCAGCGCGGGCAGCCGGTCCGCCAACGAGCGCGGCAGGCTCTCGACGTCGAACGACGTGATTAAGGACTCGCTGGTGTCGGTCAGAATGCTGGCCGAGCGCTCGGCTTCCGACCGCAGCGCGCGCTGCTCGCGATCGATGGCGTCACCGACCAGGACGCGCAGCCGCTGCCAGATGTCTTCAAGACGCATCCAGCGTTTGGCGTCGCTGCGCACCGCAGGCAGCAGCTTGCGCCGCAGCACGGAAAGCGTGAACTGCCAGGCCACGACGTCGCCACCGACCTCGATCGTGCGGGTCAGCGCTTGATCCAGCCGTTCGATCAGCCGCCGATCCGAGACGTGATCGAGCGCCTCGCCCAACGCGTCGAGCAGCGGACCTTCGAAGCCTTGCTCGAGGTTGGCACGGGCGCGCTTGGCCGAGGTCAAAAGCTCGCGGGCCAGCTCGGGGCGCATGCGTTCGAATGCGTCGCGAAATGGCTCGTTCAAAGTGCTGAGCGAAGGCGGGGCATCGGACGGCGCGCCATCCGACAAGCAGCCGCACGAACGCCGCCGCACCAGCCGCGAACCGAGCACCATCCGCTCCTCGGTTGGCAGACCGTCCAAGATGCTGGTCAACGTGTCGAGCGCGCGCGCTGCCAGCTCGAAATACGGCTGCCGGACCGTGCTCAGCGTGGGCGTCGCGCCGCGCGCTTCTTCTGCGTCGTCGAAGCCGATCACCGCTACTTGGTGTGGCACGCTGATGTCACGCTCGCGCAGCGCCTCGAGCGCCCCCAGTGTCGAAAAGTCGTTGGCGCCGACGACAGCGTCGAAATCGAGCTCGCGCTCGAGCAGCTCGCGCATTGCGCGCTTGCCAGCATCCTTCGCGAACTCGCCACTGAGCACGAGCGCGGGATCGTAGGGCAAACCGAAGTCGCGCAGCGCGTCCTTGTAGGCTTGAAAACGCGTCTGCGCTTCTTGGTTTTCGGCAGGCCCGCGCAGGAACACCAGGCGCCGCCGCCCGTGGGCGTTGATCAGATGCGCCACCGCGTCGCGCATACCGGCAGCGTTGTCGGCCACCACCACCGGCACGCCCGGCACCAAATGCCCGACCGTGACCGTCGGCAGATCGGGATAGCGCGCCAGGAACGACTCGATGACCTCACTCGACGCGCTCAAGCTGAGCACGACGATCGCGTCGAGCGCGTGCGACGACACCAGCTCGTAGCAGCGGTTGCGCGAAAGCTCGTGCCCAGCCAGCGAGTGCAGCGCCCCGCCAGCGAAGCAATACAGGTCGAGATCGCGCTGGCGCGCTTCGAGCTCGAAGGCGGCCACCAGCAGGCTGGTGTACTCGTTGTACAGCGCGTCGAGCAACACGCCGACGCGCCGACGCGCACGCGGGGGTGCCGCGGGATTTTCTCCGTGCTCGGCCAGCATCTCGCCGACACAATACACGGAAGCCGCCCCGCGAAACCCGGTCAGAAGCCGCTACTTGTCCTGGTACGTGACTTGGCCAATGAAGTCCGATTTCCCGACGTCGACCCCGTTGTGGCGCAGAATCGCGTACACCATGCTCATGTGGAAGTAGACGTTCGGCAGCTGGCGTTCGACCAGGTAGTCGTGCCCAGTCATGGCCTTGCCTTCAGGGAAGAACGGCAAGGATATCAAACGCTCGGCCGTGCCTTCGAAATCAGCCGGCTTAAGCGTGTCGAGGTAGGCGACGACCGAGTGCAGGCGTTTGCGCAGCTCATCGAACGTCTGCTCGGTGTCGGGGTGCTTGGGCGGGTCCTTCGCGGTCAGACGCGCGACCGTGAGCTTGGTTTGATCACAGACCGCCTGAATTTGGCGCACCAACGCGAACTGGTCGGGGGCGAGGCGGGCAGTGAGCAGGGTGTTGGGGTCGAACTTCTTACTGTCCGCGAAGGCAACGGTCTTGTCGAGCCAACGCTCGACGTTTTGAAGGATGCGCTTGAACTGCGGGACGGTGGCTGCGTAGAGGTTCATTGCTTGCTCCGGGTGCGGGGTGCTGGGTCCTAAAGCCGAGGTTTGGGGACCGGAAGTGCCCGCCCGGTAACAACCGCGAGTCGCGGCTTCTTACTCGCCGGATTTGGCGGGATCCGACCGCCTGAGCTACGGTCCGCCAGTGCGTGCCTTGGCGCTTTTCTGCTCACTCCCGCTCGTCTTGAGCTGCGCCCGCACCGAGCCCTCCGCCCAAGCCAGCCCAGCTGCGCGCGCGTCCGCCGTTCCTGCGCCAGCGTCCGCGCTCGGTTCCGCTTCCGCAAACGTGCCCGCGCCCCTGCCCGCTCTCTCTGCTTCTTCCCCGGCTTCCTCCGCACCCGCCCCCGCTGCCGATACATCCGGCCCGCGCGTCTACTCGAAAACTCGCTTCGTCTGGATCCGCCCCGAGCCCGACGCCTCGAAGGAGTGGATCGGTTACCTGTGGACTGGTGAGTCCGCAAAGCTCGTCACCGGTCGCCCTGTCTACGGCCCCGGGTGCATGACCTGGTACGCGGTCGAGCCAGTCGGGTTCGTGTGCGTCGACGGCCTGCGCGCCACCCTCGACCCCAACGACCGCGGCTTCGTCGTCGCCCAGAAATACGCGGCAGATCTCAACTCGGCTTGGCCACACCAGTACGGCGAAGCTCAAAAACTCACACGCTTCTACACGCTCGAAGGCTCTCCGCTCACCTTCCCCAACCTGCCTAACAGCGTGCACGACCAGCGCACCGAGCTCCGCCGCGGCTCGACGGTCGCGTTCGTCTCGGAGGTGCACGTCGGTGCGCAGGACTATTTGCTCGGCGCCGACCTGAGCTACTTCGCAAAACCGCTCGTCACGCCGTTTCCGCACTACGAGTTTCACGGCCTCGATCTGAACGGCGAGGTGAAGCTACCGCTGGCGATGTTCCGCGGCACCGATCGCCCCAAGTTTAAGCGCGACGGCGACGTGTTCACCGAGACCGGCGAAAAATTCGCGCGGCTTTCGCACGTCGCGCTCACCGGCAAAACCGCCGACGTCGACAAACAGCATTTCCTCGAAACCGCAGACGGCTCGTGGGTACGCGCCAAAGACGCGGTCGTGCCCGTCGCGAGCGACAAGCCGCCGTGGGGCACCGCGGCGCCGAAAGGTCGCGGTACGTGGATCGAAGTCTCGGTCAACGGCGGCTGGCTGATAGCCTACGAAAACACCACGCCCGTCTTCACGACGTTGATCTCGCCCGGGCGCGGCGGCCCCGCCAAGGCCGACGAAGATCCGATCGCCGAAGCGCGCACACCGCTCGGCATCTTCCCCATCTCGGGCAAATTCGCGACCGCGACGATGGAAGCGCCTGGCAACCTGGTCCACACCGCCGTGCCCTGGACCCAAAATTTCTCGGGCCCGCATGCCCTGCACTCCGCCTACTGGCACGACGATTGGGGCAACCCCAAAAGCGGCGGCTGCATCAACCTGTCGCCGCTCGACGGCAAAAAGCTCTTCGCCTGGACCGAGCCCGCACTGCCCGAAGGCTGGCACGGTGTGCGCTGGATGCCCTGGCGCGGCCCCTCGACGATCATGATCATTCACCGCTAGATTCGAGTTCGTCGCTCTTGGGATACCAGATCACGATCGTCAGGGAGACTATGACCCACGAGACGAACCGGCGAGACCGGCACCCGCTGCGCGTCAGTCCGCGTGGGTCGCAAGAAATTATCGGCGGGCTGCTCGCGCAGGTGAGCACGCCAAAACTCGCAAGACGCTGAAAATCCCCCCGGAAACGTCGAACTCGAGGCTAAAATGGCAACATGAATCCGGTTGGTGTGACGGGCTTGTTGGTGGCGGCGATTCGCGCGGAAGAGACGGCGCGCCCCGAGCGGTTATTCGCGGATCCGTATGCTGACGCCCTGGCTGGCGATGCGGGCCGCGCGACCTTGGCAAAGTACCGCGCGGCGGCTGCGGGACCGTCGGTGCCGATCATCGAAGTGCGGACGCGCTGGTACGATGATGCGGTCGCGCGGGCAGCCGCGTCCGGCATCCGCCAGTTCGTGATCTTGGCGGCGGGCATGGATTCGCGGGCCTTTCGCCTGAGTTGGCCGGAAGGCACGCGCCTGTTCGAGGTCGATCAACCCGCCGTGCTCGAGCACAAAGCGCGCGCGCTGCAGGACGCTACCCCAGCTTGCGCGCGCGTGGCGATTCCGTTCGATCTCGCGCAAGACTGGCCACCCGCCCTCGAAGGCGCGGGCTTTGAGCGGAGCGTGAAGACGTGTTGGTTCGTCGAAGGCTTGCTGCAGTATCTCGAGGCGAGCAGCGTCGCCAGCATCCTCAGCCGCCTCGACGCGCTCTCGGTCCCCGGCTCCGTCGCGCTCTACGACGTCGTCGGCGCTTCGCTGCTCGAAAGCCCGATCATGGCCTCCACGCTGCAGATGATGCGCGAAACCGGCGCGCCGTGGGTCTTCGGTACCGACGAGCCGGCCTCGCTGCTACCCGGCTGGCGCGCGAACGTGACGGAACCGGCAATCGTCGGCAACGCGCTCAAGCGCTGGCCGTTTCCGGCCGCGCCGCCCGGCGTGCCCGGCGTCCCGCGCGGCTACTTAATCGAGGCCGTCAAAGGTTAGCTAGATCGCGGCGAAAAATGGGCCGAAAGCGCGATCGTAGGCGCGGCCAAGGGCCGCGTCTACGATCGCGACAATCAGCTGAGGGAGACCTGGAAGGCTGGCGGGAATGTCAGGACGCGACCCACGTGGGTGGCGC
>JBBRMI010000039.1:0-49004 GCA_038230915.1 Polyangiales bacterium | reverse complement strand
GAGCCTTCGCCCAGCCGCTCCTCGCACAAGTCCGCTCCGGACGAGAACATGTCCGACTGAGAAGGCGCCTTCCCGAGGGTCATGACGCCGTTAGATCAAGCCCCCTTCAACGGGTCAACGAAAAACACCAGCCACCTAGTGCTCGATCACAATCTATGGGCACAGTAGCTATCTCACCGCGCCGAGCACGGCTTCGAGCTGGGCGCGGTCGCAGACGCCAGCCGAGACCCAACGCACGATGCCTTGCCGATCGACCACGAACGTCGCTGGTAGCCCGTCGACGCGGTAGCGCCCCGAAAGCACATGGTCGCGATCATAGACCACTGGGAAACCGAGGCTCAACTGCTGCACCAAGCGCAGGCTGGCATCAGGCTCGGTGTCTTCCGCAACACCGATGATGGTGATGTCGCTCCGGCTCTGTCGCAGTTGCTCGAGGTCGGGCAAGGTGCGCAGGCAGGGCTTACAAAACTCGGCGAAGAAATCGACGACGACGACTCGGCCGCGAAGCGCAGCCAGCGAGAGTAGCTCGGTGCTTCCCGAGCCGAGCCTCGGGCGACGGAGCTCCGGCGCGCCCAACCCGAGGAGTGAGCTCGGCGCGCTCGCGTACGTCGGAGCGCCCTTCGTCGCCGGTGCACAGCCGGCCGGCGCGAGCCAAATCAAGCACGCAAAAACGGCACTTCGCATCAACCTGAGACCAAGTTAGCATGCAAGGTCATGCCTTCACCTGGTTTGAAGCGTACGGGCTTGCGCGGCTGCGTGCTCGCCTCGCTGTTCAGCTTGCCATCCGGCTCGCTCGGCTGTGCCCACGGTCTGATACCGAGCCAAGAGACGTCGCTGATTCCGAGCACCCCGGGCGAGGGCACGCGCTGCCAGCTCGCCGGTAATCAAGACAACCCGCTCGTCACCGAGTGGCCCGCCTCCGAAAAGGCCAACCTCGAAGCGCGCCTGAGCGAAGGCGCGGTGGTGGTGGCGTACTCGGGGTGCTCCTTGCGCATGCTGCCGGCATGTCGCGCGGCCGGAACCTACTCTTGGCGTCGCACCACCGCGTCCACGGACGTGCTCGAGATCCACAACGCCGACGAGCTTTACGCCAAGCTGCCGCTCGGCGCCGTTTCGCTCGAGGGCGAGCTCGAGCAGCGCGGCCAGCTGGCGGTTCAGACGACCGTTGCGGGGCAGATGCAGCTCAGCGGCTTCGACGCCAACGCCTTGTCCAAAGACGACTCGTGCCAGGGTGCGACGCACGTCGTGAGCGCGCTCTCGGTGGGCGCTTTCAAGCTGCGCGCAGGCGGCGCACGTAGCGGGCAGGGCAAGGCGGACGTGGAGGGCATCGGCACCGCCAAGGGCTCGAGCGAGCACGCCGAGGCCGTGCTGCGTGAGGCAGGCGTGCCGCAGCGCTGCGATGCGTCGTCCGCGGAAGCCCCGGACCCAGCGTGCGCGTCACCGATTCAGCTGTTTTTGCGGCAGCTGCCGAGTAGCATCGTCGATCGCGGCCCACTCGGTACCGTGAAGGTGCGCTTCTGGCCGGTCGATCCAGAGCAGGATTGGAACGTCGTGGTCGGCGATCGCGAGGTCTGCAAGACGCCGTGTGAGCGCTGGGTCGATCCGGCCATGCCGTATTCGCTCAAGTACGACCCCGGTACTTGGAAAAAGAATCAGTTCGTCGAGCTGCCCGATCTGCGCAAATACGCGGCGCTCGAGCGCATGGACGTTCGCGTGATTCCCCGCGCGACCGGCGAGTTCGCGGTCGGCGTCCTGGCAACGTCGCTCGGCGGTGCTGCCTTGGCGACCGGCGTGGTGCTCACGTCCGCCGGCTGTGGCAAAGGCGGCGGCGTCTGCACCGCGGGCCTGATCAACATGCCTATCGGCGCTGCAGTCGTGGCGGGAGGCGTCTGGATGATCGTCGACAGCTCCGGGCAAATCAACGTCACTCCTTCCGGGCCGGCTGGCGTCGGTACGAGCTCGCCCAACTCACACTAGCGCTTCGACTCGCGCGGCCACGCACTCAGCCGCACGAAGCCGTGCTCACTTGTCGTCGGGTGGCAGAGCCTTGAAGAAGTCCCAAACGGCTGCGCCAGCAAACAAGGGCCAGCCGTGGGTGCTGCCATCGTAACCACCCTCGCTGTGCTCGCACCAGGTGACCGGGTAGGGCGTCTTACAGCCCAGGTAGGCCGTGCACTGATGACTCTCGCGCTTGTCGACCACGCTCTGGTGCAGATCGGCAAGGGGCTTGTCGGTGCTCATGCTGCAGCCGTTGCGCATCAAGAAGGTGTCGCGCGTGTCCTGACCGGCCGCAAAGGTGACGTGATAGTCGTCCACTCCGTGAATCACCATCGCGGCAACGCTTCCCTTGCAATTGTTCTTCTCGAGCGTGGCCCCGGCGACCGGCGCGGCGCCGCGTAGGACGTCGCCGAAGCGACACGCCAAAATATTGGTGAATTGCGCGCCGGAGCTGCTGCCCGTGACGAAGACTCGGTTCTCATCGATGCAGTACTCGTTCTTCATTTTCGTGAGCATCGTCTGGAAGAACTCGACGTTCACTTCGCGTTCGCCGTCGCCTTCCCAGCCCGTGCCGATCGAGCTCATGTAGACGAGGACCGCTTCGTTCCCCGCCGCATTCTTCAGTCCGGCGCAGTTCGCGTTCAGGCAGTCTTTGTAGGTCAAGTTACGACCATGAAACCCGAACACCAACGGGTGGGGCTTCTCGGCTTCGTACGGCGTGGGAATGTTGATGTAATAGACTCCGTCTTTGCCCTGGACCGCGATCTTCGCTTCGCCGCTCGGCGGAGCGAGCTTGCCGCACCCGGCGCTCGGTACCGGGCCGACCGCGGCCGCGCCCGCGCCGCCGCCCGCGCCGCCGCCGCCGCCAGAGCTAGCTGCGCCGCCGCCACCAGACGTACCAGCCGTGGCAGCGCCACCACCGCCGGCAGCGCCGCCGCTGAGCGCCGAACCTCCCATGCTGGGCGTGCCCGCGCTGGCCATGCTCCCGCCATGCGAGCTATCGCCCGCGGCGCTGCCACCGCTGCCACCGCTGCCCGCTAGGGTACCGGCATTGGTTGCTGCATTGCCGCCGTCGCATGCGCCCATTGCGCCCATTGCAAGACCTGCCAACGCCAAGACAGAAAGGAACCACTCATGCTTCACGGTGAGCCTCCAAAAAAGTGCTGCTGGTCAATGAGTGCTCGTCGATGCATCATCCGTCATCTCGACTCGAGCACGATTCAGACGAGAATTTTGGAAAGCGTGCCGCGCGGGAGGCTCGGATCGCCGAAATCGTCGACCGGGCTTCCGTCCGCCTTGCGAGCTCCGAACGCTCCGATCAGCGTATTCAAGAGCTGATTGTTGGTGACATTTTGCTGCATGCTGTCGCTGAGCGGGCCGCCGTCTGCGGTCATATGCAAGCCGTTCTTGAAATATTTGCGTGCGTTGCCTGCGATCAGCCACGGAATGTTGGTCTGGCGATGAAACCCCGTCGCGATGCTATTGGTCCAAAGCGCAAACCCAACCTCGAGTAGGTTGCCTTCGGGCGTCGAGAAGGCCGCCAGCTGATCCAGCAGGTGCTTGAACAGGCCAAGACGAAGCACGTCGATTCGATGGTGCCAGATCTCCATCTTGTCCTTATCGGGACTGTCACCAATCTTGCTGTCACTGGTAGCGCGGTGTGAAAGCGGATGAAATCGAGGCAGAACCATCCCGTCGAGCGTGTATTGCATGCCGTCGGTCCCGTCACCGACCTGAATGACGACCAGTTGTGTAAAGCCAGCGGCCAGCGCGAACGCCATGATGTCGTACTGAAGCCGCACGGCGGTCAAGCGATTCTGATCGCTCCCCGGTTTTCCGTCGATTGCTTTCATCTCGCCTTGTGTAGCAACCGGCAGCTCGGACACGATTTTGACTTCGATGTCCCGAATGGCATCGAAATGCATGTCGAGCCTTTTGCGGTCAGCTTCGCTGAGATCGGTGCGCGCGCGCAGCGCGTTGAGCTCTACGCGAACGAGGTCGTTGACGCTCTTTCTGCCGGCCGCCACCTGAGCCGCCTGCTGCGGGTTACGGTTGAGCCCGACGATCTTCTTGTAGGCCGTAAAGGGGTTGTTCTCACCGACCCGGACGTCGTTCTTTCCGCGGAAGGAAATGTGATCGTCAATGTAGCCACTCTTGGGTCCAGCGTAGAGATTGAGCGGCTCGAAGCCGAGGCTGCGTCCGACATAGTTGTCGAACGATTCGCCGAAGGCCAGCGACTTGGCGCCAGCAGGGCCATACTTCGCCGCGGTGAGCAATTGATTGCCCGAGCTCGAATGCGCACACCCATCGGCCCCGAAGGGGAGACGAATGTTTCGAATCATGAGCAACTTGTCGGCGTAGTCCGCGAGCTCACTCGTGGCCCTGTCGGACGCTGCGGTCATGCTGGCGGTCGTCAGCGCACCCAGCGCTGCGGGCCAAAATCGCTCGGCTTCGCCCGAGCCGTCCGCCTGCCCCTGTTGAACTCCATTCATTTCGACAACGACTGCACCAAAAACCGGGCTCGGCGCGGCGGCGCACGCGCGTGTGGGCATCATGATGTCGAGCAGTGGCAGACCAATCGCAACCCCGCCCGCGCCGCGAAGCAGCGCTCGCCTCCCCACCAATTGCTTGAATGGCTTCATCTGCTCACTGACTCCGAGTGAGGAAGGAATTGGCGGTTACGAGCTCGAGAACCAACGATTTGGTCGGAAGCTGATCCGTGAGCGAGCGCGCCGCCAGATCGGTGAGCAGCGGCTCGTCGGCATTTTCGGCTAAACGCCCGTGAAGGTACTCGAGCCATCCCGCCGCGTAGCACCTGTGCACATCCGGATCTGCGGCCAGCCGCGCGCTCAGCTGTGGCGCGTTCGCGAATGTGACGTCGGTACCGCCGGCGGAGATGCTGCCGTGCGGATCGATCGCGATTCCGTTTTCGTCAGCAGTGCGAAATCGCCCGATGGCATCGAAGGACTCGAACGCAAACCCGAGCGGGTTGATCAACGTATGGTGGCACGCGGCACAGCCGGCTGCGCTCGTGAGATTGTCGATGCGCTCCCGATTGGTCGCTCCTACACCGGGCGGCAGGTGTGCAAAATCGATATTGGGCGGCGGCGAGATTTCGCGGCAATACAAGTTGCGCATGATGAAGACACCACGATGGATTGTTCCGGTAGCCACGGCGGCACGCCCAGCGTTTTCGGCTAGAAACCCTAGTTGTGTCAGCAGGCCTGCACGCTCGGTCGGGTTGAGCTCGGCCTTTTGAAAGGCGTCTCCGAACGTGCCGCTCAGGCCATAGACTGCCGCTAAGCGACTGTTGACGAACGTGAACGGCGAAAGCAAGAGCTGGTTGAGGCCGCCCTGCTGCGTGATCGTCACCTCGCGGCTGAACATCTGAACTTCGGTTGCCATGTCTGCGCCCATGTCGGAAACGAAGGCTGGAAAGACGGTCGTGTCCTTGTCGATCGCGCCATAGAGTTTCGTCCGCATGACCTGCGCATGGAAGTCGGCCATCAGATCGGGCGCCGAAGCAGCTTCGAGCATCGACCGCGCGAGGTCCTTGACGTCCGAGGGCTGCGCGAGCCTGCCGTCCCGGGCCGCGTCGAGCGTAGCGTCATCGGGGATCGTCCCGGTCAACGCGAGCGAGAGTTTTGCCGCAGCCTCGTAGGGGCTTAGCTGCACGGTCGCGCCGCGCGCAACGACGCCAAGCTCGGTCCGATAAATGAAGTGGGGAGACTGCAGGATGGCGCGCAGGACGAGGCGAACGCCGTCGACAAAGTCATCACCGCTTTGGTAGATGACTTTGCCGTTGCGGAAGAGGCTGTCGTAGGCGGACGCTTCAGCCGGCTCAAGCGGGCGTCGGTAGGCGCGACGCCCGAGATCTCGGATGAACGCCGCCCCGCGCGCGGTCGTGTCAGCGACGTTCGATCCGGGCGCGATCTTCGCGAGGGCTGTGGCGTCGAGCGCGACACGATCGGCGAGCACTTCCGCCGCTCCTCGGTAGTCGAGCTCCAACTCGGGCGTCACTTGCAGCGTCGACCCGTTGTTGTCGAAACGACCCGGAGCATGATCGCCCGTGAACGTGCCCGACAGGCCCGGTGCAGTGGGCAGACGCAGCAGATCACGCGTTGCATTTTCCCACTGACGATGCGTGAGCCGAGCGAAGCGCGTCGTCGTTGCCGACGCACCCGTTGCCCCGGGATCGACCGCGTTCGATCCGCCGCCGCTCATCGCCCCGGGGCCGCTTACGCCGCTACCCCCCGCACTATCGTTCGTGGAACCGCCGTGCCCGCCTCGGATGTCCCCGGTGCATGCAAACGGCGCCGCCCCGAGGGCCGTAAGCAGGAGCTTGTTCCGCCACCAATCGCGCATGAATTCCAAGTGTTGGAGCTAATTCCGTCGACAACAGATCGCTCTTAGAAGCTCCGTATAGGCTGTGCCAGGAGTGGCGCGCTTCAGCTCAAGAAAGGTCGGCGGCCATCGCTTTAGTGGGCAGCTGGCCGGCTCGGTGGCGAACACGGCTCGTGTCGACCGCGCAACGTGAAAATTCGGTGGAGCAGCGGGTGTTGGATGGTTGTGCTCGCCGTCGGCTTGGGGGCGATCAGCGCCTGTGCTGATGACGATGATGCCCCGCAGGGTGCAGCCAGTGCAGCCTTGATTGGTGATCGGGCCGGGTTGGGGAGCGGGATCGGCTGATCGGCAGCGGGATCGGGGTCGGTCGGGGCAGCGGTTTCGGGTCAGCACAAATTCGCAGTCGGCAGCGGTTGCCGAGACCGATCCCGATCCCGCTGCCGGACCCCTTCCTGGGGCCGCCCTCGCGCAGGGCCCCGACAACGGATCAGGACTGGCAGCCAGTGCTGGTCAATGGACGATGCTCATCGAAGATGCTAAATGAAACGGCGTGCAGGATTTGGGTTTGCGCACGGGGCAATTCACGAGCGTCGCGGTGTTGCGCTTGGGGCTTGGGGTCGGGCTCGTGCTCAGCTTGGCGGCCTGCGGAAACGACAAGTCGTCGTCAGCGGGAACCAGCGCTGGCGGTGAGGCTACGGGTGGAACGGGGGGCGCCGGCACGGCAGCGGGTGGGACGAGCGGCGATGCCACGGGCGGCGGTGGTGTCACGTCGGCGGCGGCGTGCCCGGAAGCCCCCGCGCTGCACCAGCCGATCGGCACGTTGGTCGAGCTCGGGTTCGCGCCGAGGCTAGCCGGTAAACCACTTGAGCTCGCGCAGCCCAATGCGCTGGCAGAAGGTACGGTCACTCCCTCCAACGCGCGCTTCTATGTGTCCGAGTTGTCGCTGCTCAAGGACGACGGCTCGTCACTCCCCGTCGACTTGGTCAGCGCCGACGGCAAGGCCGAAGCCTACGGTATTCATTTGGTGAACCTCGAGGAGCCGGCCTCGCTGACCATCCGTACTTTGGCGCCAGCCGGCAATTACACGGGCGCCACGTTCACCTGGGGAATCAACGATGCTTGCAACGCAAGCTCGGGACTGCGCCCGCCGTTGTCTTTCGATTCGCAGATGATGTGGCCGCACATCGCCGGCTTTCTCTTCCTGCGCTACGAAGCCCAGTGGCTAGCCAACGCCAGCACGCCGGGTGCACTGGGGCCGCCATCGATGATTCACATGGGCGGCATAGTCGGCTCGATCGCTGCGCCGAAGGCCCACGTGGCCGGCGCTCTGACAGTGCCCGCCAGCGGCAAAGTGACGCGCAGCGTTCAGATGTCCTTCGAGCCGATCTTTGCCGGCGCTTCGTCAACCGAAGAGGTCTCGGGCCTGCCGTTCCAGACGCCGGAAGTCATCGCCGGCGAACGGCTGCGTCGTGGCGTCCCCAACCTTGACGTTTTCACGCTCCTACCGTGAGGCACCTCGTCGCATCGCTAGCGCTGGTGATGGGGCTAGGCTGCGCCGATCACGACTCGCCTGGCACGGACACGAAGGCCGAGGCCCCCCTGACGCAGGCAGTGGCGCCTGCCGGTTTCCCGGTGGGGCCCATCACCGCCAGCGCTCCCGCAGGCAACGCGCTCACCGAAGCGCGCGCACGGCTGGGACGCCGCCTCTTCTACGAACCGGCTCTGTCGCGCACGCGCACGATCAGCTGCGGCAGCTGCCACGAGCAAGAGAACGGTTTCGCCGATCCGCACCCCGTGTCGTCCGGTGTCGACGATCTACAAGGCACACGCAACGCTCCGAGCCTGTCGAACCTGGCCTGGAGTCAGCACTTCTTTTGGGACGGTCGGGCGACGTCACTCGAGGAACAGGCCGGCAAACCCATCGAGAATCCCGTCGAAATGGACTTGTCGCTCGACGACGCGGTGGCTCGGCTGAGCGAGCAGACCAGCTACGTGCGGGACTTCCAGGTCGCCTATGGGGACGCCATCACTGCCGACAATCTGCGCCGGGCGCTGGCCAGCTTCGTGCGCACCCTGGTGAGCGGTCATAGCCCCTACGACGAACATCTCGGGGGCGACGATACGCGGTTCAGCGAGGCGGCCGCGCGCGGTGAAGCGCTCTTCTTCGGTGAGAAGGCCGAGTGTTTTCACTGCCACACCGAGGGCGCGCTCACCAATGACGGCTTCTTCAACGACGGCTCCTACCTCGACGGTGGCGACGAAGGTCGCAAGCTCATCACTGAACGCGCTGGTGATCTGGGCAAATTCAAGGTGCCGGGCCTGCGCAATATCTCCGTCACCGCGCCTTACATGCACGATGGCTCGGTGCCAACGCTGCGCGAGGTCATCGAGCGCTACGCGGCCGGCGGGCTCGGACACCCCAGCACCGACCCGCAAATCGGCCACTTCAGCCTCTCATCCGTCCAACTCGAGGATCTACTGGCATTCTTCGATGCCTTGACGGACCCCCAATTCCTGAGCGATCCGCGCTTCGGCGCCCCGGCGCGCTGAGCGTTGCCATTGACGCCGGCCGACGTGCAGACTGGTTGTTGCTGAACACGCTCCCTGTCATGCGGACAATGACTGGCGACGTCCGTGCCTGGTCGCGTATCCGCTGCCAACTCAAACTGCCAAGCTACTAATTGAGACGGTGAGTCGCCCAAAGAATGCCGTTTAGCACAAGCTTCCGGAAATCGGCCTCTTCGAAAACGGACTTGTTATGCCCGCGGATCGTGTAAAACGCCCGACCGTTACCGAACTCCTTGACCCAAGTCACGGCGCGATTGTCACTGGCAAGTCGCTGGAGGATCTGAAAGCCGGGCTGCGCCGAGACGTCGCGATTCATGTAGTACCACTCGTCTTGGGTGTTCCACGTCGTCTGCATACCCTTCATCACCGGGTGGTTGGCGAATTCTTGCGTGATCTTCACGGTACCCGACGTGCCGTCGCTGTCGTGGTGGTCGAAGTAGCCACCGATGAGCAGGTTCGTGACCCAGGGGAACCCGTTCGTCTTTTCGAAATCGGACGCCGAGTGGACCCCGGCCCATGCGCCGCCACCTTCAACGAACTTCTGAAGCGCGGCCATTGCCACGGCTTTGTCTTTCACCAGGGGATTGCCGCTGAAGACGGTGCCGGTCGGATTGCATGAGAACACCATCGCGTACTGCTTCAGGTTCGCGTCGGTGAACTGGGCCATATCAGGAGTGGCAAGCTCGGCCGTCCACTGACTGTTCGGCTTCGTTCCAGGAGGCATCATAGCGTCGGGGGTTACGCCGAGGTTTGGCGGTTCCGTCTTACCGCGGTCCTTTTCGACGCCTGCTCGTTTGTCCTCCAACCCCAACATCAAGTCGCAAATCTCAATCGAGTCGTGGTGAAAGTCGAGCGTGTAATCGAGGACGAGGATCTTGAAGTTGCCGGAGGGGGGGCCGCCGCCGTCGCTACCGCCACCCGGGGTTCCGCCCGTCTCCTCCGGCGGCGTGCCACCACCAGCAACTCCGCCGGAGGGCTTCGAACGAGCGCCGCCGCTCGCCGTCCCGGCCCCACCCGCGAGCCCCGCACCTTGGGTTCCCGAGCTGCCGCCACCGCTGAGCTCCGTACCTCTGGTTCCCGAGGCGCCGCCACCGGCCCCCGGTTCATCCCCACTGCCAATGGCCGAAACCCCGCTGCATGCGGCGATCGACCCCACGCTCACCAGCACAACCCCAAACGCGGACTTCATCGACTTCATTGGCAACCCATCCTTCCGCTCATTTATCCCCGGTGGCTCGCCTCAACGATCACGGAAAGTGTGACGGCTGCTCTGCGAGGCAAGCCACGGCCTACGGCGACGCCAAGAGGGAGCGCGCTCTGGCGGCGTGCGGACTGTGGGCAAAGGTTGTAACCAACCGCCGTGCCACAGCGCGGGCCTCGGCGTGGCGACCGCTGCGTTCGCACGACTCGAGGCGAAGAAATAGCACCTCCGGCAAGAGGCGCGCTTCTGGGAAAGTTTGCTCGTAGTCTTGCAACAGGGCGAAGCTGCGCTGGCTTTGGCCGGCGGAAAACGCGGCGCGAGCGCGATCGACGAACGCAACTTCCGCGGCGAGCAGCGTCTCTGTCTCGGCCGCGTGGGCCGTCGGCTGTGGTTCGCCGCTTCCGTCAGGGCGTCGCGCGACGGGCGTCGGGCGTGGCATCGACGGCGTGACTGGTGGTGCTTGTTCGGGCGGATCAGCTGAACGAGCCGAGCGCACCGACTGAACCGCGGCAGCTGCCGCCTTCGAAGAAGGCCGCGCCGAACGGCCACTGGCGGCAGTCGGCCCGCCCAGGGTACTCGGTCGCAACGCCACCGCCGCGACCCCGATACCCCCCACGAGGCCGATCCCGATCCACTTCGCGAGGAGCGCCGTTGAAGCTATCTTCGCGGCGGTTCCGCTCGCTGCCCCGCTCGCCGCCGCAACCGCGCCCGCCGTTGTCGAAGCTGTGCCCGACAGCTGCGCACCGGCCGCTTGGGCGGCGGTCAAGGCCGCGCCCGACACCCCCAATGCGACCAATGCCTTCTCGAGATTTGCGCTGCTCGGGCACTCCGCTCTGCCCGCCTGCAGCAGCTGAGCGGCCAGCCCGGAGGAGCGCGTCGAGATTCTTTCGGGATCAGTCATGATTCGCCTCCTGAAAAATGTCGGCGCGCGTCGAGCCGCGCGACCCGCTCTTCGAAATCCTCGCGGGCGCGGCGCAGCCGTGACGCCGCGGTGCCGATCGGGATCTGACACAGCTCCGCGATCTGCGGGGTCGTGAGCTCTTCAACCTCGAACAGTACGAAAACGACCCGCAGCTCATCGGGCATTTGGCTGAGCAGCGCGTCCAGCATCTGACGAGCCTGGCGCCGTTGCAACAGCTGCTCGGCGTTGGGCCGGCAGTCAGGGCGATCGCCGGCGGCTTCGATCGGCTCTTCACGACGCCGAGTCTGGCTGCGTCTCACCCGCGCTGCGATGTTCAGAGCCACCCCGTACAGAAACGAGCGTTCCCGTTCCGCCGCGATGTCGCCCAATCTGCGGGTGGCAACCAGAAAGACCTGTTGGGCCGCATCATCGGCGTCACCGTCGACCAGCCCCAGACGCCGCAGCAGCCTCCAGACGAAGGCGTAGTGCTCCCGCACCAACCGCTCGATGCCTTCGGGCGATGGAAGAGCGGGCGCTTCGCTGTTGTCCAATGCGACGGCTCCTGCTGCCACCTTCGCTTATCCCCGGCCAGGGTGGGAGTCGATCACCAAAAGCGCACGCCCGCCACGACTCCCCCCTGCGCCGTGACGCGCGACACTTGATACACCCTCTTTAGCGGCCGATTGAAGATGAACTCATGTGAAACGAGCGGGAAGGCGACGCCGCCCTGAAGCTCCAACCACAGCGGAGCCTGGGGCTCCCAGGCCAGCCTGACTTGGGGGCCGAGCGCGACCCAAAAGATCGTGCGGCTGCCAGTTGAGCTGAGGCCGCCACCCGGAACACCCGCAGCGCGTAGTGCCCCGATGTCGAGCTCGATGCATGGATAGAACGAAAAGGCGCCACTGCGCTGCCGGACCGGACAGGCCTCGCTGCCGACCCCGAGCAATCGCAACGCCGCGCGCCGGTTCGTGTCCACCGTGCGCCGCGCGCTTGAATAATGGGGCGTTACGAGCAGAGAGAACCCGCTCGGCCACGTCAGTGCGCCCGCGAAACCGAGCCAGGGAGCAGTCAGGGCTGAGTCAAAGCCGGCCGCTACGGCGAGACCCGCGACCAACAGGCGGCTCGCCTTGGCGACCGGCTGGGTCGGCGCTGCCGCGACGTAACTGGGGAACGGTGCCGGCCTGGTCGGTTCGGGTTCAGGCTTGAGGTCAGGCTGGAGCTCTGATTCAGGCTCGGGCTCGGTGCGGGCTTCTTCGCGCAAGCTAGCGTCCAGAGCTAGCGCGGTGATCAGGGCAAGACTACTGACGACCTCATCGCAGGCGGCGCCGTGGACGCGCCGACTGACGCTCTCGCCGCTATCTTCTACAAACTCGATCTCGCCGGTAAAGCCCTCTGCTCCCGGGGTGATGCTAAGCACGAAGGTTCGCGCGAGCTCGTCGGGCTCAGCCGGACGCCCTCGCTGTGTGCGTTCGCGCAGGCGGGCCGTGAAGCTCGCCGAGTCGGGGCACGCGCTGGGCGCTACGTAGCGAAACCGGACGGCTTCTTCGGCAGAAGGCGTGGCGCGAGCGGGCAGCGTGATCGGAAGTGTCGCCGAGCAAATCATTAGGCAGCTCGACAGCAGGCGACTCACCGCGCGAGCTTCGCTCATTGTCTCACGCCCCGCATCGACAAAAAGCCGCAGTTGAGCGTCACCTCGAACTGCATATCGCCCGCTACGGTACCCGTGGTCCAACCCCATACGTGCTCATCGGGCTCGCAGCTGTCGTTGTCACAAGGTTATCCAAACAAACATCATCGCATACCCCTTAGCGGAGCCGTGAGCCGCACGAAGCCTTTAGCTCGGGAACGAATAGCCGAGTTCGCCCGGGCGCAGGGATTCGGGCTGGGGCTCGAGCTCGCCTGAGTTGAGGGCGAGTTGGTACGTGTGGCAGCGGTCGATGAAGGTGCGGGCGCTTTTGGGCATGGGGATGCGGGCGCGCGTGATCGCTAGGACGAGCTCGCGGGCGGTGGCGAGCAGGCGTTGACCGCGTTCGACCAGTAGGCGTTCGGCGTCGGAGGTGGCGCGCTCCGGGCCGTAGCCGGAGAGCTTTTCGCCGGCGACCACGAAGTCGGCCCAGACTTCGAAGATGTCCGGGTCGTCGCGCAGGGTTTCGCAGTTGATTTTGGCGGCGGTGGCGAACGTCCAGATCACCGCTTCGATGTCTGGAAAGAGCGGCTGCGCGCTGAACGTGGCGTAAACGGCCTCGGCGATCTCGTCGATGCCGCGCATCGTCATCGCGATCTTGGTGTAGCGGTTCTCGTAGAATTTTTCGATCGGGTAAGCGAACGCCTTGAAAGGCTCGCCCCACAGCTCGTCGATGCCTTCATCGCCGCTGCGGTGCAGCACGGTCTTGCCGAGCTCCAGCGCCTCTTGCAGGTGTTGACCGCATTGGCGCATCAGCGCGTTGTCCGATTGAATGCGAACTGCGGCGGCTTCCAGCTCGACCAGTTTGGTGAAGATGTCGCTGGCGCGGTTGATCAGCGCGCCGGCAAGCATGGCGCCTTTGACGCGCTTCTTTGCTGGGTCGACTTCTGCATCGTAGGCGGCGCGGGCTTCGTCGGCGCGCGCTCCGGGAATGTTGATGCCTGGCTCGGTATGTTGAAAGAGCCGGCGAGTCATGGCTTCGATCAGCTGGCGCTTGGCCTGCCAGCGATCACCAGGCACGGCGTAGGCGCGGACCCAGTAGCCGTCATAGAAGACGCGGCGCTGCCCGTTGATGACGCGCTCGGTGCCTGCGGCGAGCTCGGCTTCCATGTGGAGTTTTCATGGCTTAGCGCGCTCCGCGACGCTCGTCACGCCACACGGTGGAAACAAAGCTATGTCCGACGCAGCTCAACTAGCGCCGCGTCGAGCGCGCCCAGAACCGTCTCGATTTCAGACACCGAGTTGGGAAAATGCGGCGCGAACCGCAAAAGCCCGTCAGGCATGCTGGCGAAGACGCCGCGCGCGCGCAGCTGCAGCACGATGTCGGCTGCGCGGACGCCGTCCGGCGGTTCGAACGACAAAATGCCCGAGCGTCGCTCGACGGCTTCGGCCCGCCGGCTCCGGAAACCTCGCGCCGCCACGGCTGGCTCCAGCAGGTCGAGGTAGCGGTCGAGGTGCGCAAAAATCGCCGCGGGCGTCAGCGCCAAGAGCGGGTCCAAGCCCGCCTCCATCGCGGCAAAGCCCAGTGTGCTCGACGAGCCGCCCTCGAGCATTTGCGCCGTCGGCTTGATCGGGCGGTCGTAGCGTAGCTGGCCGGGTCCCGCGAAGAGGAACGTCGTTCCCTCTTCGTGGCTGAGCCAACCCGCGGTGCGCGGAACCAGCGCCCGCGCACGCTCGGGTCGCGCGTACATGAACCCGACTCCTTCCGGTCCGAGCAGCCACTTGTGGGCGCCGGTGACCAAGTAGTCGAGCCCGAGCGTCTCCACGTCGAGCGGCACCACCCCGCACGCCTGGATCGCGTCGACGCACAGCTCGGCGCCGTAGCGGCCGCACAGCGCGGCGATGCGCGAAAGCGGCATGCGCAGCCCGGTTTGAAACTGCACCGCGCTGACCGCCACCAGCCGCGCACCTTGTTCGAGCAGTTTGGCAAGCGGCTTCACGAACGAGTCTTCATCCTCGATCGCGTGCGCCATCGGCACGAAGGCGACGCGCAGCCCGAACAACTCGGCCGCGCGCTGCCACGGGCTGACGTTGGCCGGAAATTCGCCGTCGAACAGCACGACGCGTTCGCCGCTTTGCCACGGCAAGCACAGCGCGAGATCACTGATGCCGCGCGTGGTGCCGCTGCTCAAGGCAATGTCGGTCGATTTGGCGCCAACCAATCGGCCCAACTTTTCACGCAGCCGTTCCCGCTGCTCGAGCCCCTCCATGAAGGCCACGTTGCCGCGCTCGGCGTAGCTGTCGAGCACTTGGTTCACGGCGGCCTTGACCAGCGTCGAGACTGGCGCGATCGCGGCGTACGCCAGGTACGCCTTGGCTTGTAAGTCGGGGTACAGGCTGCGATCACCGAGTGCGATGGGCGGTGCGGTCACTTCCCCGACGCTACTTCGGCGACCAAGCTCGGGTCAAAGTAGGGGTCGGGCTTGACGGCTTCGCGGTACACGCGGTTGGCGACGTTGAACTGATCCACGATTTCGCTCGAGCCGTAGACGGTCTGGAAGCCGGGCCTCTTTTCGAAGCGCTTGCCGTTCTCGGCCAGGTCCAAGAACTGCGTGCCGTTCATCAGCTTTTCGTAGCGCTCGGGTGTCATCTGCGCTTTCTGACTCATGATGCGCGCGGCTTCCGGGCGGTGTGCCGGGTCTTGCACGAACGCCACGACTTGGAACCACACGCCGACCACCTTCTTCCAGTCCGCGCGGCGAGCCTGCAGACTCTTCGGGTTGACGAACAGCACGTCGTAGATGAGGCCGGGTACGTCGGCGCTCGTGAACAGCGGGCTGGCGCCGGGGACCTGATCGAGGGCGTGTCCGCTGTTCGGTTGCCACGCCGCGATCGCGCTCACGCCGCCCGCCTTCAGCACGCCCGGCGTGTCCTGGGTCTTGGTGTTCACGATGTCGATGTCGCTCTCCGCCAGGCCGACGGATTTCAGTCCCTCCATCAACAGCAAATGGTCGACGAAGCCGACCTCGACCCCGACCTTCTTGCCTTTGAGATCGGCCAGCTTCTTGATGCCGGGTTGGGCGACGATCATGTCGTTGCCGTTGCTGTAGTCGTTGATCACGATGCCCACGCTCTTGGCGCCGCTCGAGCCGGAGACCAGCGCATCGCCGTTGGTCATGCACACCGCGTCGACCTTGCCCTCCGAGAAGGCCTCCATCGTCGGCACGTACTCGAGCCACACCAGCGACACGTCGACGCCGGCGGCTTTGAAATAGCCCTTTTCGACCGCAATATCCCAGGCGACCCAGCCCGGCCAATCACTGTAGGCGATCTTCAACGCTTCGGTCTTGGGAGCCGCGCTCGGGCTCAGCGTGGCGACGGATGCTTGCGCCTTCAGCTCGGTTTTAGTGCTCTTGCAGCTGCCGAGCAGGGCCAGCGCGCCGACCAACGCGAACACGCGGCGGCGGTTCATGTGGCACCTCCACCGAGCACCCGCGCGACGGTCGCTAACAGCTCGGAGCGCTCGGCGGCTTTCGGCACGAAACCCTCGGCATGATGCTCTTCGGCCAGTGCCTTGAGCGGTCCGGCGTCCATGCTGCTGCAGAAGATCACCTTGGCGTGCGCCACGGCGCGATTCTGACGCATCACTTCGAGTAGCTGTGGGCCGGACAGGCCAGGCATGAAAACGTCCAGCAAGATCAGATCGATGCCCAGTTGGCTGGCGGCTTTAGTCGCGCCGAACGGGCCGATGTGCAGGCTGACGTAGTGGCCCGCTCGCTCCAGCCGCTGCTGCGTCATGCTGGCGTAGGTTGCGTCGTCATCGATGATTAGAATATTGGCCACTACGACTCCTTTTTCAGCTCGAGTGGCAGCTCCACCCGAAAACGACTGCCGCGGCCGGCGACGCTGTCGAGCGACACCGTCCCGCCCAAAAGCGCGCTCAAGCGCGCCACGATTGCCAGGCCGAGGCCTGTGCCACTGACGGCGCGCGTGCCGCTCTGTGCTTGCCGAAACGGCTCGAAAATCAGCGTTTGCTGCTCGATCGGGATGCCGACGCCGGTGTCCGACACGAACACGGCGACGCCGCCTGCGGTCGCTTCCGCGGTCAGGCTAACGGCGCCCATGTGGGTGAACTTAACCGCGTTGCTGAGCAGGTTGGTGAGAATCTGGCGCACCTTGCCCTCGTCCGACTCGAGCCACAGCGTTGCGGGCGCGCCATCCAGCTCGACCGAGAGCTCGCGGCCGCGGGCCAACGCGCGCGCGTCGTCGAGCACTTCGAGTAGCAGTGGGATCAAGTCGAAGCGCTCGACCCTGGCTTGCATGCGACCGGCGCGCAGCTTGGAAAAATCGAGAATGTCGTTGATCAGCGCCAGCAGGCGCCGCGCCGAGAGCGCGATGGCTTGCATGTTGCTCACGCTGCGTGGCGCCATCGTCGGCTCGTCTTCGAGCACGAGCTCGGTGTAGCCGACCACTGAGTGCAGCGGCGAGCGCAACTCGTGGCTCACGATCGACAAGAATTCGCCCTGCAGCCGGTGTGCTTCCTCGAGCTTTCGGTTGTGCTCGACCAGCCGCTCTTGCGCGCTGGTCAGGTTCTGCGCCATGTCGTTGAAGTGCGCAGCCAGCGTCGCCAGCTCGTCTTTTCCGCTGTGCGCCACGCGATGCGTGAGGTTGCCTTTGGCGATCTCCTCGGTGCCGCGCAAAAGCTGCGAGATCGGTCGCAAAATCGAGGCGGCGGTCGTGACCACCAGCGCTGAGCCGAGCACGACGGCGATCAGGCCGAGCGTCGTGCCAGCCGTGCGCAATGAGCGGGCGTTTTGGATCGCCTGGGCTTCTTCGGTCGCTACGGCCGTCTTTAGGTGGGTGATCGAGCTTTCGAACCACGGCAGCATGCGCGCCTCGAAGTGCTCTTGGCGCGCTTTGCCGAACGCGCGCTCAGCGTCGTAAAACTTTCCGCGCTCGCGCAGCCCATCGGCGACGCTGAGCTCGGCGTTGAGGTCGCTGCTGATACGTTGGAGCTCGGCCCAGTCGAGCGGGCTCTGGCTGCGACCGTGTTGCGTCCCGCCGCGCAGCTCGTTGATCTGTGCCTCGAGCGCGGTTGCGGCCGTGCGCCGCGCGTGGTTGGCGATCAGCGTGCGCTGGCCCAATGACTGACCGAACGCGTTCATGTAGCGATGCGCCAGAAGCGCGAAGCTCAACAGGTCGCGAACTTCGTCGTTGGCGCGGCTAGTGCTGTGCGAGCTTTCTTCCAGGCGCTGCGCGCCCACGTAGAGCATCAGCGCCATCGCCAGCGTGAACAGCTCCACCACCCCCAGCGCGACTGCGAGTCGCCACTTGATGCTGCTCATCGCAGCCTTCTTGATCGCGCCCTCTGGGTTTTCGGAAGGTTGCCCGCCGGTTTCACGCTCGCGTCGCGTCACACCGCCAGGACGATGCGCTCGAGTCGCAATAGCTCACCCACCGACCAAGCCTGAAACGGACAACCGCGTGGCGAATAAGGCGTTGCTGCGTCGGTGATCTCACTCACGTGTCCGATGCCGGCGTGCTCCAGGTGACCTCGCAACGGCTGCACGAAACGCTCGCGGGCTTGAGCCTTTGCTTCTGGAGTACTTCCGCGCACCTTCACCCACGCCTCGACGAACGGACCCATCAACCACGGCCACACGGTTCCCTGATGGTACGCGCCGTCGCGTTCACGCACACCGCCGACGTAGTGCGGCCGATAGTCGGGATGATGGCGCTCGAGCGAGCGCAGACCGAGTGGCGTGTACAGCTCGCGCTCGACGGCAGCGACCACAGCGCGCGCTTGCTCGGGGGGCAGTAACGTCACCGGCAATCCGCCGGCCGCGAAAATTTGGTTGGGGCGACATGCCGTATCAACCGTGTCGGGCACATGCTCGACGTCGATCACGTCGAACAGCATGCTGCGCTTCGGATTCCAAAAGCGTCGCGTGAACGCCGCCCGAGCGCGCTCGCAGAGCTCGCCGAAGCGCGCATCCAGGCGCGTCACGTGCTCCAGCGCGTTGAGCCAAAGTGCCTGAATTTCTACCGGTTTCCCGCGGCGGGGCGTGACCACCCAGTCGCCGACCTTGGCATCCATCCAGGTTAGCTGCACACCGGGCGCGCCGGCCGAAAGCAGGCCATCGTCAGCAGCGGCGATGCCGTAGCGGGTGCCGCGCGCGTAGCCGTTCACGATCGCGAGCATGGCTTGCTCGAGCTTCTGCCGATCACCGGCGTTCAAGGCGCCGGTCGCGATCAGTTCTTGGGCTGTGATCACGAACCATAGCGCCGCGTCGACCGAGTTGTACTCGGGCGGCTCGTCGGCACTGTCGGAAAAGCGGTTCGGTAGCATGCCGTCGGAAACGGCTCCTGCCCACTCGCACAAGATCGAGCGCGCGGTGTCGAAGTCGCCGCGCGCCAGGCACAAGCCGCGAAGCGCGATGAACGTGTCGCGCCCCCAGTCGCCGAACCACGGGTAGCCGGCGATGATGGTCTTGCCCTCACCACGCCGCACGATGTACGCCGAGGCGGCGCGCTCGAGCACGTCGGGCGTTTGGTTTCGACGCTCCAGCTCGCCGCGTCGCAGCAGTTGGACGAAGGTGGCCGCACCCTCGATCGGCACCGCCAAGGCGCCGCTCACTTCACCCTGCAAGAGCCACCATAGCTCGCGCTTGTCGTATTCGAGGCTCAGCTCCAGCACGCCGGGCGCGGCCAAATCCTCGGTCGCATCCAGACCGCGCGCGGCTTCTTCGCTGTAATGGAAATTCCGGTACCAATCCGGTGCGTCCTCGAAGCGCGCATTGCTCAGGCTCTGGACGGCCGGAGCGCCCGGATACGGCGTGAAACGCAGCAGCTCGCCTTGGCGTCGCGGCTCGAAATCGAAGGCTGGGTTTTCGTGATGCAGCGCGTGAAAGTCACGCCCACTCATCAGCGGGCGGACGTGTAGCTTCACGGCTTCGTCACAGGGTTCGGCGAGCCGAAAATGCAGTGCGACGGCTGGCCTAGCGTGAGGCACGAACAGCTCTACCTCGAGCACCGGCCCGAGCGCGGTCCGCAGCCGCCACGTCGGCCACGGCTCCGAGCTGAAACGTTCGACGACGGCATCGCACGGGCTTTGGTACGCGCCAGCGTAGGCTTGCGGCCAAAGCTCGGCGCGTCCACGCGGCGTTTCGAGCCACGCCACGAAGCCCTGCACCAACAGGCGACGGTCTTGCGGCGGTTTGAGCGCGCACAAGAGCAGCCCGTGGTAGCGCCGCGAGCGCAAGCCTGCGCGGGTGCCGCTGGCAAAGCCGCCCAGCCCATCGGCTTCTAACCACTCGTCGGCGCCGAAATCTGGCTGTGTGGCGTCCATGGCGAGCGACCGAGCCTAGCGCATGCGGTGCGGACGGGGAATTGCTCCGATTTTTGCGGCGGTGCTTTGACACTGAACGTCGCTTGGAGCTACAGGCGCTGTCGTGAGTCTGCTCGTCGCTGCATTGCTGGGCTTGGTTGAAGGTCTGACGGAGTTTCTGCCGGTGTCTTCCACCGGTCACCTAATTTTGGTGAGTCAGTGGCTCGGCTCTGTCGACGAGGGTGCAAAATCGTTCGACATCGTGATCCAGCTCGGCGCGATCCTGGCCGTCGTCGTGCACTACCGGCAGCTGTTCGCCGACCGCCTGCGCGGCTTATTCGCGCGCGACGCGGCGTCGGTCCAGCTGTTCGGGGCGCTGGCGGTCGCGTTCATGCCGGCGGCGATTGCGGGGTTGGTGCTGGGCAAGACGATCAAGCGCCTACTGTTCGGGCCATTGCCGGTCGCGGCGGCGCTGCTGGTCGGCGGTATCGTCATGATCGTCGTTGAGCGGATGCGGAAGGCGCGCCACGTCGAAGGTGAGTCGGGCACGGAGCACGTCACGCTGAAGCGCGCGCTGGTGATCGGCCTCGGCCAGTGCTTCGCGCTGTGGCCGGGCATGTCGCGCTCGATGAGCACGATCGTTGCGGGCCAGCTGTCGGGGCTCTCCACCGCCACCGCCGCGGAGTTCTCGTTTCTGCTCTCCGTGCCGACGCTGGGCGCCGCGACACTCTACGAAATGTACAAATCTCGTCATGAGTTGGCGCACGGTGCCGGCGCGCCGCAGCTGGTCGTCGGGCTCGTGGTGTCGTTCTTCGTCGCCTGGCTGGTGATCGCCGCCTTTCTTCGCTACCTCAGCCGGCGCGGGCTCGAACCGTTCGGCTACTACCGCATCGTCCTGGCCGTGGTCGTTCTAGCGCTGTCGTGGTGACGCGCCCGGCCCCACGGGCGCGCACGAGCACGGGCACGAGCG
The DNA here is from genome assembly GCA_038230915.1 of Polyangiales bacterium. Classification (GTDB taxonomy): domain Bacteria; phylum Myxococcota_A; class Polyangia; order Polyangiales; family Polyangiaceae; genus PMG-095. The sequence goes on along the minus strand of JBBRMI010000039.1, from coordinate 28,071 downwards.
AACAGGAAGGCGGGAAGGCGGGAAGATTTCTTGGGGTGGGTGAGCCGGTCGCGTCGTCGCATTTGCCCGCGCCCGAGATGAGACCAATGCTCAGCCGGCTTCCCGCCTTCCGGTTGTTTCCCTCTCGCTCGGCATGCGTTGTTGTTTAGCGACCGAGACTTGCGTACCATGGTGCGTTTCAATCGAAGGAGTCACTCATGTCGCTGAGGAAAGAGGGTTTTCTCGCTGTGGTTGCCGTGGCTCGTGCTGACGGCTTGCTGAGGGCCGACGAATCTCGCGGCCTCTTGGGTGCAGCCAAGGAGGTCGGCCTCACCGACGACGAGATGGCCGAGGTGAAGGCTGCGCTCGACGCTGGGCTCGAGCTCGAGTCGCTCGACTTGAGCGTGCTGAGCGGTTCGGAGCGCGCGCTGACCTACGCATTCGCGATGTGGCTGGCCAAGGTCGACGGCATCGTGAACGCTGAAGAGCTCGCTACCTTGCGCAAGCTCGGCGCGCAGCTCGACCTGCCGGAGCCAAAGCTCAAGAGCGCAGCCTCGGCGGCGTTCGACATCACCTGCTTGCCGGGCGGCAATCGACCGGAGAAGTTCGAATTCTCGAAGCTCGAAGCGCGCCTGCGCGACAAGCTACCGGCGCTGATGTCGCAGAAGTGATGTCGGCGCTTAGGGCCCGCGAATGGCTAAGTCAGTCGCCCTCGCGGCCGATGCATCCCGCCGGGCTTCGTTGCTCCTCAGTTACATCCCGCAGCATGCGCCTTCGTCGCGCCTCGCCATCCGGGCGCCTCGGCCGCGATCATTGACCGCCTTAGCCATTCGCGCGCCCTTAGGGCGCCTTCAGCAGCTCGCCATCGTCGACCCAGCTGCGCTCCACTTCGAGCCCGCCCAGCACCTTGTCGGCGTCGGCGAGTTGGCGATCGAGGCCGGCGACGTCGCGCTCCGCGGCCCGGAAGCTGGCCGGCACGCCCGTCGCAGCAATTTTGGCGTTGGCTGCGGCGCTGGCGTGTTCGAGCTCGCCGCGCTCGCGCCCGATTTCGGTTTCTAGGCGATCGATTTCATGCGTGCGGTCGGCATAAGTTTGGGCGAGAAAGGCCGGCGGTCGTGCTCGGTGGCCAAAGCGGTGCAATCGGCTGGCTGCTTTTTACGGTGTGGGATAGATCTCGTGGCGTGCTCTACCTGTCGATCCTGTTTTTGCATTTCCTGGGGCTGGCGCTGGGCGTCGGCACCAGCTTCGCCATGCTCACGCTGGGCGCGGCCGCTCGCGACCTCGCACCCGAAGAGCGCACCAAGTTCATGCTGCGCGTTGGCGCACTGCGTAAGAATGGCAGCTACGGCTTGGCGCTGCTGATTCTGACGGGCCTCGCGATGTTCATCCTGCGCGGGCCGGCAGCGGTGTTTGCCTGGGGTGGCGGCGCCTTCCACCTCAAGCTCACGCTGGTGGTGATTCTGTGCGGCTTCTTTGGCTACACGCAGAGCTTGACCAAGAAGATCCGCGAGGCAGGCGGCGGCCCACTGATGGCCAAGCTGCCGAAGCTCAGCCTGATCATGCTCGTGCTCAGCGTCGCGATTGTCGCGTCGGCGGTGGCGGCTTTCAAGTGAAGCGGCCCGGCTGGTTCGGCGCCGTTCAGGCTGAACCTGGCCTGTCCGACGATCACTCGGCGGCGGGCAGGTAGATTTCGAAGCTGGTGCCGCGGCCGGGGGCGCTGTCGACGGCGATCGCGCCATTGTGCGCTTTGACGATGCCGTGCACGACCGCTAGCCCCAAACCGGAACCTTCGCCGCCCGATTTGGTCGTGAAGAACGGCTCGAAGATCCGGCTCAGCGTTTCCGCGCTCATGCCCTCGCCGGTGTCTTGCACTGTCAGGCACACGTAGCGTTGCGAGTCGACGAGATCTGGCGCGCGTAGCGCGAGGTCGGGCGTGGCCACCAGCTTGGACAAGCGAACCGTCAGCACGCCGGTGCGCTTCATGGCATGCGCGGCGTTCACGCACAGGTTCATGATCACCTGATGAAGCTGGACCGGCGCGCCTTCCACGGGCGGCAGGGTGGCCTCGATATCGGCGCGGACTTCGATCGTGGTGGGTAGCGTCGAGCGCAAGAAGCGCAGCGCTTCGCCGATGATCGGCTGCAGCTGCGTCTTGCCGCGCTCTTCACCCTTTTGGCGACTGAACGTTAGGATCTGCGAGACCAAGTCGCGGGCGCGATAAGCGGCGGCGCGCAAGCCTTCCATGTGCGCGCGAACCTGTTCGGGTTCTTCGGCATCGAGCTCGGTGAGGTCGGTGTACGAGAAGATTGCCACCAGGATATTGTTGAAATCGTGCGCGATGCCGCCGGCGAGGCGCCCCAAGGCTTCCAGCTTTTGCACGCGATTGATCCGCTCTTCGAGCCGGAGCTGCGCGCCAATGTCGCGGATCGCCGTCACGCGGACCGGGCGGTCCGACCACTCCGCCATGCGCGCCTGCGCCTCGACCTCGATGCGGGTGCCGTCTTTTTTGATCGCCAGATGGCGGTAGGGCGTCTCGCGCCCGGAGCGCATGGCGGCACCGACCGCTTCGCGCGCCTCGGGCGCCACCATCAGCGTTACGTCTTTGCCAATCAGCTCGCCGCGCTCGTAGCCGAGCAGGCTCGCCATCTGGTCATTGACGTCGAGCACGATGCCGCGCTCGCTGATGCCGATGCCTTCGAAGGCTGCCGCCGTCAGCGCACGAAAGCGCTGCTCACTCAATCGCAGTGCGTCTTCGCGCGCGCGCCGCGCCGAGACGTCGCGCCAGATGCCTTGAAAACGTCCGTCAGGCAGCTGTTTGGCGCTCACCTCACACGGGAAGACCGAGCCGTCTTTGCGGCGGATCTGCCACTCGCGCAGCACCCACTCGCCAGCGCTGACGCGCGCTCGCGTCTCCGCCAAGTCCGCTTGTTCGGAGTGGACGATGATATCGCTGACCTTCTTGGTCAGCACTTCCTCGCGCGTCATGCCCAGCATGCGCGCTCCGACCTCGTTCACGTCCAGGTACGTGCCGTCCTGGTCCGACATGAAGATGCCGTCGGCCGCATCCTCGACCATCTGCCGGTAGCGCTCGCCGGACGAGGGCGGCTCAGTGCCCGCCGCACGCGCCGCCTCCACACGAGGCGTCGGTTCAGACTGCTCGGTCAGAAGCGCGACCAGCTGCTCGCGCGACAAGTGCTCGTAGGCAGACCCCATCAGGATGGACACTCAAGTGTATCTGACTTTCCGGCCACGCAGTTTTTCCGAATGATTTCGCTGCCGAGCCGGTGAGGCGCTGGTTGATCGTGGAGGTAGGTTTGCCTCGGGCCCAATCAGCGGTTCGTCAAGCCCCCGGCGCCGCGGCCGGTTCTGCACCGGCGCCGCGGAAATGTTGCTGATTGTGTAGGGAAGGGGTTGCCCTGTCCGTCAGTCGGGTCGGGACTAGGATTCAACCGTGCCTGAAACGAAACCGACCGGAACACAGATTCTGGCCCTGACCAAGAAGCGCCGCCGCCGCGCGCTGATTCAGAAAATCATCATCACGCTGCTGGTGGTCGGCGGGGTCGGCGCTGTCTTCTGGCAGCGCGCCGTGCAGAGCAAGACCGCGGGACCGAATTACATCACGGCGCTCGCCAAGCTTGGCCAACTGCGCGAGACGGTGATGGCGACCGGCAAGTTCAAGGGCTTGGATTCGGTCGACGTCGGCGCGCAGATTTCGGGGCGCGTCGCGCGAGTGCTCGTCGACTTCAACGATCAGGTCAAGGCCGGGCAGACGTTGGCGGAGATCGATCCGGCCCAGCTGTTGTCGCGCGTCGAGCAATCGCGCGCGCAGGTGAGCGCGGCGGACTCGTCGGTGCGGCTGGCCAAGGCGACGCTCGGGCAGTCGAAAGCGGCGTTGGCGCGCGCCAAAGACATGGCGGAAAAGGGGCTGATTTCCAGCAAAGACTTGGAAGCTGCGCAGGCTGACGCCGAGCGCGCCGAGGCTAGCGTCGGTTCCTCGCAGTCGCAGGCGATCTTGTCGCGAGCGTCGTTGAAGGACGCCGAGACGTCGTTGTCGTGGACGACGATCAAGGCGCCGATTGACGGTGTGGTGTTGGCGCGGCTGATCGAGCCGGGGCAAACCGTCGCGGCCTCGCTGCAGTCGCCGGTGCTGTTCACGGTCGCGCGCGACTTGACCCAGCTCACGCTGTACGTCGACATCGACGAAGCCGACATCGGCAAATTGCACGAAGGGCAAGAAGCGTCGTTCACGGTCGGCGCGTGGCCGTCGCGTAAGTTCGCGTCAAAGGTGGTATCCGTGCACAACCTGCCAACCGCCGGCCAGACCGTCGTCACCTACCAAGCCGTGCTGTCGGTCGACAACAAAGAGCTGCTGCTGCGGCCGGGCATGACTGCGACGGCCAGCATCGTCACCTCCGACCGCCCGGACGTGCTGACCGTGCCGGACGCAGCCTTGCGCTACGCGCCGCCGGCGGCGCCGAAAGACAAGCCGAGTTCGTCGCCGTTCATGCCGATGACGCGGCCGCGCATGGGCGGCACCGCCCCGGGCCGTCAGGGTGCGGGAGCGGGCGCCGGCAAGCCCGACGGCGCGAGCGCGGCGCGCGGCACGCTGTACCTGCTGGAAAACGGCGCGGCCAAGCGCGTGATGGTGCAGACCGGTGGCAGCGACGGACAGAACACCGAAATCATCTCCGACTCGATCAAGCCGGGCACGGTCGTGATCACCGATCAGGAGCAGACGAAGGCCAAGTGACCTTCGGCGCCGTATGTCCCCAGCCAGGAGCCTAATCGAGCTCTCTCAAGTTCACAAGCGCTACGGCGAAGGCGAGTCGGAGGTGCGCGCCCTCGATGGCATCGATCTGCGCATCGAGCGCGGCGACTTCGTTGCGATCATGGGCGCGAGCGGCTCCGGCAAGTCCACGTGCATGAACATCCTGGGCTGTTTGGATCGACCGACGGCGGGCGAGTACCACTTGGCCGACGTGCTCGTCACCGAGCTGCCTGGCGACGGCTTGACCTTGCTGCGGCGCCACTACATCGGCTTCGTTTTCCAGGGTTTCAACCTGCTGGCGCGCACTAGCGCGCTCGAGAACGTGGAGTTGCCGCTCGTCTATCGCCGCGTGCCGCGCGCCGAGCGAGAGGAGAGGGCGCTGCGCGCGCTGACCTTGGTCGGGCTCGAGGATCGGGTCTACCACACGCCAAGCGAGCTCTCTGGCGGCCAGCAGCAGCGCGTGGCGATCGCCCGAGCCTTGGTGACGGAGCCGGACATCTTGATGGCCGACGAACCGACGGGGAACTTGGACTCGGCGCGCACGAAAGAGGTGATGGAGCTGCTGCAGCGGCTCAACCGTGAGCAGTCGATCACGATCGTGATGGTGACGCACGAGCCGGACGTGGCGGCATTCGCGCGGCGCAGCCTGGTGTTTCGCGACGGTCGCATCGTGTCCGACACGCTGGCGGAAGGGGCCACCGGATGATCTGGGTGACGATCTTGATGGCGTTGCGCGAGATTCGCCGCAACACGATGCGCTCGATCCTGACCATGCTCGGCGTCGTGATCGGCGTCGGCGCGGTGATCGCGTTGGTGTCGGTCGGGCGCGGTGCGACCGCCAAAGTCACCGAGGACATCGGCAAGTTGGGTAAAAACTTGCTCACCGTCAGCGCAGGCACATTTTCGCGTGGCGGCGGCGGCGGCATCAGCGCGCCGCCGCTGCGGATCGACGACGCCAACGCGATCCGCCGCGACATCCTGGGAATCGACGCGGTGGCTGCGGCCGCCGCCAGCTCGGCGCAGGTCGTTTACGGCAACTCGAATCAACGCACGTCCGTGACCGGCTCAGACAATTCGTTCTTCGAGGTGCGCGGGTACGTGATCGACAAGGGCCGGTTTTTCAGCCGGGCCGAGACGCAGAGCGGCGCCGCGTCGTGCGTGATCGGCGCCACGATCCGCAGCAACTTGTATCAACGGCGCGATCCGATCGGAACCTCGTTGCGCGTCGGCTCGATCCCGTGTCAGGTGGTGGGGCTGTTGGTCGCTAAAGGCCAGGCCGGCATGGGGCAAGACCAGGATGACCTCGTGGTGATGCCGATGCGCGCGGTGCAGCGGCGCATCACCGGCAACGACAACATTCAGAGCATTTTCGTGGCGGCGCGCGAGGGTGAGGGTACCGGCGTGGTCGCCGAGCGCCTGCGCGGCCTGCTGCGCCAACGTCGACACCGCTCGGAGGGACTAGACGACGACTTCACGATCCGCGACATGGCTGAAATCGCCGCCACCGTAACCGGCGCCTCGACGGCCCTGACGGCGCTGCTCGGCGCAATCGCGGCCGTCAGTCTGGTTGTCGGCGGGATCGGCATCATGAACATCATGCTGGTCTCGGTCACCGAGCGAACGCGCGAGATTGGTATTCGCTTGGCGATCGGCGCGTTCGGCAGCGAGGTCATGCTGCAATTTCTGCTCGAGGCGATCGTGCTGAGTACGCTGGGTGGTATCATCGGCATCTGTCTCGGCCTGGTTGGCTCGTATTTCGCAGCAAATGCCCTGGATTTGCCGTTCGTGCTCGCGCCTGACATCGTGGCGCTGGCGTTCGTGTTCTCAGCTCTGGTTGGCGTCGTGTTCGGGTACCTGCCTGCGCGCAAGGCCGCCAACCTCGATCCGATCGAGGCGCTCCGTCATGAATAGTCGATTTTATTTTTGTGGTGGCGTGCTCGCGACGTTGTTCACGACTGCGCTCGGTTTGGCTCAGGAGCCGCGCAGCATCAGCGAGGCCGACGTCGTCACAACTGCCGTGCTGAGCAATCCCACGCTGCACGTCGCGCTACTGCGGGCGCAGCAGAGCCGTTACAATTTACGCGCCGAGGAGGCGCTGTACACGCCGGTGTTCGACGCCAACGTCGGCTACACCCACTCGCGCACGCCGTCGCTGATTGGCCCGACTGCGGATGCGATGGGCAACCTGCTGGTGCCGGCCGGCACGCGCGTCAGCGGCAGTGACGTCGTCGACCTGGGCGCCGGCATCAGCAAGCCGCTGGCCTACGGTACCTTGCTGTCGGCGTCGCTCTCCGGGCAGCGTTCGTCGCGCGCTTCGCTCGACCAGCAGGCGCTATTCGGTGCCAGCGGTCCCGGGTACTCGTTGGTGGGGCGATTGGCGGCAACCCAGCCACTCTTGCGCGGTGCCGGTACCGATCTCGGTTTGGCTTCGCTGCGCCAAGCCAGGCTCAGCTTGAGCGCGAATCAATTGGCGGCGCAGGCGGCGGCCAGCCAGCTCCTGTCGCGGGTGGTTTCAGCGTATTGGGAGCTTTGGTACTCCGCGGAAGCCGTGCACATCAACCAAGCTTCGCGCGATTTGGCGCGCGTGCAGCAGGAGCAGGCTAACCAGCAGGTTCAATCGGGTGCGCTGGCTCCGGCGTCGGCGTTGCCCTACGCGACGCAGCTGGCGCAGCTCGAAGAGGCGGTGCTGGCGGCGCAGACCGACGTCAGGCAGCGCGAGCTGTCGCTGTCGCAATTGCTCGGAAAGCCGGCGGGTATCGGTGAGAATTTGAGCGTCGCGGGCGGTCCCAACGCACCCGCCGCGGATGAGCCGGTGGAGGCGACCGCGGTCAAGGAAGCCTTGGAGAACTCCTACGCCCAGAAGCAACTGCAAGCCCAGCTTGCGATTATCAAAGATCAGCTGCGAATCGCCGGCGATCCGCTGCGGCCGCGGCTCGATCTCGATGCCTACGTGCAGGCGCAGGGCTTGGGTAACCGTCGCGTGCCGCCAGCGTTCCAGCAGTTCGGTCAAATGGACGCCGTCAGCGCGCACGTCGGCTTGACGTTCGAGATGCCGCTCACCGACAGTCGGCGCACAGCGCAGATCCAGGCCGCGGAGTTTGCGGCGCATGTGGCCGAAAAGCAGATCGAAGAAGGCGAGATCACCGTTCGCACCAACGTAGCCTCCGCGATCGCGCAGCGGCGCGCGGCGCGCCAAAAGCTGGAGCTGGCGACGCAGACCGAGAAGGTCGCCAAGGCGCAGGCCGAAGCCGAGCGGGCGCGGTTTCGGGCCGGCTCTTCGATCGCGATCACGGTGCAGCAGGCCGAGGATTCGTACCGTCAGGCGCAGCTGCGCGTGCAGCGGGCGCGCGTCGATTTGGTGCTGGCTGACCTTTCGCTGAGCGAGCTGCGCGGGCAGCTCCTGTCGCACTACGCTGACGCCGTGAAGCACTTGCCCGCCGAGCAGCGCGGGACGTTGTCGAGCGGCGCCAGCGGCAATTTTTAGAGCGGAGCCGTCTAGGCTGCGCTGTGCTTGGATGCGGGGGCGTCGAGCGTCTCGCGGATCGCCGCCGCCAGCTGCTCGATCGAGAAAGGCTTGGCCAGCACGCGCGACGTAGAGAGTTTGCCGGAGCGCTCACGCAGCGACTCTTCGTGGTAGCCGCTGGCGAACAGCACGCGCAGCAGCGGATGACGTGGGGCGAGCCGTTCGGCCAAGTCTGGACCGCTCAGGCCTGGCAAGACGACGTCTGAAAGCAGCAGCTGCGCCCCTTCCAGCTGATCGCGCGCTGCTAAAGCTTCTTCCGCGCTGGCGAACGCCACCACCGTGTAGCCGAGCTTGCGTAGGCTGCGCTGCGCAAAGCGGCTGAGCTCGCGTTGGTCTTCGACCAGCACGATTTTTTCCGTGCCGCCAGTGACGTCGGCCAACACGCCGAGCGGCTTGGCAGGCAAGGACTCGCGCGCCTCGGCTTCCGGGAAGTCGAGCGTGAAGGTCGTGCCACGACCCAGCTCGCTGTCGACGTTCACGCTGCCGCCGTTCTGGCGCACCACGGCAAACACCAGCGAAAGCCCGAGGCCCGTGCCCCTGCCGATCGGTTTGGTGGTGAAAAAGGGTTCGAACGCCCGGGCCCGCACCTCTTCGGTCATGCCTTCGCCAGTGTCGGTGACGGAGACTCGTACTAAGCGACCGACGTGGCGCGCGACCTGGATCGATAGCGTTCCGCCGCGCGGCATGGCGTCGCGCGCGTTCACCGCCAAGTTGACGATCACTTGCTCAAGCTGCATCGGGTCGAGCTTCACGTGGATCGCGGCTTCGGGCAGATCCAGCGCGACCTTCACGTCTTCACCCAAGAGGCGGCGCAACAAGCGCGTGGCGTCGGTCAACGCCTGTCGCAAGTCGACGACCATGACTTCGGTCCCGTGCTTGCGGCCGAACACCAGCAGTTGTTGCACCAGGGCCTTCGCGCTTTCGCTGGCGTGCTGGACTTCATCCAGGTTCTGCTTGACAGGCGAGTCGTCGGGCAAATCCATCCGCGCCAGCTCGATGTTGCCCAGGATTGCCGTGAGCAGGTTGTTGAAGTCGTGGGCTACGCCACCGGCCAGCCTGCCGAGCGACTCCATCTTCTGTGCCTGCGCCAGCTGGCGTTCGGTGCTCTTGCGTTCTTCGGCTTCGCGCTGAAGATCTATGTGCGCGCGCTCCAGCTCGGCCGTCCGCTCGCGAACCCGTCGCTCCAGCTCGTCCTTTTGGTATTTGAGGTTGGTCGCGGCGCGCCGGTTCAAGGTCACATCGTGGAAGGTGAGCACGCGGCCCAATTTGCGGCCGGCGTCGTCTTTCACGTCGGTGCCGCGCGCCTCGACCAGCAGCTCGCGAGACAACTCGATCTCGACCGGTTCCCAGGGGCCCGCATCGATCGCGGCGGCGGCCCAAGGCACGGCTTCATTGAGCGAGCGGCCGACGAGCTCGCCCTCGGCGACGATGAACGCCTTCATCGCCGCGTTGACCTCGACGATCCGACCCTCCTCGTCGATCACCAAGACGGCCTCGGGTGCGGCGGCGATCACGGCGTCGTGGGCGATTGGCAATAAATCGAAGAGCCGCGCTTTGAGCAGCGGTCGACTGACGATCACGGCGCTGAGCGCGAACGCGTACGGCATCGCGTCGCGCTGCCCGAGCACGGTGACGCCGCCGAAGAACAACACCACGGCTATCACCGGCAGCGACATGCCGAGCAGCACCGGTAAGAGTTGGGCGCGGTAAGGACCGCGTTGATGCAACACGTGCGCGACCAAAATCCCGATCGTTACGAGCATGATGCCGAGCGCGTAGATGTAACTGAACCAGTCGAGCGGTGTGAAGGCGTAGGCCAGCGTACCGAACGGCACCGTCGGCTCGATGTGCGCGTCGGCGTAGAGTACGTGGTGCAGCGGCGACGTGTAGACGAACGCGGTGTGTACGGCCGGGATCGCCCATAGCGCGGCTAGCCGCGGCAACGTGCGCAGCGTCTGCTTGCCGGCGTATTCGAGGGCGAAACGCAGCGCCTCGAGCCCGACCATGTAAGCCGGCAGCACCTGAAACGCGTCCCAGAAGGTCTTGCCGGCGAGCGACGTCGACACGAGCTCGGCGAAATAGCCCGCGCCCCACAATACTTCTCCCACCATCACCCACGAGTAGTGACGTGCGGCCACGCTGCCCGCGCGCCTCCGCCACACGAGTGCGAGCACGACGGCGCATGCCATGACCGACAGCGCTATCGGTGTCGCGGAGGCAACTTGACGCCCAGTCATCGACATAAAGCATAACGCGAACATCTAGCGCGCGGTGGCCGATCGGCGCCGATGTATTCCGAGGTGAGGGACGGTCGTCTTTTTGCGCCTGTTCCCAGACTCTCTTATGGCGCGCCCGCGGCTGGCCGCTCCAAGCCCGCGACGCGACCCGACGCGACCCGCACGTCGACGAGCTCCTCGGCGTTGTCGCGCTCGCCCGTCCGTGACACTATTGTCTGTTGTTTCGATGACTACTCCGTCACCGCGTAGGTTCCCTAGGCTCGTTGAAACCGTCGGCGACGATGCGCCGTTGGCGGACGGCTCGGCACTGGTTTCTGATTCGCCGCCGCCAGAGCCGAGCCCGTACCTAGCGGGTGAGGTCGTGGGCGATCGCTACCGGCTGGTGCGCGAGATCGGTCGCGGCGGTATGGGCGTGGTCTGGGTGGCGCATTCGCTGGTGTTGGGCGTCGATGTCGCGCTCAAGCTGATTCGAGCCAGCGCCGCGAGCTCGGCCTTGTCGTCGCGGATGGCGCGCGAGGCGCACGCCGCAGCGCGGCTGGGGCACCCCGCTCTGGTACGGGTTTTCGACTTCGGTTGGACGCGCCACGGCGATCCGTACCTGGTGATGGAGCTCGTGCAGGGCGAAACGCTCGCGGCGCAGGTCAAGCGCGAGGTGCGGATTCCGGCGATCCGCGCTGTGCAGACCCTGCTGCCAATCGTCGACGGTCTGCGCGTGGCGCACGACAAAGGCATCGTGCATCGCGACATCAAGCCCGACAACGTGTTCCTGGCGGCGGACGCGCTCGGACGCAAGCAACCCAAGCTGCTCGATTTTGGTATTGCCAAGGTCGACAAACAGATCGACGGACGCCTGACGCAGGTCGGTGCGGTGCTGGGCAGCCCCGATTACATGTCGCCGGAGCAGGCGCTAGGCCTCGACGACATCGACGAGCGCACGGACATTTGGTCGCTGTGTGTCGTGCTGTACGAGGTGATCACCGGCACCGTTCCGTTTCAGAAACCGAACTACAACGCATTGATGCACGCGATCATCAACGAGGACCCCACGCCGTCGGTCGACTGCGGCGCGGGCGACAAGTCGCTGTGGGAGGTGATCGAGCGCGGCTTGAAGAAGCAACGCGAAGATCGCTTTGCGACCGTTACCGATTTGGGCGAAGCGCTCGCGCTCTGGCTGTACGAGCACGGCATCAAGGAAGATCTGTCCGGAAACTCGATCCGCGCGGTCTGGCTCGATGTCGCGCTTTCGGCGGCGACGCGCGACATGCGCTCGGCCCGCCCCGGCAACTACGACTCCAGCGCGCTCACCCGCCACGGCGTGTCCAAGTTGCCGACGATGCCCGCGCCGCGGTCGTCCAGCGCCGAGACCGTGCTCACGCTCGCGCCGCGCCGCGCACTGGGCAAAAATCGCGCGCTCTACGTCGGATTGCCGGTCTTCGCGCTGGTGCTCGGCTTGGCCGGTGCGTGGTTTGCAAGGTCGTGGCACGAGCCGGTCGCGCCTGCCGTGATACCCGCAGCAGCTGCCGCGCGTGCCGCGCCTGCCGCGCCGCTCGTTGACCCCCCTGGTCCCGTGACGGCCCCCGTGCCTGCAAAGCGTGATGCGACCGAGGCCGCTTCGGCCGCAAAGGCCGCGAAATCGGCGCCTGCCGCCTTGGCCAAGCCGAAGGCGCGCACCCCGGCCGCCCGCAAGAAGGGGCATGACTTTGGGTTCTAAGCGCGCCGTTCGCGCCGCGCTGTCGGCGTTGGCTCTGGGACTGTGCTTGTACGCGCAAACGGCGCGGGCCGACGAGCCCGACGCTGGCACGCGCATGGCCGCTCGTGAGCTGGCAGTCGCCGGCGCGGAGGCGTTCGACAAGCGAGATTTCGTGACCGCCCTCGATCGATTTCAGCGCGCCGAATCGCTGTACAAGGTGCCTTCGATCGCGGTGATGGTCGCGCGCTGTTTGGCGCGCACGGGGCACGTGGTCGAGGCCGTGGACAAGTACGAAGAGACGCTGCGCATGCCGCTCGACGCCGCGGCACCCGAGGCATTCCAGCGCGCCGTCGCCGACGCGACCGCCGAAGTCGAGCCCGCGCGAGCTCGCGTGGCGCGGGTCGAGCTGCGCTTACCCGCCGACGCACCGGCGGGTAGCGCGGTCACGGTCGATGGCAGGCCGGTGCCGCCCGCGCTGTTGGGCGTGGCGACGCCAGTCAACCCCGGTGTCCATCACCTGGCCGCGCACGCCCCCGGGCGCAGGCCCTACAGGTACGACGTCAGCTTGGCCGAAGGCGCTCGCCAGACGGTCGAGATCTCACTTGCGCCGCTGGGCGCGGAAGCGCCGCGCGAGAAGACGCCGAGGGCGAAGCCAGACCACTCGTCGGGGTTGACGCTGGCGCTCTTGACGGGGGGTGGCGTTGCCATCGCGGCCGGCACCGTGACCGGTATCGCCGCGCTCAATCACAAGGCGAGCCTGGACAAGGCCTGCAACCCCGGATGCCCGACGAGCATGTCGTCGGATCTCGACTCGTTTCGATTGGACCGCACACTGTCCTACGTCGGTTTTGGTGTCGGGCTCGCCGCGGCTGGTGCGGGGGTCTACTTCCTCCTCCACGAGGGCTCCTCCGGCCGTGAAGTGGGCGCGCTGGTGCTGCCCGGCGGCGCCGGCTTCAGGGGGAGTTTCTGATGCTGTCGCGCTCCCAGCTGCTGGTCGGGGGCCTGCTCGTGCTGCTAGGCGTGAGCGGCTGCCCGGTCACGGACGACTTTTACATCGCGTCCGGTCACGCCGTGGGTGGCAGTGCGGGCGACCAGAACACCGGCGCAACTGGCAGCGGCGCTGCGCCTTCCAGCGCCGGCGCCAAGGACCAAGGCGGCACGTCGCAGGCTGGTAGCGTTTCCCAGGGCGGCACCGGGACGGCTGGGGATGTCGCCGTGGGCGGAGTTACGGATGTCCCAGCGGCGGGACAGACCGGCGGCACGCCGCCGACCACCTGCGTGCCGACCACTGAGCGTTGCAACGGCCACGACGACAATTGCAACGACGTGGTTGACGAGCTGGCCTGCAATAGCTCAACGAATGGCACCACGGGCTGTTCCGGATTCGTCCTGTCGACCAGCCCGAATCATGGCTACATGCTGTGTACCACCAACCGCAAGGATTGGAGCCACGCCCGCGACGCCTGCCAGGCGCAGGACATGCGGCTTGCCTGGCTGGAAACCACCGGCGAAAACAAGGAGGTGTCTAAGAAGATCACCGCCTTGTCGACCGACGCCGACGTGTTGTTTGGCGCTACCGATGCGGCCAACGAAGGCTATTGGTTTTGGTACGGAGGCACCCAGTTCTGGCAGGGTAACGAGTACGGCAAGCCCACCAACGGGGCGTTCGACGCGTGGGGCGTCGGTACGCCCAACGACGCCAACGGTGGCGAAGACTGCGCGGTGTTACACCCGATGACGGCCACTTGGGGTGACCGCATATGTAGCGCGACCTACGCGTACCTTTGCGAAGAGCCGAACTAGCGCGCGATGCCAATCTGCGTGCGCTCGTCGGGGAACACGTTCTGGCGCATGATCTGATGGATCGTCGACACCAAAACGTCGATTTCATACGGCTTCTGTAGGAAAGCCCGCGCACCGCGCTCGCGCACGACGACCTCGCGCTGCGGATCGGCGTGGCCGGACGCGAACATGATGCGCGCGGTCGGGAAGCTTCGTTGCAGCTCCAGCTGAGTGGCTTCGCCGCTCATCCCCGGCATGTCCAAATCCAAGATCACCAGGTCGTGCTCGGCGGCAGTGTACAGCGTGAGTGCCTCCGCGCCGCCCGCGGCTTCGGTGACCTGAAAGCCGTGTTGGCGCAGCAGGCGACCGAAGCTTCGCCGCAGCAGCTGCTCATCGTCGACGAGCAGGATGCTGATCGGGCGGTCACCGCGCTGTGGCACGTTGAGCGGCGGGCGCTCGCCGGTGGTGGCAAAGCTCTCCACGTCCACAGCCGGGAAATACAGCCGGAAGGTGGTGCCCTTGCCGCGCAGGGTTTCGAGCTTGATGCGGCCGCCGTGGAGCTTGACCAGGTCGCGCACCGTGGAAAGGCCGATGCCGAAGCCGGCGCCTTCGCGCTTGGTGGTGAAGAATGGCTCGAAGACGCGCTCGAGCGTCTCCGGATCGATGCCGGTTCCGGTGTCGGTGACCTCGAGCACGGCGCACAGCCGATCGATCGCCAGCCCGGTGTCGACCGGGGGCGGCACCAGGCCGACCGCGACGCGCAGGTTGCCGCCCTGCGGCATGGAATCACGGGCGTTGAGGCAGAGGTTGAGCAGCACTTGCTGTAGCTCGGAATGATTGCCGTGCACGATCACTTCCGGCTCTACGGCCGTCTCGACGCGGATGCTGTGGTCGATGGTGTGGCGCAGGATTCGCGCGATTTCGACCACCAAGTTGCCGAGGTCGACCGGTTCCCGCACCGAGCGCTTGCCGCGGACGATGCGCAGGATGCCGCGGGTGAGCTCGGCGCCCTGGCTGGTGGCCAGGCTCAAATCGCGCAGGCATTCGCGGACCCGTGGATCGCCCAGTTCGGTGGCGGTCGAGAGTTGCTGCAGGAAAGCCGTGCCGGCGTGCAGTGCCGCGAGAACGTTGTTCAAGTCGTGGGCGATGCCGGCTCCAAGCCGTCCGACCGTTTCGAGCCGTTGGCGCTGCACGACCTGTTCTTCGACGAGATCGAAGCTGGCCAGCGTCAGCACGACGCGCGGACCGACGCGAATCTTGTCGCCCAGGTTGGCGCGCGCGTGTTGGACGCGGGCTCCGTTCAGGAACGTGCCGTTCTTGCTGCCCAGATCCTCGACCTCGAACGTGCCGGCGTCGCTGCGGCGGATGCAAGCGTGCAGGCGCGAGACGCCCGGATCATCGACCATCACCGTGGCTTCTGGGGAGCGGCCGACGGTGGCGACGCCATCGATCTTGAACTCCTGCCCGATCGCCGGACCCTCGACGACCGTGAGACGAACGGAAGTCGGCGGGACGCGCGAGTGGTCGATAGTTCGCCCGGCGGAGTCGCTCATCGGAAGTGCTCGAGTGCCCACTTGAGTTACGGCAAACTCGTGCACCCTAACCATGACACAGAAGTCACACCTCGCAGCTCCCACGGCTTGCCTCGCCTGGCATTTTCCTCGCGCAGCTGAAACTGGCACGGCGACTGCAACGTAAACCTCAATAGAGATGGTCGCGTTTGGTCGAGTGCTGTTGTGGACGGTGGTGCTGGTCGCGCCCGGCGGGTTCTTGCTCGTCCCAGTGCTGGCGGCGGCGTCTCTGCACTCCCGCAACGGCGCGCCCCCCGGACGCGCGCGAGCGGGCCGTTTCAGCGACATGCGCGACGCCCTGCGTGGCTGGGCGGCGAACGCCCGCCGCTCGTTGAGCGGTCTCCAGCGCTATTGGACGAAGTCGTAGTACTCGACGCCCAAGTCCTGGAACGAGGCGCCGTACTGCTTGCCGACGCGGGTGATCGCAAACTCGTTACGTGGCGTGTAGGTGAGTGAAGGCACCTCCGTTCCGTCGTGGAGCGCCTCGTACTGCTCGCGCGACAGGGTCACACCGCCTTCCAAGCCGCGGGCGAAGCCGATGCGAGCGGCGGCCGCTTCGAAGCCGCGCTCCACGTACAGCGGAAGCGCCTCGGCGGCGTCGCCGCTGCCGTAGCCGACGGCTACGAGCGGCGCGTCCGTCAGGTCGAGCTTTTGGCGCGCAGCCTCCTCGAAGCCGGCGGCGATCCACGCCGGTAACGCCGCGCTGTACAGGTTGCCGAGGTCCTTCGCCAGCTCGGAACCGAGCCCCATTTTCTCGTCAAGCAGGCGCCGGAAACCCTTTTGCTTGCGCAACAGCCCGGCAACCGCGGTCGTTGCGGCGTACGGATCGACCACCGCGTCGTCCTTCAACAGCTCGCCGTACAGGTCGGGCGTCGAGGCCGTCTCGGTCAGGACGGTGTCGAACGAAGCGCCGGCTTCCGCGCACAGCGCACGCAGCTCATCATGGTGATGATCGCCGCGAGCCAGGCCGCGCACGTACAGGAACGACATCGCTTGCACCGGCATCAGATGATACGGCCGGTGAAAAAACAGTCCGCGCACGCTCTCATAGTAGCTGCCGGCGGAAACGTCGAGCAGGCTCAGCATGCGTTCGACGGCGTGCACCGTCTCGTCCAAATACGAAAACGTGGAGTACTTGCCGCTGAACACCGGAAAATCACTGGGGCGCTGGGTATTGGGCGCGTAGCCTTCGGTGAAGTGGCGGGCGAACGGCTTGCGAAAGTCCGGACCGCGGTAGTCCGAAGCGCTGCCGGCGTGCGCCAGATCGACCCCGAACAACTTGGGCGAGCGCTCGACCAGCATGGCCACGGCACCCGCGCCCTGCGTCTGCTCGCCCGTGCTGCCACGCTCGTACTCGGCCACGTCGGCGCTGACGACGATCGCCAAGCGATCCGCGCCGTCGCACGACACGTAGCGCAGCGCGCTCTTCAGCGCGTAAACGCCGCCCAGACACGCATGCTTGAACTCCGGCACCTCGAGGTAGCGAGAGAGCCGGGGCAGCCCAAGCGACTCGAGCGCGCGATCGACCATGCCGCGCACGATCACCGCACCTGCGGCGTTGTCAGTGCTCGACTCGGTACCGAGTCCCAAGAAGCCGACGCGCGTCGGATCGACGGCGTTTTGGCGGATCAGCCGCAAGACCGCGTTGGCGGCCATCGTGTAGACGTTCTCGTGGCGGCCGCAGACGCGAAAGCTGTGGCCGACGACGGCCGAGATCTTCTCCCAGCTGTTGTCGGTCCAGCTGCACCAATCCTTCAGCTCGACGCGAAAGCGGGGGACGTACAGACTCATGGCGCTGACGCCGGGTAGATCGCGGGAGCTCATCGGGGCCAGACTCCTATCATTCGTCCGGCGCTGCGCAAACCGCGGGAAGCTTGGGCTGCCGATCCGCAGCCCAACTCGCAGAAACTTATGTATCGGCGTCAGGTGTCGGTGGTCGTGATGGTGAACATGAACGGGAGCGTGAGCGCCGGCTTCGCCGGGCGATTTCGTGAACCGGCTTCGCCGGATTTCGTGGGCGTGAACCGGCTTCGCCGGATTTCGTGACCGCCGGCTTCGCCGGGCGATTTCGTGGGCGTGAACCGGCTTCGCCGGATTTCGTGGACGTGCTCGTGATCGATCACGGTCACGAAACCCGAGCGCAGCGAGGTTCACCAGTCCCGAGCGCAGCGGGTCCACGAAATCCGAGCGCAGCGAGGTTCACGATCACGGTCACCTCTCCTCTCTCTCGGGCTGCCTTGATTCTGCCAGCGTGCTCGCCGCTGTCCAGGCCGCTGCGCGCCGGCTCCGCCGGTGCCCGCGAGGACGCTCGCAGCCCGGACAGCGGCTCCGCGCGCTGCCGTGGCGCTGGTCATGCCCGCAATCGCGCGGGCCCGAGAGGAAGGCCAAATGGCACTACAAGTCGCCGAACTAAGCTTGGAATTGATTGAAACCCTTCGCCCGCTCATCCCGCGCATCAAAGCCAAAGACAAACCACTCGCCGATCAAATCGCCTGGCGCTACTTTCCGGCGAGAGATGCCGAGCCAGCGCTAGCGCTCCTAAATCGCATCAAGGCCATTCTTTGGAAGCTGACTCGGGGCTGAGGACGCGCACCCAAGCGCAAGCTGTTCGCGGAGTCGGCGGTCGTACGCGCGGCGGGGACGGATCTGCCCAAGTCGCTCGACACCGATTACGCCCGCGGAGCTGACCGAAAACTTCAAGCGTCTAGACGACATCGAGTGGAAGCAGACGTCGATCACGGCGCCCGAAGTGGGGTGGATGACCGACGTGGTCGCTGAGTAGGAGCCTCAGAAGCTGCCACCCCAAAACGGCATCTGGTAGCAGTCGGGAACCGCCCAGGGCCGTCGGGGCCCCGAGCCAAGATCACCTTCACTCAGCTGTGGGCCGATCCGAACTGAAAATAAGGCGCAACCGCGCGCGGCATTGTTTAGCCGGTCGAGCTGCTCGAGCAACTGCTCGGCGTCAGATGGTGAGCTGATAGGCGATGTACGCTTGCCCAATCGCATCGGTACGGAAGGATGGACCGGCTGACAGAAGCACGTGGTGATGTTCTGAGAAGTTGATGGCGGTCCCCAGATTCAGCTGGATCTGAACCGGCTGAGCGCGCAAGGGCGTGGTGACGAACGCCTCGGCACCGATCGCTATCGCGTCGGAGAAGGCCCGCTGCAGCAGCCAGCCGAGCACGACCGAATTGTCGTCACGTGCGAGGTGAACCCCGCCGCCGCCGTAGGTCGTCCATGGACCAAAACTTTGCTGGACCCAGAGCGGTAGCAGCGCCTGCACCTCGCCCTCGCCGAGCCCCCGCTGCCTCGACCCCGTTGGCAGGATGAGCAGGGGAAAGATTCCAATCTGCGGCCGCCAATCCCCCTCAATCTCGTCGACGAAGCGCAGCTTGGCGCCGAGCTCGACGTCGCCAACGCCGTACTTCGGCGCGCTGCCGCTAGTCCACGCGAACGCAGCGGGAACGATGACGTGCAGCTGCAGGACCGGTAGCGCACCGTAGTTCACTTCGATGTGAGGCAGCGTGCCGGCCGCAGCGTGGCGCTCCGCCGTCGACTGTGATGCGGCGTAGAATTCCCAGTGCCTGACCTCGACCGGCTCAGGGTCGTCCGTGAGGAAAGGGGGGCCGGCCGAAGCCTGGCTAGTGGCGAGCACCGTCGCTACGGCGAGCGGCGCCACGAGAAAGATCGGACGCATTATGGGCGCGTTCCGGCCTCTGCTGCTGCGCTGGCGAACATCCCGTAGCCGTGTCCAAGCAGGATCGGCACTTTTCACGGTCGGCTATTTCTCGGCGCGAAGTGGTGAGGGGTGCTTCGGCTCATAGATGCCGAGCTTGCCGCCGCCGGGAAGTTTGATGTTCGTGATTGAGCCCCAGCGTTGTTCGTCGATCGGGGAGCACTCGACGTTCTTGGCGGTCGGCGTCTTGATCAAGGCGTGGACGTCGTCGCACATGAGGTACAGCTGGTGTTGGTCGTTGACGTCGGAGGGGTGAAGGGCCAGCTCGGCCGGGGGCAGGGCGAAGATGAGCCAACCGTGGCCCGCGTCTGCAAACGGGTACTCGAGCACGTCGCGGAAGAAGGCGCGGTCAGCGTCGGAGTCTTTGCTGAAGATGATGACGTGGGCTCCGTGAATCACTGGCGCAGTTTATAGCGGACGCGTGCCGGGGCACGCAGCTGAGACGCCGCTGCTCTAGCTTTCAAGAACTAGCCGAGCCCAGCGCCTCTTGTTCGTTGTTCTTGACTACATACCAACCGGTCGGTATGGCTTGGGAAGCATGGATTC
This sequence comes from Polyangiales bacterium, assembly GCA_038230915.1. Classification (GTDB taxonomy): domain Bacteria; phylum Myxococcota_A; class Polyangia; order Polyangiales; family Polyangiaceae; genus PMG-095. The sequence goes on along the minus strand of JBBRMI010000039.1, from coordinate 8,239 downwards.
TGGAACGCGTCCGCGGCCCCCTCCCCCCAGGGGGAACGCTCGCCTCGCGATTTTGGACGCAGCTTTGAGCCTCGTGCGTCGGCAGGGGTGGTCCGCGACGAGCGTCGATCAGCTCTGCCGGGCGGCGCGGGTGAGCAAGGGCGCGTTCTTTCACCATTTCGCATCGAAGGACGCGCTAGGTGTCGCCGCGGCGCAGCGCTGGACGCAGGTGACGAGCCCGGTGTTTGCGAACGCTGGCTACCACCAGCACGCGCAACCGCTCACGCGCATTTTTGGCTATTTGGATTTTCGGGCGGCGTTGGCGAAAGGGCCCCTCGAAGCATTTTCCTGCTTTGCGGGCACCACCGTGCAAGAGACCTTTGCCACGTCCGAGTCGGTTCGCGCGGCCTGTGGCGAAAGCATCGTCGAGCACGCAGCCTGCCTGGCAAAGGACCTGCAGGCCGCAATCGATGCGCATTCGCCTCGTGTGCTGGTGACCGCCGAAAGTCTGGCGCTGTTCACCCAGACGGTGCTGCAAGGCGGCTTCGTGCTGGCGAAAGCCAAAGGTGACCACGCGCCGCTACTCGATGCGATTGAGCATTTGCGGCGCTATTTCCAGATGCTTTTCGACACTCCGCCGCCCGCGGCCGGAAACCCACGCCCACAACGCCCGCTCCGACGAAAGAGAGAACATCGTGACCGCATCCAACGCTAGTTTCATTTGGTATGAGCTGATGACGACCGAGGCCGATGCCGCCGCGAAGTTCTACGGCGACGTCGTAGGCTGGAAGATCGCGACGGAGCCCACGTCGCCGCCGGGAAAAATGGACTACCGCTCGATCGTTCGGGCCGATGCCGGCAGTGCTGGCGGTGTACTGCAGCTTTCGCCGGAGATGGTTGCGCAGGGAACGCGCCCCACCTGGCTAGGGTACATCTACGTGCCGGACGTGGACGTGGCAGCGAAAGCCATTGAGGCGGACGGCGGACGGGTAATGATGCCGAAGATGACGCTACCCGTCGGGGATATCGTGATGGTGACCGATCCGATGGGAGCGCCATTTTATGTGATGCGGCCCGTTCCGCCTGCCGATCAACCGGACAAGCAGAGCGATGTATTTGATCCGTCGAAGGTGCAGCACGTGCGTTGGAACGAGCTGCAAAGCACGGACCTGCCACGCGCACGGCAGTTCTACGCCAAGCACTTCGGGTTCGAGCTGCGCGACTCTATGCCAATGGGCGACCACGGCGACTACCACTTCATCGACCACGCCGGCGTGCGCTTGGGGGGCATGATGAAGACGCCTGCCACCGACGTACCGGGAGGGTGGCAGTTTTACTTTGGCGTGCCCTCTGCCTCGGTTGCCAAGCGCGCGATCGAGGCCGGTGGCGGCAAAATCGTTACCGATCTTCACCAAGTGCCCGGCGGCGATTGGGTCGTGAAGGCGGTCGATCCGCAAGGCGCGTCCTTCGGCGTCGTCGGCCCGAAGGGCGACTTTAACCGCCGCTCAAGTTAGTGCACGGCTGGCGCTGGCGCCGGTCCCGTTGGCGCCGTTGGCGCCGTCGGTAAGCCCTCGCTCGGGGGCAGCGGCGCCTCGGAGGCGCGAGCTGGTGCAACGGGAGCTCCTGCAACTGGAGGTGCTGCGCTCACGGGCGCGGCCGGTGCCGCACGAACGGCAGCACGCGTAGGCCCGTAGGCTGGTGTTACGAGAGGTCTCTGGAAAGCCTCGGACGGCAGCCCGTCGTTGAAGACGTTAACGGCGTCGAAAACGTGAGGGGGCGCGTTCAGGATCAGGACGAAGCCGGTGATGTAGGCGGCGAGACCGCCGATCAGCAGCGCTTCGCCCGCGGCTCGCTGGGTGCTGTCGTGCGTTCCGTCGCGATGGTCCGCGCCCGCCGTAAGCACTATGCCAGAGATAGCCGAGACTCCACCGCCCAACAGGGCACACACGCCACCGATGTTGAGGTTACGATAGGCGCGCGCGTGGGCTTCGGCTTCTGGATTGCCATGGACGGCTTCGACCAGTCCGCCGCCGAACACGCCGCCCTCGTAGGTCTTGCCATCACGCACGAACGCGGGGTTGCCACCTCTTATGACCATCGCGACCCGCGGCCCGGGGCGGGGAGCGTACGAGGTCGCGCAACCAACACAAAGCCCAGCCGCGAGAACAACCCCTGCGCCGACCCCGTTCTTCATGGTCCCGGACCTTAGCTCGCTACCTGCTCGCCGCAAAGCACCATCATCGACTACCCCGGGAAATGTTTGCTGCCCGAGCTCGGCGTCGAGGGCGGCAAGGTTCGCATGACAGTCGCGGTCACGACATTGAGCGACGGCCCCACGCAAGTGCGGTGCCTCTCGGTTCGATAGGCGGCGGAGAGCCACCCCGTTTCGTGCGAACGGCCGTCATCGACTCCGTGAACCAGATCAAACCGAAGGAAATTCACGGTATTTATTTAGCCGAAGACGGCAACCGTGTCCGGTCGAATTACAACCTGGTCGAGAACAACTACGTGCACTGACGACGAGCCTGAGATCATCGTTGCTGTCGTAGATATGCGGCAGGATCCCTATCTTGTTCGAAAAGCCTACAAGCGCTGATGGCCAGCGCCGCCGCAAAGCCGTTGAAGCTGACGGCCGCGCCTCGTCGCTGCCTCGCCGCGCTAGCTCGGTCGCGCGTAGATTGCGAAACCGAGCGCCGCTACAGAAGCTTCTGCAAGCAGGCCGCGCTTCGGCAGCCACGCGCGCTAGGCTCGTATTCACGGCGTTTCGGCAGAAATGATCGTGGTCGTGGTGTGGCGGGCCTGGGGCGCGAGGCGAATGCGATGCGCGCCGGTGTTGGCGGCTTCGATGCACAGCATCTGCGGCCAGGCATCGTCGTTGAAGTCGACCATGCGCCGCGCCTTTTCGATCCAAGGATTCCAGACCACCGTGGTGCTGGAGTTGGTCTTGTCGATCAGTAAGCGGCGTTGGTGACCTGGGTCGAGCACGGTCACGCGCTCGGTACTGGCATAGACGCGATCGGTCTCGCCGGTGAAGCGTAGTGGAGCGGCGCCCTGGATGACGGTGCGCGCGCCGCTGACCTTGTCGTCGTAGCTCGCCCCCGAAAGGCCGAGCACCTCGACTTGGCGCACGTCGCTAACGCCCAGGTACGTGTGTAGCGCTAACTCGTAGTCGAAGGCTTCGGCGTCGGTATTCTCGATCTCGAACGCCAGGCTCAGCTCGCGACCGACCGTGAGCCGCAGGCGCGCCGTAAACCGGTGCGGAAACAGCGGCAACGTTTGCGGGCTGCTCGAAAGCGTCAGCTCGGCCACGACGTTGTCGCCGCGTTGCTCCGAGCCCTCGAAGCGAAACACCGTGGTGCGCGCGAAGCCGTGCGCCGGGGAGGCGGTCTCGGTCGGGTGAGCGCCGAACCACGGAAAGCAGATCGGTACACCGCCGCGCAGGGCTTTACCCTCGGCGTAGACTGCCTTGTCGCTCATCCACAGCAGCTCGCCGTGCTCTGACGTTCGAAACGAGGCGAGGTGGGCGCCGTGTAGATAGACGAGCGCTTCACTGCCCGACGCCCGCAAGCGCAGCGCTTTCAGCCCGTGAGCGTCGATTTGTTCCGTGTGGCGAGCATCGCCCGTCGAGTTCTGCATAGCCAAGGTTCCAGCAGGGTGGTGGATTTGCCGAGAGCCGGGTTATTCTGCACCGGTCCCGGGATGCAGGTCGTCGATTTTTTCAACCTGGAGCGAAGCCTCCAAGATCGATTCGTCGAAGCTGCCAGTGGCTCGGTGCCGCCCACGCCGATCGCGTTCACGCGCGCACGCCTACGCACGGGGGTGTTCGGTTGGTGGGCGGTGTGCGTGCTCACGACCGTCAGCGCCGTCGGCGTGCTCGGCGCGGGCTTCGGCTCGCTCGAGAGCTCGATGGCGATTTTGGGGACACCCTGGGCGATCGCGTTGGCGCTGCTGTTGGCGCTAGCGGTGTTCGCGGCCTTGCGGGCGCTGGCGCTCGACCACGATCGCGACAGCTTGCCGTACCGGGCGGGCGCCTACGTGTTCCCAATCGGCGTGGTCGACGCGCAGACCGAGGTTGTTCGCGTTTATCGCTTCCCGGAGCTTTCGGATGTGGCGCGGCGCGAGCGGCGCGTGACGCTGGTTTTCGAGGGTGGTGTGCGCTTCGAGTTCGAGACCGCGGATCCGGCGTTGGCTGAGCAGCTCATGCAGCTGGTCGAGCAGAATCGCCAGCGCGTCTCCGGCCCGGCGGGGCCGCCCAGCAGCCGTGAGCTGGCGGCGCTCGATCCGTTAGCTGACACGGGTTTCAAGAGCCCCTTCACGCCGACTGAGCCGCGTCGCAAGAGCTCGCCGCGCTGGTTGCGCTTTGGTTGGCTCGAGGCGCTCGTCGCCGGCGCGCTGCTCGGGCCCTTGGCGTGGAAGGGTCGCAACCTGGTGAGTGAGGAGCGGTTGTACATGGCCGCGCGAAACGTCGGCACTACGGCGGCTTTTCGTGCCTATTTGGCGCATGGCGGCTGGCGCTCCGACGTGACGCAGATCTTGCTGCCGCACGCCGAGCTTCAGGAAGCCATCGCTAAGAACTCCGTCTCCGCGCTGGAGGAGTTCATGGCGCGCGGCCGTCACGAGCAGATCGAGGTCGAGGTGCAGGCGGCGCTCAAGAAAGCTCTGCTGGCCGCGCTGGCCGACGTCGCAGCCAAGAATTCGCTGACCGCCTTGCAAGCCCTCGAGCGGGACGAGCCGCACCATCAGTTGATTCAGAGCGAGATCGAGGCGAAGAAGGCCGAGCTGTACCGGAAGGCTGCCAGTGCGTTCAAGGTCGTCGCCCAGCCGTCGTCGCCAGGCTTGGTCGGCTTCTTCGGGCGACTGTTGTTCTATTCGCAGAAGCACGGGCCCGAGGTCGAAATCGCGTTTCGACGTCGCGTCGCCGATTCATCAAAAGACGCCGAAGCGCAGCTGATGAAGAGCGCGTACTTCATGGGCCAAGACACGCTGCCGTCACGTTTCTTTCGACCCGAAGACTGGGAGAAGCGCGAAGCCGACATTGGCCACGAGCTCGAGGCGCGGCTGAACCGCGAATTCGCGCCTGATCTGCTGCATTTTACGCTGGTGCCCGCGCTCGAGGACGACGGTACGGACGCGCCGAAGGTCAGTAAGCCCACGCTCGTCATCACGCATCGCGACGAGCTGTCGGGCGCGTTCATGAGCAAAAAACCGCGCGGCGCGTTGATGGGTCTCGGTTTGACGGTACGCTCGGTTTTGATCATTCCCGGCGACGATCAACCGCCGCTCAGCTTCAAGTTCTCTGCTTGGCTCCCACCCGATCTCAAAAAATGGGAAGAGCCAGGCACGACGCCCAAAGAGCTGTACGAAGCGCTCGCTCGCGACGGCCTGAGCCGCTTCGCGAAGAAGCAACTCGCGTTTCTGTTCAAGACGCCGTAGGGAGTTAGCAGTTAGGAGTTGGGAAAACCGAAGCCACGACCCCACTGCTAACTCTCTCCGTCTTTGGCGCAGCGGAAGCCGGCGACGAGCATTTTCCAGGTTTCGGGGTGGTGGACGCGGTTCGAGGCGCGCAGGCCGGCGGCGTCGTAGTTGAAGGCGCCGCCGCGCAGCACGCGCTCACACACGACCGGGATTGGGTTATGACCGGTGAAACCCTGCTGCTTCGTCTTGCGCAGCAAGTTTTGGGTTTCGAGGATTTCCGCACAGCTGCCGGGGATGCCTTGAGCCGCGCCGGCGCGGCGGTAAGCAAAGGGATCGTAGAAGTCGGCCGTCCACTCCCAGACGTTGCCGGTCAAATCCAAGTGTCCGTACGGCCCCGCGCCGTTCGGGTGCGAACCCACCACCGACGTGGTGGCGCCTTTCGCCCCAGGTTTTCGGCCATAACACGCCAGCTCCGGCGTCGGCTTGCTGTTGCCCCAAGCAAACGTGCGGTTGTCGTCGCCGCGCGCGGCACGCTCCCACTCCACCTCACGTGGCAGCCGCTTGCCGCGAAACTCGCAGTAGTGGCTGGCGTCGAGGTACGAAACGCCGACCACCGGTTGATCGTCGCCGCGAAACCCGGACTCCGGTCCCGCGCCGAAGCGCCGCGCGACATCGTCGCGAAACGGCACACATTTTCCGGCCTGCACGCACTCCAGGTAGCGCAGGTTCGTGACCTCGGTGCGGTCGAGCCAGTAGCTCTTTACGGTCACCGGGTGCGCCGGTTGCTCGTCGGATTCCCCGACGCCGTCGGCGCCCACCGTGAACGTGCCGCCCGGCACCTGCAGCATGTCGGCCGCAGCTGGCTCAGTCGCGCCCGGTGTGGCGGCGAGCAAAGGCGTGAGCGCGAGCACGAACCGTAAAGGTGACGAACGACGCGTGGCGGGCTTCAACGCGGCGCGTGCTCCAGTAGCACTGAGAAGCCGACGCGACGATCCGCCGGATCCGCGTCGGCGGGCCGCGAGCCGTTGCCGAACACTTTGGCGGTCGCACCAATCGTCAACAACCGGGTCAGCGACACGCCGTGCGCGCCCAGCAAATCACGCACGACTTTGGCGCGTTGTTCAGCCAGACCTGGCGCTTCGCCGCTGGCGATTTGCCCGACGATACCCAAGCACTCGATGCCCGGCTTCTCGCGCAGCACGCTGGCGACGTCGGCCGCCAACGCGTCGGCTGTCGGCGGCAACTGCGACGAATTTTCCGCGAATGCGATGCGCTGGTTCACGACCGTCTGCGTTTTCTGTCCGCCCTGCAGCTTGTCTTGCGCGCTCGTGGCTTCGATCTGTGCGCAGCCGCTGACGGGCGGCGGGGCATTGGCTCGCACCGTCTCCGGATCGAACGGCGCCAGCGAAACCGCGACCTTGCCCGATGAGCACGCGCCGTTCTGGCCCTCTTCGGTCCGACACGCCACGTGCGAATGCGCCTCGAGGTAGTCGGACAGCGGAAGCTCGAACTCGCCCCTGGCGTCGCTGCGCACCGCCATCGCACCTGGCGTGACGCCCGGATGGTTCGCGTTGGCGATCGGCCGGTAGACGGCTTCCATCACCACGTACGGGATCGGAAACTCACGGTCTTCGACCTTCGTCACGCTGACGAGCTCGCACTCGCCTTCCCAGCTCCGGGATGCGCAGCGCGACGTGCCTTCGCCGCCGCCGCTGGCGCAGCCGATCAGGCTTGTCACACACACCACGGAAAGCCATGCCTTGCGCATGAGCTCGGAGCTTACCAGGGCCACGCCGTCAGTTGCTCGGCATCTCGATCGTGGTCGGCGCGTCGTCGTCCGAGTGGTCGGAGATGGCGCGTTGTTGCTTGCTGCTCGACGCGCTGGCGGCCGAAGCGTTCTGGCCCAGCTCGAACTCGGTAAAAGGTGCGGTCCGGATCTGGCCCGGATTGCCGATTTTGCACAGCCCCTTGCCGGAAAGCGGACGGCCGTACGGTAGCTTTTTCGACGCCGGCGCCACGTACACCTGCCCCGGACCCACCGGTCGCGGGATGACGGCGCCGGTCGTCAGCGGTCGTCCGCCACTGGCGGACTCGACCACGATCACGACGTCGTTGCCGGAAATCCGATAGCCCCAGTACGAAGCGCCAAGGCTCTTTTTCGGCTCGCCCTTGCAGGCTTGACCCTCGGAAGACAAGGCTACGCTGAGCTGCGTGCTCTCGTCGATGTCGGGGGGCACGGCGCTCCACGCCATCCCGTTGCTGTGGGCTCCGCCGAGCGCCACCGAGAGGCACTCGCAGCTGGCGCTCGCTTTGCCCGAGCGCAGCTTCAGATCGTGACGGGCGCCGAGCAGGATGCGCGAGGGGCCGATGGCGGCGTTCGCGGTGCTCGGAGCCATACCCGGGGGCGGGGACGCCACCGCCGAGCGCGTCATTTCGCCCTTGCCTTCGGCCGACGCGTTCAGGTCCGCGTCACCTTCGGCGCTGGCGCCCTTGCCGCTGGCGTTGGCGTTGGCGTTGACGGAGGCTTGGCAGCCGAAGGTCAGGCCAAAAACCAGCACTCCGGCGAGGCTGAGGCGAGCTGGTGCTTTCACGGCCGAAATCGTGGCACCGATTCGGCAGATCGGGCAAGTGTGCGGCGGATGAGAGCAGTCCTGATCCGTTGTCGGGGCCCTGCGCGAGGGCGGCCCCAGGAAGGGGTCCGGCAGCGGGATCGGGATCGGGATCGGTCTGGGCAGGGGCTTCGGGCAAGCCAGAGGCGGGGCCGGGCTCGGGCAGGGCCTTTCTCGGACTCGACGCGGAGCCGGGTATTTCGGTATCGGTTGCGGGCTTCGGCCCTGGGTTTCGG
>JBBRMI010000038.1:0-49220 GCA_038230915.1 Polyangiales bacterium | reverse complement strand
TCTACCGCGGGATGCAAACCCTCCTCACCTACGAGGTCGGCTACGTCGCCGGCCTCGAGGCCCGAAAGGGTCACTAAACTTGTGCGGTATCGACAGACGGGCACGGGCACGCGAGAGCAAAGCGAATTCAGGGACAGACCCTAGTCGGCGCAGAAGCCCCAGAAGTTCGGTTCTGGGTGGAGCTCGACGCCGAAGCGGGCGCGCACGCCGTCGCGGATTCGCAGTGAGAGCCGCGCGACATCGGTGGCCGTGGCACCCGCATGCGCCACGAGGGCCAGCGCGTGCTTGGTGGAAAGGCCGACGTTGCCGTCGCGCAAGCCCTTGTCGAAGCCGCTCTGTTCGATCAGCCAACCTGCCGCGAGCTTCACGCGACCATCCGGCTGCGCGTAGGTGGGGGGAGCCGTGCTGCCAGCGACCATTCTTACGTGGTCGGCCTGCTCGGCATCGACGATCGGATTCAGGAAGAACGAGCCGCAGCTGCGGCCATTCGGATCGGCCGGGTCGAGCAGCATCGATTTTTCGCGCCGCACCGCCAGCACACACGCGCGCAGTTCGCTCAGCGTCGGCTGTGAAAGCTCGCGGCGCCCGAGCTCGCGTTGTAAATCCGGGTAGCGCACGGCTGCCGGTGCTCGTTCGGACAGCGCGAATCGTACTTCGGTCACCACGTAGCGCTCGGGCGCTTGCGATTTGAAGAAGCTGTCACGGTACGCGAACGCGCAATCTTTCGCGCTCAGCTCGACAGCTCGCCGCGTCGCGCGGTCGATCGCGCGTACCGACGCGATCGTCTCCGCCACTTCCTGTCCGTACGCGCCGACGTTCTGGATCGGCGTCGCGCCAGCGCAGCCCGGGATGCCGCTCAAGCTCTCGAGCCCGGAAAGCCCGCGCGAAACGGCGCGTTCGACCACCGCGTCCCACGGCTCGCCCGCAAACGCCCTAACCAGCGCGTCGCCGCGGTCGCTGGAGAACGTGACACCCGAGAGGCCGATCGCGACGACCAGCCCGTCGAAGCCGCTGTCGGCCACGACCAGGTTGCTGCCGCCGCCCAGCACCCGCACCGCGACGCCGCGCTGATTCGCCCACTCCAGCGCCTCGACGACATCGGTCTCGGCGCGAGCCTCCACCAAGTAGCGCGCCGGACCGCCCACGCCGATCGTCGTGCGCGAGCCCAACGGGGCGTGCTCCTTCAGCTCCAAGGCTTGCGAGGTTAATGCGAGCCGAGATTTTTTCACAGGGAGATCGGGAGCTCGGGAGTCGTGCGAGTTTTTTCTTGTTCGAGGCTCATGATGGCCCGCCGTGATTGCGCGGTGCCGAACGGCATCGCAAGGCTCGAACCCAAAAATTCTCGACTCGCACGACTCCCGATCTCCTCGTAAAATCTCCAGCGAAGCTGGCTAGGAGGCCCAGTCGCGGACGTAGCGACGCGGCCCAGCTGGGCCGCGGGCTAGGCCTACCCACGAAGATCCTTGGCCCGACGTTTCAGCTGCTCGCTCGCCAAGCCTGGTTTCTGGCGAGGCTTTCGTGAGGAGCGGAGGCGGAGCGTACGTCCGTACGTGAGCACCGCACCGCAGCGAAAACGAAGCCCGAAGCCAGGATCGGCGAGCGTGTTCAACAGCTAAAATGTGGATGATGGAGCGAAGCCGCTTCAAATTCGGCGCTGTTTGCGCGCGGTGCCCGTACCCTTGGCGAGTCCTGGGCGCGCCGCGTCGGCGGGCGCGAGCACATCGGAGCGGCGCGCGATCCGCCGTTGCAGGAGCGCGTGCGCTTCGACCGAAAGCTCGACGTCCTCGATGGCCTCCTCGACGAAGCAATCTGCCAGCACGATCAGTCGCTCCACCGACGGCGCCTTGGTGTTGAGCAGCAGCACGACCTTGCCTTTGAGTCGGCACTTGCCGCCGGGGTGCACCCCCCACAGCTGCTCGGAGCGGACGCTCAAGCCGCGGCGCGAAAGTACGCGCGAGAGCTCCGAGATGAGCCGCTCGTTGTTGTCCAAGACGGGCCGACTCTACTCCTCGCACCCGGCCGCTGAGACAACAAATCGGCCAATGGGCCAAATGGGTATGGATTTCAGGGATTTGCGGGCAAGCGAAATAGCATGCTATCTCCCTGCCTGTCGGTGCGCTGCCGGAGGAGAGAGCGATGTTCGCTCTCCAGGAGCCACCGTTGGCAAGAGTGAGTTGTTGGAACGGGGTCGGGCACATGCCCTGCCGACACGAAGACAACGCGCTCCCCACCGAGAGCAAATTTTTAATGACGTTTACTGAAGCCGCGGCGCAGGTCTTGCGCCTCGTAGGCAAGCCCCTCCACTACAAAGAAATCACCGACGTAGCCATCGAGAAGAACCTGTTGAGTCACGTGGGCAAGAGCCCAGACGTGACCATGGGTGCCCGCTTGGCAGCGCTGGTCAAGAAGGGCGACAAAGAGAATCCGCTGGTCCGCGTGCGCCCCGGCGTATTCGCGCTGCGCGAATGGGACCAAGCCATGATCGATAAGGGCTTGCAGGATCGCACGCCCGCGCTCGAGAAGTTGGCTGGGCAAGAGGTCAATTTCGCCGACATCGCGCTCGAGCGAAAGAGCGGCTCCGACAACTCGTCGCCGTCCGGTGCGTCGCGTGAGGACGAAGAGGAAGAAGCGCTCGCGGCGCCCTCCGAGGAAGAGCGGGTGCGCGCCGATCTCGCCGCTCACGGTAGCGAGCTGTTCGCCTCCGAAGACGACGACGATCTGCCGATCTTCGGTGCGGCCAGCGCGGCGGCGGCTCCGCAGGCGGCCGCCGACGACGCCGACGCCCGACGTGGCGGCGGTCGCGGGCGACGTCGTCGTGGCCGTGGCCGCAGCGGCGAGGAGCGTGGCGGTGATGATTTGCCGGCGTACACCGTTTCCGATGCGCCCGCTGAGCTGCCCCCCGAAGTGGTCCAAGAGGTCGAGGCCCGCGCGCAGGAGCGCGAAGAGCGCACGGCTGACGAGCGTTTCGACAACGAGCAGCCGGAGCCGCGTCGCGAAGAGCGTGCTCCCGGCCGCGACGAACGTTTTGCGCGGGATGGCCGCGGCGGGCGCGACCGCGGCGCCGAGCGTGACCGTGGCGGCGACCGCAGCGCTGAGCGTGATCGCGGCGGCGAACGCGATCGCGGTGCTGACCGCGGTGACAGGAACGTCGAACGCCCCGGGGTCGAACGCAGCACGGCGTCGCTCGACGACGTCGTCGGCAGGGATTTGGCGGATGCCGTCGAGTCGATCGTCGCTGGTTTCGACCGCAACCGAGGACCCGTCGCGGTGCAGACACTGGTCGACGCGGCAGCGCGCCGTGGTCGCTACGCGGGTGAGCTGTCGGTCGGCCAAGGCTTGATGCTCGGCGCAGCGCGCGCCGACAACTTGCGCCGCGGCGCCGAAGGCCGCCGGCCGCGTTTCCGCATCTCCGGCAACCGTCTGGCGCTGACCGAGTGGCAGATGGATCCGGAGCTGCTCCGCATCGAGCGCGAGGTCACGAGCTTGGTCGACCGTTACCGCGACGTGTCGCGGCGGTCGCTGTTGCGCTTGCTGCAGGAACTGCCGCAGCGCGGCTTGGGCGAGCTTACGCTGCTGCTGCTTGAGCATTGCGGGTTCAGTGAGCTGACCAGTGTGCGGCGCCAGGGCGCGCACGGCGCCGAGATGCATTTCAGCGGCAAGCTGAAGAGCGCCAGCAGTGAAGTGCGGACGGCGATCGTCGTGCGCCGCGACGGCCGCGAGGTCGGGCGCGAGCGCGTGACCGAGCTGCGCGGATCTTTGCATCATTACGGGCCGGCTTACGCTGGCTGGATCATCACCACCGGACAGGTCTTGAGCGGCGCGCGCGAGGAAGCCGGCTCGCCCGGCGCGGCGCCGGTCGCCGTGCTCGACGGCATGGGTCTCGCCGAGCTGTGCGAGCGCTACTCGGTGGGCGTGGCCAAGCATCAGCTTTCGCTGCCGCTGCCCGACTTCGACGTCTTGGAAGGGCTGCGCTGACCGCGTGGCGCGCGCTACCTCGCTCGCGCTTTTGATGTGTGTGGCGGTGACGAGCTGTGTTCGCTCGGCGCCGCCTTCGCGATTTCCCGACGCTCAAAGCCTGCTCGCGCGTTTGCACGAGCAGCAGAGCTGCAGCCGCGGCTTGTCCGGCGAAGGCAAGCTCGACTACTTTGGCAAAGAGGGCCGAATTCGCGGCACCGTGCTGTTCATGGTGTCGAGCCCCGATAAAGTTCGGCTCGACGTCGTGAGCCCGTTCGGGGCCACGATTTCGACGCTAACCTCGAACGGCAAAGATTTTTCGCTCTACGATCTGCGCCAAAAGGTGTTTTTGCGCGGCCCCGCCAACGCCTGCAACTTGGGCCAATTCACCCACGTGCCGATGCCGCCACACGCGCTCGTGAGCCTGCTGCGCGGTGAGCCGCCGCTGCTCGTGCACACGCCCGAGCAGGCGACGCTGGCGTGGGAAGGTGGCCGCTACGTTGTGCGCATCGCCAGCAAGTACTCGGCCACCGAGGAGATCGCGATTTCGCCGAGCGAAGCCGACTACGACAAGCCGTATTCGAAGCAGCACGTCGAGCTGTCGAGCGTCGAGGTACGCCAACAGAGCTACGTGCTGTACCACGCCGAGCTGGAGCAGCACGATGCGGCCTCGACCGCGCCGCCGCGCTCCGATCCCGACGGCATCGATCCCGACGTACCGCCGAGCGGGCCCGCGTGCGGCGCCAGCGTACCGCGCCGGCTGCACCTGCAGGTGCCAGCGGAGGAGCAAGACCTCGTGCTCAGCATCAGCGAAATTGCGCACAATCCCCCGTTACCAACCGGGGCATTCCAGCAACGCCCGCCGGGTGGGGTCGTGGTACGCTCGTCGCCCTGCCAGTGACCCGGCCGAAGACCACCGCTTTCGCCCGCGGGCCGTCGCCACGCAAAAGCCAGCCGCCGGCGCGCCCTCCATTGGCGCGGCCGCAAGCGCGCTTCGCTGGCATTCCGAGCTTCTTGCGCTTGCCCGTACACGACCGAGGTTTGCCGCCGGTGGACGTGCTCTTGTGCGGCGCGCCGTTCGACGGTCGCACCTCGTTTCGCCCTGGCGCGCGCTTCGGACCGCGCGCCGTGCGCGAGGCTTCGGCGCTGTCGCGACCGTACTCGCAGGCGTTGGGCGTCGACATTTTCGAGGAGCTGGTAGTCGCGGACGGCGGCGACGTCGGCGCTTTGTCGCACGATGTCGAGGGATCGCTGGACGCGATCGCCAAGCGCGCTTCGGCGATCGCCGAGACCGGCGCGATCTGCGGGTTCGTCGGCGGCGATCAAACGGTGACGCTCGGCTCGCTGCGCGGCCTCAAGCGCGCCAAGCACAAGTGGGTCGGGCTTTTGCACATCGATTCGCACGTCAACGCTTCGCCCGCGACGGCGGATGGGCGAGACGTACATCACGGCAGCGTGATCCGTCACGCCGCCCAGGAAAGGCTGATTCGCCCCGAGTCCACGATGCAGCTCGGCGTGCGCGGACCTTACTCGACCGCTGATGACTTGGCGTTCGCGCTCGGCCACGGCTTCGAGGTCGTGAGCACCGACGACGTGCGTTGGGATCTGCACGCGGTGGTCAGCCAGGTGCGGCGTTTGGCCGAAAAGGGGCCGCTTTACGTGTCAGTCGACGTCAGCGTGCTCGACCCAGCGTTCGCGCCGGGCACCGGGTTTCCGGTTCCGGGCGGGCTCTCGACGTGGGAGCTGCAGCAGATCCTGCGCGCGTTGGTCGGCGCTGAAATTGCCGGCTTCGACGTGGTCGAAATCGCGCCGGCTTACGATCCATCCGGCATCACCGGCATCGTCGGCGTGACCATCTTGCAGGAAATCTTGGCCGCCCTCGCCGACACGCGCAGAAGCGTTCGCCCGGCGAAGAGCGCCCCCGCCCAAAACACCGCGCGGCACCGCAAGCGCATGTCGCCCTGAGCAGGGGCTGCCACTGTGCAGCCTCACTCGCAGAAACTATCGTATCGGTAACGGGTCACGTGGTGCGCCCGAGATTTTTTCACAGGGAGCTCGCGAGATCGGGAGGCAGATTTGGACTTCGAAACTCACGAGACGCGCGGTTCCCGCGTCGACCGCTCGCTACCGCACGTCTCGAACAACAAAAACTCCCGATCTCCCGATCTCCCTGTGGAAAAATCTCGAGTCGCTACAGGGCCGCAAGGATGTTGCCGGGGTTGTCGCTGACGATGTAGTCCACGCCGAGCTTCGCAAGAGCGACGGCGCGCGCCGGGTCGTTGACGGTCCAGACACCGACCAGGGCTTTCTTGCCGCGCCAGGCTTGCATGCGTTGCTCGGTGACGAGCGCGTGTTCGGGGTGCACGGCGCGCGCGCCCAAGCGGCTGAACGTCGCGGCGCCGACGAGCGCTGCGGCGCGCGCCATCGGGCTCTTGGTGTGAAACAAAAACGCGCTCGGAATGCCCGGCAACGCGCGCGACAGGCGCCAAATGAAGCGCGGATCGAAGCTCGACAACAAGACTCCACGGGTGCCGTACGCGTGTTGGAGGAGCAAGTCGATCACGCCACGCAGCAAATCACGGCGGCGCCGCACGTCGCTCTTCACCTCGACGTTGACGAGCTGCTCGTGCTTAGCTGCCCAATCCAGTACGTCGGACAGCAGCGGCACGTGCTCGCCTTGCCCGACGTCAGCCGTGCGCGTCTCCGACCAGCTCAGATCTTCGACCGCCCGCCGGTCGACCTTTTGGGTCACGCGCGTCAGCGTCGGATCGTGCAGCACGATGATCTGTCCCGACTTTACCAGCCGCACGTCAAGCTCGACGCCGGCCGCGCCTTCAGTCCGCGCTAGCTCGAACGCTCGGTGCGTGTTCTCCGGCGCGGCGTGGCGCGCTCCGCGGTGTCCGAGCACGAGCGGCGCCTTGCCCGGCTTTCGCGTCAGCCGCTCCATGATTTCCAGGGAGCCCATGCTCGGATTGGCTCAGGCGGCGCCGGCGATTTCGCCGTTCAGCTCGCTGGCGATGCTGCGCGCCACGCGCCGCGCTTCTTCGAGCCCGGCGCTCGGGAACGAGATGCCGCCGACTACCGGGTGACCGCCGCCGCCGTAGCGCGCACAAATCGCGCTGATGTCCGTGTCGAGCGGACGGCCCGACCACGGATTGTACCCGACCGAAATCTTCGGACCGTTCTTGAGCAGGCCGACGACCACCGAGTACACCGAGTCGGGGAACAGCGCGTAAGTGACGAACTTACCGACGCTCTCCAGCACGCTCTCGGTCAGGTCGACGAAGACCACGCGGCCGAGGCGTTCGCTCTTTTGCTTTACCCGCGCCACGAAGCGCTCATGCTTCTTGCCGAGCGGCTTGTAACGATTCGAAACCGCGCGGCTCCGCGCGACTTCCGCTAGCGGCCGGGTCAGCAGCTCGGGCACCAAATCTTTGAAGAAGGCGTCGTCGCCGTAGTGCTCCACGACGCTGACCAGTTGCATAATTGGCGACGTGCGGCTGACCGCATCCTCGGGCGAGGCGAAGCCTGCCGAGTCGACCATGTCCGCCCACTTCACTAGCTCAGCGAGATCCGGCAGATCGACGCCGAAGCGTTCCTTGGCGACGTCCGCGATCAGCTTGGTGCACGAGGAGTAGCCGGCGTCGAAGAAGAACTGGCCCGAGCTCTGGCGCGCCTCGAACACTTCACGGTCGACGCTGGACGCGAACGCCGTGCGGTGATGATCGAAGTACCAGCTGAGCTTCTCGGTCGGGCAGAAACGGTAGTCGAGGATGGCGTTCTCGTCCCCGCTGAACAGTTTCTCTTCGGCTCGCGTCTGACCCGCGCCGTAGCCGCAGGTCCGGTACTCGAAGGTCGGCCGCGAAGCCCCCAGCTCCTTCATCAGTCGCGAAAAGACCACGGCGCTGGACAGACCGTCGAAGCAGTGGCCGTGGGTTGCCACCACGAAGCGCATGCTCACGCTCTTAGCATGGTCCTTGCCGTTCAGCGAAAAAGCGCGCTCTGCGGGCTCAAGTCCAAGACTGTCCGCAACTCAACCCCGTGGTGGCCCGACCAGGGCGCATGCAGTCAACGGCACGCGGCGCGGTCTCGGCCTCAGAGCAACTGACGGGCGAGCGGTTACCTCCGCGTTTGGCGGATTTGAGCGCGCCGCCGTCCCGCCTCTACTTACGCGGGGAGTTGCCGCGCGGGCCTGCAGTGGCGGTGGTCGGAACGCGCCGCGCCTCGCCCGAGGCGCTGGCGTTCAGCCGTTCGTTCGCCGCGGAGCTGGCCGCAGCGGGTGTGGCGGTTCTGTCGGGTGGCGCCGAGGGTATCGATACGGCGGCCCACTTGGGCGCGCTCGATGTTGGCGGCGCGACGGTGGTGGTGGCGCCCGGTGGCTTCAACCGACCCTTCCCGGAAGAAAACGCGGCGCTGTTCCAGCGTGTGGTCGACTCCGGTGGCGCTTACCTCTCGCTCCGCCCCGACGACGTGCCTGCGGACCAAGCGATCTTCTTCCCGCGGAACGCGTGCTTGGTGGCGCTGGCGCACGCGGTCGTCGTCACCCAGTTGGGCTTCCGCAGCGGCGCCGCCAACGCCGCCAAGTGGGCGCGCAAACTCGGCCGACCGCTGTTCATCGTGCCGCATTCGCCCTGGGTAACGCAGGGGGCTGGCGCCGTCCGCGAGCTCCGGCTCGGAGGGCACCCACTGGACCGCGCCAAGGAAGTGCTTAAGCTCCTGGACGCCGCCGGGCTTCACGGCTTGCCAGCGCCAGTCCAGGGCGAGCTGTGGTCGACCGACCCCCGTTCGGCGGAAGATCCGGTGCTGCGGGCGCTCCAGGCAGGCGCCACCCACGCCGATGAAATCGCCGACCGGACTGGGCTTTCTCTAGCCACGGTCCAGCAACGGCTCTTGACTCTCGCCCTCTCCGGGGTGTTAGTTCCGGGCCCCTCGGGCTCCCTGAAACCCGTAACTTACTGATTTGATTGAGTATTGCCCCGAGACCTGGTGATCACCGGGTTGCGCGACCGCTCGGAACGTCGCATTCAGGGAGCTGAAAGGCGCAGCACGCCGCATGCCCAAGACCCTCGTCGTCGTCGAATCCCCAGCCAAAGCCAAGACGATCCAGAAGTACCTCGGGAAGGGGTACGAGGTGCTGGCCAGCAAGGGTCACGTGAAGGACCTGCCCAAGAAGATGGGCATCGACGTGGCGAACGGATTTCGCGAAACGTACGAAGTCATCGAGGCCAAAGCGAAGGTGCTGCTCGACCTCCAGCACGAGGTCAAAGACGCCGACGTCCTCTTGCTCGCGACCGACCCTGATCGCGAAGGTGAGGCCATTGCCTGGCACTTGATGGAAGAGCTGCAGCGCCCAGAGCTGCTGGTGCGACGCGTCGAGTTCGAAGAGATCACGAAGAAGGGCGTCCAGCACGGCATCGACAATCCACGCGACCTCGATGCGAACCTGTATGACGCTCAGCGCTGCCGCCGGGTGCTCGATCGGATCGTGGGCTACGACGTGTCGGCCCTGGTCTGGTCGAAGCTGGCTTTTGGCTTGAGCGCGGGGCGTGTGCAGTCGGTGGCGCTTCGGCTGATCGTCGAGCGTGAACGCGAGATCGAAGCCTTCGTTCCGGAAGAGTACTGGAATATCGGCGTTGCGTTGAAGGGCAAGGCCAAAACTGGCTTAACCGGACGTCTGACCAAGGCCGACGGCGAGAAGCTCGAGGTCAAAGACGGAACGCTCGCCGCGCAGGTGAAGGACGAGCTGACGAACGCCAGCTACAAGGTGGAGAACGTCACCCAGCGCGAGCAGAAGCGCAACGCGTTGGCGCCTTACACCACGAGCAAAATTCAGCAGGACGCGACCAGCTACCTGCGCTTCACCACCAAGCGCACGATGAGCATCGCGCAGAAACTGTACGAAGGCATCGACCTAAAGAAGGACGGTGGCCTGGTCGGTCTCATCACGTACATGCGTACTGACTCCGTGCGCGTGAGCCCGGACGCGATCATCGAAGCGCGCGCCTACATCGAGGCCAAGCACGGTGCGAAGTTTCTGCCCGAGAAAGCCAATGTCTTCAAGTCGCGCAAGGACGCGCAAGAGGCGCATGAAGCGATTCGCCCGACCTCGCTCGAGTACGCGCCGTCGAAGGTTCGGAAGTACCTGAGCGACGAGCAGTTCAAGCTCTACAAGCTGGTCTGGGATCGCTTCTTGGCTTCGCAGATGTCGCCCGCCGTCTACGACCAGACCGGCGTTGACATCGAAGCCACCTGCAAAGCCGGGTCGAAGCACAAGACGCTGGATCTACGCGCCAGCGGCAAGGTGCTCAAGTTCGCGGGCTGGTTGCAGCAGTACGAGGCCGACAAGGAAGCCGAAGAAGAAGCTCCCAAGGAGCTAGCCGGCGAAGACGACGCCAAGGAAGAAGCCGGCAGTGCCCAGGGCGCCGCCGCCGCCGCCGCCGCGAGCGAGGACGAAGAAGGCTTGCTGCCGGAGCTGACGTTGGCCGAGGTGTTGGCCTTGGTTTCGCCGCCTGGCGTGCTGGCCGAGCAGAAGTTCACGCAGCCGCCGCCGCGTTTCAACGAAGGCTCGCTGGTGCGTGAGCTCGAGAAGCGCGGCATCGGTCGCCCGTCGACGTACGCGGAGATCATCAGCAAGGTGCAGGCGCGCGACTACGTCGAGCGTTTGCCCGGCGGTCAGATGAAGGCGAGCGACCTCGGGAAATCCGTGGTCGACGGCTTGGTCTCGACCAAGCTCGATTTCATGGAGCCGAGCTTCACGGCGAAGATGGAGGAGGACCTCGACAACGTGCAAGCCGGCAAGCTGGCGCGCACGGACCTGCTCGAGCGTTTCTATGGCCGTTTCCGCGAAGTGCTCGACGTCGCCAAGAAGAACAAGCGCTGGGCGCCCGAGCCGGAGATGACCGAGTTTCCGTGTCCGGAGACCGGTGATCAGGGCCACAAGCTGCTCAAGCGTTGGAGCAAGAACGGCTTCTTCCTCGGCTGCGAGGACTATCCGAAGTGCAAGTACACGCGCGACTTCGGTACCGACGGCCAGCTGCAGCCGGTGAAGCTCACCGACTACGACTGCGAGAAATGCGGCAAGAAGATGATCATCAAGAGCGGCCGTTACGGCGAGTTCTTGTCTTGCAGCGACTACCCGACGTGCAAGACGACGCGCCCGGTTCCGCTCGGCGTGCCGTGCCCGAAGTGCGGCGGCGACATCGTCGAAGTGCGCTCGAAGAAGCGCGGTTCGAAGTCGTTCTACGGCTGCACCAACTACGCAGCGACGCCCAGCTGCGACTTCAAGCTCTGGCAGAAGCCGATCGCCGTGCCGTGCCCGGTCTGTAAATGCCCGTTCATGACGATCGCCGGCGGCGCCAAGAATCCAAAGCTGGTGTGCGGCCGCGGCAAAGAGTGCGGCTACTCGCAGCCGTACGAAGAGGGCTCGCTCGAAGCTGCGGCTGATGCCGAAGCCGTCGCGGCCGCCGAAGCCGCCGAAGCGCCGAAGCGCGGCGGCAAGAGTCCGCCGGCTACGGTTTCGCCGTGACGACGCCGGTCGTGAGCATCGTGGGCGCCGGCCTGGCCGGTTGCGAGGCGGCGCTCACGCTGGCGGCGCGCGGGATTCAGGTCCGGCTCCACGAGCAGAAGCCGAAGGCGCGCACGCCGGCTCAAACCAGCGACCGACTGTGCGAGCTGGTGTGCTCGAACTCGTTTCGCGGCGCGGCGCTGTCGAACGCGGTCGGGCTGTTGAAAGAGGAGATGCGGCGGCTCGGTTCGTTCGTGATGAAAATCGCCGATCAAACGCGCGTGCCGGCGGGCGGCGCGCTGGCTGTAGACCGCGAGCGTTTCGCGGAGGGTATGACGCGGCTGATTCAGCAAAACTCGAACATCGAGCTGTGTCCGGAGCTGGTCGAACGCCTGCCCGAAGCGCGCCCGACGATCATCGCGACGGGCCCTCTGACGGGCGACGCGCTTGCCAAAAACATTGCCGAAAAGGTTGGCGTGACCGCGCTCGCCTATTACGACGCGATTGCGCCAATCATCAGCGCCGATTCGCTCGACTGGGACGCCGTCTTCATGGCTTCGCGCTGGGAAAAGGGCGAGACCGAGGAGGACAAGACCGCGTACGTGAATTGCGCGCTCAACGAGGAGCAGTACAAGACGTTCGTGGCCGACGTGTGCGCGGCCCGCAAAATCGAGCCGAAGAGTTACGAAGACGTGCGCTACTTCGAAGGCTGCCTGCCGATCGAGGTAATGGCGGAGCGCGGCGAGATGACGCTGGCGTTCGGGCCGATGAAGCCGGTCGGCTTGACCGATCCGCGCACCGGGCGCTGGCCGTTCGCCGTGATTCAGCTGCGCAAAGAGGACGAAGCCGGCACCGCCTACAACATGGTCGGCTTTCAAAGCCGGATGGCGTGGCCGGAACAGGAGCGGATTTTCCGCAGCATCCCTGGCCTCACGAACGCGGAGTTTCAGCGCTACGGCGCCGTGCACCGCAATACGTTTTTGAACGCGCCCAAGCTCTTGGATTCGACGTTTCAGTTGCGTGACGACCCTGGCTTGTATTTCACAGGCCAGATTTCCGGTACCGAGGGTTACGTCGAGAGCGCGGCCGGCGGGCTACTGACGGCGTACTTCATCGCTGCGCGGCTGCGCGGCGAGGAGCCGGTGTTGCCACCGCCGACCATGGCCCTCGGCGGCATCATCACGCACCTGGGCCGTAACCCGACTGACTACCAACCGTCGAACATCACGTTTTCGCACATCGAGCCGTGGGACGGCCGGCGGCTCAAAAAGCGCGAGAAGTACGAGGCGATGGCCGAGCGGGCCCTGCGCGACCTCGAAACCTTCCGCCAGCAGGTTCAACCAGCTGCGGCCCTGACGGCCTAACGCCTCCGCGCGGCGCCACACGGGGCGAGCGAACATGAAGGCGGGAAGATCAAAGGGAGATTTTGGGGTGGTCTGACTGAAAGCTCGACGCAACAGGTCCAGCTGACGCCCTCGGCTGCCTCTCGATCAATCAAATCCTTTCCGCCTTCCTGTTGCCTCGTTCTCGTCCTACGCGCGTTGCGGAGACGTCGTTGGAGCCTCACCTTAGTGGGTCTTGGCAGACTCCGTCGTACCTCCAGCCGACTCAGCTCAGTCCGAGAAGGAGCCGAAGCCCTCGAAAGGGCAGGGTTTTTGGCGAACATCAACCGCCGGTGTTACATTGTCGCACCACCCGTCACCGCCGGCTTCGGTTCGGTTTCGGGAAGGTAAGCCCGTGCTGGCATTAAGCGAACTCGTTACCAAGGTCCAAAGCTACCACCCGGCAGCGGACGTCGAGCTCATCGAGCGGGCCTACAAATTTGCCGAGTGGTCGCATCGCGAGCAGATGCGTAAGAGCGGCGACCCGTACTTCATCCATCCGGCCAGTGTTGCCGGCATCATTGCCGAGCTGCGGCTCGACACCGCCAGCGTGTGTGCGGGGCTGCTCCACGACGTGGTCGAGGACACGCCAGCCAGCCTGGAGGAGATCCGCGGCACCTTCGGCCAGGAAGTCGCGACGATTGTCGACGGCGTCACCAAGCTCGGCAAAATCAACTTCACGTCGCGCGAGGATCGCCAAGCGGAGAGCTTCCGCAAGATGGTCGTAGCGATGGCGCAGGACCTGCGCGTGCTTTTGATCAAGCTGTGTGACCGGCTCGACAACATGCGCACGCTCGATCACATGAAGCCCGAGGCGATCGAGCGCATCGCGCGCGAGACGCGGGAAATCTACGCGCCGCTGGCTGGCCGCCTCGGCATGCAGAACATCAAGAGCGAGCTCGAAGACCTGACGTTTCGCCACCTGGAGCCGGACGCTTATAAAGAGCTGTCGGGGAAAATCTCCAAGTCCAACAAAGAGCGGGACAACTACATCGAAAGCGTGTGCCGCACGATCACCTCGCGACTGGCCGAGCAAGGTTTCGCGTCGGTCGTCACCGGACGCGCCAAGCACCTGTACTCCATCTATCGCAAGATGAAGGAGCAGCAGTGCGAGTTCGAGCAGGTCTACGACATCATCGCCTTTCGGCTGAACGTCGAGAGTGTGGCAGATTGTTACGCGGCGCTCGGCGCGATGCACTCGCGCTGGACGCCGATTCCAGGGCGATTCAAGGACTACGTCGCGTTGCCGAAGCCGAACATGTACCAATCGCTGCACACGACCGTGATCGGTCCCGGTCGGCAGCGGATCGAGATTCAGATTCGCACGCACGAGATGCACCGCGTGTGCGAGCACGGCGTGGCCGCGCACTGGAAGTACAAGGAGCGCATCTCGGGCGGCGTCGATCCGAAGGACGCCGAAAAATTCAGTTGGCTGCGCGAGCTGGCCGACTTCCAGCGCAACCTCAAGGACCCGGCTGAGTTCCTCGAGAGCGTGAAGATCGATCTGTTCCCGGACGAGGTGTACATTTTTACACCGAAGGGCGACCTACGGGTCCTGCCGCGTGGCTCGACGCCGATCGACTTTGCTTTCGCGATTCACTCGAAGGTCGGCGAGAAATGCTCGGGCGCGCGCGCCAATGGGCAAATAGTGCCGCTGCGCTACAAGCTGAAGAGCGGCGACGTCATGGAGATCATGACGGCACAGAATCAGCAGCCGACCAAAGATTGGCTCGATTTTGCGGTGACGACGCGCGCTCGTTCGCGGATTCGCGCGCACCTGCGCACCGAGCAACGTCAGAAGAGCATCAACCTCGGCCGTGAGTTGCTCGAGAACGAGATGCGCTCGGCCGGCATCAGCTTCCCGAAGTTCACCAAGAACGACGTCGAAGTGAAGCGCGTTTCCGAAGCGCTCGAGGTCTACAACCTCGACGACCTGCTGTTACAAGTGGGCTACGGGAAGATCGACGCCGATCAGGTGATCGACCTCCTGAAAGAGGGCCCGCACGGCGGTGAAAACGGCGAAGCGCCGCCGTCGATGCGTCAGGGCAAGATCGAGCAGTTCGTGCGCAAGGTCACCGGGCGTGACCAGGCCGGCATCACGGTCAGCGGCGTCGACGACGTCCTGGTGCGCTACGCCAAGTGCTGCAACCCGTTGCCCGGCGACGCGATCATTGGTTTCATCACGCGTGGCCGTGGCGTTACCGTGCACCGGCGTGAATGCATGAAGGCGTTCGATACCGATCCGGAGCGCCGCATCGAGGTGAGCTGGGATTCGAAGGCGAAGATCAACCGGCCCGTTCAGCTCAGCGTCACGACCACGAATAAGCCCGGCATTTTGGCGGTCGTGAGCCAAACCTTCAGCGCGCAGAGCATCAATATCAGCGAAGCCAATTGTCGCGCCGGCGACGATGGCCGCGCGCGCAACGTCTTCACCTTCAACTGCACCGATCTGTCGCAGTTGAAGAACGTGATGCGCGCGCTCAGCAAGGTGAGCGGCGTGGTCGAAGTTGCACGGATCTGAGCGCCGAGCGCCTGCCGCGCTGCGGCCGCGTGGGTCGCCGGACACCAAAAGCAGAGTGCGGAGGTGAAATAGAAAAAATCAGTTGCCGGTGCAGACGCCGTTGGCGCACGACGGTGCGTTGCAGTTGCCGCCCGCGCAGTCGAACGTGCACGTTGAGCCCGTCTCGCAGCTGGCCTTCGGGCAAACCGAACCGCCGCCGGTGCACGAGAACGTGCAGGTTGAGTCCTTCTGGCACGTCACGGCTAGTCCGCCGCAATTGCCCGACGAGTTGCACTGGAAGTCGCAGGATTTGCCCGCGCCGCACGTCGCTTGCCCGCTGCATACGCTGCCGCCGGCGTTGCAAATGAAGTCGCAGTCAGCGCCCGGCTTGCAGTTGACGTCTTTGCAGTTGCCGGAGAAGCTGCAATCGAAAGCGCAGCTGGCGCCGGCTTTGCACACGCTGCCGTCGCAGCTGCTGCCGCCGCCCGAACAATCGAGCGTGCACTTCGAGCCGCTGTCGCAGACCGCGCCGGTGCAGTGACCGCTGCCGTTGCACTTGAAGTTGCAGGTGGCGTCGTGGTTGCAGCGCACGTCGTCACACGATTTGCCGCCGCCGCCGCAGTCGAGTGTGCAGCTGGTGCCGAGCTTGCATTCGGCACGGTTGCAAGTCGTCGCGCTGCAGTTGGTGCCGGCGAGGCACGTGCCGACGCCCTTGCTGCAGCCGCCGCACAGCGTCGTGTCGAAGTGACACTCGTCGGTGCAAGGTGTGACCGTGGTCGGATTCTGAGCGATGCCTTCATCGGCGCAAGTGTGCTCTCCGGCGCCCGGTCCGCTCGTGCCCGCGCCGCCAGCGCCCGCCCCGCCGGCGCCGTTGTCGCTGCCGTCGCACTCTTCGCCCGGCTCTTGCTTGTCGTTGCCGCACACCGAGCAGGCCGAGGTGTCCCAGGCGTCGCAGGTGGCCTTGCACGTGGCTTCGCCGCCGCTAAATTCGCCCGGTTGGCCGAGCGCGACGCAAGCCTTGATGTCCCCGATCTCGCAGGTTTCGCACGGGTCGAGCGTGCCGTTATCGCAAACCGCTGGGCCGTGATCGACGCAGTCCTTGGCTGCGCCGGCGGCTTCACACACGAAGCACGAGCCGGTCACCTGCGTGCAGTCGGCTGTCGTCTTGCACTTGTCGGTGGCCGCTGCCGCGCCGCCGGTGGGCGCCATGCCTGCGCTGCTCTGTTTGCCGCCTTGGGGACTCGTGCCGGCGCTCCCGGAGTTGGCTTTGCCGCCGCTCGGGGAACCGCTGCTGCCGCCGAAGCCGGTCGCTTTGCCGCCAGCGCCGGAGTTGGCTTTGCCGCCGCCCGACTTGCCGCTGGCGCTGGTCGGGCCGGCTCGGTCGGGCTCGAGCGTGTTCTGCTCGGAGGCACAGCCGCCCGGCAGTAGCGCCGTGACCGCGAGGCAGAGCAGACTGCTCGCGACGCAGTCGGCCAAAGCAGAGCGCTTCATGGGGGCCTTGCTGCGGGTCAGCGCTGTTGGGCCTTACGGTTGGGCGGAGAACCGAGCGCCTTGCGCACGCCGAGCGTCGCGCCGCCTTCGGAGGCTCGCAGCTCCTCGTCGGTCTCGATGATCTCGTCCTCGCCGACCATGTCGCCGTCTTCACCGCCGCCGGCAGGCTTTGCATTCGCCTTAGCCGGGCTCTCGGGGCCGGGGCTCATGCTCCAGCCGCCTTCGGCCTCGGACTTCGGGCCGCCGCCTGGCTTTGGCACGTAGTCGTGCTGTTCCGCGATCAGCGGCACCACGACCTTTTCCCACAGGTAATCGAGCGGCACGTGCGTCACCAGGCTGCTCGGCGGCGCGGCGTGCAGCAGGTCTTCCTCCGTGAATTTGTCGGATTTCTTGAGCGAAGCTTCGATGATCTGACCGAGCAGCTCCGAAGGGAGCCAACCCGCCAGTTTGACGACACCGAGCGCCGACACGATGTCTTCGTGAGAAATCAGCAGGTTTTCGATGGCGCGATCCATGATGTACGCGAGGTACTTCTCGGCTCGCGCGTGGGCGACCGAGTCACTGGCGGACGCCTTCCACGGCTGGCCCTCGATATCGAAGGCCCATAGCTCGTGGCGGTTCAGGTAGCGCTGGCGATCATCGGGTTGGAACAACCGCACGATGTCTTTCGGCGTGGTTACGCCTTCGTCGAGCGCGATCTGCAGCGTCTCACCGGCGTTGTCGGGCGACAGTTTGTTCGCGACGCGCTCGTGCACGCCGGTCAGCTCGCTGATGATGCGCGCTCGCTCCATCGGTCGCGACGCGAGCGCAACCATGATCTTGCCGCACGAGAACAGGCGCAGGAAGTCCTCCGCCGTGCGCTCGCCCGTGCTCAGAGAGTACTCCGTCACCTCGGCGTGAAATGCTTCACGACCCTTGCCGAGACCCGAAACGAACGCACCGCCAACACTCGACTCGACCATGACGACTCCTGGCTCGCGCGCGGTTGCTTGACCACGTCGGACCCACGACTTTACGCCCGGCCCACGCCGAACGGGCGGCCGTTTTCAACGCGGAGTCGTGTCGGTTTTGGTGCGCATCGGAGAGCGAAACAACAGGAAGGCGGAGGAAGGCGGGGAGCCGGGAAGGACTCGAGCAAAACCTTTCCGCGCGCCTGTTGTTTCTAGCTCTCTGAAGTTCTGAATCAGTTCTGATTCAGTTCTGCAACGCACCGCAGGACCGTCTCGTTTGGCGGCAGGGCGCGCCCTGCCCCGGGGCTGCATCAATTTTGGTAGGCACCGCACGACTCTCTGACCACCAATCTTGGCGTCAGCAGCAGGCTGCGAGCTGGCAGGGTAGGGTCGGCGATGCGCTCCAGCAGGGCGTGAAACGCGGTGACGGCGATGTCACGGCACGGCTGGTGAATCGTGGTGAGAGGCACACCCACCAGTGTGGCGTATTTGGCATCGTCGAAGCCGACGACCCGAATGTCGTGCGGCACGCGCACGCCGTTGCGGTCCAGGCTTCGCAAGAGCTGCGCCGCCGTGAGGTCGTTGGCACACACGATTGCGTCTGGCTTGCCCTTCTGCAGCAGCTCGCCCACGATCTTGGCGTCCTCGGGCTCGCCAACCTCCAACCAATCGGTCACGAGACTTAGGTCGTGACGCGCGAGCGCCTCGCGCACGCCGGTGATGCGCGCGTCTACCGTAGCGGCGGCGAGCGGCCGACGCAGGAACGCGATCTTGCGGCAGCCGAGCTTCAGCAGGTGCTCGGCGATCAAGTAGCCAGCGGTGAAGTTGTCGATGCCGACCAGATCCAGATCACAGCGCGTCGGGAACGGGCCCAGATCGCGATCCAGTAGCACCACCGGCACGCCAGCTTCTTGAAAGCGTTCGGCGATGGCGCGGTTGGTGGCGTCGCCTTGGTGGCGCAGCTCGAAAGGCGCGAACAGCACGCCCGCCACGCGTCGCTCGATCAATTGCTCGCACAGCTCGAGCGCGTGCTGCTCGGTCTCGTCAGCCGGGTCGTTGCGGCCGGCTGCTCCGCCCCAGACCAGCGTGTAGTCTTGGGCGCGCGCCAAGCTCGCCAGCTCGCCGCAGATCAGCTCGAAAATCTCGGTGGAGCGGAATCCGGGGATCATCAGCGCGAGCTGCCGTGCCGGCGGCCCGGGAGGGGCCTGCTCCTTCACGTACGTCCCCGACCCAGCGCGACGGACTACCAAGCCCTCGGCCTGGAGGTCTCGGAGGGCTCGCGCGACGGTCGGGCGCGAAACGCCAAACCTCTTAACTAACTGCACCTCACTCGGGAGGCGCCCCGACGCCGCGTACTTCCCAGCGGCGATTTCGCTCAGGAGGGCGTTCGAAATCTCACGATGCTTCGACTGCTCAGCCATAGGCAGTAATTAGCAGTTTTCAGCTTGTAATGCTAGTGGCTGGGAAAGCTGTAACGTTACTACATAAAAACCATGGCGATGTCAAAGGCTTACGCGAAACCTTTCGGCGGATGCGGTGGCGACTGCGGTACTGGCAGCTCGCGTGTGACAGGCTCGGGGCGACTGGGTCAGAGTCAACCGGTTAGGAACACATCTTGCCAGGCCACAGACGAGCGGCGCCGAGTACCGAGCAAATTGACTACTCGCAACGTACCGCCGCATCACCCCCACCTGTGATAGCTGCTCGCACACCGGTGTCATCTGCCTGCCGTGTAGTGGGCACGCAGAGGGGCGCCCGACGGCGGTCCCACGTGGAGGCGCGGATCTGCGGAGACTGAGTGGTCCCGTTTACCGATTTGGCCCACGGACGACGTGGTCGTGTCGGCGCCGGAACGACTCGAGGGCAAACGGTCAGCTGAGCGGAGCCGATGAAGTGGCTCGACGCGCGGCTGGCAATGTCGCGCCGCGGCGCGGCGACGGCGCGACCCCTATACTGCGCGGCCCGAATGCCTCAGCGCGTCTTGATCGTGGGAGCGACCTCCGCAATCGCCAGCGAAGTGGCGCGAATCTACGCTGCCCGCGGCGCTCGGCTTTACCTGCTGGCGCGGAGCGCAGCCAAACTGGCGGCGCTCGTCGAAAGCTTGCCGGGCGCGCCGCCCGCCTCCGAACTCGCGGATTTTGCCGATCTCGGTCAGGTCGAGCTGCTGGTGGCGCGAGCAGCAGCGGAGCTGGGGCGCTTCGACGTGGTGCTAATCGCGCATGGCGAGCTCGGCGATCAGGAACGGAGCGAACGCAGCTTCGCCGAAGCCGAGGCGATTTTTCGTACGAACCTGCTCAGCGTGGTGGCATTCCTGGTGCCGCTGGCCAACCTGCTCGCAGCCCAGCGCAGCGGTTGCATCGGCGTCATCACCTCCGTGGCAGGTGATCGCGGGCGTCCCCGAAATTATACCTACGGCGCCGCCAAGGGCGCGCTGAACGTTTATCTGCAGGGCCTGCGCTCGCGGCTCTTCCAATCCGATGTCCGCGTCGTGACGCTGAAGCTTGGTCCGGTCGACACACCGATGACGGTGGCGCACGAGAAGAGCGCGCTGTTTGCGCAGCCGGGACGGGTCGCGGCCAGCATCGTTGCAGCGCTGGAATCCGGTGCCGCCGAGGCTTACGTGCCTTCGTTCTGGAGCGCGATCATGCCGATCGTGAAGAACACGCCAGAGCGTTTGTTCCAGTTGCTACCGTTTCTGTCCGGGCGCTGAGGCGAGGGGCCGCCGGTTCTGGCCGGAGCAGACGCGCGTCGGGAGTGGCGCATCTCGACGTAGTCGCGCGGCTCAGCTTTCGCTCTTGGCCGCGAAACTAAGAATTTTTCAGGTTTCAAAGAATTTCGAAGGGGCGGACGCCCGCTCGAACATTGAGTCGCGGATGGCCCGCACCACTCAGCCGCCGCACTCGTTTTGGGGTCAATCCTCGGGGGTAGTCCTAGTCGCTGCGACCTCGTTGCTCAGCGGCTGCCAAGCCGACATCGGCGGCGGCGCTGGCCAAAGCGGGAACCTGGACCCGAAGGGGATTGGGCCCGGCTCGAACCCGACGACTAAGCCGGCCGAAGTGCAAGAGCCGAGCGACTGGTTCGCTGCCGTGCAGGCCGCCGATTGCAAGCTGCCGGAAGCGCTGTCGCGCACGCGCATTCGCCGACTGAGCAGCGCAATGGAACAACACGGTCTCGCAGGGTCTGGCGGCGCCGTCGACCGCCAGGTTTCCGGACGACGCGCTCAGCTCCAGCACCGGCTTCAACACCGACGCCGACTTGAACAAGGTGAGTGTGCTGCTGGCAAACGCTTACTTCGATGCCGGCGACACCGTGGCGCCGGCAGCCGCGACCGCCGCGCTACGGACCTACGCCTGCCTCGCGACGGGCGCCAACGACGCGGCCTGCGCTACGCCGTTCCTCAAGGACTTCGGCGCCAAGCTGTTTCGCCGCCCGCTGAACGACGAAGAGGTCGGTCGCTATGGCGCGTTGTTGACTGCGCAAGCCGCGCTCGATCCAGCCGCGATGGCGGTTGCCAGCGTGCTGCGCGCGATGCTGCTCTCGCCCAACATGGTCTACCTGACCGAGCTGGGTAGTAGCAAAGCCGGCGAAGTCACGCTCACGCCGTACGAGCAAGCGTCGCTGATCTCCTATACGATCGCCGACACTCCGCCGGACGCGGCGCTGTGGCAGGCGGCGCAGAAGGGCAGCCTCGACAGCGCCTCGGAGCGCGCGACGCACGCGCAGCGCTTGCTGCAGGCAACCAGTGCACACGCGAAGTACGCCGACTTTTGGCAGCAGTACCTGCCGCTCGGCGATCTGCGTGGCGCCGCGGGCGTCGACCCGACCCTCGCCGGCGCCATCTCCGACGAGACGAGCCAGCATTTCGACAAGATCGTCTGGCAGCAAAACGGCAGCTACCGCGATCTCGTAACCGCGCCGTACACCTACGGCTCCAGGGCGCCGTCGGCGCTTTACGGCACGCTGACGCCGGGCCAGAACGGCGCGCTCAATCTGCCGATCGGTCAACGTAGCGGCTTTTTGACTCAGGCTGGCTTCTTGTTCATCCCGAGCGAAGCTTCGGTGCCGCACAAGGTCGTGCATCGTGGCCTGGCCGTGCGGCGCCGCTTGCTGTGCAGACGCCGGTGACGCCCGCGGGCCGTACAACAACGCCGTCGAAATCGCGCAGCATATCGGCCAGAGCAAGATCGGCGAGTATTGCTTCTCCAAGCAATACGCCGAGTACGCGCTCGGCCGCCACCTGAACGCCGCCGCCGACGCCTGCGTTATCCGTGCCCAGAGCGACGGCGGCGCCAACGCGCCGATTCAGAAGCTCGCGGTCGTGCTGAGGGACATCGAGGCCCGCACTCATCGGGTGCACAACTGATGGCCGTCATGAATAGCAAACGCCACCACGTTTGTTCGCGTCGCAACCTGCTGCGCGGGCTCGGAGCCGGTGCGGTCCTGTTGTCACCGTTCGTG
The DNA here is from genome assembly GCA_038230915.1 of Polyangiales bacterium. Lineage (GTDB taxonomy): Bacteria > Myxococcota_A > Polyangia > Polyangiales > Polyangiaceae > PMG-095. Next base: position 26,981 of record JBBRMI010000038.1, on the reverse strand, counting down.
CGTCATCGCATGAGCTTGGCGCAGGCGGCTCCTGCCGGAAATCTGCTGATTTTCTTCACGCCGAATGGCCACATCAAGGACGAGTTCGACGGCGCGGGTGGCAGCGCAGCTTTTACGCTCAAGAAATCCTGTATCCGTTCAAGGGCAACCCCGGCGACAAAGCCGTGCTCAAGGATCCGGCCAACAAGAGCTTGGCGGATCTGTGGGTCACGGTTCAGAACGCGCTCGGCGTGCCCGGCCAGACCTTCGGCGATCCGAAGTGGTGCGACGGCCCGCTCGCCGAGCTCAGGGCCTAGCGCGCTGCTCGGCGCCGCAGCGCGTCTACCGCGAGCTGTAAACACGCTTCGCGGCGGAGCTCTTGCGTCGCAGGTAGCGCCGCGAGCGGCTGAGCCCGCAGGCTGCGAGCAAGCTCGCGCAGGACCAACCGGGTGCAGTTTTGCCGGGCATGCTGCAACCACACCCGCCCGCGTCGTCGGGCTTCGCCGTCGTCGTGGTCGCGTCGTTGCCGCCGCTGGGCGAAGCTCCGGCCGCGTTCGTGCCCGAACCGCCATTCGCCGACGCACCGGCTGTGTTCGGCGCGCCCGCGCCACCGCCCGTAGCAGTACCGCCGCTCGGCTCGGTCTGGGGCGGCGCTCCGCATTCCTGATCGGTCGTGACGCACGCGATGTACAGGAAGCCGTCGCTCTTGCCGCCTCCGAACTTGGCCTGCAGCGGCGTTGCGGCTGGCAATGCCGTGATCGTCGCGGCGGCTTGTGCTTCTTGGCCGGCCGGAGCGACGAAAGCACTGTTGTCCGGTGACGACCCGACCACCACCAGTCGCCCGCCGCGATACGCCGCGGCTTTGGTGCTCCCGGTGCCGGGCAGCAGCGTGGCCATCTTCATCGTCTTGAGCTCGCCGTCCAGCAAGCTGACCACCGCCGGGTAACCTGGCGAATACGCAGCGGCTGGGTACCACGCGTTCACGACTGGAAAATGCCAGCCCGCGGAGCCCGCACCGACCACGTCGCCGGTCGACGTGCGGAAGACGAAGTCGAGGCCGGCGCTGTTCGGCCGTGCGCCCTTGCCGTCGTCCTGCGGCACGTCGCAAGAGCAGCCTGCCGGTTGCTTGTTGAAATGACCGACAATGAACGTCGCCCGTTCGAAGTCGGTAAACCCCGCGTTCACATGCGCCACGAAGCGCGGTGCGGCGGCGCCTTTCCAGCCGTAGCATGCCGACGCAAAGCACGCGCCGACCAGCGCCGGATTGTCTTTGCTGAGATCGGTGGCAACGCGTCCGAGCACGGTGTTGCCGCCGTCGGCGCCGCCCGTGACCCAGAATTCGCCGTTGGCTTCAAACCTGAGCCGCGTGAAAAATGAATCCGCCGCCAGCTTTTGGTCGCACGCAGCTTGGCCCGGGTAGTCGTAAAGCTTCGCGGTGCGCGCCCCGGCCGCGTCGTAGCGAAAGATGAACGGCGAGCGCCACGGGCCGCCGCAAGTTCCGTAGCCGGCGTTTTGATCGCCGGAAGCGAACACATCGCCGGACATCGGATCGAACGCGACCGCGACTGCGTTGGATCGGTCGGTCTTGATGCGAAACTTCTGCGTTGTGCCGTCGGCGGCGAAGCGGAAGACGTCGTTACCGGAGACGACCGCGAGATCACCGCCGGTCGCGACGTCGAAGGCGGCGATATCGGCGCCGGTGTCCGCGCCCGTCCAAACGACTTTCGTGCCGTCGGCGCTCAGCTTCGTGAGGTGATGACCGGTAACGACGAGCGGTTCGTCGGCTGGACTGAGCTTCAGTGCCGCGGCGGCCTCGATGCGCGACAGCCAGAGCAGTTTGGTCCCGGCGGCGTTGAGCTTGGCCACGAAGCCGCCACCCGGCTTCAGCGTCGCGCCTGCTGCTCCGCTGAGCATGGCCGACGTCGAGTTGCCGCTGAGGAAAATCGACCCGTCGGAGCCGATCGCGACGCCGGTCAGTTCGTCGTCGCCGCTGCCGCCGAGGTACGAAGCGGCGCTCACCCCGGCGGCTTGCGCCGCGCCGCTGAACGAGAAAGCAAGTAGCGCTGCGAGCCATTTGCCGCGAAGCGGGCTGAACGAGAGCACAACGGGCATGATGCTGAGTGGTCAGCAACCGACCGAACCGGCTCATCTATTTGGGGCACTTTTGCTGTAGCCCAAGGGTTGACAGGCTGACCACACACAACGAAACGAGAGCCTTACGGTTGAGCATCAGGGGGTCTGCTCGAAAAACAAAAAGCCAACCAACTCACGTTAGACGGGGCAACTGGCGGCTGACAATCAAAGTGGCCAGGTTGCAAGTTGTGCTGGGTAGTCGGGCCATGCAGTCAGCTTGCAGCTGACTTGGGCAGTCTGCTCTGAAATGGGGCTGTCTGCTGGGGGCGCGTCATCTTCAGCGCCGAATACAAGCGCTGGACGTCGACCCGGTACTCGGCCGGCACTGCCGCGCTGATCGTCACCGCCAAGACCGCGCTCGGCAAATAGGCGCCTGGACGTTTTCTTACCCGATAGGAGTCTGCGACGCACTCACCCCGAGTTACGTGAAGACAACTCACCGTTCTTGGTGGCTCGGGCTGTCGTGTTTGGCCCTGGGAGCCTGTCAGGGGTCCGCTGGCGATCCGGCGCAGCGCTCCGCGAATGGGGGAGCATCGCCGTCTGACGTCGCGATGCCGCCTGGGACGCCCGCCGGGCAGCCGCAGTTCGTGCCCGCGCCGGCGGGTTTGCGTCCGCTCACGCTCAGCCAATACCAAGACAGCCTGAAAGACCTGTTGGGCGAACAATCGGCGCCCCTAGTCCAAGCCGAAACGAGCTCGGTGGCGGCCTCGCGCAGCGGCTTCTCGCCGCTGTTGGTCGAACAATTCGAGACCGTGGCGCTGGCCGCGGCCGAGCAAGCCTTTAGCCCCGAACGGCGCAGTGCGCTGGTCGGCTGCAGTCCGGGCACTACGGCTGCCGACGGTTGCGTGCGGCAATTTCTGACAAGCTTCGGTCGGCGCGCGTTCCGGCGCGCGCTCGAGCCAGCCGAGCTCGAAGCGTACGCGGCGTTGGTCGCCAGCGCGTCCGCGGCGTTTGGCGATGCTTACGCGGGACTCCAAGCCGCGGTCGCCGCGTTCTTGGAGTCTCCGCACTTCTTGTATCGCGTCGAGCTTGGCGAGACGGCTGCCGACCGCAGCTTCCGTTACACGAGCCGCGAGATGTCGGAGCGGCTGTCGTACTTCCTCTGGAATTCGTTGCCCGACGAAGAGCTGTTGGCGGCGGGCGAGCGCGGTGACCTGACTAGCGACGCTGGGCTCGACGCGGCCGTGGCGCACGCGCTCGGCGACATGCGCGGTCATCACGGGGTCTCGCGCTGGCTGGCTGACTGGCTCGAGCTGGAGGGCTTGCAGAACCTGCAGAAGGATCGCGCGGCTTTTCCGCTGATGAGCGACACGCTCGGCGCCTCGCTGAGCAACGAAATCATGCTCGACGCTGAAGATTTGGTGTTCGGGCGCGACGCCGACGCGCATGAGCTCTTCACCGGCCAAGCGACGTTCGTCAACGCCGAGCTGGCGCGGCTCTACGGATTGCCCGACGCGCCGGCGTCGGGTTTCACACGCGCTACGCTGCCTGCTGCCGGTCCACGCGCAGGGCTCCTCGGCTGGGGCGGCATTTTGGCGCTGCGCGCGAAGCCGAAGAAAACCTTCCCGACCAGTCGCGGAAAATTCATGCGCATGGCGCTCTTGTGCCAGACAATTCCGCCGCCGCCACCGAACGTGAACACCTCGCTCGATTTTTCGGCGGCGGGCGAAGTCTTGACCGCGCGGCAGCGGTTGGAACGCCACCGCCAGAACCCGGCTTGCGCAGGCTGTCACGCCTTGACCGATCCGCTCGGGCTTGCGCTCGAGCATTTCGACGCGCTCGGCGCCTACCGCGCCGACGAAGATGGCTTGCCGATCGACGCCGCGGGCGATTTGGACGGCGCCGCGTTCAAAGACGCGCGCGAGCTGGGTCAGCGCTTGGCTGAGCGCCCGGAAGCGATGAATTGCCTCGTCCGACAGCTGTTTCGGTTCGCCGCCGGCCACGTCGAAACCGACGGCGAGGCGCCCGCGCTGACCGCGCTCGATACGCAGTTTGCCGCGTCGGGCTACCGCATCAAGGACGCGCTGCGGCGCGTGGTGCTGAGCGACGCGTTCCGGAGGGCCAGCCCATGAGCGTGCATCGATTTCGCCTGGGACGCCGCGCGTTGTTGCGCGGCGCTGTCGGCGCCAGCGCGGCGGCGATCGCGCTGCCCCGGCTCGACGCGATGCTGCACCACAACGGCGAGGCTTACGCCGACGGCACACCGCTGCCGAAATGCTTCGTGCTCTGGTATTGGGGGCTCGGCAATGATCCGAAGCGTTGGGTGCCTAAGGCTACCGGCTCCGGTTTCGCGCTGAGCGAACAGCTGGCGCCGCTCGAACCGGTCAAAGACTACGTCTCGCTCGTCACCAACATGCGGCCGCGGCCGCCCCGCAATGACTGGCCCCACCTGACCGGGCAGGTCGGGCTACTGACTGGGGACGACTATCAGGGCACGTCGTTCATGGACGGCACGGTCAAACGTCCGTCGCTCGATCAAGTCATTGCCGGCGTCGTCGGCGGCGGTGCTCGCTTCAAATCCTTGGAAGTTCGCATTGGCCCAATCGATCCGGGGCAGGGCACGGCACAAGACCACGTGTCGCACAACGGACCGAACAATCCGAATCGCGGCGAGACCGACGTGAACGCGATGTTCACGCGGCTGTTCGGTAGCGGCTTTCAGGCTCCCGGCGCTGCTCAAAACGCGCCCAGCCCACGCGACCAGGTGCGCAAGAGCATCCTCGACCTCGTGCTGCAAGACGCCGCCCGCCTCGAGCCCCGGCTGGGCGCGAACGATCGCGCTCGCTTGGAGCAACACCTCGACGCGGTGCGGTCGCTCGAGACGCGGCTCACGACCGTCGCTCCGGCCGCGCCGACCTGCCAGAAACCGGCGACGCCGACGACTCCCGCCGATATGACCGCGCGCAGCGACATCATGTCGCAGCTGGTAGCGATGGCGCTGGCGTGCGATCTGACGCGCGTGGTGACTTACGAATACACCAGCCCCGCCACGCACATGCAATATCCCGAGATCGGCGTGCACGAAGACGTGCATGAGTGGGGGCACACCCACGGCGTCGACGACCTGGTCGAAAAATCGATCATGTATTGGATGAAAGCGTTCTCGACGTTCCTGACCGGGCTGAAGAACACGCCCGATGCCAATGGCAACGTGCTCGACCGCGCGTGTGTGTTTGGAACGTCGTGCACCGGCTTCGCGCCGACCCATGATTTTGCCGACTTCCCGCTGGTGATCGTCGGTCGCGCTGCCGGCTCACTGGTCTACCCGGGCATTCACTTCCGGCCGGCGAGCGAAGACACCGCCAGCCGCGTGCCGCTCACCCTGCTGAAAGCGATGGGCCTACCCAACACCGAATGGGGCGTCGGCCCGTTGCACACCGACAAGGTAATAGGCGAGCTTTTGACCTGAGGGGGGCTCGACCAGCGCAGCAGGCACTTGGTTGCCTACACCTGGCTACCAGGTAGTATACATTTCGTGCCGGCGAAGGTCGGGCTGTCCGCCCGCTACATGACGCGCTTTCGTTGCTTGGCCAGCGATTGCGAAGCGACCTGTTGCGGCGGAGGGGCGGTACCAGTCGAGGAGTCGACTCATCGTCGGTTGACCGTGCTGGCGAACGACGACCCGGCCGCCGGCGAGCTGTTGATGCGCGGCATCGAACTGACGCCCGAGGGACCGGACTTTGCCCGGCTGCGCTTCCTGCCGTCCGGTGATTGCAGCATGCTCGACGGCGCTGGCCTGTGCCGCATCCAGTCGCAATTCGGTCACGATGCGCTGTTCGACGTGTGCGCCACGTATCCGCGTTACGTGAACGAGATTGACGGCGAGATTGAGCTGTTCGGAACGTTGTCGTGTCCGGAGGTCGCGCGGCTCGTGCTGTTGTCGGAGGATGGCTTCGAGCCCGAGCCGCTCGAGCTCGAAGCGGCGCCGCGCAAGTTTCGCAATCGCTTTCACACCGAACAACCGTATTTCAAGCCATTCAAACTAGTGCGCGCGGCGTTGGTTCGGCTGCTCGCGGAGCCTGGCTTCAGTTTGAGCGAGAAGCTTCTCGTGCTGTTGTGGATGGCCGACAAGCTGCGCGGCGTGCTGCACACTGGCTGCACCGAGGTGCCAGTCGCTGACTTGAGAGCCGTGCTGGGGGCGTTGGCCGAGCCGGAGGTGCTGCGCGCGTTGACCGCGAGCTTTCGCAAGCTCGACCTCGATACCAGCTTGCCGATCGCGGTGATCGCGCAAGCCTTGCAGCCCGCGCGTACGGTGAGGCACGGCGCGCAAACCGAGCGTTTCGATGCCATTCTGCGCGAGGTGTGGACGACCTACGGCCGAGCCGAACCTGGCGCCCAAGCGACGGACGAGGAGCTGACTGCCGTTCAGGCGCGCTACGCGGCGCTGCAGGCGGCCGTGCCTGGCGTGGTCCGCGACCGCATCGACGTTTGCCTGCTCCGTTATGCCGCCAATCACTTGCTGACAACGCCGTACATGCTCTCGGGCAGCTTGTTCGCGTACGCGTATGACCTCGTAGTGCGGATCGCGAGCCTACGCTTTCTGCTGCAAACACGGCTGAGCGGCTTTACGGGCTCGCCGACCGAGCTAGATCAGCAGATCGTCCAAGTGACGTACGCGTTCGTGCGCTCGCTCGAGCACTCCGGCGCTTTCGCCGCGCTGCTGCAGCTGCTGGACGAGCAGGGATTGAGCGGCTTGCCGCACGCCCTGTGTTTCCTGGCGATTTGAGCGATGAGCCAAACTGTGACGAAGCGTGAGCGCCTGCTGCTGTTCGGGAAATGGCTCGTGCTCGGCGCGAGCGTGGGCGTGGCGTGCGGGGCCGCTTCGGCTTTGTTCTTGTGGCTGCTCGAGCGCGCGACGTCGTGGCGCCTGGCTCACGAACGGCTGGTGTTCGCGCTGCCGGTCGCGGGCCTCGGGATTGGTTGGCTGTACGAGCGTTACGGTCAGGCGATCAAAGCTGGCAACAACCTGATCATCGACGCGATTCACGACGACGGCCCCGAGCTGCCGTTGCGCATGGCACCGCTGGTGCTGTGCGGCACCGTGCTCACGCACGTTTTTGGCGGCAGCGCGGGACGTGAAGGCACGGCCGTGCAGATGGGCGCGAGCCTGGCGGATGCTTTGGCGCACCGTCTGCGTCTCGACAAGCCGTTGCGCCGCCAGCTATTGGCGGCTGGCGTGGCGGGAGGCTTCGGCTCCGTGTTTGGCACGCCGCTGGCGGGCGCGATGTTCGGGCTCGAATTCATCGTGCTCGGGCGCATCGAGTACCAGGCGCTCGTGCCGGCGCTGGCCGCGTCGGTAGTTGGTGACTTGACGACGCGCGCACTGGGCATACATCACACGTCGTATCCGCTAGTCCACACGCTGCCGCTGACGCCGCTTTTGCTGGCAAAGTGGCTGGTGTTCGCGGTCGCGGTTGCGGTCGTGACCTTCGTCTTCATCGAGCTGATTCATCTGCTCAAGCGCCGCGGTGAGCTCGCGATACCGCGCTTGCCGATCCGGATGGGCCTGGGCGGCGTCGCAGTCGTCGGTATGTGGCAGCTGGTTGGCACGAGCGACTACTTGGGGCTCGGCGTGCCGACGATCGTGCGGGCGTTCTCGGATCCGGGGCTACCGGCGGCCGCGTTCGCGCTGAAGCTCGCGTTCACGCTCGTCACTTTGGCTGCCGGATTTCTGGGCGGTGAGGTGACGCCGCTGTTTTTCGTGGGCGCGGCGCTGGGCAACGTGCTGGCGCGCCTGCTCGGGATCCCGCTTGAAATGGGGGCCGGCGTGGGGCTGGCGGCGGTATTTGCGGCGGCCGCGAATACGCCGATCGCGCTTTCGTTGATGGCGACGGAGCTGCTCGGCGCGGCAATTCTGCCGCACGTCGTGATCGTGTGCCTGGTGGCCTACGCGCTCGCCGGCCGCCGCAGCATCTACTCGGCGCAGATTCGTCCGCGTTCATCCTCAGTTCGCTGAACAGATACCCTTGACTTGCTCGGCCAGCGGTCAGCGCGAGTCTTTGGCCAAGAACTCGCCTACTTCGTCGCGTGCGTCGCTGATCTTGCCTGCACGGCACCGACCGAAGGGCAGCATCCGTTTAGCCCGGCGGACGCTAACACGAGTCCAGGCTATGCTGCGCCCCGAATGAGTGTCGCTCCGAGTCGCGGTGGCCGTGTCCGCGCGACGCCGGCCTTGACTGCCGAGCAGTGGAAATCGGGGGCGGCGGCGTGGCTTGGTTGGACGTTCGACGGCCTCGACATGCATTTGTATACGCTGGTGTACGCGACGTTCGTCGCGCAATTGCTCGGTGTCACCAGCACGCTCGACCCGAGCGTCGGACGCTACGCGAGCGTGATCCAAGGTGGCTTCTTGTTCGGCTGGGCACTCGGCGGCGCGTTCTTCGGGCGCGTTGGTGATCTACTCGGCCGCAGCCGCACGCTGTCGTTGACCGTGCTCACCTACGCGTTGTTCACCGGGCTGTCGTGCTTGGCGCAGACCTGGTGGCACCTGTTGATTTTTCGGTTTCTGGCCGCGCTCGGCATTGGCGGCGAGTGGGCGGTTGGCGCGTCGCTGTTGTCAGAGACATGGCCACGGCGTTGGCGTCCGTGGTTGGCGGCGTTGCTACAGACTGGCGTCAACGTCGGTATCCTGCTCGCGGTCGTCGCCAACATTTCGCTGTCGAGCATCGTTTCGACCGAGCCGCGTTGGATCTTCGTGGTCGGTATCGTGCCGGCCCTGCTCGTGTTCTGGATCCGACGCGCCGTGCCGGAGCCGGAGGAGTGGCATGCCGCTCGAGCCGCGGCCAACGGCCGGACGCCACGCGTGCGCGATCTCTTTCGCGGCGAAGTGCGTAACGTCACCTTGCTGGTGATCCTGGTGTGCGCCGTATCGCTGACAGCGCACTGGGCGTTCATGTTCTGGCACCAGCTTGCGTTCAAGAACCTGCCCGACGTCGTTCATCAAAGCGCGGCCGCCAAGAATGCGTGGGGAACGAAGTTACTGGCGTTAATCATCATTGCGTCGACGGTTGGCAACTTCGTCGCCGCGGCCCTGGCGCGCTGGTTCGGCTACAAGCGCGCCATCGCGGTGATGTGTTTCGGCTACTTCCTGTCGATGTCGTGGGTCTACGGCTCGCCGCGCCCGCACACCGAGCTGTATTGGTGCTTGGCGCTGCCTGGACTGTTTCAGGGCGTGTTCGCGCTCTTCACCATGTACCTGCCGCCACTGTTCCCGACCTTGCTGCGTACGACCGGTGCTGGCTTTTGCTACAATATCGGCCGCGTCTTCTCGGCGGCTGGCGTCGTCTTCTTCGGCCTGTTCCAGCGTCTCGGCGACTATCGGCTCACGCTGTTCTGGGCCGGCTGTTTGTTCCTGCCCGCCGCCATCTTTGCGCTGCTCTTGCCAGATTTGCGCGACTCTCAATAGTCGAAACCGCTTCTGGACACACTCACACGCGTGGGCAAGTCTGTTGACGAACCAAGTCGCACCGGTCTGCCTGGCGTCAGATCAAGACATTGTCTTGGAGGTGGCCTGCTTCGGCGCGCTGAAGACACTCTGTATACAAGCCCCGTGTCTCGGGCTGCGTGCAGCCCTGATCGCCACGTGTCCTCGCAGCGGACAATTGCAGCAGAACGACCCGAGTTTCACTCACGTTGGCTTGCTCGAAGTCGAAGCTTTGCTCCCCTCTGACCCATCTTCAACGTGAACGCGCAAGGCTTCAAAGGATCCAAATATCGATGAATTATTCGAGGCAACGACGCTTTGGCCGCCAGGCGTTCCTTAGCTTGCTCGTGCTGGCCGCGGTCGGTGGCGCGAAACACTCGCTGGCCGACGCTGTCCAACCCCTGGAAGTGACAGCAAAGCTCGTCGAAATCCCCTCGAAAATGCCGCCTGACGACCTGTACGACTACGCGTATGTCATGCGCTACCAGGTGCAGGGGGGCGTGCTCGACAAGCAGTTTATTTTGGTCGCTCACTACAAGCCGCTCGTGCCGCGCTCCAAGATAAAAGACAAAATGAAGGCGCAAGTCGGGGGCAAGCTGCGCGCCTTTAGTCAGGGTGACGTGCATAAGCTGAAGCTCGCGCCGGATCTAAAAGCGATCTGGAAAGGTGCACTAGTCGACGAATACGCGGCGACAGATCACAAGAGTGTTCGCTATTGGTGCCTCCAAGTAGACCCAGCCTGATCTTTTCGCGCAGGAGAATTTCGATTGGACTTCAGACGAATGCGTGCCGCTGGCGCGTTGCTGGTCGTGTGCGCCTTGGCCGCCGCGGCCAGCTTTCCGTTCATCGCCAGCGAGCGCGCGGCGCGCGACAATACGACACGGTTAGCCCGATTGCAGGCTCAGCTCGCCGAGCGCGTCGACTGGGTGGACCGGCTTGAGCGGCGGGTTTCGCTGCGGACCTCACGCCTGGACGGCCTGCTCGCGAGCTGGGAGACGATCGGCGGCTGCGGCGCCGGCAGCTCGACCGGTGCTGGCGGCGGCATCAAATGGATCGGGCGCAGCGTGACGGGCGGCCTGTTTCAGCTGCAATCCCTCGGCACGTACATGCGCTTGCGCGACGGCTACAACCTTAGCTTGAGCACGCAAATCTCGCGTGATCTGGGCGAGAAATGGAACCTCGGGTTCTCGGTGCCGCTGCTCTACAAGTACTACCGGGATTACTACGGCCTGCCGGTCGACATTTCCAACGCGGGCGTTGGCGATGTTGCGGCGTTCGTCACGCGGCGCTTTGGTGAGATCAACAACACCAGCTTGACGTTGCTGGTTGGCTTTCCGACCGGCGCTTACGACGGGAAGTACAGGAACGACTACCTCACGCAAGAAAAGCAGCTGGGCCTCGGCAGATTTACGGGTGCCGCGACGCTCGACCACACGATCGACAAGACTTGGGGCCTGATCGTGCTCGGCGGTTCGTTCGGCTACCGTGGCGGGCAGAATGGGCTCGGCAACTATCGAGCGCCGGCGGCCAGCGTGTATTCGTATGGGGGCTATTTTTTGGGGCCGTGGGTGCCCTCGCTCGGGCTCTCGCTGTCACGCTACTTCGGTATCGATCGCGACCGTGGGCTCCAGCAAATCGTGCAGCTTTGGGCCGTTACCGGCACCTTCGCTCTCGAGTGGTCGAATGACTGGCTGGCGATCTTGGGCGGCGTTTCGTTGCCCTATGGCTTCGACACGCAGGGCACGGTCGCGGGTGGCCAGAACAGCAATCAAGGCGCTGGGCTGCAGCCATGGACGGTTGGGCTCGGCTTCACCATCTCGCCGTTTTGACGCCAGCATGCGCTCTACGTTCATCCCCCTCCGAGCTCAGCCGTTTTTAGCGGCGCTGCTGCTCGGACTCGGCGCAGCGTCGACAGGCCTCGCGCCCGCCGCCGACGGCGACATTTGGTGGCACTTGGCCGCCGGTCGCCAGATGGTCGAAAAGGGCCGGCTGCTCTTCGCTGATCCGTTTTCGGTGAGCGCGAGCGGGCGAACGTGGGTCGACGTGCATTGGCTGTTTCAGCTGGCGGTTTACGCGGTGCATCAAGCGCTGGGGTTGACCGGGCTGGTGCTGGTGAAGTGCGCGTTGATCGGCATAGGCTCGGTGCTGCTATTTTTCGCCATCGAGTCCAAGCGCAGCTCGTGGGCGCGCGGGCTGTTGGTCAGCGTGCTCGTCGCTGGGCTACTGGTGGCGCGGACGCTGCTGTTGGTCCGGCCCGTGATCGGCACGCTCGTGTTCCTGGCATTGTTCTTCTTCGAGCTGGAGCGCTTTCGGCGCGACGGCCGTGTGCGACGGCTTTGGGTCTTGCCGCTCGCGCAGATGGTCTGGGCCAATTTTCAGGGGCTCTCCGCGTTGGGCCCTGCGCTGGTCGCAGCCTACGCCGTGGCTGCCGTCGCTGGAGCGAGCTTCGGCGCGTGGCCTGCCTGGCCATTCGCCCGTGAAGGGTCGGGCGTGCTCTTGCCTTGGCGTCGCGCACGGCTCCTGCTCGCCGCGCTTGGCGGGTGCATCTTGGCGACTTTCGTGTCGCCCTTCGGGTGGCGTGGCGCGACGCTGCCAGCGCTGCTGCTCGGTCGGTTGCTGCCCGGTGAGCACAACGTGTTCTCCCACCAAGTCGTCGAGAATCTGCCCCCGTTCGTGCTCGAGCGCATGTCGGGCGAGTTCTGGCACTTCAAGTGGTTCTTAATGCTGTTCGCGCTGGCAGCGCTGTTCGGTGGGCGGCGCCTACTGTTGAGCCATGCGCTCGTGTTGCTCGGCTTCGCCGGCTTGGCGCTGATCAGCAACCGCAATGCGCTGCTTTTGTATTGGATCGGCGCGCCGATCGCAGCGATCAACCTGGCGCCGCGGCTGCGGCATTTCCTGGCCCGGCAACGCCGCCGCGCGAGCCTGCGGCTGGCGGTGGGCGTCAACGTCGCGCTGGTCGGCGTGCTGTTCGGCGTCTCGGCGGCTGCTGCCAGCCAAGAGTCGACGTTGGCCGAGCCTAGCCCGTTCCGCGTGCCGGCCGAGAGCGCGCGACGGCTGGCGGCGATGCCGAGCGGCGACGTTTTCAGTGCCGATCATCAGGGCGGCTACCTGATCTGGCAGCTGTACCCGCGCTTTCGGCCGTACATCGACACGCGGCTGGTGCTGCGCTCGGCCGACGAGTTTGCCGAGTACTTGCGCGTCGTCGATGACCCGGAGCGCTTCGCTACGTTTCAGGCGCGGCATCACTTCAGCTACGTGGTCTTGCCGGTGAGGTTCCCCGAGCGCTACCAGCGTCTGATCGCCACGCTGTACGCGAGTCCGGACTGGAAGCTGCTGTTCACGGATGGCTCGGAAGTGCTGTTCGCGCGGCGAGAGCTGGCGATCGAGCTGCCGGCCGTGCAACTGGACGAAGCGACGACGACTGACGGCATCCTCGAGCAGCTGCGCCAGCGTTTGGGACGCGTGCCGAAGGCTTACGTCGCCGCACGCTTGAGCCTGGCCACGCTGGACGGCGCTGTCGGCCAGTTCGTCGAGGCCGAGCGCGCCTTGACCGGAATCGACGCGCCCGAAGCCAAAGCCCTGGCAGCGCGACTACGCTTTGCCGCCGGTGATCTCGAGTCGGCAGAGCGGCTGGCGCGCCAGCGCCTCGCACGCGCTCGCGACGACGTGCCGAGCTTGAACCTGATGGCATTGATCGCGTTTGCCCGCGGCGAGCCCAAGCAGGGCTTGAGATTGTTGCGGCGTGCTTTGCGTATCCAGCCATTCGACCGCGAAGCGGCCGAGCTCTTAGCCGATCTGGAGGAGAAGTGACGATGAAAAACCTGATCCATATCGGTCGTTCCAAGTCAGCGCGGGCGTCGGCCGTGCTCTTCGTCGTCACGGGCTTGATCGCGTGTGGGGTGGCCGAGCACCCGCACGACACACAACCGCTTGCCGTGAACAACGACTTTGCTCCGCTGGGTGGCACCGGCATGCTGCCGCAGGCCGGCGGTGTCGCGACTGGTGGTGTCGTGTCGGCCGCTGGGACCGCGACAAGCGCCGGCCAAGGCGGCGTGATCACCACCGCCGGCGGTGGAGCCAACGGGGGCGGCGCTGGTGTTCCGAGCGCGGGAGGCGCTTCGACAGCCGGCGGACCGCCCTCCGGCATCACGATCAACCTCGGCGGGGTGGAAGTGCCGAAGGAGAAGGCGATCGCCTTCATTCACGTCGGGCACTCGAACATGGCCGGGCGTGCCACTAAACCGGCAGCGTCACGCCCATTTCACTTCACCGAGACCAACCCGCACGCCTACATGTACCACGTGGGCTCGATGCCAGCGTTGGCGATCGAGCCAAAAACAGCTGGCGATAGTGCCGCCGCAGGCCCCGGCACGGCGCTGGTCAAAGAGGCCGCGATGATGGCGCCCAACTACTACTTCATCTCGCTCGGCTACGGGCAGCCGTCCGCCTACTGCTCGCAATTCATTCCGAGCGGGCTCTACTACAATCAGTTGATCGCGGCGGCCAAGAGCATCAAGGGCCGCGTCACCTTTGGTGGCATCTTCATCTACCTCGGCATCACCGAGCGGCACGGCAGCGACGCGGACCGAACCGGCTTTGCGAACTGCATCAACACGTTGGTGACCGCGATCCGCAACGATGTGGGCGAACCCAATTTGCCCGCGGTGATGAACGACTACGAGGTCGAGGGCACTGGCGAGTTCGTAGTTGGGGGCGCGGTGGCGAACGCGATTCGGCCCCAAATCGCGATGTGCCCGACCGTAGTGAAGACCTTCGCGCTCGTGTCCGCACAGGGCCTAGGCATGCAAGACGACCATCATTTCAATCTCGACGGTCACCGCACCTGGGTGCAGCGGGCGCTGATGACCTTCAAACAGAACGGTTGGGCGCCCTGGGCTCCGTAGTCGGTCATGGTTTTCTCCAGCCAAATTTTCCTGTTCTATTTCCTGCCGCTGGTGCTGGCGGCGTACTACGCGCTGCCGTTCCGAGCGCGAACGGCGCTGATCGCTGTCTCGAGTTACGTATTTTACGGCTGGGCGAATCCGATCTGGGCCGTGATCATGTTCGTCGGCTCGAGCGTCGACTACGTGTGTGGCCTGCTCTTGCTGCGGCTGTCGCGGCTGCCCGATAAAGACGGACTACCACCGGTGATCGGCCCGGAAGTGCCGCGCACGCGCCAGATGAAGCTGGTGCTGGCGACGTCGATCGTCACCAACCTCGGCTTGTTGGCGGTGTTCAAATACACCGGCTTCGTGGCAGAGAACATCAACGCGCTCGGGGCCTTGTTTGGCGCTTCGAAGCAGCTGGTGCCGGTGCTGCACGTGGTGCTGCCCGTCGGCATCTCCTTCTACACGTTCAAGGCGATGAGCTACGCGATTGACGTCTACCGCGGCGACGCGCGACCGATGCGGCGCTTCACCGATTACATGTGCTTCGAGGCCTTTTTTCCAGATTTGGTGGCCGGGCCTATCATTCGTTACGCCGCGCTCGAAGAGCAGATGCGCGTCCGCCAGCACACGCTCGACAAGTTCGCGCGCGGCGTCGCGTTCCTGTCGCTCGGCATGGCCAAGAAGATCCTGCTCGCCAACCCGATGGGGTACCTCGCCGATGCGGCGTTCGCGGGCGGTGCCAAACATTTCTACGACGCCTGGTTCGGCTTGGTCGGCTACGCGTTCCAGATCTATTTCGATTTCTCGGGCTACTCGGACATGGCCGTCGGCCTGGCGCTGATGCTCGGCTTCGTGCTGATCCAGAACTTCGACTCACCCTACAAGGCCCGAACCATCACCGAATTCTGGCGGCGTTGGCACATCAGTCTGTCGACCTGGCTTCGCGACTACCTGTACATCCCGCTCGGCGGTAACCGCAAAGGGCCGCTGCGCACCTACGCCAACTTGATGGTCGTCATGCTGCTCGGCGGCTTGTGGCACGGCGCCAGCTGGAATTTCGTGATCTGGGGCGGCATTCACGGCGGCATGCTCGGGCTCGAGCGCAGGCTCGGCACGGCGCATCCGCTGCGGCGTTTGCCACCCGCGGTGGGTATCGCCAGCACGTTCCTGATCGTGTGCCTGTCGTGGGTGTTCTTCCGCGCCAAGACGCTGGGCCAGGCCGTGACGTACCTGGGCTCGCTGTTTGGGCTGAGCGCCGTCTCGCCGGCCTCTGACGTGGTGTCGGGGGCGCTCTACCCGCAGTACTACGTCGGGCTGTTCGCGCTGTCGGCCGTGGTGGTGTTCGGCATGCCGAACAGCTGGGAGCTCACCGGTCGGCTTTCGGCGGTTCGAGTCGTCGGCGTCGTCACCGCCATGGTGGTCGCCACGTTGATGATGTGGACGCAAACCATCAACCCTTTCCTGTACTTCCAGTTCTGAGGCCACCCGATGCAAAGCACCTTGTCCGCGGCGCCGATCGCTGCCGAACACAGCGGTGGGCCGACCGATACCGCGCATGATGAGCAGCTGCGCCGCGGCATCATTGCCACCAACGTGAGCCGGGGCATGGCCTGGCTGCTCAGCCTGCTGTTCCTGTTCGCGATCTACGCGGTGCCGCTCGGCCAGGCGTACCTCGAGCATCGGGAAGACGAAGAGTCACCCTTGCGCGATCTATTTCGGCGCACGCCGACCGCTGAGAACTTGCGCCTGCTCGAGAAGGGCATCGAGGACGCGTGTTACGCGAAGGCGTTCGTGCAGCCGCGGATGCAGCTAGCGCTCACGCGGCTGGGGCGCGTCGGCAACAAGCTCGCGATGGTGGGGCAGGGCGGGTGGCTGTACTACACGCCTGGCCTCCAGCATGTGGGCGGTCCCGGGTTTCTCGATCGCGAGCAGTTGCGCAGTCGCGAAAAAGAAGCGCTCGACGCGGGGCAGGAAGCGATCCATCCCGACCCGCGGCCGGCAATCTTGGCTTTTCATCGCGCGCTCGCGGAGCGCGGCATTCGGCTCGTGCTCTTCCCGATGCCGGACAAGGCGGCGCTCGAGCCAGGCCCGCTTCACGGACGCGCTGGGCGCGTCGAAGCGGCGCGCAACGTCGACTACGATCGCTTCCTGAGCGAGCTCCGCCAGCAAGGCGTGGTCGTCTTCGACGCGCGGCAAAGCTTGCCGGAGAGCCGAGCTGAGCCGTTGTTCTTGGCGCAAGATACGCACTTTGCCCCGGGCTACATGGAGCACATCGCGCGCGACCTCGGCGCATTCGTGAGCGAGCTGCACGTGCTGTCGGCATTGGCGGAGCCGCCGCAGTGGCACGCTGTCGAGCAGCCAATGACGCGCGTCGGCGACCTCGTCGACATGCTCAAGCTGCCCGACGAACAGCGCGTGTTTGCTGCGCGGACCGTGGTCGTGCACCAAGTCCAAGACGCGGCCAACACGCCGTGGGAGCCGGACGCCGCTGCCGACGTGCTGCTTCTGGGCGACAGCTTCACCAATATCTTTACTCTTGAAGGTATGGGCTGGGGCAACGCCGCGGGCCTCGGTCCACACTTGGCGCTGGCGCTCGGTCGTCCGCTCGACGTCATCGCTCAGAATGATTCGGGCGCCTTCGCGACGCGCCAGGCGTTGTCACGCGAGCTCGTCGCAGGTCAGGATCGCCTGGCAGGTAAGCGGGTGGTGATCTGGGAATTTGCGTCGCGTGAGCTCTCGGTCGGCGACTGGAAGCCGCTCGATTTTCCGGCGCCGCCAGCTCCGGAGGTCAGGTAACCATGCCGACCGCATTGGTCACGGGTGCCGCGGGCGTGATGGGTGCCCGCCTGACGAAGCGGCTGCGCCAAGCCGGCTGGAACGTTCGCGCGCTGGTGCTGCCGGGCGACCCATTGCGTTCGCGTGTCGCGTCGTTCGGCTGCGAAATGCGCGAAGCCGACGTCAGCGACCCCAGTACGCTCGGCGACGTTTGTGAAGGCGTCGACCTGGTCTACCACCTGGCCGCGGTCATCATCGCGCATGACCCGAACGTCTTCGCGCGCGTCAATCGCGACGGGACCGCCAACGTCGTGACGGAGGCGCGGCGTAGCGGGGTCGAACACTTCGTGTACGTCTCTTCGGCATCGGTCGTCTACCCGCGACGTACGCGCTACGCCGAGTCCAAGTTGGAGGCCGAACGCATCGTGCAAGGCTCTGGGCTCGCTTACACGATCGTCAGGCCGACGCTGGTTTACGAGCCAGGCGGGGGGCAAGAGATCATGATGTTCTTGGACTATCTGCGACGCTTCCCGATCGTGCCGTTCATCGGCCGGGGCGGCGCGCTGAAGCGGCCAGTGTGGTCGGAGGACATCGTCGACGGCTTGTTGCGATTGGCAGGCGCGGCCGTGGCGCGCGGTAAAACCTACAATTTCAGCGGCGCCGAGGCGATCTCGATGCGTGAGTTGGCGAGGCTTTTGCTGCAACATCACGATCGCCCGCGCCCGTTTCTGCACCTGCCGGTGTGGCTGTGCCGCGCCTTGGCGGCCGTGCTGGGGCTTTGCATGAAGCGCCCACGACTCACGTCGAGCGCGATCGCCGGTGTGGTCAACGACGCGAACCTCGACCCGACCGAAGCCAGCAACGACCTCGGCTACGCTCCACTCGGCGTGCGTGCCGGATTTCGTCAATGTTTCCCGATCAGTGCTGCCCCGGCAGCCTCGCTCCCACCCCGCGCGACCGAGCTCGCGAAAGGACAAGCCAGATGAGCCTGCGTTCACCCTTGAAACAAATCGGTTGGTTGTGCTGCCTCGCGCTAGGAGGTTGCTCGTCGCTTGCGGGAGAGCCACCGAAAGGCGCGGACGAAGCGCCGCCCGCCGACGCCGTCGCGTTGATGCGCGAAGTCGGCGAGAAAGCCGGCGGCACGATCGTCTGGTCAAGCTCGCGCGTCGGCAATCACGATCTGTTCACGATGAAGACCGACGGCTCCGACGTGAAGCAAATCACCAAAGGCGACGAGGTCGACTGGTTTCCGCGCTTCGCACCGGACGGCTCACAGATCCTGTTTTGCCGCAGTAAAAAGGGTTGGGTCAGTGAGCGCGACGCCAATACCAGCGACAAATGGGACATTTATACGATCAAGCCTGATGGCTCGGACCCGAAGAAGGTCGTCGAGAGCGCTAGCTGGGGCAGCTGGATCAACGACGACGAAGTGCTGTTCGTGCGTGGCACCAAGGTTTTTCGCAGCAAGCTCGGCTCGGGCGAAGAGAAGCAGCTGATGGACAGCGAGGGCGTCGCCGACCTCAACGGAGCCTTACTGCAGCAACCGGAGCTTTCGAGCGACGGCAAGTACCTTGCGATTACCTTGCGCGGCTCGAAGCGCGAGACCGGCATCTGGAACATAGCCAAGAAAACCTGGACACAAACTGGGCTCGGCTGCCAAGTGAATTGGACGCCCGACCACACGGCCATCTACTGGGTTCACCCGACCGGCAACGGCGGCAGTCGCGTGCTGAAGATGCCGATCGAAAACGGTACGCCGCCCAAGGACGTAGACGAAGACAAGCTCGAGTTCATGGACATGCCCGGCCGCCGCTCGCACGAGTACTTCCCGCAGCTCTCGCGCGACGGAAAGTGGCTGGTGTGGGGCATCACCCAGCGTGGCCACGATCACGACACCGCCGACTACGAGATTTACTTGTGGGAGGTCGGTACGCCGCCGGAAAAAGCTGCCCGGCTCACCTACAACTCCGCCAATGATCGCTGGCCCGACGTCTTCATCGGGACGCCGGGCGGGCCGAGCGAGAAGCCATGACGGAGACGCGCGTCGCCGTTTTGGGCGCCGGGGGCTTCATCGGCTCGCACCTGGTGCCAGGGTTGCTCGAGCGCTTCGAATGCGCGATCGACGCTGTCGACGTCGACTTGACGAAGCTCGAGTGTCGTGATTCGCGCGTGCGGCGCATGCAAGCCCGGGTCGAAGAGCCCGGTGTGGTGGACGAAGTCACGCGCCGCTGTCAGGTGGTGGTCTCGCTCACCGCCCTCTGCAATCCCGCTCAATACTCGACCATCCCGCTCGAGGTGATCGACGCCAATTTTAGCCACCTCTTACCGCTGGTGAAGAGCTGCGCGGAGCGCGCAGTACGCCTGATTCACTTTTCGACCGCCGAGGTATACGGCCGGCAAGCGTTGGACGCGCACGGCCAACCGACCGAGCTCATGCACGAGGACGACTCGTGTTTCCTGCTTGGCCCGGTCGGGCGCGAGCGTTGGACGTATTCGTGCGCCAAACAGCTGCTGGAGCGCGTGATTTGGGCACACGGGCAACATGGCCAGCTGCCGTTTTCGATCATTCGGCCGTTCAACACGGTCGGCCCGCGCATGGACTATTTGCCGGGCATCGATGGCGAGGGCACGCCGCGCGTGCTGGCGTGCTTCATGAACGCGCTGCTCCGCGGCGAGCCGCTGCAGCTCGTCAACGGCGGCCAGCAGCGTCGCGCTTTCATGGACGTCAGCGATATGGTCGAAGCGGTCTGCCGCGTGCTGGAGCGGCCGAAGCAGTGCGACGGACAGATCTTCAACCTCGGCAATCCGGAGAATGACGTCAGCATTGCGGAGCTGGCGCACAGGTTGGCGAGTGCGTTCGCGAAGCTCGAGCCGGCGCGTCCACCCGCGCAATTTCAGACGATTTCAGCCGAGCAATTCTACGGTCCCGGCTACGACGATACCCAACAGCGCTTGCCCGACATCAACAAGGCGCAGCGATTGCTCGGTTGGAAGCCGCAGAAGAGCCTGGCCGAGGCGCTACCCGCGATCGTGCGTGACTACACCGCGCGCTATGGCGAGCGCGTGGCGGCGGCTGGCCTCGCGGAGCTCACTCAACTAGCGAGCTCCGGATGAAGCTGGCGATCGTCATTCCGGCGTACAACGCGGGCCGGCACATCGATGGCGTGCTCGAACGCGTGGCTCGGCTTGCTGAGCACGGCCTCGAGCACGTGGTCGTCGTCGACGACGGCAGTCGCGACGATACGGCGCTGCGCGTGAAGAACACCAGTTTTACTGCGTGCCGCATGAGTTTGCTGCAGCGGCCCGAGAACGGCGGCTACGGCGCGGCGATGAAACATGGGCTGGCCGCGGCCGCTGTCGCGGGGTCAGATTTAGTCGCGTGCATTCACGCCGATGGCCAATACGCCCCCGAGGCACTGCCTGGACTCATCGCCGAGCTCGAACGGCGCGGGTTGGATCTGCTTCAAGGCTCGCGAGTCGCGTCGGGAACGGCGCTTCAGGGTGGCATGCCGCTCTACAAATACGTCGGCAATGCACTACTCAATCGGCTCGAGAATCGGACCTTGAAGCTTGCCATGACCGACTACCACAGCGGCTATCTGCTGTACGGCGCGCGCGCGCTTGCGTTGCCCTTTTCGGCCCTGTCCGACAGCTTTGACTTCGATCTCGAGGTCATCGCTTCGGCGCGCGCGCGCGGGCTTTCCGTGGGTGAGGCGCCGGTGCCGACGCACTACGGCGATGAGGTCTCGCACCTCAATCCGTTTACTTACGGGCTGCGTGTGTTACGCGTGATGTGGAACTACCGCCGAGGTCGTTATGCCGCAGCGTGAACGCAGGCTTGGTTGGGCGCTGGTTGTGCTGCTGGTCGGCGGCGCCTGTCATGGAGCCGCCAAATTTCCGTGGGGTGCGGCGGAAAAGTCGGCGCGGGTCGAACAAGCCGATGTGCGCACGCTGAACGACGGCTACCGGCGCACGCAGTCGCAAGTCTGGGTGCGCGAAGTGGCTCGCCCGACGCGCGCGGCGCTCGACTACGCCGCGTACCACGCCAATTTCATGATCGCCGATCCCGAGCCGGAGACGCCGATGTCTGAGGCCGGCGGCGGCCCGCCCGATACGTCGCACCCGTTCGCGGGCATGCTCGAATCGAGCAGCTTGACTTCGGACTTGGCGAAGACGTCGTTGTCGCCGCGCGAGCAACGGCAGGCGCTGGCGTTCGCGCCGCTGTCGGAGTTTTTGCAGGCGCACAAAGTGGCCGGCGCCGAAGCGCTGGCTGCGGTCGGTTCGGCGGTGCAGAGTGAGAAATGGGGGCTGCAGCTGCCGCCGGGCACGTCGGGCCAGCTGCTAAGCGAATTGTTCGTGCACCAGGCGGGCTCAGGCGCGGTCGAGTTGTGGGCAAAGGTCGAGTTTCAGCCGTGGTTCAAGCCGTTTGCAGGTTCGGCCGATCAAGATGGGGATGGTTTTCCGGAGCTGTATGGGCGCGTCGTCGCGAGCGCGGTCACGCCCGTGCTCACCACCGCGATTCAAAAGGACTACCAGGAGCCAGTCCTGTCACCCGCTGAGGTGAAGGCGTGGGCGAACCAACTTTCGTCGTACTGGTACCCGTCGTTCAACACTGATCTCATCCCAACCGCGTCAACCTGGCCCGATCAGCAGACAGAAGCGAACATCAAACAGGAGCTGAGCGGTCGCTCGTTCGACGCGCCGACGATCGTGCTGCGCGGCAAGCCGCAGGGTAAGCCGACCTACAACGTCTTTCTGGTGCGCGGGACCGGCGCTGCGCCGCGCGATGCCGCTGCGACGCCCGCGCGCATCTGGAGCAAAACCCGCCCGTCGCCAACACCGGCATTGGCGCTCGACCGCGTGCAACTCGAGCTGCAGGCTCAGGGCGGCGGCGCTTGGCCCAAGTGGATGGAGAAGGTCGCGCCGCTGCACGACGCCTTGCGTAAGCGGTTGAAGGCGATGCCGCCGAAAGCCAAGGCGTTGGCCGGTCAAGACGGCTTCCTCTTCTATAGAAACAGCCTCGAATACGTAGCCGGCGGTGATCTCGAGAAACAGCGCAAGGGTAAGAACCCGTTGCCGGTGATCCTCGAGTTCAAGAAAGCGCTCGACGAGCAGGGCGTCGACTTCTTGTTCGTTCCCGTGCCGACCAAGCTCGAGGTGTATCCCGAGAAGCTCGACGCCGACTTCAAGCCGTTGTCTGGCCAAGTCGTCAACCCGGCATTTCGCAAGCTGATCGTCAGTTTGGCCAAAGAAGGGGTCGAAGTCGTCGATCTGCTGCCCACGTTCCTGCAGGCGAAAGCCAACCCTGCGGGCGCCTCGGAGCCGTTTCTTTTCCAACACCAAGACACTCACTGGACCGACCGAGGCCTGCGCCTGGCCGCGGACGTCCTGACCGCACGCGTCAAAAAATACCCGTGGTACGCCGAGGTCGCGAAACACAAGCGAACCTACGATCTTCGCGAAACCAGCTTCACGCGCTTCGGAGATTTGCAGTCGCGGCTGCCCGAAGCCGAGCAGAAAAAGTACACGCCCGAGACGCTCGTCGCGCATCAGGTCGTCAGCCAAGGCAAACCCTACGACGACGATCCGGATAGCCCGGTCGTGCTCTTGGGCGACAGCTTCACCGGTGTGTACGAGCTCACCGACGCCGAGCACGCCGGGGTTTCGGCGCACATCGCCCGCGGCATCGCCTACCCGCTCGACCTGGTGATGAGCTATGGCGGCGGCCCCAACGTGCGGCAAAAGCTGCTGCGCCGTGGCGTGGAGTCGCTCGGCACGAAGAAGCTCGTGATTTGGATGATGACGGCGCGCGATCTGTACAACTACTGGGAAGACTGGGAGCCGCTGAAGAAACCATGAAGCGCCGCGCGCTCTTGCTGTGGCTTGCAGCCACCAGCTGTCACGGCGCTCGGACGCGTCCGGCCGCGCTGGCGCGCTCGCTCTTGACGGCGGCTCGCGCTGCCGCGCCCGAAAGCGAAGAGCAGGTGAGCTGGAGCGTGGGTGAGCTGGAGCGGATCGCGCAGGTGGCGCAAACCGCGCTGGCAGAGGAGCCCGGGCGTTCGCCGGCTGGCGTGTTGAGTGACTGTTGTTCGGGCCGCTCGGCTTCGTGCGTGAAGTGGACGACACGGGTCTGGGGTTCGTGCTCTTGCCCGGCGTGCTCGAACGGCGGCGCGGTAGCTGCGTCGGCTTGGGTACGCTGTTTTTGGTGCTGGCGGACGCGTTGGGTTGGTCGGCATCGGGCGTGATGATGCCGGGCCACTTCTACGTCCGGGTTCAGGAGCGCGGCCAAGCCCGCAACGTAGAGCTGCTGCGCGGCGGAGAAGCCATGCCCGACGCTTGGTATAGCCGGCGTTTTCCGGTGCCGGGCGGCTCAGCTCACGAATACTCCCGACCGCTCACCGCAGCGGAGGTGCTGGGCGTGGTCGAGTACAACATCGGCAACGAGCGCCGTCGGCAGCTTCGCCTTATCGAAGCGCGCGCCGCGTTCACCCGCGCGGTGGATGCCTTTCCAGAGCTGGCTGAGGCTCACGCCAGCCTGGCCGCCGTCGAGCAACTACTCGGCAACCTGGACGGCGCTGCGGAAGGCTACCGCAAAGCCCGCGCCGCCAACCCCAACCTGCCGGGCGTCGAGCACAACGTGGCACTCTTGACCGACCAGCGCGCCGGCGCGGTGCCGCTGGTCGTGCAAACTCGCTGACTCAGTCGGCGACCCGCTCTACAATCAGGGCGAGCTGTACGAGCTGTTCGGCTAAGCAATTCGGCGTCTCGGGCGGGGTGCGACAAATTGACGCAGACACGGGGCCCAGATCGGCTGTACGGATGGGGGCATGGTCTCCCGTTGCGTGCGCCAGAGGTCGTGGGTCTTGTCTCCGCTGGGGGTGCTGTTGGCGCTCTCGGTGGGCGCTGCGAGCCTGGCGGGCGGCTGCTCGCCGGACCGCAGCGACCCGTCCATGAACGAAGGTGGAGCTTCCGGCCAAACGTGCGTGAACGGCGGCGGGCCGGTGCCAGGAGACGTCGACGCGCACTGCAGCGACAGCGACGGCAACCCGATCATTCAAGAGACGCTAGCCGCCGCCTGCATGGACGCGACCGCGGCTGACGGGGCTGGCGGCGCCGCGACGGCGGAGCAAGAGCTCACGCTGTTCAACGCCGAGGGCGACGATGACGACTGCAAGTACCACGTTGCGTTCGAGGCCAGCTGCGTCGAGCGCAACCGCGACGTCACGCTGACGCTGCATGCCAGCCATCGCTCCGATGACTCGGCGCTGGTTGGCGCGATGCCCACCACCGAGATCTACTTGAGCGACACACACCTGGCGCCGAACACCAAGCCCAAGACGGTGGTCGTGGAGCCCGGCGTGTACACGCTTGGCCCCGTGCGCTTCGACAAGCCTGGCCGTTGGACGGTGCGTTTTCACTTGTTCGAAGCGTGCCTGGACGCCCGCCAGGATTCGCCGCATGGTCACGTCGCCTTCTACGTCGATGTTCCTTAGGCGAACAGCGTTCGGTATCGGGATTGCCGGCGTCGTCCTCGCCTGCAGTGGCGATCCTCCAAAAACCAACGACGCGACGTGCGATGGTTTGACGGCGGAACAGTTGGCGACCGGGCCGCGCGGCGCCTGCCCGGATGACCTGCCGTCGGACACTGCCTGCGGCGGTTCGCTGCCGAGCTATCAAGCCGACATCGCGCCGCTGGTGAGTACCCGCTGCGGCGCGTGCCACGCACCGGGCGGCATCGAAGCGTCGCTGCCGTTTGCGCCGTACAGCAAGCTTTACGCGCAGCGCCGGAGCGCACTGAATCAAATTTTCACCTGCACCATGCCGCCAGCGTGCGCCCATGGCCTGGAGCCGGAGGAGCGCGCCGCGCTGCTGCAATGGTTCGTGTGTGGCGCACCACTGGACAAGTGACGAGTTTGGACAATGCTTAGGCGAATGTCGGCGCTCGGATCGTTCCTGGCTCGAGCGCGTCGCGGTGCGCTCGCACGCACGGGCCTGCTGGCGCTGCTGGTAGCTGGAGCCGGCGTGCTCGCGCTTCCAGCCTGTGGCGATGGGGATTCGCCGCCGGCTTGCCCGGGCGTCACCGCCGAGGCGTGTCCCGCCGAAGTCCCGAGCTACCAGGACGTGATCGCGCCGCTGCTGGAGGCACGCTGCCAAACCTGTCACGCGCCCGAAAATGACTCGGGCCTCTGGTCCCTCGGCGACCGAGAGTCAGTGGCGGCGTGGAGCGACACGATCCTGCGGCAGATTCGCAACTGCTCTCAGCCGCCGCCCGAATCCGGCGTGTACCTCAGCTCGAGTGAACGCCACTCACTCGAAGCGTGGTTGGTGTGCGGCGCGCCCGATAATTGATCGCGCGAGCCCGGGTGGGTGGGCCGTGTCATTTCACGC
This sequence comes from Polyangiales bacterium, assembly GCA_038230915.1. Taxonomy (GTDB): domain Bacteria; phylum Myxococcota_A; class Polyangia; order Polyangiales; family Polyangiaceae; genus PMG-095. The sequence continues at coordinate 1,394 of JBBRMI010000038.1, read as the reverse complement.
TCGCAGCGGCTTAGCGAAAAGCTCCGCTAAGCGCTGCGTTCGACCTAATTTCTAGTCTCAGCGTAGCGGCGCTGCGATCGCGTTCACGGCGTGACCGAACCTGCGCTATGAGCGGGCCATGTCGAGCATCATTCAGGCTTCCACGGCGCTCACGCGGCTCCGCGACGGCAACGGACGCTTCGTCGCCAACGTCCGCAGCATGGACGCGCTGTCGAGTCTCAGCCGCCGCATCGATCCGCTGGTCCAGCCCTCACCGTTCGCGATCATCCTGGGTTGCGCCGACTCGCGCGCGCCTGCAGAAACCATCTTCGATCAGGGTTTGGGCGATTTGTTCGTGATTCGCGTAGCCGGCAACATCGTCGCCCCTTCGCAAATCGGCTCAGTCGAGTTCGCGGCCGAGCGCTACGGTACGCAATTGGTCGTCGTAATGGGCCATTCGCACTGCGGCGCGATCGCCGCCACCGTCGAGGGCATGGAACCCAGCGCGGCGCCCCGTTCGCGTAACCTGCTCTCCATCACCGACCGCATCGCTCCGGTGATCGCGCCGCTGATGCACACCGAGCTGGCCAAAGACCGCGCCGCGTTGCTGCGCGCTGCCACGCGCGCCAACGTCGCGGCCGCCGCCGACCACCTGCGCCACGGCTCGCGCTTGCTCGAAGATCTTCGGCTCAAGAACGGCCTACTCGTCGTCGGCTGCGAATACGATCTCGAAACCGGCATCGTCGACTTCTTCGACGGCGCCGACTGACGCCGCCGCGAGCGCGCACGAGACGAATCAACAAGAAGGCGGGAAGACGGGAAGGCAGAACAAGCAGAAGATCTTTTGTTTGGGGCTGCCCCAAACGAAAGGCCCTTCCTCTGATCCTTGCCGCCTCCCTGCCTTCCTCTGACCATTGGTCTGATTTTTCAGCCGCCCGCCCGCCAAGCCAGGATCGGCGGGCGTGCTCACCAACTGAAATGAGACCAATGGTCAGCCGCCTTCCTGTTCTCTCGCGCTCGGGCCACGATCGGCCGTTGGGCCCGACAGGCCGTCCGAAATTATCGGAAATCCCGTCCCATCCTTGACAGACCCCCTCCCGAATCGTAAAAGCAGCGCCCTTCCGCGGGAGTAACTCAGCGGTAGAGTGCCACCTTGCCAAGGTGGACGTCGAGAGTTCGAATCTCTTCTCCCGCTCCAGAAATGGAGGCAAAAAGCTGACGAAAGTCGGCTTTTTGCGTTTTATCACGGTGGCGGCCTACCCCCAGCCAGGGCCACCCTACCCCCGGTCCTACCCCCGACCATGGGCCACCCTGTCCATCAGGCGAATCACACGCGCCAGGCCGTCCTTCTGTTCCTGCTGGCTGACCGAGCTGTACCGGACCTGCATGGCTTCCGTCGCGTGACCACAGATCGA
>JBBRMI010000037.1:0-49261 GCA_038230915.1 Polyangiales bacterium | reverse complement strand
TACTCCGGCGGTCCTCCCGGCTCGATAACCATCGCTCGTGGCTTCGAAAAGCTTTTGGCAAGCGTCGAAGCCGTCTTAGCTGTGGAAAACAGCTCCAGGATGCGATGAATGCTCAGAGGAAGGCGGGAAGGCGGGAAGATTTTTTTAGGTGGGCGAGCAACCACGTCGCCGCCTCGGGCGCCGGAGGCATCGCTAATCCACCCGGAGCAACGCATTTTTGTTTGCCCTTCCGCAAACAAAAATGCGTTCTCATCCCTTCCCGTCTTCCCGCCTTCCTGTTGTCTCTGCGGCGGATCGCGAGACTTCAGTTACAGGCGCAGCCGGCTTGGAACGCGCAGGTGAAGGTTTGCAGGAGCTCGTTCATCGACGGACCAGCGGGGCCGCCCCATTGGTCGATCGTGCCCTTGCAGTACTGGTCGGAGTAACACTGGAAGGCTTGGCACCCGCTCGACCGCATGCAGCCTAGGATCGAGATGCAACCGAAGTCTTGCAGGCATTGAATCAGCGGCGGCGCGCACGCATTGCGCAGGCAGGTTTGGCAATCGCCCGGATAGCCGCTGGTGCCGCCGTAGCCAAAGCTGCCGGCGTAGCCAAATGTGCCGCCGGTTGCGTAGCCGCCGTAACTCACCGCACCGCCCGTGGTCGCGTAGCCAGCGTAGCCGGAACCGCCGAAGCCGTAGCCGCCAACTGGGTAACTGCCGGCGTAACCGACGGACCCGCCGTAAGCGTAGCCGCCACCACTAGCGTAACTACCCGCGTAACCGATAGTGCCGCCGGTCGGGTACACCACTCCGGTGCCGCCCGTGGCGACTGAGCCGCCGCGATTCGAATGCCCGGCGACCGAGCTCGACCCACCGCTCGCACCCGTGTTGTCAGCCCCAGCGCCGTAGTCGCCGCCGAGCGTGCCGGTGCGCCCTCCGCAGCCAAGGGCGACAAGCGTACCGACACCAATTAAATAAGAAACGCGTCCCCAACCACTCATCTCCTTACCGTACTCGATCCCAGTCGGGGACGCCCGTTCGAGCGGGGTTTTCCTGGCGCTTTTGTGGCAGGGTAGGTACAGCACCGACCATGGACAGCGTGGACATCCGCGGGCTCTCTTGCCGTTGCATCATCGGCATCCGCGCGCGCGAACGGCGCGTCGCCCAGCGTGTTCGCCTGAACATCGAGCTATCGGTCGACCTGGAACGCGCTGGTAAGAGCGGCCGCATCGCGCACACCGTCGACTATTCGCGCGCTTCGACCGAAATCATCGCGCTCTTGCAGTTCCGTTGTTACTCGCTCCTGGAGGTCGCGGCAGAGGAATGCGCAGGCTGGCTGTTCGCTGCCTATCCAGCCGTTCAGCGCGTGGCGCTCAGCATCGCCAAACCGCAGGCACTGGCTGGGCAGGCCGAATCCGGCGGCGTGAGCATCTTGCGTAAGCGCCCGCCGGAGGCAACACGCCAACGCACGCCGTACGGGTTCATCCAACCTCAGCTCGAAACGAGTGAAGCGACGATCGCATTGGTCGGACTGGATGGGGGCGCAACCCTGACCCCGGCTTCGCTGGCTGCCGCGAACGCTTTGCTCCTTCCGCTTTCGGGCCGGCTCGAAACCGATCGGCTGCTGGCCCCGCACGATCCGCTCCGCTTGCGAACTTTTGAGACTTGCACGAACCGCGACGCGACCGCTGCGTTGCTCGTGGTTTGCGCTCAGCGCCCGGCCAACGGCTAGTCATTGCCCGAAATCGAACCTGGGGAGGGGCCTGAGCTTCGGTCGCTAACCGACCGGGAAGAGTGACCTTTTGTGCCCCAGGTAATGAGATGTGGGGAAAGGCAGGATATTTTGTTTGGCAGTCCGGCCGACCTTTTGCGATAACCGTCGGGTTGTGAGGGAACCGAGGGTTCTTTCGCGTTCAAGCGTCCAGCCCAGGAATTCGCCCATGGCATCCGAAAGCACCGCACTATCCAGTGACCCCGCCGCGGCAGGCAAAACCGAGCCGCCCAGCCCCTCCGAGCTTTCCCGGCGCAGCGAGCGACGCATTCCGAGTGCGCGCGAGACACTGGCGACCCTGCCCGAGATTGACGCTGACGAGTTCGACTTCGAGCCCCACGACACGATTCCAGCTCCGCCGTGGCTGGAGGATGAGATGTCGCCGCCGCACAAGACATCGTAGTCGGAAGACGCCGTAGCTATTTCGGCTTCACGGCACTACTTTCCACGGCCTCCAATGGAGGTCTCGACCTTGAATCGTGCATCATTAGCGGCGCGTCGTCTCGTGCTCGTTCTCTGCCAGCTGGCGGTAATCCTACTCTGCTCTAGCTCAGCGCTTGCGGGCGGGCGCATCGAGTGGAAAAGCACCGCGGTCAAGGAACGCGACGATAAGTCTTGGCGGCTCGAGGTCGCCATCTTCATGCCCAAGGCACCCGACGTGCCCCACGTGTCGATGAAGTTCGAGTTCCAGCCGACCGCTTACTACGCCCGCGACATGACCGACGGCGACAAGCTGGTCGAGCACACGGTGCCGCTATCCGATCGCCAATCGTTGATCGAGAGCGTCGACGTCGGCTTTCTCGACAGCGGCTCGGGCAAGATCGAAAGCCGCACGCGCTTCACGTTCAAGGTAACGCGCGCCCATGGTTACGAAGCCGGTGAATACCGGGTCACGATCCGCGACACCCGCAACGGGCAGATCGTCGGCACCGCGCAAACTCTGAAGTTCCAGGGCGAAAACGAGACGATCGACCGCCGTGCGATGGTCTTCGAAGGCAACAAGAAGAAGAAGGACGAGAAGAAAGACGGCGGTGATTCCGGCGGCGACAAGCCGAAGGACGACGGCGACAAGAAAGCCGACGCTCCGGCGGACGACGCGCCGAAAGCCGAGCCCGCCCCCGGCGCCGAAGACGACAAACCGGTCAAGGGCGAGGACGACAAGGCTCCGCCACCCGTCGAAGGCAAGCCCGGCGGTTGCGGTTGCAAGGTCGCGGGCGGCGAGCAGGGCAGCCTTGGCGGCGCCCTCGTGCTGCTCGGCGTCGGCGTGTTAGTCACGCGACGTCGGCGCGCGGCTTAGGGCCCCCAGGCCCTTAGCTCGCGATTCGCGTCACGTAGTCGACGAGCCGCGTGGTTCCCTCTCGGAACACCCGCGGCTCGGTCAGCAGGCTGACGATGACGTACGGCTCGCTTTCGAAGTCGTAGTACCAGCCGGGTTGGACCAGCACCTGCTGTTCGCGCAGTAAGCCGAGCACCAGCTGCTCTTCGCTGCGCACCGCTGGTAGCCGCAGTACGCTGCTCCAACCTGCTTCCGCGCGCAGCAGCGTGACCGCGGACCCCTGCACGACGCCGGTCAGCGTCGCGAGGTTTTCGCGACAGCGTGCGCCAATCGCCGCCGTCACGCGAGGGCACAGATCCAGCAGCCCCGGCAAGGCTTGCTGGACTGGCGTGCCGACCGAGAGAAACGTGTCGGCAATCAGCTCAAGCCGCTCGCAAGCCTCGCGCCGCTCGCGCTCCGGCCCCGACACGACGGTCCAGCCGAGCTTCAGCTGCGGCGAGCCGGCGCGCTTGCTGAGGCCGTCGAGCGTGAACGTGAGGCAGCCTTCACGCGGGCGCGGACGGCGCGGTGAGATTCCGGAAAGCGGAAATTCGCCGAAGACTTCGTCGCTGATCAACGGCAAGCCGAAGGAAGCCAGCGCGTCGGCTTCGCTGTCGCTCACGTACTGCCCGGTCGGATTATTGGGCGAAACGACGACGATTGCGCGCACCCGCGGCGTCAGCGCGCTCCGCAGCGAGTCGGTATCGATGTGCCAGGCTCCGTCGTACGCCAGCCGATACGGCAGAGCTTGCACGCCTTCGAGCTCGGCCAAATGTTCGAACAGCGGGTAGCTGGGCGCTGGCACCAGCACCGCATCGCCGGCGTCACACAGCAGCTTGAACAAGAAGGCGTACGCCTCGCTCGTGCTGGCGCTGAGCATGATGTCCGCCGAATTTACTCCGGTGACACGCGCCACGGCTTCACGAGCCGCGAGCATGCCGAACGGTTCCGGATGATAGACGAGCGACTCCGCTTGGGCGCGCACCAGCACCCCGAGCAACTCCTCCGGGTAGACGATGCCGACGCGAGTCGGATTGCTTCCAGTCAAATCGAAGCCGGGTTTGCCCACGATCGCCAGCAACGCGGCGACTGCGTTCGGTGATTGATCGCGGGAAGAGCGCCGAGAAAACACGGTGCCAAGCGTAGCGGATCCGCGTAGGCTCCACACGAAGCGCCGCGGCTCGGCCGCGGTGACGGAGGCTCAAGATGACGTCGCTCGACACGGAATGGCCGAATTTCGCTGGAGTGCCCGAAGAAGACTCGCTGATCTCCGGACGGCCGCGCGGACAAACGTTGGCGCGCTACGTGTGGTGGGATGGCGAAGTGCGCGAGGCCGACTCGCTTTCGGTGCACTACTACGCCAACGCTTTGCACTACGGCACGGCGGTCTTCGAAGGCATCCGCTGCTACCCCACAGCGCGCGGCGCCGCGCTGGTGCGCCTGACCGACCACGTGGAGCGGCTTATCTCGTCGGCGCGACTGTACGGGATGAAGCTGCCGTTCGGCGCCGATGAGCTAGCGCGCGGCGCCCTGGAAGTGACGCGCAGAAACGGCATGCAGAACGGCTACCTGCGCCCGCTCGCTTACTTCGGCCAAGGTCCGATTGATCTGCGGCCGAAAAAAGAGTGCCCGGTGCGGGTGTTCATCGCCGTGCGCGAGCTGGGTACCTTTTTGGGTGAAGACGCCTTGCGCAACGGCATTCGCGTCACGATCTCGAGCTGGCGGAAATTCCACCACACGATGTTGCCGACGATGGCCAAAGCCAGCGGGCACTACGCCAACAGCGTGCTGGCCGCGCACGAAGCCATGGACCGCGGCTACGACGACGCGATCTTGCTGAATCAGGACGGCACCGTCGCCAGCGCGACGGGGCAAAACGTCTTCTTCGTGAAGAGCGGCGTCTTGCACACCAACGACGTCACGTCGTCGATCGTGCCGGGTATCACGCGCGACTGCATTTTGGCGATCGCCGAAGAGCGCCAGGTGCCGATCAAGATCCGCGCCTTCACCCGCGAAGACTTGCTGCGCGCCGACGAGATTTTCATGACCGGGACGGCGGCTGAGGTCACGCCAGTTCGCGAGCTGGACGGCGCCGAGTTCGTGACCGGCAAAAATACGTTGGGCGCGCTTTTTCAGCGCGAATACCTGCGCGCCGTGACGGGCAAAGACGAAAAACGGCTGAGCTGGCTGAGCTTCGTCAAGTAGGTCTTCGCCAGGCCGCGCCGCCAGCGAGAGCGAGAGCGAGAGCGAGAGCAAGAGCGAGGCAACAGGAAGGCAGAAAGGCGAGAAGATTTTTGGGGTGGGTGACTTGTCACGCAGCGCTTCAATAGCGGTACGAGGCGCCCTCGTGAAACAACCCCCGGAAGCAATGATTTCTTGTTTGCCCTTCCGCAAACAAGAAATGCGTTCTCGCCCCTTCCCGCCTTCCCGCCTTCCTGTTGATTCCCTGCGAGCGGGCGCGGCCCGGAGCCGCTACGGAAGTTTCTGCGAGGCAGGCTGCGGATTGGCAGCCCGAGTGAGGAGGTCGCCGTTCAGCGCGTGGCGACGCCGAGCGTAGGCTTGCCCTGCTTGGCTTCGACCAGCTCGGCCCGGTAGATCAGCTTGCCGTCGGCGGTGGTGATCTCACCCGACACGTCGCGATCGGCGTACGTGTTCGAATGCACCACCGACAGCGTGGCGGCCGCGTCGCCGATCCAAACCTTGTACGTCTTGGTTTCGCATTCCAGCTCGTCGGCGCCGACCAGACAGGTTTGATCGTTCTCCGAGACCAAGCCATCGTTGACGTCGGCGGCGTACACGGTGCGCGCCAACAGGGCTTCGTAGTCGCTGAGCTTGGCCGACGTCTCGCGGCTGCCGTCGAAGTGGGCGGCCGAGACCGCCTGGCCGCTCTCGACGTCGAAGCGCACGCGCAGCCGGTCGACTTTTTCGCTTTGCGTCAGCGAGAAGTCGACGACATAAGACGATGCTTCGCGCGCCGCGACCTCTTCAGTAAGTGTCAGCGGCTCGCCGGCGAAGCTGCCGCTGAAGCGGTGCACGAACAGGTCACCGACGTGGCGAACGGGCGCGGACGCCGACGCTTCAACCGGACGCGGCGCAGCGGCCACTGGAGCGATGCTCGCGGTCGCGGCTTGGGGAGCCGCTTGCTGAAAGACTCCACACCCCGCAGTGATGAAAACAGCGGCCAAAGCGAGCGGGGACGCGGACGCGGGACGGGCGGAGTTCATACCACCTCCCTTTCCACACAGAGCAGAGCGCGGCCAAGTTCCCTACCCACTCCTACGCCCCATCGCCACGCCGCGGCGGCCAACCCACACCGGGCCCGGCGGTCAGCGGGCCCTCGCGACAGACGCATTCTGGCCCCCCAGAAGTGACTGGGACTCCTCTCCCAGCAGTCAACCGAAAAGCCGGGTTATGCTTGGGGGCTATGTCCGGGTCTCTGGACTTGTCGGTTGCCGAGCGCGCGAGCCTGTTCGATGCGCTCCGTCAGGCTGCGGAGCGGTCAGGGACCGGGCTCGCGATCACGGATATATCCGGTGCTCAACCGCGCAACCTGTTCGTCAGCGCCGACCTGGCGCGCATGATGGGCTACGAGCAGCACGAGATGCTCGGCCGCGACCCGTGGTCGATGATCGCACCCGAGGAGCTGCCGCGGCTGCAGCAAATGGCCGCGCAGCGCGCGAACGGCCAGAAACTCCCCGGTAGCTTCGAAACCTTGCTCCTGCACCGTTCGGGCGCCCGCATCGCCATCGAGCTGGCGCAGAGCCGCACGGTTCTCGACGGACACTCCGTCACCGTCACCTTCGTCAGCGATATCTCTTCGCGAGCCGCGACCTCGCAGGCGCTGCGCGAGTCCGAAAAGCGCTTCCGCGACTTGGTCGAAGGTGCCCCCGACGGCGTGGCGATCTTACGCGGTCCGCACGTCATGTTCCTCAACGGGCGCGCCGCCAAGCTGCTCGGTCTGGAAAATGCCGCCCAAGGCACCGGCCGCCTGATCACCGATTTTCTGCACCCCGATGATCGCGAGCGCGCCGGCACGCGCATTCGCAAGTTGCTGCAAAAAGGCGGGCTCGACGAGCGCGCCGAGTACCGCTCGATCGACGGGCGCGGTGAAGAGAAGATGGTCGAGATTTCCTCGATTCCGATCGAGTACCAGGGCGGGCCGGCGGTGCTGGCTTTCGCGCGCGACGTGACCGAGCGCAAACGGATGGAAATCAAGCTGCTCGAGGCCGACCGGCTGACGGCGCTGGGCGTGCTTTCCGCCGGTGTCGCCCACGAAATCAACAATCCGCTCGCGTATGTACTGCTGAATCTCGAGTACTTGAAGCGGGAGCTGCCGAAAGCCGCCGGTGATCCCTCGCGCATCGAGTCGCTGATGGTGCGTGTCCAAGACGCCTGTCACGGCGCCGACCGCGTGGCGTCGATCGTGCGCGATTTACGCACTTTTGCCCGCGGCGAAGAGACCGCGCGGCAACCGGTCAGTCTAGAAACGGTGATCGAAGCCGCCGTCAACATCGCGTATCCGGAGATCCGTACGCGCGCGCGGCTGGAGCGGCGCTACCAGACCGTGCCGGCCGTGGACGGCAACGCTGGCCGGCTGGAGCAAGTGTTCTTGAACTTGCTGCTCAACGCCACGCAGGCGTTCGCCGAAGACTCGGAGGAAGCCGACAACTCGATCCGCGTCACGCTGCGCTCCGAGGGTGACCAGGTCGTGGCCGAAGTGGCCGACAACGGACCCGGTATTCCGAGTGATCTGCTCGGGCGGATTTTCGATCCATTTTTCACGACCAAGCCGGTCGGAGTCGGCACCGGGTTGGGCCTGCCAATTTGCCGCGGCATCGTCCAAACGCACGGCGGCGAGATCACCGTCGACAGCAAGCCGGGCGCGGGCGCGGTGTTCACACTGACGTTTCCGGCGTCGAAATTGTCGCCGATCATGCCGCGCAAGAGCGATCGCTCCCCGCTGGAAGGCGGCGAAGTTCGCGAGCGCGGCCGCGTGTTGGTCGTCGATGACGAGTCGGTCGTCGCGCACACCTTGAAGGTGCTGCTGCAAGGCGAGCACGATTTGGTGGTCGCGGAGAGCGGCGCCGAAGCGCTGGAGCTTTTGCACGGTGAAACCGCAACCGGCCCGCCCTACGACGCGATCTTGTGCGATTTGATGATGCCGGGCATGACCGGCATGGAGCTGTTCGAGGTGCTGCGCCGCGAGTATCCGGCGCTGGCTGGCCGCGTCGTGTTCATGACAGGCGGCGTGTCGATGATGCGCGTGTCCGAGTTCCTCGAAAGCGTGCCGAACGCCAAGTTCGAGAAGCCGTTCGACATTGCCGAGCTGCGCCGCTGCCTGCACAAGCTCGTCGCTTCGTCGCGCGCGAAGCCGCCCAGCTCGCCGCCACAAGCCCACGTCGAACTTACTTGAGGCCGCTGATCCAGGCTTGGATCGCGGTCAGGCCGTCTTGATCGGCGGCCAGGTCGTTCACGCCGATCGGCGGCATCGGTCGAAGACGATCCGCGCCGGCCATTGTCGGCATCGGCAACGGGGTGCGCCGGGACTGGACGAACAACACGCTCATCTCCGGTTGGCCTGGTTTCACCCGCAACCAGCCGTTGGGTGGCTGGACGCTTTGCGCGTTCGTCATCTGGTTCACGGTGTTGGTCACGAAGATATCGGGCGCCATATCGAACACTTTGCCCTTCTCGTTGTGACAATGAACACAGTTGCCGAGTACGAACTCTTTCACCTTGAGCAGCGTGGGGTCGCTCTCAACGATGCTGCGCGGCGGCGGATCGCCGACGGCTCGCGTCTTCGTGAAGATGCCGGCATCTTGAAATTCCTCGAGCTCGGTCTTGGCTGACTCGGGCGTGCGCTTGTGGTTGAGGCGGATTTCGTCGAAGCCGATGAAGGTTTGGTAGGTGTTGCCGTTCTCGTGATGGCAATCGCCGCAGTTGTCGCGCGAGGGCAGCGCGTGATCGAAAGCTTGACCGGCGTTGACCGTGAACGGCTTGCCGTCGACCATGCGGTTGATGGTGATCTTGACCAGCGGCGACGCTTGGCTGTCGCCGTTGCGGTCGTCGAGCACCAAGTCGGCGTCGGTGCCGGCCTGGTTCCACTGGTAGAGGTAGTAGTCGTATTCGGTAAAGTCGGTCGCGGTGCCGACACGACGAATGATGCGCGTTTCGATCGCGCGGCGCGCTCCGCCGGGACCGCTGTCGTCGAAGAACGTCTTGATCAGCAGCGTGCCAACCGGGAAAACCCAAGCCTTGGGGTTGGTGTTGTCGATCTGTTTGCCGGTTGGCAACAAGATCAAGCGTGCCTTGTCCATGCCGTCGCTCCACAACGCGGGGAACGGCGTGAACGCGCGCAGGTTGGCAGCGTATTTACTTAGATCGGGGGCTGCCGGAAACAGACCGGTCGGCGCCAGCGTCTTCGGCATCATCTGCAGCGGATCGCAGAACAACGTCATCGGCGCGCTCGGCATGCAGTCGCTCGGCAGCGGCCCAGCCCCGGCACCGCCGCCCACGTTCATCATGCCCGCGGCGCCCGCCGTGCCGCCTTGGCCCGCAGTCGTCGCGCTCCCGCCGGAGCCAGCGCCGCCGCCACTCCCGGCAGCGGTCGGGGTGATGCCCGGCGAATCAGCTGCCGGCGAGCATGCGGAAGCCGAAAACACGAGCGAGAGACCACAGCTGGCTAACAGCGCGCGACTGGACGGCATCGTCATTTCGCGTCGATGCGATAGACCTCGCCGCCCTGGGTGGAGATGTACATTTCGCCGTCGGCATCTTCGCCAAATGAGTCGAGCCCGCCAATGCCGAGGCCGGCATGCGTTACCGCATCGCCCGTCAGCTTGCCGCCTTTGACCGCGAACGACTTGATCGCGCCGCCCGGCCAGGTCGAATAGAAGTAGCGCCCGCAGATGCCGGGGAGCTTGTTACCGCGGTAGACGATGCCGCCAATCATGGCCTTGTCGCCTTCCATGCCGGTGATGCCGGGCTTGATGTTGTTGCCGCGGTAACCATAATCCTTCACCGGGTTGGCGAACGGGCTGTAGTAGACCGCGCCACCGGGTGGATCATCCGTCTCACCGATGTACATGTCGCCGGTGCCGCGATCGATCGTCATGCGGTAGGGGTTGCGCAGGCCGTACGCCAACGTCGTGCCGTTGCCATCCGTTCCGGCCAAGTCGTGAATCAGAACGCGCCCGGCAACGCCGTCGGCCATGCCGGACTGCCCGACGTTCGAGTTGTTGCCCACCGAGTGGTAGAGCAGCGGCTTGCCGCCGTCCTTCGGGCTGAACGTGATCTGCCCACCGTTGTGGAACTCCCCGCCGGCGGCGCGCGGTTTATCCCAGACCACCTTGCCGGTCGACTTCGAGCTGTTCACGCTGGTGCGCTCCAACTCTTCGATGTGAATGTTCGCGTTGGGCGCGGTGTACAGCAGGTAAAAGAGGTGATTTTTGGCGAAGTCGGGATGGAGTGCCATGCCGAGCAAGCCTTGCTCGTCTTGACCGGGGTTGTTTTTGACCGCCACCGTTGCCATGGGCGTGGCGTCGAGCTTGTTGTTGACCGCGTAGAAGACCTTGCCCGTGCGATGACCCAAAATGTAGATGCCGGGCTCACCGGGGACGCCGACCACTTGCCCCGCTTGATCGCCGTCGGGCAGGCGGACGATCGGTGTCTTCTTGAGATCGGGCGGGGTCGCGGCGGGGTCTGTCGTGCACGCGCCGAGGATGGGCGCCACGCCGCCAGTTCCGCCCATGCCGCTCGCGCCAGCTGTGCCACCTGCGCCGGCTCCGCTCGCGCCGCCACCGCCGACTGCGCCGGCAGCTCCACCACCAACACCAACGCCAGCCGCGCCGCCGTTGTTGGCCGAGCCGCTGACGCCGACTTGCCCACCGACGCCGACCTGCCCGCCGCTGCCGGCCCCACCTCCGAGGGCGCTGGCGCCACTGGTTCCAGGGGTGGACGGCGACGTACCTGCGGGAGTGCTGCAGCTGGGCGCCACGGCCAAGAGTGCAAACAGGGCTCCGCCTAAACCGGTCGCGAGTGCGCGGGGATGCATCAAGCCTCCAGTTCCCGCTTGCCCCTGCGAAAGCTCACAAATCGACGGCGCCCCGGGAGTCACCCAAGTGCGTGCGGGAGTTGGCACGGCGTCCATCTCGATCTCGGTGTCGTCGTGGGCAAGGGCATCGAGGAGGACGACGCCGGAGGCTGCGGTGCGTTTCGGGCACGACCTGGGCAAACTGTTCCGCCTCGGGCTTGAGGGGCGCTATCGCCACGAATTCGAGCGCCAAGAGAAGCCGACGCCGAGCGGCGCCCAGCTGAGGGTGAGGGCGGTTCCGATAGGGCACCCTTTCGAAGCCCCGCCCGTCACCGAGCAGGCGATGGAAGGCCTAAGCAGCCCGCCTTGTTGGATAAAGACGTCCAGGCCGTGCAGCTGCGCAGCTTGATCGTAGAAGCTAACGTATCGTCACTCGGTCAGCGCGTTGAGCCCTACATCAGACCCAAGATGGCGACGTGCACGTCCGCCACGAACCAATCGGCGCACGTTGAATTCGTCGAGGTTTGCTCCTCGTAGCCACCGTGCACGATGACCCACGGTCCAAACACGGCCGTCTGTCCGTGTGAGACGGTCAGCATCTTCATGCTGAATGGATCAGTGGCGCGGATATCGTAGCGTTCGTAGCTGCCGCACTGCTCGCTGGTCGTGCACGAAGATTTGCCGCGCGCAAGCGAGAGCGGCAGCTTGCCGAGCTTGGGAAGGTCACCGCCCTCAGCGGTCCAGATGCCGTGCGATGGGCTCGTTTGCGTCACCAGGCTGAGCTCACGGCGCGTCGGCCCGAAACCGCCGGACTGGTAGACGTAGCTCAAGCTCACCTTCTGCCCGCCGCCGAGACTCGGGATCTTGCTGCCCTCGACGACTGCCTCGACGTCCCACTTCCGAATGCCGTCAGCAACGATCCAGCTCATGGCTTGAGCTGACAGCGCAGGTCCGTTCGCCTGCAGCTTGAGTAGCGGCTCGAGACAGTGGCCCCCGAGCGAGCCCGAAACCTCGCTGGTGATCTCGGCGTTCGGCGCGGACACCGTCACCGCGGCGAACGGATCCGTCGGCTTATCAAATTCTTGCACGCACGAGAGCACGGTGGGTGCAGTCGACAGGGACGCGCAGCCGTCTTGCATCGGCGGCGTGCACGCAATGTCGGGACACGCGCCGTTAGCAGCGCCACAAATCGCGCACATAGGGTTACAGCAAATCGAGCCGGCGGGGCAAAGTGTTTTGCCGCACGGCACCGGCATCGAAGCCTGGCCACCCACGTTGGTCGTGCCCGCGCTGGGTAGGCCGCCGGTCGAGGTTCGACCACCTTCGCTCGACCCGCTGCCACCCGCCGACGACGCGGTGCCTCCAGCCGTCGTCGCGCTGCCCCCGTCTCCACCCGGCGATGAACGCACCACGCCGCCGCAGGCGGAAAGCGCCAGCACCACGCACCCACGCAGCCATCGATCACGCACGCCCCAGCTTAACACGAGTCCGCGGATGCGTCGCTCGTGGTGCGTGAGCACGAAGGTCGGCACGTGGTACGGCGGCTCCGCCCCACCACCCTTTCCATTCATCGTCAGGCCAAGGCCCGCGCACCGGCCCGAACATATTGCGCCCGAGGATCAAGGTCTTCTCGAATCGCACCCTCACGCAACTGGAACACCGCTTCGGGTCTTGGCTGCGGCGTGTCGCCTCTCGACTATCTTCATGCTCGAAGGCGTGCCCTGCCGCTGAGGCCTCTTCGCTATCCACTCACCGATCACGGGTGACCTCGCGGGGCCCGCGTCACTCGTCTACCGAGCATAGCCTCAGCCAAGGAGCAACGCTGCCTGCCGAGGTCGAAACGCCGTCGGAAGTGCAGCGCAAACTCTTCTTACAAGCCGAATTCTTGCCGCAGCGCTCAGCGGCGTATTGGCGGCAGTCGGCGATGTTGTCGCACACCGTGCCCATGCCGCCCGAGTCGCAGCTGTTGATGCATGACGTCGAGCTGGGGCCGGACTCGGTGCCGGTACAGCAAGCTTGCGTGCCGCAATCACTGGGCTTGGTGCACTGGTAGACACCACTCACTCGCCCCCCGCCTAAGCTATCGTAGGCTAAGCGGACGCCCGCTTCCGAAATGCATTCGGGCGAGCCCGACCAGACACAATACGGCTTGTCGGCTGGGCAAGGCTTACCGCCACCGCAAGTCGCGCGGGCCTCCACGCCGCACAACCCGTCTTTGCAGTGTTGGCCTTTAGGGCAGTGCGTGCCTTCGGCGACCGAGCACGGGAGCGCTTTGCAATTGACATCGGGCTTGCCGCACTCGAAATGTTCGGTGGATACCCAGCGCGAGCAACACGTCAAGGGAGCGTTGCAATCGCTCGGGTCGTCGCATGCGTACACGCTGTCCCCGAGCGCGGCCGCGTTCTTCGGCAGGCAAGCCCAGAGCTCGGCGTCTCTAGAACCGCTGTTGGTGCAGACTTCACGGTCCACTTTGCAGCGCTTTTTGCCGCAAGATACGGTCTTGAGCGTCGAACCGCTCGCTCCGGCGCGCGGTGGGCCCTGGTCGACGCTGGGCTCCTCCGCACTCAGCTGCGGCGGCGCCTGCGGCGTGCTTGGCGTGGGCGGCGCACTCTGGTCTGCACTGGCGATAGCCTCAGGCTTAGCGGTACTCGCGCATGCCCCGAGCAGCAGCAGTAGGGCCACAGAGAGTCGCGATATGGCGGGCTCGATCGACGAGCCGAGTACGACCTTGGACCGGAATTGCTCCGGATCTCCGACGGTGCCTTTGAATTCGAGCGTACGCACGCGGCAGAGGTATCACATGGGTGAGGACCGGGCGACTCTGTGGCTGACGGCGTGGACGAACAAATCAGCCAGCAAACTCCCGGGTACCGATGCCGGACTGACACCTTCCGTGCGGCAGAGTGCCAACTCGTCGGTGACGGGTCGCATCACGAAAGCAGGCTCAAAAAAAAGCTGCGCCGTGCTCCATTCATCCCGGGCAGGTGGTCGTCAGCAAAAGGAACTTGATACGTCGCGCGTCACCTGGCGCGCGACCGAACACCGCTTCGGGTCTTAGCTGCGGCGTGTCGTCGGTAACGAACGAAACCGGAACTTTCGCCCACAGTGCGCCAAAGCGCGCCCCCGCGTTGAGAGCGGCCTGCAAGAGCGGCAAGTCCACGAGGCCGACGCGCTGCTTGCTGTAGTCGCGGCCCCACGGTGGGTCGACGAACAATAAGCTAGCGCTGAGCTCCGGCAACAGCGTAACGCCATCGGCGTGGACAAAGCGGATCTGCGACTCGACACCGTAGCAGCGCGCGTTGTGGCGCGCGAGCACCAGCCGGCGTGCATCTTGCTCAATCGCGGTGACCGTACAGCCGGCGCGCGCAAAGCCGATGGCGTTGCCGCCCGCTCCCGCGCCCAAATCCAGGACGTCCTTTCCGCTGAAACGCTGGGCCATTTCGAGCGCGATCATCTCGGGGGTGAGGGAGTAGCGGCCTTCTTCGTCTAGCCGGGTACCAGCGCGAGTAAACGCCGGCGTGGTGTCACGGCGTCGTTGCGCATCGATCAGGCGCGCCTCACGCACCGCGGCACGGGGCAGAGGCGGTGTCACGTCAACGAGTACCTTTCGACCATCGAGCCACAAACCTCGCAAGCGCGTGGCGACATCCGCGGCCTCGACGGTCGAGAGGCCACGGCCTACCTGCAAAGCCAACTTAGGATCCCCGCCCGCGTCGGGTTCAGCGCACCACGCTCCGGGGCCCAACAATGGCTGGGGCGGTAACCACGGGGGCAACCCCGTAACTTGAACTACGCGATCGTGCCGAATGCGCAGACTTCTTTCTTGTTGGCGCAAAGCCGGAGCAAACCGAGCTCGCTCGTCAGGTCTGGCAGCTCGCGCTTGAGCCCGGCAAGGACAGCGCCGCTGCCTGCGTTGTCGACCTTCAGCGTGACGACGAAGTGCCGGCACCACTTTCGCCGCAACCACTCGAGGAGGCGCTCCGCGGAGCGGTCCGCGCTGGCGATGACGTCGCAGAGCAGCCAATCTACCGGTGACTCGGGCTCGAAGCGAAACGCGTCGCCGCGCGCGAAGCGGACGTTTCGGTGCTGCATGAGATCTTCCCGCAAATCGGCGCGATCCACAGCGGTAACCCGCGCGCCGCGCCGCACCGCCACGTAAGTCCAGCTCCCTGGAGACGCTCCCAGGTCGACGCACGTGTCGCGCGCAGCGATGCGGCGGCCGAGCCGCAGTTCGGCCTCGACCAGCTTGGCGAACGCGCGGCTGGGCGCCTGCTTGTCGACAGCAAGCGGAACCTCCCCGCCGGGGAAACAGGACACCACGTGCTGCTCTTGGAAGGGCAGCGGAGCTTTCGCCACGGAGAGAAATCCCGACTCGGGCGACATCAAGAGCAGCTGAACGAGCGCCTCCTCTTCGACGAAAACGCCTTCGTGTTGGCGGAGGTAGCGCCCGAGATGACGGCGCCGCTTCTGAAGCAACTCGATCGCGGCCTCCCGAACGAGCCGGCAGCGATGGTCTCCGACACTCTGCCTACTCTCGACGTCCGAGGAGGGCAGCGGCAAGCCTCGGCGCGTGCGGCTATGCCAGGCGCGAGCTCCCGTGCGCGAGCTCCCCACGACCTCCTTGAATGGGATCACATGCAGCGACCAAGTCTGGTGATCCGGCAGCACTCCGGCCACGCTCTCGACGAGCAGGCTCGCCCAGCTGCGGATCGACGCGGCTTTGACTGCTCGAGCGTCCGGCACGAACTGGCGAGCGAACGCGAGAAACGGAACCCGAGCCTCCACTTTTGGCGCGAGCTCGCAGGCGAACAGGCCAGGCCCGATTTCACGGATTGATCCCGGAAAGACCTGCCCCAGCTCGTGCTGCAACGCGTCTTTGGAATCGACTGCCGGTAGGACCAAGTGCAAGGCGCTTCTCTACCCGATCGCGAGGCGCCACGCCTGTCGTTCCGGCCACACGCCCACGACCGGCTGGTTCCAGACCATGTCGTAGCCATTGCCCTGCCCCGCTGCGCTCGCCGAGCCAGGAAGCGAGGACGCCAAAGCCTCAGCTCTCGAGGGCGTCGAGGTCTTCGACCATCACGGGCTTGTCGAGGTGCAGGCGCTTCATCGTCGCGGAGACGAGCTCGGGGAAGTAGCCGGCCAGTGCCGTGGCGCCGGCGGAGGCGCCGATCGCCGTCGCCCAGCCGAACGGGCCGATCGGCGTGCAGCCGAACAGCTGCGACACCCCGGGGGTTTGCACGATCAACGCCAGCGTGGCCGCCGAGGCGACGCTCGTGATCACGACCGGGCGGCTGAGCTTGCCGGAGAGCAGCGTCTGCCCGAGCTGCGAGCCGACCAGCGCTAGCAGGCCGACCGTGTTCGCGCGCTCGCGACCACCGAAGCGCGTGATCACCCAGGCACTGCCGGCACCGAGCGACGTGACCAGCGCGCGAACCGCGATGTCGCGGTTGAGCGGCTGCCCAAGCGACGCTTCCGGTCCTTCGGTGCGCAGCGCGCTCAGCGTATCGAGCGAAGGCGGGCGGAGAGCGATCGCCATCGCGGGCGCGACGTCGGTGAGCAGATTGACGAGCAACAGCTGGCGCGGATTTAGCGGCGGCCGGCCGTCGACCAAGCCTGCCGCAAGCGTGAAGCCAATTTCGCCCAAGTTGCCACCGACCAAGATCGACACCGCGTCGCGGACCGACGCCCACATCGCGCGGCCTTCGACGATCGCGTGGACAAGCGTCTCGATGCGCTCGTCCATCAGGACCACGTCGGCCGCGGCGCGCGCCGCGGCGGTGCAGTTGCGACCGACCGCGATGCCGACGTTGGCCAGACGAATCGCCGGGGCGTCGTTGGCGCCATCGCCGACCATGGCTACAACGCGACCGGCACGCTGCAAGGCGCGCACGATGCGGACTTTTTGCGCCGGCGTGACGCGCGCAAACACGCGCACGCGACCGAGCTGCGCGTCCAGCTCTTCGTCGGAGAATTGCGCCAACGCGCCGCCCGACATAACGATCCCGCCAGGCGGCAACAGCCCTACCTCACGAGCGATCGCCTCGGCGGTGCTGGGGTGGTCGCCGGTCAGCATGTACGTCACCACGCCCGCCTCGTGCAAATCCGAAACGGCTTGCGCCGAGGTCGGCCGCACCGGATCGCGAAACGCGATGAAGCCGCGGAAACACAGGCCTGGCATCTGCGAAAGGTCGTGGTCGCTCGCGACTTTGGCTTCCGCCACACCGAGCACGCGCAGGCCCGCGCTGCCGAGCTCTTTGGCGCGCTCGAGCAGCGCCGCGCGACCCGCGTCATCGACGTCGATGTATTCGCCGCCGCAGCGTAGTTGCGTCACGTGCGTGATCAGCCGCTCGGGCGCGCCCTTCACCGAAAGCAGCCCGCCTTCGCGCGTCTCGCCCAACACGACTTGGTAGCCACGCTCGGCCTCGAACGGCAACTCGCGCAGCCGCAGCCAGCCGCTGCCGCCGTCGAACACGCGCACGCCAAAGCTCTGAGCCGCGCGGTACAGCGCCGCGTCGGTCGGATCCGCCCGGCTGCCACCGACCCGCTGCTCGGGCGCGGCGCGCAGGGCTGCGGCCAGCACCAGGTGCTCGCTCTCGCCGTAGACTGCCGGGGCGTCGCCCGTCGCTTCGGAGATCGAACCGAGCTCGATCCGGCCTTCGGTCAACGTGCCGGTTTTGTCCAGGCACAGCGCGTCGACGCGACCGAGCGCTTCGATGCTGCGCACGTTGCGGACGAGCGCGCCGCGCTTCGACAGCCTTGAAGCCGCCGCCAGCTGTGCCGCCGTCGCGATCAGCGGCAAGCCTTCCGGCACCGCCGCCACCGCCAAGCTAACGCCGCTGCCGACCAGCTCTTCGAGCTTACGGCCGCGCACGAGGCCGGCGCCAATTAGCGCCACGCCCGCGCCGAGCGCGACCGGACCCGTCATTTGGATCAGCGAGCGCAAGCGCCGCTCGACGCCGCCACGGCTCGGATCGCGCTTGACTGCGCTGGCACCGCGCCGCGCTTCGGTTTCTTCGCCGGTGGCGACGACCAGCGCGACCGCGCGACCAGCGGCAATCGCCGTCCCGTCGTACAGCATCGAGCTGCGATCAGCGATGTGCATCTCGAACGAGGGCGCCGCCGACTTGCGCACCGGCAACGACTCGCCGGTCATCGCCGAGGCGTCGACCTCCAGCGCTTCCGCCGACAAGATCCGGCAGTCGGCCGGCACGACGTCACCGGCCTCGAGCACTAGGATGTCACCGCGCACCAACTCTTGCTCGGGCAGATCGAGCAGCGCAGCGCCGCGCCGCACGTGGGCGTAACGCCGCTGGCCGCGCGACAGCTCGCGCAGGCGTCGCTCGGTGCGGAAGCGCTGCAAGCCACCGACCAGCGCGTTGAGCACCACGACGCCGCCAACCATGCCGGCGTCGCCGAAAGAGCCGACTGCCGCCGACAAGCCTGCGCCAGCCGCCAATAGCGGCGCCAGCGGATTGAACAGCTCATCGGTGATGGCTTCGACCAGCTCGCTTGTGCGCGAGCGCGACTCGGTCAGGTTCGGCCGACGGCGGCGCTGGGCTTCGCGGCGGAGCAGACCCTGCTCGGACGTGCGCAGCTTGACCAACGCGCTGCGCGTGTCGAGCGCGTACCACGGGGTGCGATCGTGCGGAGCCGGCAGCGCGCGCCGCGCGAGCACGAACGAGCCGCGCACGCCGTTCGCCATCGAGATCAGCGACGCCGCGTTGACGACCGCGATCACGCGCCGCGCTGTCAGCGGCACGACACCGCCGGCCGAAACCAGCGCGCCGAGCGTCGCCGCGCCGAGCGCGATGTTGACGCCCTGCTTGGCCACCTGACGCGCAGCCACCGCCGCGTGAATCAAGAACCGCACGTCCGACAAGTCATCCTTGCAGATCACGTGCGCGCCCCATGGCGGCGATTCACCCTCGCGCATCAACCCGATCGTTAGGTCGGCGTCGACCCGCGGCGAACGACTGGTCACGACCAGGCACACGCCGCGACCTTCACGCTGCAAGCGCCGGATGCCGCGCCCCAAATCTTCACCGCCGCCGATCGTGTCGTCAGCCGGCAAGCCGCTCAGCAAGCTCTCTTCCGCGCCGGCAACCACCACGCGCATGCCTGCCTCGTGCGCAGCCGTGATCAGCTCGTCGATGCCGGTTTGCGGGATCAGCTCGACCTCCGCCAGCGCGACTAGCGCGTCGTTTTGCAACAAACCCACGACCAAGCCGCCGCGCCGACCCAAGTCCGAAACGCCCGGGCTAAGCTCGTCCGGCACCGCGCAGCCGAGCACGCCGAGCGCGCCGAACGTGTACTCGCCTACGCTGCGCTTCTCGATCGGCCGCTCGACGTCGAGCAGCGCGCTGAGCGCGCGACGCACTTCGGCCTCGTCCAAGTGGCCCACCGCCAACAGCTCGCGCACCTCGTAGCGATCACGGGCCACCAACCCACCCTCGAGCACCAAGCAGTCGATCCGGTCGAGTCGACGCAGCGCTTCGGAGTCGATCACCAGCGCCTGGCGCGCCGCCAACGCGCGGCACAGCTCGGCGCAGTACGTCTCACGACCGAGCCGAGCCGGCTGCGGCAGCCCGGCAAACAGCGCGGCGATCGCGCGTTGCACGCTGCGCGTCGTCAGAAAGCTGACCGCGAACCCGCCGAGCGACACGATCCAAGCCCGATCGGCGTATTCTTCGATCGGGCCGCGCGGCAACGCGCGTGGACGTGGTTCGGACGGCGCGAGCTCTGCGACTTCGGCCGGCGCCGCGAACAGCTCCTGTTCACGCTGCTCCCAGATACGGCGGCGCGCCTGCGCCTCACCCAAACGCGAAAACTTGTGGGCCAACTCGACGAAGGCGCTGCCCGAGCGCTGCGCGGTCGCGTTCGCCAGCGCGGCGGCGAGATCGAGCATCAGGTCGGCGCGCTGCGGACCGAAGCGCTCGTCGAGCGGCTTGCGCAGGCGCTGCGTGCCCTGCGCGATCGAGAACAAACTGCCCAGCGTGCCGCCGATGCGCGACGCCGGGAGCGGCGAAAACTTCAAGCTCAGGCCGGTCACGGCGCCGAGCGCGTCGGCACACAGGCCGACCAGCAACCGCTCGATGCTCTCGGCGTCCGCCGGGTGCTCCCACATTTCGTCGCGGAAGCGCGCGTTGTCGACGCCGGCAGCGCGCTCGGCCTGCTCGACGACTGCCAGCAACTCCGACAGCGCGCAGGCGTCGTCGTCGAACGACACGACCAGCCGCCGCAGCGGCGCGTTGACTTCGACGCCGCGCACGCGCAGCAGCTCGCCCAGCGCGGAGCGCACACGCTCGGCGAACGACACCAGCTCGGACTGCGATAGGTCGCGCAGCTCGATGTGCGCGCGCGTCCGCCCAATCCACGAGCGTCGTGCGCGCGGAGAGAGCAGCTTTCGTACGGTAAAAAACGCGCCGGCAACGCTCATCTACTGGCTCTTCCGATCAGCGAAGCCGTCGGTCGCGCTGATCAGCTCGTGCACGATTCCGGGCTCGAACGCCGAATGCCCGGCGTCCGGCACGATGCGCAGGTCCGCCCCTGGATAGGCCTTCGACAGCTCCCAGGCGCTCTTGACCGGGCAGACGACGTCGTAACGGCCTTGGACGATCACGCACGGCAGGTGAAGGATCTTGCTCACGTCTTCCAGCAATTGCTGCTCGTTGCGCAAGAAACCGCCGTTGACGAAGTAGTGCGCCTCGATGCGCGCGAACGCCAAGCTGAACTGGTCACCGGCTGCGCTCTGAATGTAGTTTTTGTCTTGCAGCAAGTGGCTGGTGCTGGCCTCCCACACGCTCCAAATCCGTGCGGCTTCCTGGCGCTCGACCGGGCTGTCACTGGTCAAACGCCGGTGGTAGGCGCCGATCAAGTCGCCACGCTCGGCTTCCGGGATCAGGTTCACGAACGGCTCGAATGCATCCGGGAACAGCACGCCGGTGCCGCGCTGATAAAACCATTCGAGCTCCCAACGCCGCAGCAAGAAGATGCCGCGCAGTACCAGCTCGCTGACGCGCTCCGCGTGCGTCTCGGCGTATGCCAGCGCAAGCGAGCTACCCCACGAACCGCCGAAGACCTGCCAGCGCTCGATCGCCAGATACTTTCTCAGCTCTTCGATGTCGGCGACCAAATGCCAGGTCGTGTTGTCTTCGAGCGAAGCGTGCGGTCGGCTCTTGCCGCAGCCGCGCTGGTCGAACAGAACGATGCGGTAGCGCGCCGGGTCGAAGAAACGCCGCTGCTTCGGGCTCGTGCCGCCGCCGGGTCCACCGTGCAGGAACACCACCGGCTTGCCATCGGGGTTGCCAGACTCCTCGAAGTAGAGCGAGTGGACCGGTGAAACCTGGAGGTAGCCGGTCCGGTAAGGCTGGATCTCTGGGTAGAAGCTGCGAAGCACGCGCGGGACCATCAGGGCGTTCGGAGACTATCACGGCCGAAGCGCGCCAGAGCCGTGCAGAGCCGCCTCCGCTGTGATAGTCAGGCGGCCAGTTGGTGCCATTCCATGCAGGTTATTGGGCAAGATAGCGGTTCGGGCGGTGGCCCGGATCTAGTCAGCGCGGTCGTGCAGGCGCGGCGCGGCTTTCGCAAAGACGTGGCGGCGCTGCTCGACGCGCTTGAACAAGCAGACCTGTTGATCCCGCTCGCCGAACCGGTGCTGGGCGCCACCACCGGCGAACGGACCAAGATCGAGGGCGAGCTGCGGCTCTTGTCGCACTTCTTGCCGACGCCGGAGGGTCCGCAATTCGCGGCGCTGTTCACCAGCGCGCCCTTGCTCGACGCGGTCGGGGCGCAGCTGGGCTGGCAAACGGGGGGCGGCGAGCTGGAGTTCTGCTCAGTGCCGGGCGGCGTCGCGCTGCAGATGGCGAGCGGCACGCTGGACGAGAACGTGCACGGCGTGGTGATCGACGCCGGCGCGGAGTCCGAGTTGGTGTTGACGACCGCCGAGGTCCTGCAGTTGGTCGCAGGGCAAGCCATCCCGCTCGTGGGTTACGTGGCGGCCATTCCCGATGATCACGAGCGCACGCTGATCGCCGAGCCGGGCGCGCCGCCGTCGGCCGAGCTGACGGCCGCGCTCGAGCGCTGCGTGAGCGAGCTGCCGGACCTTTCCAGCTACGAGCTGCTCCGCACCTTCAACCCAGAGCGTGATCTCGAGCCGCATCCGACGATCAAGCTGACGACGAACGCCGGCGCGCTCGATCACCAGCACCTGGCCAAGCACGTTTTCAACGCCGTTGGCCCGCACTTGCCGGCTCCAGGCTACGTGGATATCGTGTTCGAATGAGTCTCCGCCGTGACGATTGAATTGGCAGAGCGCCCCGATCTCGCGTACAGCGGGCGCGAGCGGCTGTCGTGGATGGAGCGCGTGATCATTCGCTTCGTGCGCGGCACGTTTCGGCGCGGTGTGGTCGATTCGACGATTCGCGCGCTGCAGCACAGCGTCGGCTCGTCGTGGATTCATCATTGCACCAAATCTCTGCGGCACATGCACGGCATCGAGCGCTTGCCGGTGCTGGAGCAACGCCAGAGCTACATCCTGGTCTCGAACCACCGCAGCTTCTTCGACCTGTACGTGATCTTCGGCGACCTGGTACGGCGCGGGCTGAAGCATCGGATCGTGTTTCCGGTCCGCTCGAAATTTTTCTACGACAACCCGATTGGCTTATTCGTGAACGGCGTGATGAGCTTCTTCGCCATGTACCCGCCGCTGTTCCGCGAAAGGAAGAAGCTGATCCTGAACCCGACGTCGCTCGACGAGCTGTCGTGGTTGCTGCGGCGCGGCGGCATGTTCTGCGGGATTCACCCGGAAGGCACGCGCAAGAAAGACGACGACCCGTACACGTTCTTGCCTGCGCAACGCGGGGTCGGTCGGATCATTCAAGGCGCGCGGGTGCCGGTGATTCCGGTGTTTATCAACGGCTTAATCAACGATTTTCCGCAGCAGATCGCGAGCAACTTCGACGGTACCGGGCGCGAGATTCACGTCGTGTTCGGCGCGCCGATCGACTTTGGAACGCTACTCGACGAACCTCCGAGCGCGCGCATCCAGCAACAAATCGCCGATCACGTGATGCACGTCGTCGGCGAGCTGGGGCAGGAAGAGAAGCGGCTTCGCGCGGGGCGTAGTCACTAACGTGGCTCGCATCGGGATCGCGCTGGTCGCGTGCCTAGCCTTGGCATCGTGCAAGCAGGAAGACCCGACGCCGCCCGCTTACCCCGCCACGACAACGTTCCCCGCGCCGACCGCAACGCCCGCGGCACCCACGCCCACCCCGGGCGGCATGCCCGCACCCGGCCCCGCCACAGCGCCCGCGATGCCGCCCGCCTTCGGCTTTTTCTGCGCCACCGACAACGACCCCCAATGCCCCTTCGGCCGCTGCCTCAGCGGCCGCTGCGGCGGCTGCACCAGCGTGTCGGATTGCAAGACCAACACCCAGTGCGTCCCCAGCTTCGTCGGCCAAGTCTGCTTGCCCGGCTCCGCCCCCTCTCCGAACGTGCCCGTGCCCGGCGCTTCTCTTCCACCCCCGACCCCGACCCCGACCCCGCCCCCAGCCTCGGCGTCCCCCCTCGAATCAGCTCGTCAATTGTGCCTCCAACGCACCAACGAATACCGCGCCCGCGTCGGCGTCGGTCCCGTCGTTCGCCGTCCGGATACCGAGCCCTGCGGCGACGCCCAAGCTAGCTCCGACGGCGCGTCACGCACCGCACACGGTGCGTTCGGCCAGTGCCGCGAGCGCGCCCAAAACGAATGCCCCGGCTGGCCCGGCACGCCCACCGACGTCATCGACCGCTGCCTGGCGATGATGTTCGCCGAAGGCCCCGGCTCCGGCCCCTCCCACGGCCACTACGTCAACATGACCGACGTGCGCTACCGAGGCGTGTCGTGCGGCATCGCGACCGCGGCCGACGGCAAGCTCTGGGTCGTGCAGGACTTCTTTCCTTAGGGCCCGGCGTGCGTCCAAGGCCGTCTCCGGCGAGGTCGAACGGGCTCGCAGCCGCAAGCGTCGCCATCTTACCAACGCAGCGGACGCCTGGTCGGTTGCGTACGCGCTCGGCGTTTCCGATTCCGCGGTGTCGGGGGCGCTTCGCTCCGCAGCCCTGAAGATCGGTGCCAAGAACCGTACGGAAATGACACGCATGATCGCTCCCCTCCTCCGCGCCGAATCGTCGCCCGCGCCCCTGGCATCACTGACGGACGCCGAACGCGAAGTGCTCGAGCTAGTTGGGCGCGGTCCCAGCAACCGCGCTATCGCGAAGGCACGCGGCACGACCGAGCGCACGATCGCCAATCAGGTCGCGTCGACGCTGCGCAAGCTAAAAGTACCGTCACGGCGTGCGCTCGCGGCAATCGGCCCCGAACCCTACGCTCGTGTTCCCATCGCTCAAACGGCCGCCAGCGGATCTCGATAAATCTCATCCAGCGGCAATGTACAACTCACCGACTCGAGATTCGCCGCGCCGCTACTGAAAATCTGCTCGACCCAAGTTGCGCCTTGGCGCCGCCAGACATGGACTCGCCGTTCGGAATGCGCGACGAGCACGATCTCTTCCAGCGAGTCGATCCGCTGGTAGTGCGCCAGTTTTTCCCCGCGATCGTAGTCTTCCGTCGAAGGACTGAGTATTTCGACCACGACGGTGGGGTTGACGACGGTGTGACCGTTCGCGTCTTGTAGGTCGAACTGCGGCGAGCCGCAGACGACGGTCACGTCCGGATAGGTGCCGAGTCCGGTCGCCATGACGCGGATTCGAAGATCCGAGCTGTACACCCGGCACGGTCGCCCGCGTAGCGCCACGCTGAGCAGCGTGGAAACGTTGACGGCGACGGCGGCGTGCTCCGGCGTTCCGCCCGCCATGGCCCAGACATGCCCGCCCAAAAACTCGTGCTTGACCGGGCTCATCGCCTCCAAGGCAACGTAATCCTGGAAGCTGTACTTCTGTCGCGCCGGCTCAGCCACGCAGCAACCATAACACGCGGCACCCCGTCGAGCAGGCGCTTCGGGTCGTTCCGCGTCGCGCGCGCTACTCGGCGTCGCCGAGGCGCGCCAGCTCGGCCCAAAGCGCGTCGACATCGATGACGAGACCCTTACAACCTGGCACAGGGTCGATTCGACCCGCGGTGACACCGACCAACTTTTCGTAGTTTCCTTTTGGCGTGCGCCCGAAGATCTCGAACGCGCCGAGCGCAGGATCCACGAGCCAGTAGTACGCCACGCCGAAGCGCGCGTACTCGCCCATCTTCTCGACGCGATCGCGGCGCTCGTCGCGTGGCGTCGGAGTCACCACCTCCACTAAAATATCCGGCGGCTCCCTTAGCGGACCACTTCGCGGGGGCGTCTTGCTACCCGGCAAGATGATCGCAAGATCTGGCTTTCGACCGCGCGTTTTGGCCGTCAAAATCTTGAGCTCAGAGCCCACCACGAAGCCTCGTCCGTTGAGCCAATGGCCGACGATTCGGATCAACCACGAGATCGTCAGCTCGTGAGTAAAGTCAGGCACTTCCTCCTCCACCAGCCAGCCATCGACCCACTCGCCTTCGTCGTCCTCGTCGAGCGCGAGCCACTCTTCGACGGAAAGCGGCCGACCCACATGGGTGCTTTCCGTTTCAGTCACGGGAGGCCAGGCGTTTGCCACGGTCACAGCCTAACATCTCGACGCGGAGTGGCACAGTAGGCCCAGTTACAGCTGCCCAGCTGGGCAGCCAAACCAGGCCTACGACCCCTAACTACGACTGACTACGACGCCGCACCATGCCAGCACGGCCCAACCCGCGAGGAACGCGAGGCCGCCGAGTGGGGTGACGGCGCCAAGCCAACGTGGGCCGCCAAGCGCCATCACGTAAAGGCTACCGCTGAACAGCAGCGTGCCGAACACGAACGCAGCGCCGGCGAAGCGCGCCTGCGGAGCACGCGCGATCACGAACGCGACGACCGCCAGCGCGAGCGCGTGCATCAAATGGTAGTGCGCGGCGGTTTGCCACCAGCCGAGCCGCTTGGCGCCATCAGCGGCGTCTGCCAAGCGCGCCTGCAAGCCGTGCGCCCCGAATGCACCGAGCGCGACCGCCAGAAAACCGCTGATGCCGGAGGCCGTGAGCCAATTGCCCATGTTCGGCCCGAGACTAGCCCGCCTCGGCGACGCGCGCGCCGTTTCGCGCTTTCGATTTTGCGCGGCCCGCAGGTTTGGTCGACGCGCGCGATGACGGTGCAACGCCTCCGCCCAGCTGCTTCAACTTCTCCTGCAAATAGCGGCCGGTATGGCTCTGCTTGGCGCGGGCCAGCTCTTCCGGTGTGCCCTCGGCGATCAACTGACCGCCGCCGGCGCCACCTTCGGGGCCCATGTCGATGACCCAATCGGCGTGCGCGATGACGTCGAGGTTGTGCTCGATGACGACGACGGTGTTGCCGGCGTCGACCAAGCGCGACAAAACGACCAGCAGCTTTTCGACGTCGGCAAAGTGCAGACCGGTCGTCGGCTCATCCAAAATGTAGATCGTGCGACCGGTGCCGACACGCGACAGCTCGCGCGCTAGCTTGATCCGCTGCGCTTCACCGCCGGAGAGCGTCGGCGAAGGCTGACCGATCTTCACGTAGCCCAAGCCGACGTCGACCAGCGTCTGCAGGCCACGCGTGATCAGGTTGTGAACCGAGAAAACCTCGAGACCTTCGCGCACGCTCATCTCGAGTGTGTCGGCGATACTCTTGCCCTTGAAGGTGACGCGCAGCGTGGCGTCGTTGAAGCGCCGCCCGCGGCACTCTTCGCACGTGACGTAGACGTCCGGCAAAAAGTGCATCTCGACTTGGCGCAGGCCATCACCGGAACACGCTTCGCAGCGCCCGCCCTTGACGTTGAACGAGAATCGCCCGGCGTCGTAGCCAAAGGCGCGCGCTTCGGGCGTGCTGGCATAAAGCTCGCGAATTTGGTCGAACACCTTGGTGTAGGTCGCCGGGTTGCTGCGCGGCGTGCGCCCAATCGGCCTTTGATCGATCGCGATCACCTTGTCGACGTGCTCGGTGCCGACCAGCGACTTATGCGCGCCGATCGCCGCGCGCGCGTCATGCAGCTTGCGCGAGAGCGCCGGGAACAAGATACCGTTGACGAGCGTCGACTTTCCGGCACCGCTCACGCCCGTGACCGCCAGCAGGGTGCCGAGCGGAAACTTTACGTCCAGGTTCCGAAGGTTGTGCTCGCTCGCGCCTTTGACCTCGAGAAACTTGCCGTTACCTTTGCGGCGCGCCGCCGGCAGCTCGATCTTTTTCCTCCCCGAAAGATAAGCGCCGGTTAGCGACTCTTTCACGCGCATCACTTGCTCGGGCGTGCCCTCGGCGACGACCTGGCCGCCCAGCTCGCCCGCACCCGGACCAAAATCGATCAGGTAATCGGCTTTGGCCATCGTCTCTTCGTCGTGCTCGACGACGACGACGGAGTTGCCCAAATCACGCAACGCCTCGAGCGTCGCCAGCAAGCGCCCGTTGTCGCGCTGGTGCAGCCCAATCGACGGCTCATCCAAAATGTAAACGACGCCGGTCAGCTCCGAGCCAATCTGCGAAGCCAAACGGATGCGTTGGCTCTCCCCGCCGCTGAGCGTGGCGGCCGCGCGATCGAGCGTCAAATAGCTCAAACCAACGTTGACCAAGAAGCCGAGCCGCGCGCGGATCTCTTTACGCAGCTCGAGCGCAATCTCCACATCGGCGCCCTTGAGCTCCACGCTGTCGATCCACTTCGCCGCTTCTTCGATGCGCTGCTCGGACAGGTCGGTGAGGCTCATGCCGGCGATCTTTACGGCGCGGCTCTCGGCCTTCAGCCGATGGCCGCCGCACGCCGGACAGGGCTTGCTCGAGAAGTAGCGCAGGTACCACTGCTTCATATCCTCGCTGGAGGTGGCGCGCATGCGCCGCATCAGCTGGTTGCACAAGCCTTCCCACTCGTAGCCCTTCACGGTGGCGCCCCACAGCACGCCTTTACGTTGCGCGTCTGTCAGCTTGTTCCACGGCGTGGTCAGTTTTATCTTCAGCAGCTTGACGACGTAGTCGACCTCGGATGCCGTCCAGCCTTCACCGCGCGCCACCGCCGCAGCCCACGGCGTGATCGCGCCGTCTTTGATCGACAGCTCCGGATTCGGCACGACCAGCTCCGGATCCATCTCCGGGCGCGAGCCCAAGCCGTTGCAATCTTGGCAAAAGCCGATCGGCGAGTTGAACGAAAACGCCAACGGTGACAACTCGCCGAACGACATGCCGCATTTCGGGCACGCGCTCTTTTCGCTGAACGCCGTCTCTTCGTCTTTGGCGCTGAGCGCGACCAGCTTACCGTCGCCTTCGCGCAGCGCCGTCTCGACCGAGTCCGTCAGGCGCGCGCGCGCTTCCGGCTCGATTTTGATGCGGTCCACGACGATATCGATGTCGTGCTTCGACTTCTTGTCGAGCATCACTTGGTCGTGACCGAGCCGCACCACGCGCCCATCGACGCGCAGCCGCGAAAAGCCCTTGGCCTGCGCGCTTTCGAGGATGTCCTTGTGCTCGCCCTTACGTTGCCGAGCCAGCGGCGCCAACACCGTCACAGTTTCGCCTTTGGGCAAAGCCATCAGCGCGCGCACGATCGCCTCTGCGCTCTGCCCGGCCGCCTTCACGCCGCACTTCGGACAATGCTGCACGCCAATGCTCGCGTACAAGACACGCAAGTAGTCGTGCACTTCCGTGACGGTACCGACGGTGCTGCGCGGATTGCTCGACGCCGTCTTCTGCTCGATCGAAATCGTCGGCGAGAGGCCGCGAATCGTGTCGTACTTGGGCTTCTCCATCTGGCCCAGGAACTGCCGCGCGTAGCTCGACAAGCTCTCGACGTAACGGCGCTGCCCCTCCGCATACAACGTATCGAACGCCAACGACGATTTCCCGCTGCCCGAAACCCCCGTCAGCACCACCAAGCTGTGCTTCGGAATCCGCACCGTAACGTTCTTCAGGTTGTGCTCGCGGGCACCACGGATCACGATCGCATCAGGCTCGGGCGGCGGCGCATGCTTCGGCATCGGGCCCATCACCTAGCACCGGCTCCCCACGACCGGCAGTAGCCGGAATCAGCCCACAAAATCCCCGCCCATTGCCGACATATCCCTGACACACAGTTGTCAGCAATTGCCGCCCGGTCGGCCGCGCCGCAGCTTCTGATGATTTCATCGCATCTTGCCCGAGCGAGCGGGGACAACAGGAAGGCGGAAAGGCGGGAAGGCCGAGATTTGGGGTGGGTGGTACTGGCAACTCGACGCTTGGGGTTCGCGATTGGGCCTCAGGCGCCTGCTCGAACAACAGAAATCTTCCCGCCTTCCCGCCTTCCTGTTCTCTCGTGCTCGAGCGACGACCTAATGGTCGAAACGGACGGCTTTGCCTGGAGACGACACCGCAGCCGTCAGCGGCGCCGCGCACGCTGCAGAATGCGCTCGAACTCCGCGGCAAAATCGTCCGTCTCCAGCGCTTCCGTGAACACCCGCAACAGACCGCGCACTCGCTCCAGGTCGAGCCCCGGCGTCGCTTCCAAGATCGCCTCGATGTCCGCGACGTCACGAGGTCGGAGCGCCAGCGCCTTCATGACGATGATGTCTTCGGCCGTCGCGACGCGGAACACGACGCCGCGCACGGTTTTTTCGACCGCGCGTTCGATTAGCTCACGCTCGAAGGGCAGGGCAGCAAACGAGAGATCGAGCTCGATGCCCGTCGGCCGATGAACGAGCAAGAGGACACGCGATCCGCGCGCAAACTCGAGTGCGTCTGCGACCCTCGGTTCGAACCCGTGGCGACCACCCTTCTCGAGTACCTGAGCCCAAGCGTCGTCATCGACCAGCGCGACCATGTCGACGTCCTTGGTGACGCGCGGACGACCCAGTAACGATGCGGCCACACCACCGATCACCGCGGCTGGCGCCTCGGCTTCGGCGACCCAGGCGGAGCTCGCCTCAATCGCGCGCAGCAGAGGACCCGGTACGCTTGGGATAGCCAAATCGCGTTCGCCTTCAAATCACTTTCGCGCGCTCAGCGAGCCGCTGCCGGAGCAGACTCCAGCGGGCGCGAACGGGCGCGTCATCGTCTAGGCTCGCCCGCCAACCGAAGTCGTCGATGGACAGCATCAGCTGCTCGAGCTCGTCGAGCTTTTGTTCCAGCGTCGCCGCCGTCGCTTCAGCCTTTTGGCGTTGGGCCACGAGCGCAAAGCGCCGCATGTAGTCGCGGACGGCTGAAGGTGAAGTCGGCGATGTCACGGGCCAGAACGCTAGCATGTCGGCCGAACACGCCTGGCGGCTTGCCGTGAACACGAGGGCATACCGGGCGTGAACGCGCGGCAACGCGCGGTGGCCAGTTCCGAGCTGCCGCCGACTCGCCCTGCGTATGAATTGCCGCTTTTCGAGTCCAGCCAATGCTGGCACGCTGGTTGCTGGGAGCGGTCGCTTCGCGCTTCGTTCGAACAAGGAGATTGCATGCGCTCGATCCGTCTTGCCCCGTTTGCTTCCTTTGCGTTGGTGTTCGGTTTGGTCACGGCTTGCGGCGGCAGCAGCAGCGGCGTGATGGACACCGGGGCCGGCGGGCAAGATGGCCAGGCCGGGCAAGGCGGCGGAACCACGCCGATGGTCAAGGTCGATGAGCTCGCCGCCTCGTACGCGACGGCGCTCTGCAAGGCGTACACGAGCTGCGCCGGTGACCTGTACGCGATCTTCCGTCCCGGCGAAGACTGCGTCACCAACACCACCAAGACGCTGACCGAAGAGCTTGCCACGCTGCCAAATGCGATCGACCGCGGCAGCATCAAGTACGACGACAAGAAGCTTCAGGCTTGCCTCGATGAAGTCGCGTCGGGCGACTGCTCCACGCTGAGCAACCGTTCGCCCCCGAGCTGCAAAGCGGCGTTCGCCGGCACGATCGCCGAGGGCGGGGAGTGCTCGCTCGACGGCGAGTGCAAGGGCGCGCAGTACTGCAAGCTCGGCGACACCTGCCCCGGCAAGTGCGCCCCGTACGAGCAAGCCGGCGGAGCGTGCACCGGCAACGGCGACTGCGTGAGCGGGCTCAAATGCGGCGCGAACGCGCATTGCGTCGCGCCGTCGCAAGCGGGCGAAGCGTGCAAGCAAGGCGAGCCGGATTGCATCGACGGCTTCGCGTGCTTGGGTGACGACTCGACGGCCAAGACGCCCGGCAAGTGTGTCACGCTCAGCCAAGCCTTCAGCGGCAAGCTCGGCGGCGCCTGCTCCTTGGCTAGCAACCTGTGCGCGGTCGGCCTCTCGTGCGAGATCAAGTCGTTCGCGCCAATCGGCGGTGACTGCGTGGCCAAGCTCGGCTCAGGCGCGGTTTGTCACGTCGCTGTCCCCGACGCATGCCCCGACGACGAATACTGCGTGTTGCGGACGCCTCTCGGCGCCGGCAAATGCACGCCGAAGCCAGCCGCCGGAGAGAAGTGTGGCGCCGGGCTTGGTGACGCGCAGATCTGCGCCGCCTACGCGCGCTGCGACGCTGGTAACTGCCGCGCGATCGCCCACGCCGGCGAAGAATGCAACGCCAACGACACTTGCTACAGCGGGCACTGCCTCAACAAGGCTTGTGTGACCGCCGACAGTTGCGAGTAGCGTGGGCTCGAAGCCGAGCTCGCCCGCGGCGCTGTGCTCAGCGTGAGAGAGCGCGCTCGGCCACAGTCTTGAAGCGGCCGTTCGGGTAGCGCGCCAGGTAGCGGCGCGCGTAGTCGGCAGCGCTCGGATCTTTGCGCGCCGCGGCGGCTTCGATCGACAGCGCCAGCGCGTCTTCAGCCAACGCGCCGTGCGGATTGGCTCGCAGGTATTGATCGAGCAACGCCTGCGCGCGCGCGGCGTCGCCCTGCTTGCGCAGCGCGCGCACGGCTTCAGCGACCTGCGACGGATCTTCACCGGGCCGCGGCTTGTCGAGGCGTTTGGCGCTCGGCAGCTCGACGACGCGCGAAGGTTCGACCGGCACGTCGACGACCAGCGGCCCGACGTGCGCCAACGTGGCAGGGGTCGGCGCGCGCGGCGGAACCACCAGCGCGGACGGCGCGGGCAGCGTCTGCCTCGACGACGCGAGCAGCGTGTAGCCAGCTGCCGCGGCCGTGGCCGCGACCAACAGCGCGCCGACTCCGAGCAGCGCCGGTCGCCACAGCAAACGCCGGGCGAATCCAGCTTCGAGCACGCGCGTTAGGCGTGATTGCACGTGGCGCCTGGCGAAAGGGCTCGATTGATACCGCTCAGCGCTAGCTACCAGCTCGGTGAGCGCGCTCAGCGTGGGATCGGCTTCGTCTAGCAGACGCTTCATCGGTCTCTCCCGCGGCCTTGACGCTTTTCGAAGCGCTGGGCCTGCTCTTGAAGCTTCTTGCGAGCCTTGTGGATGCGAGCCCACACGGTGTTGATCGGCACGCCCGTCAGCGACGCGACTTCTTCGCCGCTTTTGCCTTCGATTTCGAAGAGCACGAAGGCCGCGCGTTGATCCTCGTTCAACCTCTCGAGGAGTTGCGCCAAGAGCTCTCGTTTCTGCTTGGTCTCGAGCTCGTCGAGCGCGCTTTGCCTCGTCGTCAGCATGGCGTCGACCAGCGGCAAGCTGCTCTTGCCGAACAGGTGCTTGACCCACAGCAGGCGACGGTGGTCGCGTACTTTGCGTCGAGCGATTTGGTAAAGCCAGCCTGCCACGTTCTGCCCGTCGAAATCCGAAAGCCTGCGATGCACGACCAGGAAGATCTCCTGCACCAGGTCGTCGCGATCGGCCTCACCGGCACCGAGCGCCCGCACCCAGCGGGAAACATCCTCGAACCACCGCTCATAGAGCCCATCGAACGACAGGTCCAATGGAGCTTCGCCCTCCGGAGAGGGTGTCTCCACCGGAGCCACCTCGGCCCGGAGCTCGCTGAGCAGCACGTTCCTGCTTTGATCCAGGGGGGCTGACATCTTCGCCTTACCGAAAAAAGTACGCCCGCCACGAAAAAGGTCTCGGCCGCCACGACCACAGGCGGGAAGCGACCGCAAGGCACGCGGGATGAGCGCGAACCGAGTATGGCACGCTTGGCCCCAGCCGGTGCTTCAGAGCTGACCGGACCTGCGCTAGGGACGGAGTGAGTGGAACTGCTCCCGATTCAAAGCGACTCGGACTGCCCTGGTCCCGACATGGTGCAGGCGGAGGTGCGAGAGCTCACCACACCCGAGCAGCGCCGCGCCGTTCCGACTGATGCGAACGTGATGGTGAGTGATCGCGCCGACAGCGTGGCGATCGCCATCACACGCGACGGTAAGACGACGGTGCGCATCTACCGCGACGCCGCGCGTGACTGCGCGCGTCG
Organism: Polyangiales bacterium; assembly: GCA_038230915.1. Classification (GTDB taxonomy): domain Bacteria; phylum Myxococcota_A; class Polyangia; order Polyangiales; family Polyangiaceae; genus PMG-095. The sequence goes on along the minus strand of JBBRMI010000037.1, from coordinate 15,857 downwards.
CAGCCACTTCGTCTCGGTCCTGGTCGTCGTCTCCTTGATGCCACCGGAGCTGGCTTCACCGGAGCCCGAGCCCCAGCCCGAGCCCGAATCTCGTCGGGTCACGCCACCACCTCGCCCGCCACCGTCACCTCCGCCTGCGTCTCCGCGCCACGTTCGCATCGAGCTCGGTGGGCGCGCGGAGGTGAGTACCTCGATCTCGGACAGCGCGCGCATCGCTATGCTGGGCGGCGCGCTCGGAGTTGCGCTCGGCGCGGGCAAGCTGCGCCTCACACTCTCGACCGGCTACGCGCCGCGCACCGAGTTGCGCTTCACTGGCACGACCGCCGGCCGCGCCGAGCTGGAACGTCTCGACATCGCGCTCGGCCTACGACTCACGCTCGGCCACGCGCCGGTCGACACCAGCTTCGACGCCAGCTTGCTCTTGACGCGCGCTCTGGTCACGGGCCTCTCGGCACACCGCCCAGAGCAGGACACCGCGTTCAGCGCCGGCGGGCGGATCGGCTTTTTTGCCAACTGGTCCGAGCAAAGTCTGGTCAGCCCTTTTCTGGGCGCGTACGCCAGCGTCTTCCCTTTTGCACCGCCGCTTTCCGAGCTTCCCCAAGGCACGGTGGGGCACCTTCCGTACCTGTGGGTCGGCCTCAGCGCGGGGCTTTCGTTGGCTTTGTGATAACAGGGCAGGCACGCATGGCCGCCCCTGAGCCGCAGCCCGAAGCCGTAGATCACGAACGACGCTTGCCCGGCTGGCTGGCGTTTCTCTCGGACCTGCAGGCGCAGCGCCCGTGGCTGCTGGTGATGATCGCGGCGCTCACGCTGGTGCCGGCGGCCTGGGCGACGATGCACCTCGGGCTCAAGCTCGAATTCTCCGAGCTGTTGCCAGACAGCAAAGAGAGCGTGATCGAGATGCGCCGGGTCAGCAAGCGCCTGGCCGGCAACTCGACGCTCAGCATCATCGTGCGCACGCCGCAAGCGGGCAAACAGCAAGCGCTCGAGGCGTACGTCGACGCGCTAGTGCCAGCGCTGTACACGCTCGGCAAAGATCAGGTCGGTGCGGTCGACTACGGCGTCAAAGACGCGCGGCAGTTCTTCGACGAGAACGCGCTCTACTACGCCAGCCTCGACGAGCTCAAGAAGGCACACGATCGAATCGTCGAACGCTACGACTGGGAGGTCAGCAAACAGCAAGGCTCGCTGCTCGACGAAGAAGACGAGCCGCCGCCAATCAACGCCGATAGCATCGAAAAGGAGCTATCGGGCCGTAAGAAGGCGACGCCCGCCAGCGGTCCTTCGTACCCGAACGGCTACTACGAGAACCGCGAAGGTTCGTTGATCGCCGTCTTGGTGCGCACGCCCGTGACCGGCAAAGCCAACGTGGCCGCCTTCCGGCGCCAGGTCGAAGGCGTCGTGGCCAAGGTCGGTCCGCAACGCTTCGATCCGAGCATGGTCGTGCAATACACCGGTGACGCCGTGACCACCGGCGAAGAGGTGGACCGGATCACCGGCGACTTGGTGCACGTGGGCGTGACTGGCATCTTGGGTGTGCTGGTGATCGTTTACTTGTACTTCTTGCGGGTGCGGGTCGTGCTGACGATGGGTGGCGCGCTCTTGGTTGGCCTGCTTTGGACGTTCGGCATCACGCGCTACACGCTCGGCTACCTCAACAACTCGACCGGATTTTTGGTCAGCATCGTGGCCGGCAACGGCATCAACTACGGCATCGTCTACATGGCGCGCTACGTCGAGGCGCGTCGCGACGAGCTGTTGAACGTGGCCGACGCGATTCGCATTGCGCACCGCGACACCTGGATCCCGACCTTGGCCTCGGCCGCGACGGGCGCGCTCGCCTATGGCTCGCTGATCGTCACCGATTTTCGCGGTTTCAAGCACTTCGGCATCATCGGCGGCTACGGCATGCTGCTGTGTTGGCTGACGACTTACGTGTTCACGCCCGCGCTGTTGTCAGCCAGCGAGCGCATCTGGCCCGCCTACCGCGAAGGCAAGGCCGCGCACAACGTCGGTCAGTACTTCGGCGTCTTGTTCGAGCGCATCGGGCTCGGCGCCCCGCGACTGATCGCGGCGCTCGGCGCGGCGATCGGCGTGGTCGCGGTGGCACTGGCGGCCCTGTACTTCCACGGCGACCCGATGGAATACAACATGCGCAACGTCGGCAACGACGACTCGACCAATCCGAGCGCCGCCAAACGTCTTTCGCATCAGGTCGACGACGTGGTCGGGCGCGTCGGCCAAGACGGCATCGCGATCGTCACCGATCGGGTCGACCAAGTGCCGCCGCTCGAGGCCGAGCTGGCCAAGCGACGCCGAGCGGCGCCGCCCAATCAGCAACCATTCGAAAAAACCGTCAGCATCTACTCACTACTGCCGACCGAGCAGACCGAAAAGCTGCCGTTAATCGCAGAGATGCGTGACCGGATCCTGCGCGCCAAAACCCGCGGCTTCATTCGCGACGAAGACTGGACCAAGCTCGAAAAGCACCTGCCCAAAGGCCAGCTCGAGCCAATCACGATCGCTGATTTGCCAGAGGCGGCTGCGCGCTCGTTCACGGAGCGCGACGGCACGCGCGGTACGATCGTCTACATCGCGCCGAGTAACGGGCGCAGCGTTTGGGACGCCAAGTACCTGATGCTGTGGGCGAACAGCTTCCGCCACGTCACGCTACCGAACGGCGACGTGATCAAGGGCTCCGGCCGCGCGGTGATCTTCGCGGACATGATTTCCACCATTGGCGAGGACGCGCCGCGCGCGATCTTCGTGTCCGCGCTGGGCACGATTTTGGTGATTCTGGTGGCGTTCCGCGGCAACCGTTTGGCGCTCGGCGTGTTCATACCGTGGTTGATCGGCATCGCGTCGTTGGTCGCGTTCATGTTCTTGAAGCAGATTCACCTCAACTTCTTGAACTTCGTGGCTATTCCGATCACGATCGGCATCGGCGCCGAGTACGCGCACAACATGATGCAACGTTACCGCTTCGAGGGACCGGGCAAGCTGCGGCACGTCGTGCGCGCGACCGGCGGCGCGTTGCTGCTGTGCTCACTGACCACGTCGATTGGCTACTTTGCGCTTTTGTTCTCGATCAACAAGGGCATTCACAGCTTCGGGTTGAGCGCGGCCGTCGGTGAGCTGACGTGCATCGCCGCGACGGTGCTATGGCTACCGGCGCTGTTGGCTACCCTGGAGCGCCGCAGATCCAGCAAGCAACTTGCGACCGCTGCGGATCGCAGTTAGATCGGAATTCTCTTGGCTCGCGGCTCTCGGTCAGCTGCGACAGCGCGACGTTGCTCCTAGAACCCCGAGGTGTGCCATGTTTCTTCGCTTCGAAGCCATCGGTCGAATTGGGATCGTCAGCTCCTTCGTCTTGCTCGCGTGCACCAGTACCGCGTCGGACAACAAGGGCGGCACCGGCGGCACCGGCAGCAATGCTGGCGGTATGGTGGCCACGGCTGGCGCGTCAACTAGCGGCGGCGCAAGTAGCAGCGCCGGCGGCAGCAGCAGCGGAACCGCGAGCGGCGGCGCGGGCGCGCCGAGCGGCGGCGCGGGCAGCGGTTCGGGCGGCACAGCAGGTGCCAGCGCGGGCTCGGCCGGCAGCAGCGGCAGCGGCGGCTCCAGCGGCAACAAGTCGAAGACGACCTTCTTCGTCACCAGCGACACCAGCAAGACCGGCAAGCTCGGCGGACTCGATGGTGCGGACAAGCGCTGCCAAGACCTAGCTAAAACAGCCGGCTTCGGTGACCACACCTTCCATGCCTACCTGAGCACCAGCACGGTGAACGCTAAGGATCGCATCGGCAAGGGACCGTGGGTGAACGCCAAGGGCACTACGGTCGCGCCGGACGTGGCCACGTTGCACTCGGCCGCCACCAAAGGCGACCACACGATCTTCATCGACGAAAAGGGCAATCCGATCCACGGCCAGTGGGACGGCGGCACGATGGTCGAGCACGACGTCCTCACGGGCTCAATGGCGGATGGCACCGTCCAAGCGGGAAAAACCTGTATGGATTGGACCTCGGCTTCGAACGCCGACACCGCGGAAGTCGGGCACAGCGACGGCATGGGTCCGGGGATGGCCGCGACCTGTACCGCCCCCACGAGCTGCTACTCTTCGTGGAACTCGTCGCACGAAAACGGCGGCTGCGACAACACCACGCCCAGGGGCGGCGCCGGTCGGATCTACTGCTTCGCCATCGATTGAGCACATGGGCGGCGCGGCAACGTTTTTTCGCGGAGTCCCGCTCGTCGCTGCGACATGCCTGCTCGGTTGCAGCGACCCACTGCAGCTCGGCAACGACCTGGTTTGGACCGCAGATCAAGAACCCGGAGATTTGTCGCAGTGGACCGCTAGCGGTGGCGGCGACAAACGCCTGCCGAACGCAGACTCGACGATCGACGTATCGACCGAAGCCGCGCACCGCGGCAGCCACGCCGTGAAGCTCGTCAACCCTGCGGCTTGGGACAACGAAGACGAAGGGCCTGAGCTGTTTCACGCCGCTGGCGCGCTCGACGACGCCTACTACAGCGCGTGGTTTCTGCTGCCCGAAGACTACCGGCTCAACCCTTCGATGACGCTGATTCGGCTGCGTTCACGCGATCTGGGCAAAAGCGAGCTGTATCCTGGCGAAGAGCTACAGATCCGCCGTTTGCCGGTCGGCGGCTACGTGCTGCAGGTGTTCAGCAACAACGCCGGCTACCTGCTCGAGCCATTGGCGGATCCTTCACCACGCATCGAAGCGGGGCGCTGGTTCCAGCTCGAGGCGCGTTACGAGCCGCAAAGCTCGGGACGCCTGCGCGTGTGGCTCGACGGCGTGCTCAGCTACGACCTCTCCGGCCGCCCCGGCGCGCCCGGCGCAGAAATCGTCCTCAGCGTCTGCAACGTCGCCGAATCTTCCCAACCGGCTCCTTTGGTTCTGTTCGTGGATGACGCTGCAGTGAGCTTGAGTCGGGTGGGACCGAGCGGGCAACTGTAGGGCTTGGGGGCTCGAGGACTAGGGTACGTTCGAACGGATCCGCGTAGGCATGAGCTTGGCGATGCCGTCGCCGAGCTCAGCGTGATTGCCGAGGCCGGAGCGGTCGTAGCTGCGCGCGCCTTCGGCTTCGTTGAACGGCAGGTAGATGACGAGCGGCTCAGTAACGTCGGGTTTGGTGCCGGCGGCTACGCTGGCGATTTCTTCGGCCGTGAAGGCGCGATCGTAGACGCGCAGCTCGTCGAGCGTGCCGTGGAACATGTCGGAATTGCCGTCCACGCTGCCGATGAACGCGGCCGTCGGGGTGCGATTGGTGCGCGGCGTTTTGGCGAGCGCGACCGAGACGCCGTCGACAAACAGCTCCGAGCTGTCGAAGTCGACGACGTACGCCAGGTGGTGCCAAGCGTCGAGCGTCACCGCGGCGGTGCCGCGCGCCAGATCACGCGGACCGAAGATGTTGTAGGCGAGCGGCACAGCGTGATCGAGCGCCAGCACGATGCCGGACCAGCCGCTACGCCGCAGCGTGAACAGCACCTGCAGGTCGTCCGCGGCGCCGCTCCCGGCTGCTTCCGGCCGGAACCACAGCATCAGCGACTGATCGCGCATGATCTGCGGTGAACGCGCGGTTCCGACGCTGACGTAGTCGTCCACGCCGTCGAACGATAACGCCATGTCGACGCTGGCGTCGCGCGGTCCAGCATCAATCAGCTGCTCTGTCTGTGCCGTCGTCGCATCGGCGCAAGCCGGCGCAGCCGCCAACGCCAGCCCGCACAGCGCGCAGCGTGTGGCGTTCAGCCGTGAAATACCGCCTCCAGGTTGTGCCCGTCCGGATCCAGCACGAACGCGCCGTAGTAGTTGGGGTGGTACATCGGGCGCAGGCCGGGCGGGCCGTTGTCGCGCAAGCCGGCGGCGATCGCAGCTTTGTAAAAAGCGTCGACCTCTTCGCGATTGTTAGCCTTCAAACACACGTGCACCGGAGCGATGTCAGCCTCGGGATTGTACGAGATCCACAACTCCGGCTTCTTGCCTTTGCCCCAACCGCCCACGTTCGGAAACTCCATCAACAGCGCGATGCCGAGCGGTGCCAGCGCGGCGTTGTAGGCGGCTTTCGTCTTCTCGTAGTCCGAAACCTTGATGCCGACGTGATCGATGATCGATTCCATTTGCCTGGCTCTCCTTGCGCCCGCGCCTAGAGCTCAGTCTCGAGCCGGTCGCAGAGCGCCTGCAGCACCTTCACCCGCGCGAAGCGCTTGTCGTTGGCTTCGACGAGCGTAAACGGGGCGTTGGGCGGGCTGCAGCGCTCGAGCATCTCCGCCGCCGCCGCCTCGTACTGGTTGGCTTGTTCGCGATTGCGGTAATCGTCTGCGGTGATCTTGTAGCGCTTGGCCGGATTGTGCTTGCGTTCCTCGAACCGACGCAGTTGCTCGTCACCGCTGATGTGTAGCCAGAATTTAACCAACACGACGCCGCTGTCAGTCAGCTCGCGCTCGAAGTCGTTGATCTCGTCGTAGCCACGCTGCCACTCCGGCTCGCTCGCGAAACCTTCCACGCGCTCGACCAGCACGCGCCCGTACCAGCTGCGGTCGAAGATGGTCAGGCGACCTCGGCGTGGCAGGTAGCGCCAAAAGCGCCATAGGTAGTGGTGGGCGCGCTCTTCGTCGGTTGGCGCGGCGATCGGGATCAGACGGTAGCTGCGCGCGTCTAGCGCCCAGGTGATGCGTCGAATCGCGCCACCTTTGCCGGCCGCGTCGGGCCCCTCGAACACTAGGATCGCGCTCCTTTTGCGCTTCTGCAGGCGGCGTACGAGCAGGTTCAGCCGCGCTTGAAGGCGGGCCACGCTCGCTACGTAATCGTGCTTAGTCAACGCCTGCGTGACATCCAAACGATCGAGCAACGTGTCGGGGTCGTCGATCTTCGGCAGTCGCACGGGTTCGGGTGCCGGACGAGCTTGCGACAAGCGCGCTTCAATGGAGTCTAGGATCAGCCGCGCGGCGGTGACGTTGCGGTAGCGAGCTTCGGCTGCGTCGATGATGTGCCACGGCGCCAAACCCCTGCTGGTTTCACTGATCACCTGCTCGGTTACTTTGACGAAAGTAGCGTAGCGGTCATGGTTCTTCCAGTCCTGTTTGCTAACGCGATAGCGCGTGAGCTTATTGCTCTCGAGCTCCTTCAAGCGCTGACGTTGTCCCTTCTTGCCGAGGTGAAACCAGAGCTTCACGAACAGCGTGCCCTCATCCGCCAGCGTGCGCTCGAAGGCGGCAATCCGCGCGGTGCGCGTGGCCAACTGCGCGTCGGAGCTCTTGCCCCAAACGCGCTCGAGAATCGGCTCGGTGTACCAAGAACCAGAAAAGACGGCGATGCGCCCGGTCGGCGGCAGCCACATCCAATACCGCCAGTACTCGGGGTGAGCGCGCTCTTCCTCGGAGGGTTCGGTGTAGCTTTGCGACATCAGGAACCGCGCATCGAACCATTCGTGGAGCGCGTTGACCATCTCGCTCTTGCCGCTAGCGTCGACGCCATTGACGAGCACGACGACCGAGAACCCGGCCTTGCGCAGGCGCCCCTGGGCGTCGAGCAGCGCCGCGCGTAGCCCCGGCAGCACCGCGCCGTATTGCTCCTTGGTCAGCGATCGACCTAACTCCACGGCTTTGAGCATGGCTCTACCCTGGTCGTGCCGCGGCGAGGCGGCAAGCCCCGTCGCCCCCTAAAAGACGGCTGCGACGCCGATGCTGAGCAGCACTATCGGCCCGGCCGTGACCACGTTGCAGCGGGCGCCGCACGCGGACATGCCGCGTCAGCGCAGGCCCTAGCCGAGCCTCTAGGTCGTCGTCGCAAATCCAAGAAGATCCTGCTCAGCCAACGCGCCCGCCGGGTCATCTGGCCTCAGTAGGCTGCCAGCGCGTCGGCGCTGCGCTACAAGAGCTGGCGGCGTTCCGATGGGCTGACGCGAATCGAACAGCCTGCGTCGCAAGAATAGCTCGAAGTCTGACATGCACGCCGCACTCAATAGCCCGGGGCTGGTGGTTTCTCTTGCCATGCTGGTGGGGGTCCTTGCGCAAGTCGTCGCCCGCCATGTCGACGTGCCCGGCATCGTGTTGTTGCTGATCGCCGGCGTTGCGCTCGGCCCCGACGTGGCGAACCTAATCCGACCGAGCGCGCTCGGCGTGGGTCTCGAAGCCTTGGTCGGCTTCGCCGTCGCTGTAATCTTGTTCGACGGCGGCCTGCACTTGAACCTAAAACTGTTGCGCACGCAGCAGGTGCCAATCCGGCGTTTGGTGTTGATGGGCTCCGTGTTGACCGCCGTGGGCGGCGCGTTGTTCGCCCATTGGCTGCTGGCCTGGGACTGGCGGCACTCCTTTCTCTTCGGCACGCTGGTGATCGTGACGGGACCGACGGTGATAACCCCGTTATTGCGGCGCATCCACGCGCGGCGCAGCGTCGAAACCATCCTCGAGGCAGAGGGCATTTTCATCGACGCGGTCGGCGCGACGATCGCCGTGGTGGCGCTCGAAGTGTTGCTCGCGCCCCCAAACGATCGTTGGAGCACCGCGATTGCTGGCATCGCCACGCGGCTGGGCGTCGGCACCGGTATCGGCCTGCTGGGCGGAGCGCTGTTTGCGGTTTGCATGCGCTTTCGAAAGACCCTGCCCGAAGGTCTGGCCAATGTGGCGGCGCTGGCCAGCGCCGTGGCGATTTTCGAGGCCAGCAATGCGCTGGTAGCCGAAAGCGGCATCACGGCCGCTATCTTTGCCGGCATGGTCGTGGGCAACACGCGCAGCCATGACATCGCCGAGCTACGCGCGTTCAAGGAACAGTTGACGCTGCTGTTGGTGGCGACGCTGTTCGTGCTGTTGGCGGCTGACGTCCGCCTGAGCAACATCGTGGCGCTCGGTTGGCCTGGCTTGCTGGTGGTTTTGGGGTTGATCTTCGTCGTGCGGCCGGTGGACGTGTTCGCCAGCACGCTCGGCACCTCGCTCGAGTTCCGCGAGAAGGCGTTCTTGTCTTGGCTCGCTCCACGCGGCATCGTCGCCGCCGCTGTCTCTTCGCTGTTCGCGGCGCGTCTGTCGCGCGCCGGCATCGAGGGTGGGGAGGCGATCCGGGCGCTGGTGTTTCTGGTGATAGCCGTGACGGTGGTGATTCAAGGCATGACCGCAGGCGGGGTCGCGTCGCTGCTCGGCGTTCGCGCCCCGCGTGAGGTCGGCTACGTGATCTTGGGCGCCGACGAGGTTTCGCGTCTGTTGGGCGCGGCGTTGGCTCGCAGCGGTGAAGAGGTGGTGTTCATCGATACTAGCCAAGACTTTGCGCGCGCCGCGGAAGAGGCAGGCTTCAAAGTCGTGTTTGGCGACGGCCTCGACGAGCGCGCGTTGCTCAAGGCGCGCGTAGAAACGCGACGCGCGTGCATCGGTGCCACGCCGAACGAGTCCGTCAATCTGTTATTCGCCAGCAAGGTGCACGCGTTCGCCAAGCACGTCACGACCTACGTGGCGATCGAGCGCAAGGCCGAGGGCGTCTCGGCGGCCATGGTCAAGCAGCAGCGCGCGCACGTGCTGTTCGTCTGCGCCCAAGAGCTGGCCAAGTGGCGGACGCCCATCCTCAAGCAAGGCGTCGAAGTGCAATCCTGGCAGCTGGCGGAGGGCAACCCCAGCGACGCGCCCCACTTCGAAGACTTGGCCAGCACAAGCGCGCTGCCGTTCACGCTGACGCGCGACGGTCTGACAACTCCGGCCGAGCGCCCCTTCCGAGCCCGCGCCGGCGACGTGCTGCGTCTAGCCATCGCCCTCGACCAAGTCGAACGCATGGAAGCCGAGCTCACGGCACAGGGCTGGACCAAGCTGGCGGACGCAGCCGATGGCAGCGTCGACGAGGAGCAAGCGAAATCGGCTCGCACCGACGCCGGGGGTTTGCGTAGCTAGTGGTCCGTTTTCCGGGGTCGCTGCCACTAGAGCGGCGACCTATGCGAAAGCTCAAGCATCCTGCGCTTTTGGCCAGCCTCCTCGGGGCTTCGCTCGGGCTCGGCGGCTGCACCGCAAAAATCGCCTCCGACGGCTCCGGCGGCGGATTGGCACCCGGTGCGCCGGGCGGGCCGGGTCGTCCGGGCGCTGCTGGCGGTCCAGGTGGTCCGGGCGCGACGACCAGCGACTGCGGCAGCGCGCAGGCGGGTCCGGAGCGCATTCATCGACTCACCCCTACGGAATACACGAACACCGTGCGTACCTTGCTCGGCAACAACGCGCTCGAGCCGGAGCTCGACGCCGACAAGGAGCCGATCGCGACTTTGGATGGCGTGCGCAAGTGGTACAATGCGGCCGATGCGGCCGTCCCGGCGACGTCATCGTGGTTGAGCCCTTACGGTAGCTGCCAGCCGGATGCAGACGCCGCTTGCGCCGTCACGTTGTACGAGGCGTTTGCGGAGCGCGCGTTTCGGCGCCCACTAACGAACGACGAGCGGGCGTGGCTTGCGGCCAGCTGGGCCGCGTTTCCGGCGGGCGCGTCGGCGCCGCAGCGGCTGCAGACGATGGTCGAGCTAATTCTGCAGGCCCCGCAGTTCCTGTACGTCTACGCCGACGGCAAGCCGTCGGGCGCCCTCAACGTGCTCGATGGTTACGAGCGCGCAGAGCGCCTGGCTTACTTCTTGTGGGACGCGCCCCCGGACGAGGCACTGCTGACAGCCGCCAGTAGCGGGAAGCTCGATACGACCGCCGGCATGCGCGAACAAGCCGAGCGCATGCTGGGCGACGAGCGCGCCAAGCCGGTGCTGCGCACGTTCCTTGCCAAGTGGCTCGAGCTCGACGGGGCAACGATTCTGCCGAGTTTGGAACAAACGCCGAAGGACGCCACGCTTTACCCCGGTTTTGACACGGTTTTACGCCAAAGCATGCGGCGCGAAATCGAGACGTTCATGGACTACGTGATGTTCGAAAAGGACGGATCGCTCGACGCGCTGTTCACGGGCACGCGCGCCTACGTCAACGGACCGTTGGCTAAGCTCTACGAGGTCACCGGTCCGACCACCGCCGACGACTGGTCTTGGGTCGATCTGGATCCGGCCAAGCGCGCCGGCATGCTGACGCGGGCCGGATTTTTGGCCGTGCACGCCTCGCAAGACGTCACCTCACCGATTCGTCGTGGCGTCTACATGTTGAAAGAAGTGCTGTGCGTCGATATTCCGCCGCCGCCAGCCAACGTCGACAACTCGCCGATCAAAGTGACCACTGGCGAGATGGCGAGCGGCGTCATGACGGTGCGCCAAGCGACGCTCAAGCGCACCGGCAGTCCGACGTGTGCGGCGTGCCACGTGATGATCAACGAGATGGGATTCGCGTTCGAGCACTACGACGCGATTGGCCGCTGGCAAGACGCCGAAGTCGGAACTGGTGGCACCATCGACGCGACAGCCAACCTGTCACACGCGGGTGACGGCTTCGACGGACCGGTCGACGGCGCGCTCGAGCTCAGCCGTAAGCTCGCCAAGAGCCCGGCGGTGGCGGCGTGCGCGACCAAAAAGTGGTTCGAGGTCGCGCTGCGGCGTAGCCCGGTCGCGCTGGATGCCTGCAGCATCGACACGATTCAGGCAAAAATCGCTGCAAAATCGAGCATCCGCGAGCTGTTGCTGGCGATGGTCGAGAGCGATGCCTTCCTCAACGTGAACCATGGCGAGTGAGCCCCGGAGTCGAACATGACGTTGAAGAACAGCGGTAGACGAGTATTCCTGAGGGGGGTTGGCGGGCTCGCGCTCGGCCTGCCGTTCCTCGAGTACACGCACGAGCAAGCCTGGGCGGCGTCGGCTGGTGGCGCCAAGCGCCTGGTCGTCGTGTTCAATCACGGCGGCGAGACGATGTGCATGCAGAAGAGCGGGCTGCGCGCCGGCAATCCGAAAATCCCGGACTACGATCCGTCGATGCCGACGATCGATCATTGGCTGCCGAAGCCGGGCGGCACCTTCGGCCTCGCGCACGAGATTTTCGAAGGCACCGATCTGGCGAAGAAGCTGATGGTGATCCGTGGCGTCGACAACGCTGCGGCCCTGAAAGGGCGCTACGGCGGCGACCACGGGCTTTCGAACTGCACGTCATTGGTCGCGCGCGCCACGGGTTGCGGCGACGGCTCGTCAGCGGCCGGCGCGAAGTGCCCGAGCGGCGACCAAGGTGAGATCGCGACCGGGCCATCGTTGGATTGGGTCGCGGCGCAATGGCTGCAGAAGAGCCAAGGCGGTTCCGCCAATCCCCTGGCCTTGTTCGTGCCCGGCCACTATTACGGCTCAGCATTCTTCTGGGGTGCCAAAGGCGACCAGCGCACCGAGGGCGAGAGCAACCCGCGCACCGCGTTCAACACGCTGTTCGCCGGCGTTACCACCGGTGCACCTGATCCAGCGGCGGTGCTTCGCCGTGAGATGAAGGTGAGCATGCTCAATGGCCTGATGGACGGCTACAAGCGCTTTTCCGGCAAGCTGGGTCAGGCGGACAAGAACATCGTCGACGCGCATTTCGAGCACCTGTCGTCGCTCGAGAAGGAGATCAGCGGGCTCGAGCTGAACGCGGCGTGCGTCGTCCCGACCCAACCAGCCGATTTCAAGGATGGCACCAAGCAGGACAAGTCCGCGCCGATCCAAGCGCAGCTGATCGTCGCCGCGTTGCGCTGCGGCGCGACCAACGTCGCGAATCTGCAGATCGCCGATATTCTCACGCCCTGGGCGCCTTCGGGCTTACAGCTGAAATCGGACTACGACATCGGTCACTCGCTCGGGCACTGGGTGAGCGCGCTCGACAACCCGGCGAACGTGCCGAAGTGGGAGCTGGAGATGAAAGAGAACCGCGCCTGGCGCATGGGTCTCGTCAAAATCATCGCCGACGGCCTCAACTCGCCCGATTTCCTCGAAGGCGGCGTGCCGTTGCTCGACAACTCGCTGATCTTTTATTCGAACGAGTTCAGCACCGGCGGCATCCACTGCTCCACCGACGGCGCATACATGCTGCTCGGCGGCGCGGGCGGCTACCTGAAGACGGGCCGCTTCGTGGAGCTGCACAAGGCGCGGCTGGCCAATCCAGCTTCTTTGGAGGCTGGCAGCACCGCCAGCACCAACGACCTCTACGTCACGATCTTGAACGCGCTCGGCGCCGCCGACACCGAGTTCGGCGACATGAAATTCGCCTACCGCAAGGGCGCGATCAGCGAGCTTTTGGCGTAGCTGTCGAAGGCAACGCACTGCCCCTGACGGGCGCACGCGCTCAACATCTTGCCGCAAGACTTCAGCTTTGCTCGCCCGCCTCGATCGCGAGCACGTCACTCGACCGGCCCTGGACTCGAACCCATGGACACGGCAAGCTTCCGGTCGTCTATGGCGAATCCTGCCCCGCATCGCAAGTACACCATCGAAGATTTCGTGAGGGTGGAGGAGTACAGCAACGTCCGCCACGAGTACCTAGAGGGCCAGATTTACGCCATGGCGGGTGGAACGCCTGAGCACGGCACCTACGCCGCCAACATCATTGGTTTGCTCACTGCGCAGCTGGGTCAGCGCCCCTGCCGCGTGCAAACGTCCGATGTCCGCATTCGTGTCACCGCGACGGGACTGGACACTTATCCGGACGTGAGCGTCGTGTGTGGACACGCCGACCGAGACACCGACGATCGGAACGCGATCACGAATCCGACCGTGCTCGTCGAAGTTCTAAGCTCGAGCACCGAGGACTACGATCGCGGCGAAAAATTGGACCACTACAAGCGAATTCCCTCCGTCCGCGAGGTAGTCTTCGTCGCTCACGATGGCTTCCGCGTGGACCTGCTGCAGAGGCAGAGCGACGGTACGTGGATTGCGCGGAGCGCTCGTGGCGGCGAGTCCGTGACCCTCGAATCGATTGGGTGCGTTCTTCCCGTCGACGACGTCTACCGAGATCCACTTGCGGACCGGTGACGCAGCCCTGCGTGCGACCTTAGCGATCACGTTACGATGACGGCTTCCAACGTTTCGGCGCTCAGCACCCGCTCCGTCCAGCGATCCAGCTCGACTTCTGCGGCGCGCGTGATTTCAGTCTGCGCAGACTGAGACAACTCCCCGAACTTCAAGCTCAAGAGCTTCCGCAAGAGTTCTCGGCCATAGCTGACGCCCAGCGCCGGACAGAACGCTCGAAATGCTTCGGGTTTCGCACGTCCCGCAAGGTCCACAGGGTGAGGGCGGGCACCATGCCGAGCGCCCGCGCATCGAGCGCGTCGTCGGAGAGGTGACTGATGTCGTCCAGCACGAAGCCAAGCCGCGGGATGAGCGGCGCCAGCGCCGGCTCCGCCAGAAGCTCCGGGTCGAACAACTCTTCGAGGTTTGCGCGCAACTCGCGCAAATCGCCGACCGATGTCCGCAGGTGACAGCACCGCGGGAGATCGTACCGGGCAGGACCTACCTCGTGACGCGCCGCTGCACGCAGCGACAGTTCCTGCTCAAGCCTTCAGCTCGCACCAACGAGCTCGCCGGTTACTGCCTGGCACTCGCGGCCCAGCACACGGGAGTCTTGCTTCATGCCGTTTGCTTCTTGTCCAACCATTGGCACGGCGTCGTGACCGATCCGCTCGCACGCCTGCCGGAGTTTCTCGAGCGCTTTCATCGCTTGTTCGCTCGCGCCCAGAACGCCCGACCGCCGCCGGTCTCGTTCGGTCACCAAGCGAGTGGCCCGGCGTGATCACGCTGCGCATCGGCGAACGCCGAACCGTCAAGGTGCCTGACGCCTTCTTCGACCCCGAAGGCGACCTGCCCGACAGCGTCGAGCCGTCCGCCAGCAACCGTTCACGGCGCTCCCCCAATCGACCGAACCCCGCCGAAACCGGAGCCCCCGCATCGCCGCCAAAAACACTTCCGACCGCGTGCAGGCGATCCGCGACATGCTCGCCTTCGTGCGCGCCTACCGCCAAGCGTGGACCGCCTGGCGCGACGGCAAGCACGACACCGTGTTCCCGCTCGGCACCTACGCTCTGCGCATCTACGCCCGAGTGGCGTGCGCGCCGGCATGTCCGATGTAGCCGGCACTAACGCGAAACGCTACGGCTTGGACGGACGAGAGCGGAGCTTCGTCCAACGCGAGGGAGCCGAGGCTCGAGCAGGCGGCACACGGCTCCAGCACGCGCTCGGAGCACCCGATCCATCGTCGACTCGGAAGGCTGGCCCCGATGTTGAACACCGCGCCCAGCCACCAACCGATGCGAGGAGGACTCGTTGCGGGATTATCCCGGGTCGGGTCGGCTGCTCGCGCTGCGACCAACCGGTGCGGGCAGGACACGTTGCGGGATTATCCCGGGTCGGGTCTGCTATCCCGGGTCGGGTCTGCTCAGCTGACCGCAATCATACATTGACCGCGTCGAACGCCGTCGCCATGCGCCCTTGCTCGGCGCGCGAAATGCCGGCGCTCTTGGCCGCATCGCGCCAACTTCGCACCGCGCTCGTCACCTCATCGATGACGTCGTCCGCTCGACGAGCGTCGAGTCGAAAGTACTTCGCCACGTCCCGAACGAGCGAGAGGTCCTGTGCGTTGTCGGTCTCCGAGATGTTGAGTGTCAGGCCGCCGGCCGTCGCGACCGGGTTGACGTCGTAGGCCGGCGCGAGTGACCAACCGTTTGGTTCGAGCAGGAAGCCGTGGTTGCGCAAGTGGTCGTCGACGTTCGACACGCAGACGAAGAACACGACGCGACGCCAGAGCCGTTCGAGATCGCGCGCTGGCTGCGCTCCCTGCTGCTGGATGATCTGTGCCAGGTCCAGATAGCTAGATCGCGGCGAAAAATGGGCCGAAAGCGCGACAATCAGCTGAGGGAGACCTGGAAGGCTGGCGGGAATGTCAGGACGCGACCCACGTGGGTGGCGCGTGGGCCTCCGGCGGGCGGTCGAAGGTGCGAGTAGATTTT
>JBBRMI010000036.1:0-49729 GCA_038230915.1 Polyangiales bacterium | reverse complement strand
CAAAGCAAAAGGCGGTACGACTTTTGCTCAAGATAAGTCTGCCGAAGTAAGCCAAATGCCGCGCAGCGCTGAGGCTGCGGGCTTTGTTGATTTCATTCTGCCAGCGGACAAAATCTCTGACGAGCTGCAACGCTTGGGCGCCACTGCGTTGGGCGCTCCTGCAAGGTTGCAACCGAAGCGCAAAAACGCAAAGCTCCGCAAACTTCGTCCATGACGTCTCCAGGGCGGGAATAGGGCCGTCGCGCTCTTTCAATGGCAAGACAGTGGGCGCTTTGGCTCTGGCGTCATGTCTACGAAACGCCAAGCTTCCGGAGGCGATCCCAACTAGTGCTCGACGTGGTCGTCCGTGCCGAGCGGCAGCTGCTTACGCCGACGCGTGTACCTCGTCGGTTGCAACGGCAGCGGCGCGGCCGGACCTCGAAACATTACGCCTCCGCCGTTCGCTAGCTCGAGCCAATCGCCCAATGCTGGTTCTTTCAAGTCTTCTTCGACGCTCATGACATAGCTCCCCTGCGGTTACACATCCCGAAGCATGCGGCATGCCAAACGTCATTCAAGGCGGCGCCTACCTAGACGTTGTTGAGGACTGCGATCATGCCGATATTGCCCGTCCGGGCACGTATCGTGCACCGAAGCCGAGAGATGCAAAACGCGACCAGTAATGAATACCTCACGCGTGACCACATCTTGAAGCTGCTTTCGGATGGCGAAGTTGCAAGCCTCAGTGCTGCCGAGAAGGCGGGCAGTTTGGTCGACGGAGACGAGTACCTCGACCTTCAGCAGCTTCACGAAGGCGTGCAATGCGCGGGCAGCTCTGCCACGCCCATGGGTCGCGTATTGCCGAGAAAGGCGATTCACGAAAGCACCTGGAGCAAAATTCTGAGCCAGCTCCAAGCGCCGCCCAGCTGACATTCGTTGGCAACGGGACGCAGTCACTACGCGTTTGTTGCCCGCTGTGCGGCGTTTGCGCTGCGGCAGTGTGCCGCGCCCTTTTCTTGCTCGCGCTGAGTGAGTCGGCTCCTTGAAATCCCCCGCGTTACTGTCGAGTTGCTGAGTCGCGCACCAGCCTGCAAGCCCGAGACCGCCGGGAAGCGCAGAGGGGTCTCAGTCAGCGGGCCCAGCGCCAGCGAGCTGCCGTGGAAAGCACGCCGAACACGAAGAGCATGCCGAAGATGACCTTGTTGTAGCGGGCTAGCCAAATTGGTAGATAGATGTCGAAGTTGTCGCCGCGGTCCGCCGTGTAGTGAGACGCCAGAAGGGTAAGTGGACAACGCCAGCTATTCGCGGCCAGCACGACCACCTCCACGAAAACGATGCCGATCAAAACGACAGCCGAGCGGAGGCGTCCTTCCCAAGCGACGATCGGAATAGCGACGATGCAGCCGGCGAACGCGGCCCAAACGACCGTGTGCACCAACTTCACGATTTGGAGCGCCAGGTTGCTAGGCTGGCGCGGGCTGGGTTTTCGTGTCGGCAGTCGCTTTCGCTCCTTCGGGCGCTTGGCTGCTCGTCATGTGGCTCAATCGTTGGCGCTTGGTACGCCGCGGCGGCCGCTGAAGCGCTCGATACCGATGCGGTAGAGGATCGGAACGTCGAAGCGCGTCTTGTCCGCGTTCGGTAACGAAGTCGCACCCGGCTGCCACCACATCGGCCGATTCTTCAGCAACTGCTCGGCGCGCGCCCGTTCTCCGGTCCTCAGCTGCGGGTCAGAGAGCTCGTCGAAGCGCCCGAAGACGACCACGCTGCACCAATCGCGACTGGTTTCTACCTTGTCGATCTCCAGGCAGACATTGGGGTTCTCGCGCATCCAGCTGACTTTTTGGCCAAGCAGCGCGAACGAGTAGATCGAATCGTCGTCGATGACGAAGTAGACCGGGACGATATAGGGGTGATCATCGACCGTGCAGGCTAGGCGTCCAAAATCAGCGCTGGCCAACGCGTCGCGACACTCGCGCTCGGTCATTTCGACGACGAGCACGGCCTAGGCAATGCCTTCGGCGAGCCGCAAGCAGAGCTTGCGCCAGGTTTCGGCGCGTACCCCGCTCCGCGGCAGGACGTGACCCATCCTGACGATACTGAACGGCGCCACGACCTGGACGCCTCGGCGTAGCTGTTCGAGATCGATGTATTCATCGCCATCCGGGAGGCGCGGACCTGCGTCGTTGGTGCTCAGCCGCGCGATTTCGTCCTCGGCAAGCAGCTTCAGCAGGGCGTCGCGGGTGTTGAAGTCCTGCTTCTTTGTTTCTGTGTTCATGAGTCTGCGATCGAAGTGCCTACGCCTGGCCTTGCAAGTTCGAGTCCGTGCGCAGGCGAGCGAGGGCCACGGCCTGATCCCGGCACAGCTGATGCATTCTCGGGCTAGCTCCGATGTTGGTTCGTCGTCTTGTCGCGAAATGTTGGGGCGACCCTGTGCTCCAACTGCGGCAAAACGCCGCGTGTGGGACACGGCGCGACAACGCGTTCGGTGAGCGCTCCAAGCCGGACTGCGCTCCCGCATGAGTCAGCGCGAGTCCGTCATGCCGCCCGAAGACCCGAGCGAGCGCCTCAGCTTGGTCGTGGGCATGCTGCAGCGCTTCTCTTGGGAGCGCGCAACGGGCGCCAACGGTGGCGACCGGATTCAGCTAGGCGGCAGTATCACGATCGATGACTCGGCCGCGCTTTGGAAGCGGATCAGCGCGCTGCTCGCCGAGCCCAGCGTCGCCGGCCCGGTCGAAATCGAGCTTTCGCGCATCACGCTGATCGACGGTGCCTGCATGGCCCTGCTCGTTCATTTTCGCGGCGAGCTGCGGGCGCGTGGCGTCGCTTGCGAGTTTACCGGCGGCACGAACGACGTGCGTCGCATCGTCGACCTGTACGGCGGACGCAAGAAGGTCAAAAAGAAGCGCCTGGTGCGCCAGCCGATCAACGCCGTCGAGCAGGTGGGCAATGCCACCGTATCGGTTTTTCGCGAGCTGACGCTGGTCTTGGATTTTTTCGGGCAGCTCGTCGTGTCGGTGGCACAAGCGCTGAAAAAGCCAAAGAGCTTGAACCTACACGACGTGGGCCTGACGATGGAGCGTGCTGGCGCCGATGCGGCGCCGATTGTCATGCTGATCAATTTCTTGATCGGCTTCGTGATGGCGTACCAAAGCGCGGCGCAGCTCAAGCAGTTCGGTGCCAACTTGTACGTCGCCGACATGGTCGGTGTATCGATGACGCGCGAGCTTGGCCCGCTGATGACCGCGATCATCCTGTGCGGGCGCTCCGGCGCCGCCTTCGCGGCCGAGCTGGGCACGATGAAGGTCTCTGAGGAGGTCGACGCGCTGCGAACCTTGGGTGTGATGCCGCTGCGCTACTTGGTCATGCCACGCATGCTCGGCTTGGTGTTGATGGCGCCGCTGCTCGTGCTGTTGGCCGATGCGGTGGGCATTGCCGGCGGCGCGCTGGTCGCCGCGCTTTCGCTGGACGTCACGCCCACGGCGTTTCTGATTCAGCTGCGGGGCGCGGTAAAGCCGGCCGATATCATCTCGGGCGTGATCAAGGGCATGGTTTTTAGCGGCGCGGTCGCGCTGATCTCGTGCCAACAGGGTCTCGCCACGTCGGGCGGCGCGGAGGGTGTGGGGCGCCGCACGACCGGCGCGGTGGTGTCGATCCTGTTTTCGTTGATCGTGCTCGACGCGGTGTCCACGGTCTTGATGGGGGTGCTCGGGCTATGACGACCCCGCTGATCCGCGTGCGCGACCTTCGCGTAGGCTACGGTGAGACCGTGCTGCTCGACTCCGCAACTTTCGATGTCGAGCAGGGCGACATCTTCGTCATCTTGGGCGGCAGCGGCTGTGGCAAGTCGACGCTGCTGCGCCACTTGGTCGGCCTCGACACTCCGATGTCGGGCGACATCGCGATTGCCGGCATCGGCGCGCCGCGGCTCGAAGGCTTGGTGCCACGCTACGGCGTCATGTTCCAATCCGGCGCACTGTTCAGCTCGATGACGGTTGGCGAAAACGTGGCTTTCGCGCTGCACGAATGGACCGAGCTGCCGCCCGAAGCCATCCTGGCGATCGTGCGCGCCAAGCTGGCGCTGGTCGGGCTGGAAGGTGCCGAGGACAAACTGCCCGCTGAGCTCTCGGGCGGCATGCGAAAGCGCGCGGCGATCGCTCGCGCGATGGCGTTCGAGCCCAACTTGATTTTCTTGGATGAGCCGTCAGCGGGGCTCGATCCAGTCAGCGCCGCTGAGCTCGATCAGCTGATTTTAGCCCTGAATCGAGGCCTCGGCCTCACGGTGGTGATGGTGACGCACGAGCTCGAAAGCATTTTCAAGGTGGGTAAGAGCTGTATCATGCTCGACCGGGCTTCGCGCAGCATCATCGCGCGCGGGGAGCCGAGCCGACTCCGTTCGGAGAGCGATGACCCACGGGTTCGTCAATTCTTCAATCGCGAAACGAGCGCACCCCAGTGGCAGTAGCGACCAATCGCTGGAAGCTTGGCTTGTTCGTGATCGTCGGCTTTGGCGTGGCGTTGGGCGCGCTGGTGTTGTTCGGTGCGCACAGCTGGAGCAAGAAGACGGTCGACTTCGTCAGCTTCTTCGACGAGTCGGTGCAAGGGCTCGAGATTGGCTCACCGGTGAAGTTTCGCGGTGTGACGGTCGGGCGCGTCTCGGCGATCGACATCGCCGAGAACCTGCGCCACGTCCAAGTGACCAGCGAGCTGAGCGTGGAGCAGGTGGGCAGGCTGAACTTGGGCAGGGGGGCCAAAGGTCACACCGGCATCGTCATGCACCCGGACATGCGCGTGCAGCTGGCGCAAGCCGGCATCACCGGCGTGAAATTCATTCTGATCGATTTCTTCGATTCGAAGACCAATCCGGTCGTGCCGCTGCCGTTCAAGCCGCCGCCCAACTACATTCCGACGGCGGCCTCGACTATGAAAAACCTCGAGGATTCGGTGGTCAAAACCGCCAATCGCTTCCCGGAGATCGCTGACGACGCCGCGCGCGCCATGCTGCAGATCAGAAGCGTCGCCGAGCAGTTCGAGAAGGGGCAGCTGCCAGAGCGCGCTGGCGAAACACTGAGCCAGGCCAACGCCACGCTCGCGGACCTGAGCACCCAGCTCAAGGCCATGAACACTGCGCAGCTGTCGGGCGAAGCCGCCAAGAACCTGCAAGAGTTCAACGTGATCTTGGTACGGACCAGCGCGCTGCTCGCCCGGCTGGATGGCGAACAGGGGCTGTTTCACAACGCCGAGCGCAGCGCCGACGCGATCGGCGAAGTGGCACGCGGCGCCCGGACCTTGGGCCCGGAGATGGAGCTCACGCTGCGCGAAGTGCGCGGCGCGGCTCGCTCGATCAAGCGGCTGGCCGATGAGCTGGAACGTGATCCGGATATGTTGCTCAAGGGTAGGGCAGTGAGAAAACAATGATTCGGCAATTTGCGTGCGGCGTCGGCTTGCTGGTGGTGGCTGGTTTGCAAGGCGGCTGCGCGCTCACCGGCAAGGCTGACGCGCTTTCACCGCGCTATTTTAGCCCAGAGCAAGTCGCGACCAGTCAGAAGGCTACGAACCCCGAGCACCTGGAGCTGCAGCTGGGGCAAGTTTCGTCCGCGTCGCACTTGGACGAGCGCATCGCGTACCGCCTGAGCGGCTCCGAGGTCGGCTTCTACGACGACCGGCGTTGGACCGAGATCCCGGAGGCGTACTTGCGGCGTGCGCTCGACCGCGAATTGTTCGAGCAGCGCGGGCTCGAGCGGATCGTCACCGGCAGCGCACCGACGCTCGACGTGGAGCTCACGGCGTTCGAGGAGCTGCGCGGCAAGCCCGGCAAAGCGCGCGTCACGCTGAGCTTCAGTTTGCACGACGAGCGGCGATCGCTGCTCGAACGTAGCATCAACGTGGAGCGCGAGGTCACCGAGCAAGCCGGCGCTGACCCTGCCGCGCGCCTGGCAGCGACGCTGGCCAGCACGCTCGGCGACGCGGTGGTTTCGGTCGCCGCGCTGGTGACAGCCGAGCTACTGAAGGCGAAACAAGCGTCGCCGCCGCGGCAAGAAAGTGCCCTGCCGGCTCCTTGAGCGGTCCCAAAACGCCGGCTCCGCGCGTTAAGCCGCGGGCTGCATCGGGTCAGGTCCGGGCTCTTGCGGAAAGGGCCCCAAGATTGGCACTAGATCCTTCTGTTCGAGCGACTCCCGCTCGAGCAGCGCGCTGACTAGGAGGTCGAGCTGGCCACGGTGGCGTTCGATGGCAGCAGTGGCTCCAGCCAGCGCCGCGGTCAGCGTCTCGCGCGCCTCGGCTTCGATGGCGAAGGTGGTCGCGTCGCTGGTGCCGCTCTCGGTCGCCACGCGGTGGCCCAAGAACGCATGCTCGGCTTCGTGGTCGTAGTACACGGCGCCGAGCTTCTTGCTCATGCCGTAGTTGGCGACCATCTTCGTCGCCAGCTTGGTGGCTTCCTTCAGGTCGTTCTCGGCGCCGGTCGAGACGTCGCCCAACACGACGCGCTCGGCGGCGTAACCGCCCATCAGCACGCGCAGCCGCGCTTCCAGCTCGGGCTGGGTCATGATGTGGCGGTCGGCGGCGGGTGTCTGCTGGGTCACGCCCAGCGCCATACCGCGCGGAATGATCGAGACGCGGTGCAGCGGCTCGGCGTGCGGTGAATCGTGCGTGACGATGGCGTGGCCGGACTCGTGGATCGCCACGCGCTGCTTCTCTTTCGGATCCAGCTTCGACTCGCGCAGGTCGCCGAGCACGATCTTGTCGTAGGCGGCGCGAAAATCTTGCGCTTCGATGCTATCGGCGCCGCGGCGTGTCGCGCTGAGCGCGGCCTCGTTCGTCAGGTTCGCCAGATCCGCGCCCGAGAAGCCGGGTGTGTTGCGCGCCAACGTGTCCAGATCCACGTCGGCGGCCAGCGGCTTATTCTTCACGTGCACGGTCAGGATCGCGCGCCGAGCGTCGAGCTCCGGCCGGTCGACGACCACGCGTCGATCGAAGCGGCCGGGCCGCAAAAGCGCTGGATCCAGCACGTCGGGGCGGTTGGTAGCGGCCATCACGATCGTCAAATCGTTACGACTAAAGCCGTCCATTTCCGACAATAGCTGATTCAACGTCTGCTCGCGTTCGTCATTGCCGCCGCCGAGCCCGGCGCCGCGCGAGCGCCCGACGGCGTCAATCTCGTCGATAAAGATGATCGACGGCGCGTTCTTCTTGGCGTCTTGAAACAGCTCACGCACGCGCGCCGCGCCCACGCCGACGAACATCTCGATGAACTCGGAGGCGCTGATCGAATAGAACGGCACGCCCGACTCGCCCGCGACGGCGCGCGCCAGCAGCGTCTTGCCGGTGCCGGGCGGCCCGATCAAGAGCACGCCGCGCGGCACGCGCCCGCCGAGTCGTCGAAACCGCTCCGGCTCTTTCAGAAAACCGACGACCTCTTGCAGGTCCGCCTTCACGCCCTTCAGACCGGCCACATCGGCCAGCGTGACGTTCGGCTGTGCCTCGAACTCGAACTTCTTGTTGCGGCCCTTCAGAAAGCCACCCAAGGGACCGCCGCTCGCCATCATCTTTTGCGTGCGACGCGACATCCAGACCAGCATGCCGACGATCAGCACGAATGGCAGCAGGTTGATCGCCAGCGTCAGCATCAACGGCGGCTCTTCGCTCGCGACGTGCAGCTCGACCTGCTTGACGCGCAACAGCGGCAAGAGCGCCGCGTCCTCGGCCGGCATCAAGGTTCGGAACTTTTGCAGTGTCTGGCCGGCGACCTGCTGCTTCGACGACAGCTCGCCGTCGATCGTCTGACCGGTGAGGACGACACTCTTGACCTTGCCCTGGTCAACCAGCTGAAAGAAAGCTGAGTAGCCGATGGTCGGGGCTTGAGCCTTGGCGGTCCTGGTCTGCCAGGCCCACGTCGCGAGCAGGGCGGCGAACACCAGCCCCATCAGGACCCACGACGGGCGTTGCGGCACGACGGGCCCGCCCGCTTTGGAGGGCCCTGCGGGCGGAGAGGGAGGCATGCTCTGTGACAAGCCTGGACGGTGCTACGCGGAGCGCCACAGCGTCAAACCCAATCTGCGTTCAAAGTACGACGCTGCGCTTTGCCACGAATCTGGCGTCGACGCTGCCGGTTACCGTTGGCGTTTTCCAGCTTGGCGCCGTCGGCGAACACCGTGTCGCTGGCCAACGCCATCTGTTTCAAGTTGGTGACGCTGGCCGCGCACGGCGGCGGGATTCAAGACCCCCTCGACCTCCAGCGGATTACCCGGCTCGGGCGCCATGAGCGGTCCGAGGCGCTCCAGGACCAGCCCGCTCATCGAGGCTCCAACACGCGGTCATTCGCGGCCGAAACGCCAATCGGACAGGCGCAGATCGTCTCGATTAGGCGCTTTGTCTCATCGCTATCGCGGACCCGAATCGAGGCCACGCCCGCTTGCTGGGCTGGGTAGTCGTTGCCTCCGGGAAACAAGGCATCCCCAATGAAGATCATCTCGGCGGTCGAGATGCCGAGCAGGTCGCGCAGCTTACGGATGCCGTACGCTTTGTCGATGCCTGGCTGGGTGACGTCGATGGACGTCGCGCCGCCCAAGCGCACGGAGAACTCGGGGATTAGCTGCGTAAGCAGCGCTTGCATCCGTTTTCGCTTGGCGAAGTTCGGGTCCCACTTCTTCTTCTCATCGAGCGGCGCCTCTTGCCCCAGGGCAGAGAAGGTGATTTGGCTGCCCCGGTCCTCGATCAGCTCGCCCCAAGTGCCCGGCGTGGCGACGTGAGACGACTCGACGACCGATTTCAAGGCGCCGATGATTTTGTCTCGCTCAGGCCCTGTGAAACCTTCCGAATACACGAGCTGCCAATCACCAGCATAGCGGTAGAACTTAGTGCCACAAGTTGGCAGCAGAGACAGCGCTTTCAAGTTTGCGTTTGGCGGCAAATGAGAAATCACCTGCTTTTGAAATTGAGGCCAATTGCCGCCGGAGATGATCGCCACGCGGACGATTCGCAGCAGGTCGCCGAGCAGCACGGCCATCTCGGCATCGACGGACGCCTTGCTCTCCGCGAGCGTTCCATCCAGGTCGAAGACGACGAGCTTCTTCGGCAGAGCGCCCGCTTCGCCACCGGCCCTGCCACCTTCGTTTTCCCAGCGTTCGATCGCGGGGCGCCTCAACGATGCGGCGCTACCCCTGAGCGGAGCCGTGGCCTGCGCGGACCTCACGTCTCCGGTCCCGTTCCATTGCTCGATCGCCGGAACGTCGGGATGATGCAGCGCAAAGCCCAGAATCCCGAACGACGCTGTGCCAAGCGAAAAATGCTCTGCTTCGACCAGAGGCAAGCCGATCCAGCGCGCGGCTAGAACGGCGCCGAACTGCGCATGAGAAAACAGCGCGACGTTCCCGCGCAAGCTGCGAAGATGCACCAAGAGGCGGTCCGCGCGAGCGAGCACTTGCGCCGGCGATTCACCCTGGGGACACCCGTCGCGATAGAGATTCCAACCCGCACGGCTCGCGCGAATGTCCGCCGTCAGCCGGCCGTCGTACTCGCCGTAGTCCCACTCCGCCAAATCGGGATCGATCTGAACAGCGGGTCCTGGGTCGACCAATTCGCTCGTCCGCCGCGCCCGCTGTCGCGGGCTGCTGAAGGCATGGGCGAACGAGATGCTTGCTAGAGTCTTGCCAAGCTCGCGCGCGTCGTCCTCGCCTTGGGCGGTCAACGCGATGTCGCTGCTACCGGTGTGTCGGCCGGACAGCGACCATGCGGTTTCTCCGTGTCGAATCAGATAGAGCCGCAGCGGCTCGGGAGTCGCGGCGGTCATGGCGTGACGCCTTCGAGCGCTGCGCTGTATTGTCCGAGACAGGCGGCGCGATTGCAGGCGGCTCGCTGCGAGAGAGCTCGCTGCGCTGCAGCCACGTTTGCCTTCTCGCCGCGCCAAATCTTCAGCGCCGGCTCTTGCAAAGCGCGCGCAAACGAGAAGCTCAATGCCCATGGCAGACGCGACTTGAATCGAACATGCATGGCGTTCAACCGCGCGGAGGCAAGCCGGCTGGCTTGTCCTCCGGACAAGAAGGCGATCGCGGGAACCGCGGCGGGAACGGCTCGCAAGAGACAGCTCACAGTCGCGTCCGCGATTTGCCCCGGGGAGGCTTGCTCCGGGCAGGTCGATCCGGGCAGCACCATGTTGGGCTTCAGGATCAGCCCCTCGAACATCACTCGCTGCTCGTTGAGATGTGCGAAGACCGCGCGCAGAACCCTCTCGGTCACTTCGCGACACTGCTGCAAAGAGTGCTCGCCCGCCATCAGCACCTCGGGCTCGACGATCGGCACCAACCCGGCTTCCTGGCAGAGCCCCGCATAGCGCGCCAAGGTCAGTGCGTTCGCCTCGATACAGCCCCGACTCGGCGTGCCGTCGCCAATGGTAAATACCGCCCGCCATTTGGCAAAGCGCGCCCCCATTCGCGAGTACTCCGCTAAGCGATCGCGCAGTCCGTCCAAACCCTCGGTGACCTGCTCGCGTGGATGACCGGCGAGAGCCTTGGCGCCAGTGTCTACTTTGATTCCGGCAATGAGCCCGAGTGCGGTAACCGCCTCGACGAATGGGGTGCCGGCACTCGTCCGCTGGCGGATCGTCTCGTCGTACAGAATCACGCCGCTGAGCGACGCGCCGATGTCAGGTGTGCTGATGAGCCAATCGCGATAGGCGCGGCGCATCTCTTCGGTCTCGGGGATCCCGACTTCGGCGAAGCGCTCGTTGCACGTCGGATTGCTTTCATCCATCGCCAGCAGGCCTTTCGAGCCCGAGACGAGCGTGATCGCGGTGTCGATCAGCGTTTGCTTACTCATGACGGCTGCCCCCACTTCCAGTTGCGGATCTCCGGCAAATCTTGGCCGTTCTTGTTGATGTAGTGCTTGTGCTCCAGCAGCTTGTCCTCGAGCTGTTGATTCAAGTAGACGCCCTTGTCGCCGGTCTCAGGCACGCGGTCGATCACATCCATCACGAGGTGGAAGCGGTCCATCTCGTTCAGGACCGTCATGTCGAAGGGCGTCGTAATGGTGCCCTCTTCCTTGTAGCCGCGGACGTGGATGTTGTCGTGATTCGTGCGCCGATAGGTGAGTCGATGGATGAGCCACGGGTAGGCGTGGAAGGCGAAGACGACCGGCCTGTCTTTGGTGAACAGCTCGTCGAAGTCGACGTCGCTCAAGCCGTGCGGGTGTTCGCTGCGAGGCTGGAGCCGCATCAGGTCAACGACGTTGACCACACGGATCTTCAGCTCTGGCAGGCGCTCGCGCAGAATGCTGACAGCGGCGAGCGTCTCCAGCGTGGGCACGTCGCCGCAGCAGGCCATGACCACGTCGGGGCGGGCTTCTTGATCATTACTGGCCCACTGCCAGATGCCGATGCCCTCGGCACAGTGCCTGGCGGCGGCGTCCATCGTTAACCACTGGGGCGCTGGATGTTTGCCAGCGATGACGACGTTGACGTAGTGACGGCTGCGCAGGCAATGGTCCATCACCGACAAAAGGCAGTTCGCGTCGGGCGGCAGGTAAACGCGCACGATTTCGGCCTTTTTGTTTACGACATGATCGATGAAGCCTGGGTCCTGATGCGTGAAGCCGTTGTGATCTTGACGCCAGACGTGCGAAGCCAGCAGGTAGTTCAAGGAAGCGATCTTCCGACGCCACGGCAGCTTCGCAGTCACCTTGAGCCATTTGGCGTGCTGGTTGAACATCGAGTCGACAATGTGAATGAACGCCTCGTAGCAGTTGAAGACGCCGTGCCGCCCGGTCAGCAAATAGCCCTCGAGCCAGCCCTCGCATTGATGCTCGCTGAGCATCTCCATCACGCGGCCAGCGGGCGCGAGAAATTCGTCGTTCGGCGCGACGCGCGCGTCCCACTGGCGCTTCGTCACTTCGAAGAGCGCTTCGAGACCGTTCGACAACGTCTCGTCAGGGCCAAAGACCCGAAAATTTCTGGCTTCTCCGTTCAGCTTCGCGACGTCGCGTAAAAAAGGCCCGAGCACGTGCGTGTCACCGATGCCTGGCGCGCCCGGAACCGGAACGGCCGCCGCGTAGTCGCGGAAGTCTGGCATGCGCAGATCGCGCAGCAGACTGCCGCCGTTTGCATGCGGGTTCGAGCCCATGCGGCGGGCGCCTTTCGGCGCGAGCTCGGCTAGCTCGGGCTTCAGACGCCCTTGCCGATCGAACAGCTCGTCGGGCTCGTAGCTTCTCATCCAGCTCTCGAGGAGCTTCAAATGCTCGGGATGTCCGGCGTTCACTTGCAGCGGCACCTGATGCGCCCGGAATGTGCCCTCGATCTGCACGCCATCGACGACCTTTGGGCCGGTCCAGCCTTTGGGGGAATTGAGCACGATCATGGGCCAGCGCGGACGCACGCCGTTGCCGTGGACGCGCGCATCGGTTTGAATCTTTTTGATCTGCGCCACTGCCGTATCGAGCGCGGTCGCCATCGCTTCGTGCATGAGTACAGGGTCGTGACCCTCGACGAACAGCGGCGTCCACCCGTAGCCGCGCAGCAGCTGCTCGAGCTCTTCATGCTCGATGCGGGCAAGGATGGTCGGGTTCGCAATCTTGTAGCCGTTGAGATGGAGGATCGGCAGTACCGCTCCGTCTGTCGCAGGATCGAGGAATTTGTTGGAGTGCCATGCGGTGGCGAGCGGTCCGGTCTCCGCCTCGCCATCGCCGATCACGCAGGCGACGATCAGCTCCGGGTTGTCGAATACCGCCCCGAACGAATGGCTGAGCGAATAGCCGAGCTCACCGCCTTCGTGAATCGAGCCGGGGCACTCGGGCGAGGCGTGACTGGGAATCCCTCCAGGAAACGAGAACTGAAGAAACAGCTTTTGAAGGCCCGCCTCATCCTGGCTGATTTCGGGGTAGGTCTCGCTGTACGTGCCCTCGAGGTAGGTGTTGCCGACAACGGCTGGTCCGCCGTGGCCAGGCCCCGATACATAGATCATATCGAGGTCGAACTTCTTGATGACGCGGTTTAGGTGCACGTAAATGAAGTTCTGGCCGGGTGTCGTACCCCAGTGTCCCAAGAGCATGTGCTTGATGTCCGCCTGCACCAACGGACGCCTCAGGAGCGGATTGGCATAGAGGTAGATCTGCCCCACAGAGAGATAGTTGGCGGCGCGCCAGTAGGCATTCATCTGGCGCAAGAGCTCGGGCGCGAGCGTCTTCGTGTCTGTGTTCGTGTTCATGGTTCACCTTTCCTTTGGGGGGCGCCAAGTCCGAGCGTGCGCGAAACCGATTCTGCAATCAGGAGTGTGCTGGCCACGGGCGGCGGAGTCGTCACAGCCATCGGATGCGCCCTTCCTCGAGCGGCACCGCGACGCCTTCGTGGTGCGGGATGACTCGCACTGTGTAGTCAGCCGCCGGGCGCTTACCAGACACGCGCGTCCGATAAGCGTAGCCCCCCGGCTTCCCAGCAGGATCTGGCAGGTACGTCATCTGCTGCTGCACGGGAGCGGCGCCGCCGAGTCCGTCGGCATAGAGCTCGACGCGAACGGCGTCCGGGTCAAGCCCAGCGAGTTGAGCCGTGACCTCGAAGGCGTGGTTATCGCCGTTGGTCACGACCTTGACCTGCTCGAAACGGATGTCGCTCCAGGCTCTGTCGATCGCGCGCCGCCATTCGGCCACCTGCTTGCCCGCGGCGCCCTTGTTGGAAGCCCGCTCCCGATACGCCGAGGCAGCTGGGAGGTAGCGTTGCTCGGTGTACTCGCGTACCGCGCGGTTGGTTGAAAAGCGCGGCGTGAGACGCGCCATGCTCTCTCGTATCTTGGCGACCCACGCGGCCGGGATGCCGCTGTCGTTGCGAGTGTAAAACTCTGGGATGATCTCGCGCTCGAGCAACTCGTAGAGCGCGTCGGCCTCGACCCCATCCCAAACTAAATCGTCCCCATGTTCGTGCCCGTCGCCCAGCGCCCAGCCGACCTCGGGCGTGTAGGCTTCCGCCCACCAGCCGTCCAACTCCGAGACGTTGATGCCTCCGTTGACGAGCACCTTCATGCCGCTGGTGCCACACGCCTCCCAAGGCCGCCGCGGCGTGTTGAGCCAAACATCGACCCCCTGAACGAGCTGCTCGGTGAGGCGCATGTCGTAGTCGCTCAGGAAGATGACGTGGTCACGCGCCTCTGTCGTCCGAGTGAACGTGATCCATTTTTTGATCAGGTCCTGGCCCGCGCCGTCCTCGGGGTGAGCCTTGCCTGCGATGATGAGCTGGACCGGGCGTTCGGGATTAGTGAGCAGGCGCAAGAGGCGCGCCGAATCATGCAGCAAAAGGTCTGGCCGCTTGTAGCTCGCGAAGCGGCGCGCGAAGCCAAGCGTCAGCACCTTGGGGTCGAACAGTTTCGTCGCCTGGATGGCCGCTGCGGGCGATGCTCCCTCGGAACTCAATTGCGCTGAAAGTCGCGCACGGGCGAAGGTTACGAGCGATCCGCGGGCGTCGTTCCGAAATCGCCACAGACGCGCGTCGTCGATGCCTTGGATGCCGCGTGCGAGGAGTTCGGTCGTTCCGAGCCAGCGGTCCTTGCCACACGCCTCTGTCCACAGGTTGTCGGCTGCCGCGGAGTCCCACGTCGGCATGTGCACTCCGTTCGTTACGTGACCGATAGGGACCTCACGTTCGGGCCACCTTGGAAACAGGGGCTGGAATATGTGCCGGCTGACCTCGCCATGGAGGCGACTGACCGCATTGACCGCCCCGCTCCCGTGGAGCGCAAGGTACGCCATGTTGAACGGCTCGGACGAATCGTTCGGATCCTGGCGACCGAGCGCGAGCAGATCGTGCATTGTGATGCCCAGGTCGTTCGCCGCATAGCCACCGAGGTAGCGTTCGACCAGCTCAGGCGCAAATCGGTCGAATCCGGCGGGCACCGCCGTGTGCGTAGTGAACAGGTTGCCCGCCCGGGTCGTCGCCATCGCAACGTCGAAGGGCTGGGCCGTCTCCTGCATGAAACTCCGCGCGCGCTCCAGCACTGCAAACGCGGCGTGTCCTTCGTTGAGGTGGCAGACCTCCGGCTTCAGGCCGAGCGCGTCCAACAGGCGCCACCCACCGATTCCGAGCACGATCTCTTGCTGCAGACGCAGCTCCGGACCCCCTCCGTAGAGCTGGCTCGTGATCGCGCGATGCGCCGGAAGATTCGCCGCGTCGTTACTGTCCAGGAGATAGAGCTTCACTCGGCCGACCTCCACCTGCCAGGCGCGCAGCCACACGTCGTACCCTGGAAGAGCGAGTGCAAAGCGCAGCCATTCACCGTTTTCCCGGCGCAACGGCGTGATGGGCAACTGTCCTGGATCGTTGTACGGGAAGAGCGCCTGCTGTGAGCCATCCTGGGCGATGACCTGACGGAAGTAGCCTTGCTGCCAAAGCAGGCCCACGCCGACGACGGGCACGCCTAGGTCGCTGGTTGCTTTGAGCTGGTCGCCAGCGACGTTGCCGAGCCCACCCGAGTAGATCGGCAAGGCTTCGCTCAGCATGAATTCCATGCTGAAGTAGGCGACGCGCGTGAGCGCGCTCTCGGGATGGGCCTCCTGAAACCAGAGCGATTCGTCCCGTTCGCGCCGCCTCCGCTCGAGCATGCGCTCGACATTTTCGCGAAAGGCGGGAGTGGCCCAGGCTCGTTGGATCTGATCGCGCGACACCGTCTGCAGCACGACCCAGGGGTTCCGGGTGGACTCCCACAGTTTCGAATCGAGCTGCCGCCACACTTCATCCGCCGCGTGATTCCACGACCAGCGCATGTCCAAGGCGAGCTCGGCGAGCTGCTCGAAGCCTGGCACATCCCTGGGGAGCCCCTTGTACTCACTCATCCGTCGGCACCACCGTCGTCGTCGTGGTGCGGGCTCGCTTCTTTGTGCTTCTCCTCGGCTCGGTGGTACTTCTTGCGAATGTCGTCGAGATTCACCGTCGGCTTCGGGACCTCGATTCCCAGATGCCGCATCGTCTCGACGATGATTCGAGCGATGGCGAGGTTGCGAAACCACTTATGGTCCGACGGGATGACGAACCACGGCGCGTCGTCAGTGCTGCAGCGGCTGAGGGCTGCTTGATAGGCTACCTGGTAGTCGTCCCAGTACTTTCTCTCCGAGTAATCCGACTCGCTGATTTTCCAGTTCCGCGCGGGGTCGTCGAGCCGCTTTTTGAAGCGCTCGAGCTGTTCTTCTTTGCTGATGTGTAGGAAGAACTTCAGGATGTGCGTGTCACTTTCCACGAGGCGCTTCTCGAAATCATTGATCTCCTGGTAGCGTTTCTCCCAAACGTCCTTGGGGACGAGATCGTGAACGCGAGCAATGAGCACGTCCTCGTACTGAGAGCGATTGAAGGTCACGACCTCACCGCGTTTGGGCGTTTGGCGTTCGACCCGCCAGAGAAAGTCGTGCGCGAGCTCTTCCGGCGTTGGCTGTTTGAAGGCGACCACGCGGCAGCCCTGCGGATTCATCGCGCTGATGACATGCCGGACCACGCCGTCTTTGCCGCCGGCATCCAACCCCTGCAGGCAAATCAACAACGAGCGGCGGTTTTCGGCGTACAGCCGATACTGCAGCTCCTCCAGTTGTTCCCGCAGCTCTTCGAGCTTCGACCCCGAGCTGCTCTTGCTCTCGTGCTTGTCCGAAAATTGAGGATCGAAATCTTCGAGTTTGACGACACTACCGGCTGCAATCCGAAATCGTTCGAGATAATTCATTGATTCTCCACGGTTTGACTGTTCGCGCCGCTCGGCGCGGGTGCGGCTGAGCTCTTGGAGAGCGCCTCGTAGCCAGCGATCACGTCGAACAGCTCTTCGTCGATGGAATCTTGACGGCCGCGATGGAAGGTTCGCTTGAGCTCTTCCAACATCTCACGGATGTTTTTCTCGGCGCGCTGCATCGCAGCCAATCGGCTGGCATTTTCGCTGGCGAGGGATTCGGCGCACGCGCGGAAGAGCGAGATAAACAGGTATTCGCCGACCAGAGCGCGCAGCGTCGCAGCACGTGGCCCGATCACTTCGACCAAGGCGGCGGTAGGCCAGGGCACTTTGGTCAGGGCTCGTTGCCACTCCGCGTCGAGCGGCAATAGTCGTTGGCTGGTCGGCTCGTACAGCGCGCCGGGCAGGGGACGGTTGTGGAACACGTACACGCGCTCATATTCATGTTTGGCCCGACGCGTTTGGCTCTCGATTTGAATCTGTCCCACGAGCTCGGCGATGGCGTCGACGGAGTTGGGTACGGCAAACAGCCCGATCAGCGGCAACCCCGCGTCCGCCAAGCGCGCATGAACGCGTTCACCGACTGCCCAGACCCGCGCTTCGCCCGGCAGTGCAGCGAGAGTCTTGACTGCGAAATCGGCGACTTCGTCGTTGAACCGGCCCACCAGTCCCTGATCCGAGCCAAATACGATGGCTCCAATGGCGCCCGACTCGGCCTGTGCGGTGTGCTCGGGGTTAGGAGTCGTCACCTCGATCTCCCGAAAGCACGCGCCCAAGCCGAGCTCGACGGTCCGATAGTAGTCGTCGAGTGCGCGCACCGCGTTCTCGTATTGCGTGATGCTCGAGGCAGCCAGTGCCTTCATCGAGCGCACCACCGACTCTAGATCTCCTGCGCTGTCGATCTTACGGCGCAGACTGGCAAGGCCTTCGCTCATGACTTTGGTTTCCCAGCGGCGTCAGGCTCCGGCTTTGGTTCGGCCTTGTCTTCTGGTTTTGGCTTCGCCTTGTCTTCTGGCTTTGGTTCGGCCTTGTCCTCTGGCTGTGGCTTCGCGTCGTCTTCTGGTTTTGGCTTCGCCTTGTCGTCCGGCTCCGGTTGGAAGCTGGCGAGCGCTTTCTTCGCGATCGCGACGACTGCCTTCCGATCCTCATCACTCAGCTTCTCGGCCGTGGTGAAGCGTGCGCTCACGTCCGTCGGAATGCTTGCGGCAGCCTGTTCGACGGCGTGGCCCGCGTCCGTCATCCGCGCCAGCGGCACCTGGTCGAAGAGCCCTGCGGTCAAGGCCAGCAGAGTCGCGATCTGTGCGGGCACGGAAACCGGCGTGAATTCAGGCTGCTTGAGGCAGGCGCGGATCCGTCGTCCATGCTCGATAGTCTTCTGTGTGGCGGCGTCTAGACGGGCCCCAAAGCGAGCAAATGTTTCTAGCTCCTCGAATTGCGCGTAAGCGAGCTTCAGATCACCCGCCACGGCGCGGTACGTCGCGCGTTGCGCCGCGCCGCCTACGCGCGAGACGGATTTGCCCACGTCGACCGCCGGTAACACGCCCAGCTCGAACAAAGAGGGCGAGAGATAGATCTGGCCATCCGTGATGGAAATGAGATTGGTCGGAATGTACGCAGAGATATTTTGCGCTTCGGTCTCGATGATCGGCAGCGCCGTGAGCGAACCGCCACCGCGCTCCTTGCTTAAGTGAGTTGCGCGCTCCAGCAAGCGCGAGTGAATGTAGAAGATATCGCCAGGGAACGCCTCCCGCCCCGGTGGTCGACGCAACAGCAGCGAAAGCTCCCGATAAGCGCGCGCGTGATGCGTGAGGTCATCGTAAACGATGAGTACGTCGCGCCCTGCCTCCATGAAATGCTCGGCAATGCTGGTCGCAGCGTAAGGAGCGATGTACGCGAGACCGGGCGGGTCGTTGCCTTCGGCGACGACCACCACCGTGTACTCGAGGGCGCGCTTGTCCCGCAAAGTGGCCACGGCTTTTGCTACCGCGGAAGCGCGTTGCCCGATGGCGCAGTAAACGCACACGACATCCTGGCCGCGTTGATTGAGAATGGTATCGAGCGCGATGGTGGTCTTGCCCGTTTGACGGTCGCCCAAGATGAGCTCGCGTTGGCCGCGGCCGATCGGGATTAGCGCGTCGACGACTTTGAGTCCGGTTTGAAGCGGAACGGTGACGGGCGCGCGATCCATGATTGCGGCCGCTGCGCGCTCGATAGGCAGGCTTTCGCAGGCGTTCACGGGTCCACGACCGTCGAGTGGCCGCCCGAGCGGGTCGAGGATGCGGCCGAGCACCGCGTCGCCGACGGCTACGTCCATCACACGCCCCGTACGCCCCACCTCGTCGCCCGCGCGCAAATGCCAGTACTCGCCCAGCAAGACGACCCCGATCTCGTCCTCGTCCACGTTGAACGCGATGCCGAACACTCCGCCGGCGAACGCGAGCAGCTCCTCGAAGCCCACGTTGGGTAGGCCGGACACCGTGGCGATGCCAGTGGTAACGTTGGTGATCGTGCCGACTTCGCGCGGCACGATCGCGGGTGTGAACGCCGCGCGTACCTGGCTGATGTCCGCGAATGCGCGATCGAAGACGCCCTGGAGGCCTTCAGGCTCGCTATTCATGCTGAGCCATTTTGAGCAGGTGCTGGTTGTGGCTGGCTCGGCTTGGGTGCTTCGACCCTGGCCTGGTCGTTCAGCAGTTCGGAAACACCCTTTTCGAGCGACTTGAGATAGTCGGCAATGCTCCAGGCCACTTTTTGCCCGTTGCTGCTGAGCTCGATGCCGCAAACGAGATCCGGAGCAGTCTCGAAGCGAACCCTCACCTCGGCCGAGAACGTAATATTTAGCGCATTTTGAATGGCCGCGCGCTCTTCGGGCGGCAGCTCGAACGCGCTCCGCAGCAGCGCTGGCTCGGCTGAAGTCTGAAGGGCTCGAGCAAGATCGGCTTTCGCGGGCGCGGCTAGCTCTCGCAAGCGTCGAATGAATACCTCACTCAGACGCTGCTCGAGAGTCGTGGATGCGAGATCGGTCAAGGCTTTGCGCGCGATCGCGAACACCTCCGCTTGGGTCCGGCGCAGAATGGCCTGATTGAGGTTTTGTGCGTCGGTTCGCAACGTTGCCTCGCGCTTGCTCAGCTTGGCTTCGGCTGATTTGCGCGCTTCCTCGTCGAGGCGTTGCCGTTCGGTCTTTGCTTCGTCCGTCGCTTTGCTGAGGAGCGCCGCGCGCTCTTGGTCGAACTGCTCGTTCTTGTGCTGGAAGTCGGCCTGCTCCTTTTGGGCTTTGGCCTGTTTCGCGTCGGCATCCGCGAGTTGTCCGGCTATCCGCTTCTCCCGTTCATCGATCGCGTGCAGGATCGGCCGATACAGAAAATGCTGAAGCGCCCACACCAGGATCAGAAAGTTGAGCGCCTGAGCGCCGACGGTGAACCAATCGATCAGCACCGGCTATTTGCCCGCAACCTGCGCGATGGCGTGATTCCAGAAGGGGTTGGCAAAGATCAGGATCATCGAAACGACGAAGCAATAGATCGCGAGCGATTCGATCATCGCCAGGCCCACGAATAGGGTCCGGGTGATGGTGGCGGAGGCATCCGGCTGTTGCGCAATCGAAGACAGCGCCGTTGCAACGGCTTTGCCTTCCGCAAGTGCTGGGCACATGCAGCCAATGCCGATGGTCAGGCCAGCGGTAACGATCGAAGCGAACGCAATCATGGTGGAACTGTCCATCGGCATGTCCTTAGGTGGGTTGGGCGCTAGACGTCGGGTCGGGCTTGGGTTTCCGGGCGCGCACGGCGGCGGCGATGTAAACCGCAGCCAACACGCTGAAGATGTAGGCTTGCACCATGCCCGTGAGCAGACCGAGCGACGTCATCACGATCGGGAAGAGGAAGGGCGTGATCGTCAGCAGGATGCCGATGATCATCGCTCCGCTCATCATGTTACCGAACAAGCGGACGGCTAACGCCAGCGTGCGCGAGACCTCGCTGATGATGTTGAATGGCAGCATGATGAACGTCGGCTCGACGTACGATTTGAGGTAGCCGCCGACACCTTGCTCCAAGATGCCGAATAGCGGCACCGCGACGAATACGCAGAGCGCCAGCGCGGTAGTGGTCGACAACGAGGCGGTCGGCGGCTCGAAACGGGGAATGACGGTGCACAACCCGGCCGTCGCGACGAACAAGAACAACGTCCCCAGAAACGCGAGGTACTTCTCCGGATGCGGAAGCCCGACTTCTGCGATTTGGTCCTTGATGGCCGTGACGACGATTTCGACGAAGTTCTGCCAACGAGACCGCGTTAGGTCCACCGATAGCTTGCGCGTGATCAGCTTCGAGCCGAGCACCAGCACGAGCATGAGCGCCCACGTGAACACAATCGTGGCGTTGAGCTTGAGGAACCCATATTGCCAGAAGATCAGCTGATCAGGGCTCAGGCGCATGGTTGACTCTCGCGCCGCTAGGCGACGGGTTTCCGGATGACGGCCGGCTCAGCCAGGTCACTCCGACGCGGCCGACGAAGAACCCGAAGCCGCACGCCAGCAATCGCATAGCGTGCGGGCCGCCGACCCAATAGAACCCGACCAAGACGACGCTTATGCGCAGCAACATGCTGCCTGCGAACCAGAGCGCCGGTCGCGGAGAGGAGATGCCCCTGCGAACAGTCCACCAAAGGCCGCCGAAGAAGAACGCGCCGAGCGCCGAACCCGCGGCGAACGCCAGGATCACCGTTAGCGTTTCATTCATGGTGGTCCTTCTGTTCGTCGCGCATGGCGAGGTCTTCTTTCGCGACCCAATGCCAAGCGTTCAGACAACCAATGACGAGGCCTGCCATCAGTAGCGCCAGCGTCCAGGCGTGAGTGCCCGAATTGCGCTTGTCGAGCCAGGCCCCGAGCGCAGCGCCGAGCAAGGTCGGAACTACCACCGACCAGCCAACGAGGCCCATCATGCCGAGGCCAAACCAGACCTGGCCCGAATCGCGCTGCGCACGCAGCTTGCGAGTCACCTTCGCGCCGACTCGGTCGGCCAGCGTTGGCACATCTTTCGGGGCGTCGGGGGGCTGGTCGTCATTCATGGCGAAACATCGCGAAGCGACTCAAAAGCTTGGTTTCCAGTTTCGCCGTCACCGCGCGGGCGCTCTGCTCGCGTTCGCTTAGACTCAGAAACTCCCGCTCGACGGCGTCGCGCAGTTGATCGAGATCCGTCCCGCCGATGGCGCGGCGCACGGACACCAGCACATCTTGCCCAGTTTTGATCAGCACTCCCTCGTCGACAGCGATGCAGATCTCGGGCTCGCTCCCGATTTGATAAGTCAGAATTCCGGGCGCGAGCGCGGCGACGCAGTCGAGCCGCTGCGGCAGTAGCCCGTACGAGCCCTCCTGCGTCTCCGCGACGATCCGCGACACACCCGTTTTGTCGGCGAAGACCCGAAACGGCAACAGCACCCTAAGGCTCATGGTTGCTGGGGGCATGTTCCACCTTTGGCTTGGGTTTCGGAGCCGGCGCAGGTGCCGTTTTCGCCGCGGCTTGCTCTGATTTTGGGTTCTGCTTCGGGCTCGTCTTCGCATCGGCCTTGGCGGGAGCCTGGGGATTGTCGGTCTTCGCCTGCTGCTTGGCTTCGGTGATGGCGCCAATCATGTACAGCGCACTCTCAGGGTAGTCTTTGAACTCGTCGTGCAAGATCCGCTCGCAGCCATCCAGCGCGTCCTTGAGGCTGACGAGCTTTCCTTTCAAGCCCGTGAACTGCTCGGTCGTAAAAAAGGGCTGCGTGAGGAAGCGTTCCAGACGGCGCGCCCGGGCAACTACCTTGCGATCGTCCGGCGAAAGCTGCTCCAGGCCGAGCATGGAAATGATGTCTTTCAAGTCAGCGTACTGAGCGAGCGTCCTACGGACTTCCTGAGCCAACGCGTAGTGCCGTTCGCCCACGATTCCCGGAGTGGTCATCTTGGAGCTCGACTGCAGCGGATCGATGGCAGGAAATAGTCCCTCGCTCGCGCGTTTGCGCGAAAGTACGATCGACGCTGAGAGATGCGAGAAGGTGTGCACCGCCGCCGGATCGGTGAAGTCGTCGGCGGGCACGTACACGGCCTGAATCGAGGTGATGGCGCCAGCATCGGTGTTGGCGATGCGCTCTTCCAAGCTCGCCAATTCGGTGCCCATCGTCGGCTGATAGCCCAAACGCGACGGCATCTGGCCGAGCAGCCCCGAGACCTCCATTCCCGCTTGGATGAAGCGAAAAATGTTGTCGATCAGCAGCAATACGTCGCGGTGCTCGTCATCTCGGAAGTACTCGGCCATCGTGAGAGCCGCGTGCCCGACGCGAAAGCGGGCACCGGGCGCCTCATTCATCTGCCCGAACAGCATCACCATGTGCTCGAGCACGCCCGCGTCCTTCATTTGACGATAGAGCTCCTCGCCTTCCCGGCAGCGCTCACCGATACCGCAGAACAGGCTGACGCCCTGTTGGTGGCCGACCATGTTGTGAATCATTTCGGTGAGCAGCACGGTCTTGCCCACGCCCGCTCCGCCGAATAGCCCGCCTTTGCCGCCACGCTCGAGCGGCACCAGCACATCGATGACCTTGATGCCGGTTTCGAAGATTTCCGACTTGGTGGAGCGCCGCGCGAGGGGTGGTGGAGCTCGGTGCACTGAACGCCACTCGAGCTCGGGCAAGGCTGCACCGCGATCGATGACGTTGCCAAAGACGTCGAACATGCGCCCCAGGATTGCCTTGCCGACCGGCGCCTGCAGCGGTCCTCCGGTATCTTTCACCGGCGTGCCGCGCGCGAGCCCTTGCGTTGGTGTGAGCGCGATTCCGCGTACGTGGCGTGCGTCCCGCTGCGCCAGCACTTCAATCACGACGTGGGGTGCGTCGCCAGTGCGCACCAGGTTGTAGATCGCCGGCAAGTGCGCGTCGAAGCGCATGTCGACGACGCTGCCGCGCACCGATACGACGCTGCCGGTGTTCGATGAATTGAGGTCGACCTTCTTCTCGTCGAAGAAAAACTCCCGCGCTTGGCCGATGCTGTCGCCGTGGTTGGCGCGAAGCTTGAAGGCTTGGGCTTCTCTCAGCACGATGTCTCCGTTATGGTTTTTCAGCTCGAAACGCATGGCGAATCGGGCGGCGCGCTCATGGCGTGAGTGCAAGCGTCGTGCCGACCCCCATCGCACCGCGTCACGCGCCCGTCGAACGCGCGTTGAGCATTGCCGGGCAGGTCAAAGGTGCGCAGCGGGACACTTTGGCGTGGACCACGCACGGCCCGCGTATGCTTCACTCGGAGGAAGTGAGCGCATCACGGCATCTGATCGAGTGCTAGCGTGCGCTCATGCGGTCGCAATCCCCTGCACTCGCTCGTTTGGCCACGCTGGCTTTGCTGGCGTTGGCGGGGACAACCACGGGGCGGCCGTAGACAGCGAATGCTCGAGACGATCGCTAGCGGCTGGCGCGCCGTCATCCGGGGCTGCACGCCGATCTACCGACTGCTCGAAGAAACGTTCGACGCTTACGCCGAGGACCGCGCCGACACCGTCGCCGCGGCGCTGGCGTTTTACGCGTTGTTGTCGATGGCCCCGCTCGTGATCGTCGCGGTGGCGCTATCAGGGTTCGTGCTTGGGGACGCCACGGCTGAAGGCACGGCGCTGCGCCTCGTACGCGACACGGCTGGTCAAACCGCCGCGACTACGGTTGGCGCTTGGGTGAAGCAGGCTTCGGATGCTCGTGGGGCGGCGTCACTCGTGGGGTTCGTGCTGAGCCTGTACACTGCGTCTCGTCTGAGCACGCAGTTGCGAATCGGCCTCAACCAGGTCTGGAACGTCGACACTGGTCGGGTCGATGGCTTCAAAGCGTCGGTCACCAGTTATTTGCGTCGGCGATTGTTTGCCTTCTTCTTGGTCTTGGCTTCGGGGCCCCTGCTGCTGGTGGTTTTCGTGTCGCGCGCGGTGCTCGCTGGGTTTCACGGCACGCGCTTTTGGCCAGCGCCGGTCTCGGGGGCTCTCGTCGAGGTCGCGCAGCTCATGTTTTCACTGCTGCTGGTGACGGGCATCTCCGCCATCATCTTCAAAATTGTGCCCGACAGACACATCGGATGGGCTGCTATTGCGCGCGGCGCAGGCTTCACTTCTTTGCTCTTCAACGTCGGAAATTGGCTGGTTGGTCTCTATCTCGGTCGCGCGGCGGTCACGGCGACCTACGGCGCCGCTGGCTCGGTAATCGTGGTCTTGCTCTGGTTGTACTTTTCGGCCCAACTGTTCCTGTTCGGCGCCGAGCTCACCCAGGTGTACGAACAAAGGTACCCGACGCGCGCGCGCTGACTCAGCGTTCGCTCGTAAGTCTGCTGGTCGATCTTACCTATTTAGCCGGCAGGGGCGCCGCGGTCGAAGCCGGCGGCTGGTTTTGCGGCATCCAACACTGGCCGGACTGCATGCGCTGCTGATGAAGGCGCACCTGCTGTCGCAAGTTGTCCAACTGCGACGTCTCCTTGGGCGTCAGAACGACGCGCGCGCCTTTGTGCGTCTTTTGGACGCTGGCTTTGGCGTCAGCCATCGGCTCAGCGGCACCCATGTGGCCGGTCCCGTCAGCCATTCCCATGCCGTTCCCCATCCCCATGCCGTTCCCCATCCCCATGCCGTTCCCCATCCCCATGCCGTTTCCGGTGCCCACCGCCATGCCATCGCGGTTGCCCATCCTACCCATACCAGATGTGCCGTCAGCCATCGCGCCGTGCTCGCTGCCCATTTGATGCCACATCATCGAACTTTGCCCCTGATGCATTTCGTACATCTGCGCCATGCGCCCCACGCGCGCCTGCAGGTCGGCCACATCGCCCTTGGTGGTGGTGAACGTGAGGGCCACGCCTTTCGGCACATCGGCAACTTGGACGTTCGCGTCTGCTACCAACATGGGACAGCCCAAGCCCATCTGCTCCGTCATCTGGTCGGTCTTCGGCGTCGTTGCGCCGCTCGTTCCCGGAGCTGCCTGGGCGCTCGCGCCAGGCATCCCTTGTTGCCCTTGCATCATTCCTCGCCCCTGCATCATTCCTTGCCCATTAGCGCCGGGTACGGTCTGAGTCGCCATCGGCTGCGCCCTTCGGGACGGCTTCGACGCGGTGTCGGCGGAATGATCCGTCTCCTTGTTGCATCCGAGTGCGGCACCGATGGCCAGCACGGTACCGGCGAGGGCGAATAAATTCGTCTTTTTCATGATTACTGATCCCTTTTTTACACGGCGCCCTGGCGCCGTTAGTCACACGTCAGCGCTACGCAACCGCAGCGCCTGCCGACCACGGACACCGAGCTGAAGCTCATCGCCGCCGCCGCGATCATCGACGGCGGCGCTGGCGTGGCCCATGATGCCAACCCGACGACGGGCTAGGCACCCTCAATCGTTCGAGGCGGTTCATGGCGGGATCCAACCCGCGCGCTCGAAGATAGAACGGGCCGCCGCAAACGCCGCAGCGAGACACATTGTCGCGTGGCGAGTCGCAGTTCAATCCGGCGGCGGCAAGATTGGCCCTTCTGCCAGCGTTTCGCCGGTCGTAGCTCCGACGCCGGTCGCCGCCGCCGAGAATGCACCCCTCGTCGCCGGAGGATGCTTCAGGCCCGGAACGCCGAGACTACCTTCGGTCACTCCGATTTCGGCGTCGAGCACGTGATCCCTCTCAACGAGCTCGGCAGCGTTGCCCTCCGCCGCCCAGCTCGTCGACGCCCCCATCCCAGCGCCGATCACCGCGCCGGCAACCGCGCCCGCTGGGCCCCCTACCAGCGCGCCCATGCCGGCACCGCCGAGCGCGCCGACGACGCCCCCGATTGCTTCGTGCGCGTGCCGACGCTTCGCGTCTCGTTCCGCTTTGCTCTTTCGCGACCGTTTTGGGTTCATGATCTTGCCTCTGCTCTCCCGCTTGCATCAAGCGCACCAGGCCCGGCGCGGTGGCGAGGACCGATGGCATCAATCCTGCACCCCAATCCAGCAGCGGGCTCGTCTGACTCGTGCCGACTGACTGATGCGACGCAACCAGCAATTCCATATCCTCGCCTTCGAAGGGCCCGACGCTTATTCGCGCGCCGGTGGCATAGCGACCCGCGTTTCTGGGCTTGCGCGAGCGCTGGCTGACGCGGGTCACGAAACCCACCTGTGGTTCATTGGTGATCCGGAGCTTCCTGCTCGCGAGGAGCAGGGACAGCTCACGCTCCACCGCTGGTGCCAGTGGATCAGTGCCCTGCACCCAGGCGGCGTGTACGACGGGGAAGACGGCAAGGTCGACGACTACGCGGGCTCGCTTCCGCCGTTCGTGGTGGCCCAATGCCAGCAAGCGCTTGCCGCTGAAGGCGGCGTGGTCGTCCTCGCCGAGGAGTGGCAAACGGTCGGTGCCGTTCTGCATTTGGATCTCTTGCTGCGTCAGGCAGGCGTGCGTGACCGTGCGAGATTGTTTTGGAACGCAAACAACACGTTTGGCTTCGATCGCATCGCGTGGCGGCAACTCGCCGCTGCCGCGACCATCACCACCGTGAGCCGATACATGAAGCATCGCATGTGGGCGTGGGGCGTCGATCCGGTCGTCATCCCGAACGGACTCGACGTGGAAAGCTTTGAAGCACCTGACCAAGCCGATGTCACGCAGCTCAAAGGATGCTTTGCCGACCGCACGCTGCTGGCGAAGGTCGCACGCTGGGATCCGGACAAACGCTGGCTGCTCGCGATCGACACCGTGGCAGAGCTGAAACGAGGCGGCGCGCGTCCCGTGCTCTTGGCGCGTGGCGGCGTCGAAGGGCACGAGGAAGAGGTCATGGCACACGCGCGTCGCGCCGGGCTCGAGGTAGCTCATCAGACGAGCGAACGGGCAGGTTTTGCTGGTCTTTTGAACGCGGTCTCGCGGGTCAACGGGGCGGACGTGGTCGTGCTGCGTTCAGCACTCGATACACGCGCGCGCGCCGTTCTGCTCCACGCCGCCGACGCAGTACTGGCCAATAGCGGGCACGAGCCGTTCGGTCTCGTCGGGTTGGAAACGATGGCCGCCGGCGGTCTTGCCTGCACGGGCGCTTCTGGAGAGGACTACGCCATCG
Source organism: Polyangiales bacterium (assembly GCA_038230915.1). Classification (GTDB taxonomy): domain Bacteria; phylum Myxococcota_A; class Polyangia; order Polyangiales; family Polyangiaceae; genus PMG-095. The sequence goes on along the minus strand of JBBRMI010000036.1, from coordinate 22,026 downwards.
ATGGTCACAACGCGCTAGTCTTGCAGGAGAATCACCCGAACGAGTTCGTGTCGCTGTTCACGCGGCTCCACGCTCAGCCCGCGCGTGCCCGGCAACTTCGCTTGTCCGGCATGCAAACCGCCCGCGAGTACGCCTGGCCGCGCGTGATCGACCGAGCGCTGTTACCGAGGATGTGAGCGCACAGGGTTCCTGCTTTTTGCGCTGGCTCCAAACGAAAGCGAGATAACAATGATGATTTCATGGTGGTTCCTCTGGATGGCGTTCATGTTCGTATTCTTCGTGTCTCCAATTAGCTACGGTTGGGGGTATCGACGATGGGGACCGCCGTATCCGAGGTACGTTCAACGCCGCCGCGCGCAACGTTTGGCCGGGCTCGATAGCGCGTTCAATCATCACTCTTGGGGACTAGGCGGCGACTTCGTTTGGATGGCGTTGCTCGTTGGGGTCTTCTGGGTCGTGATTGCGGTTTGGGGGCGGTAGCCCGATGAAACTCCGCAACATCAGGCTCGGGCACAAAACGTCTAACCTGGCGCGCGCTGGACTGAGGGAGAAGCGCTAAGTGGCGTCGCCCGCTGCGGACGCGCTGGTCTTCTTCGGGGCGACGGGCGATCTCGCTCACAAGAAGATCTTTCCTGCATTGCTAGCGATGGTGAAGCGCGGGCACTTGGACGTGCCCGTCATTGGCGTCGCGAAAGCGGGTTGGGATCTCGCGCAGCTCAAGGTCCGCGCCCGCGACAGCTTGGAGAAGCACGGTGGCGGCGTCGACGGCATCGCCTTCGAAAAGCTTTGTTCGCTCCTTCGTTACGTCGATGGCGACTACGAGGACCCAGCGACGTTCGATCTCTTGCGCCGCACTCTCGGCGCAGCCGAGCGCCCGCTGCACTATCTCGCCATTCCTACCAAGCTGTTTTCGGTCGTGGTGGCGCAGCTTGGCCGCTCGGGCTGTGCGCGGGGTGGGCGCGTGGTGGCAGAGAAGCCGTTCGGCCGCGACCTCGCTTCCGCCCGAGCGCTGAACCATGCGCTGTCGGAAGTGTTTTCGGAGCCGAACGTCTTTCGCATCGATCACTTTCTCGGCAAGGAGCCAGTTCAGAACCTGCTCTACTTTCGCTTCAGCAATTCGGTCTTCGAGCCGATCTGGAACCGCGAATACATCGACAACGTGCAGATCACGATGGCTGAGACCTTCGGCGTCAACGGGCGCGGCAGCTTCTACGACCAGACGGGCGCCGTTCGGGACGTGATCCAGAACCACCTGCTGGAGGTGACGGCCTGTCTCGGCATGGATGCGCCGCTGAGCAGCCGTCCCGAGACGATCAGGGACGAGAAGACCCGGCTGTTGCAAGCCATCGCGCCGCTAGATCCCAACCACGTCGTGCGTGGACAGTTCCGTGGCTATCGCGAGGAGCCTGGCGTTGCCGCAGGCTCGCGCGTGGAAACCTTCGCTGCCGTACGCCTCGACATCGACAATCGGCGCTGGGCGGGTGTGCCGTTTCTAATCCGTGCCGGCAAGTGCCTGCCGACGACCTGCACGGAAGTCGTGGTCGAGTTCAAAGCCTGCCCTAGCTCGGCCTTCGGCGAAAAGATGGGAAGGCCTAACTACGTGCGCTTCCGCTTGGGACCCGAAGCTGGCATCGCGCTTGGCGTGCGCTCAAAAACGCCAGGTGAAGTCATGGTCGGCCACGAAGTGGAGCTGGTTGCGGCGCATGGCGTAGACGACGAGATGGGTGCCTATGAACGGCTACTCGGGGACGCCATGAAGGGCGATGCGACGTTGTTCGCAAGTGAAGGCGCGGTCGAGGAAGAGTGGCGGATCGTCGCGCCGATCTTGGCCGATACGGTCCAACCTACTGAATACGAAGTAGGAAGCTGGGGACCAGCGGCGGCAGACGCGTTGGTTGCGCATTCGGGCGGCTGGCACGATCCGACAATTCAATGACCGTGCGTGACGAGTCTTAGGCCGACCACGGTGCATCCTCAGCGGTGGCGGCGCCTGGCACGGATCCTGCGAGGTAGCCGGGTTACCAAACTGTTCCGGACTAACGCCGGACGAAAGAATGAAAATGAAAATGATTTGTTTAGCCGCCACGGGATCGATGCGCGCCGCAGTCTGCGGCGTAGGCGCTTTGCTTTGCATCGTCGGCTGCTCCCACGAGCAGAAACCTGCCGCGATGCCGCTGCCCGTCGGGCCTCCGCCGGTAGCAGTTGCTCAGCCCAGTACCCCCACCCAGGCATTCATCGTAGTGAGCGAGAGCCTCAAGAAGCGCTGTAACTTGCCGGATTCGCCCGATGCGGCTCCGCAGTTCGATTTCGACGAGACCGCGCTGCGACCCCGAGGAGAAAACATCCTCGTTAGCCTCGCCAGCTGCATGACCGATGGCAACATGAAAGGCGAGGGCATCGTCGTCGTCGGACACACCGACCCGCGCGGCAGTGACGACTACAATTTGGATCTCGGACAGCGGCGCGCGCAGGTCGCAGCCGACTACCTGACGAGTCATGGCGTTCAAATGGCGCAGATTTTGGTGCAATCGCGGGGCAAGCAGGATGCTACCGGCGCGACGCCCGACGGCTGGCAGTTGGACCGGAACGTTCAGATCGCCGAAAGGGAGCAGTCGCAGGCGATCCGCTGAACATCGGCCGCGTTGTGGCACCGCAACCCGGGGGGTAGTGCGGTGTCACCGGTGGCAGGCCGAGAGCTGGCCGCCGCCGAGATACCTGCGACGCGGATCGGTCTATTGGGTCTGGGCGCGAAAGATGGCTTCCGCACCGCTCCGAATCTGCTCCAGCTCGGCTCTCCCCAGGGACGTGCCATGCTCGACCACCTCGACTTTGACGAGTGAAGGCACGTGCGTCCGGGTGACCAAGATTGACAGGTCTCCCTGGCTCAAGCCAGTCACCAGATAAGTGCTCACCGTAAAGTCCGGGTCGGACCCTGGCTGCGTTGCCGCGGACTCCAGCTCCACGCGGCACGTCTGACCGTTTCCAAAAGCAATCTCGCGCTCTGTGCTCATGGGCATGTCCGAGTCATCCAACCTTGAGCTGGTTGTCCACCGCCATCGCGCCCGCGTCGACGGCGCTGTCAGCGGCGGCTTCCCGCTCGCGGAGGCTCTGCACCGTGCCGGTCAAGATGGCCGTGCCGTTTTTCACGCGAACCTGCACGTTTTCGCGAACAATGAACGCATTGGAGCTGAGCTCTGCCTCGATGCGCTGCTCGATGTTGTAGTCGGAATCACCCGAGACCGGACCGAAGCGATAGCGACTATCCGCATACGGGATAAAGGGGTCGATCCAAGGCGAGTAAACGTAGGGCGTCGCCTTGTCACGCACCTCGAGCTGGTCGTCAGCTAGCCTGACATTTGCCGTACGGCTCACGACGTCGAGCGCCTCCGCGCTCTCGAAGTAGGTTTCCACGGATCCTGTCAGAGTCACACGCCCGCCCTTGACCGTGAGGTGAATGTCTCGGGCTTCGGTGAGCGGGTCGAAGGCCAACGCGCCTTCGATGCGAGCTTGCAGCAAGCCGTCCGCTGGCGATTGTTGGGAGCGCACCACCAACCGGCTCGTCACTCCCATGACCCCGACCGTGCTGCGCGCTAGCGCCTCGGCCACCTGCTTCGCTTGCAGCGTTTCGACGGTTCCGGTGAGTGTGGCAAAACCGCTGGCCACACTCGCGTTGAGATTGGTGGCCGCTACGCGCGGGTCATAGAACGCAGCGTCTTTGATCGCCCGGGCAATCTGCTGGTCCGACTTCAGGCCCCCGACTCGCAGGTCCTTGTCCGGGCGGTCCCGGGTCCTTACCTCAATGTGATTCGCATCGACGCCGTGCACGCCGTCGACCCAGGCATCTTCGATTGCTCTGGACTTCTCCGCGGCACTTCCGGTCGTACCGCTCAGCGTCACCTGCCCGTCGGTCACCGCGACTTCGATCGGGTCGTGTTCGACGAGCGCGTCCCAGGCAAGCCGACTTTTCACGTCGCCGACGATGGCGCTCGACTCGCGCCGCGCCGTGGGCTTCGTCGTGAGTAGATTCTGAGACAACCGAACACCGCGCACCCCATCCGCGACGCGCTCGGTGAATTGCTGCTCCTGCCAAGAGCCCACCGTCCCGGTAAGGACGACGACGCCGTTCTTCACGCTCACATGGACTGGCAGCTTGGCTGTCGCAAAGTTGTACGCTAGCGCCTTCTGCACGTCCTGCAGAATGTCCGGGTCCGGACGCTTGGGCGCGCTCACCTCGATTCGGTTGCTCACCGAACGAACACCGCGGACGACCTCGGCGACGCGCGTCGCTCGAGCTTTGGAGAGGGCGTTGTCCACTTGCCCGGTCAGCTCGATGATGCCGTTGGTTGCGGCAACCTGAATGGCAGGCTGAGCGATATGCTTGTCTTTGTGAAGCTCACGAACGACGGCTTGCCGAAGCACTTCGTCGGCGCTGGGCGGCGGCGGAGCATTGATTGCGGAACCCGGGAGCGCCGGCGCTGGCGCCGAGGCGGGCGTCGGCGTCGGATTCGATTTTTGGCAGGCGGAAGCGCCGACCGCCAACAGCAACGCTGCCGGCAGTGAGAGCACGCGGATGAATTGGGTCATGTTCCTGTCCAGTTTCGTTTCGCGAAGCGGGCACACCGCAACAGTCAGTGCCACCAGAGTCCACTCAACAGTGCGCACACAGCAATCAGCATCAGCACCCACATGACGTCACCGCCCGTGCCCCAAGCCAGGTGGTTGAACGGTGAGGCGCTTCTCAGTGCGGCGGCGTGTCGGCGTCGCTGGATGTAGCGCGGATAAGGCGGCCCCCAGCTGCGGTAGCCCCAGCCATAACCAAGCGGCGCCAGCAGGAACATGAAGATGAAACCCATCCACACGATCCACCACATGCCCATCATGTGGCACCGCCTAGCCGCGGCGCACTCAGGCTCGGTTCCTTCGCGTCCTTAGCGGGCGTCGTTAGCGCGCCGTTGGTTGGCAGGGGCGCATTCATCGGCACCGGCGCGGCCAACAGCGGGCGAATCAGCTCGATCGGGATTGGAAACACAATCGTCGAATTCTGGTTCGACCCCATATCGAGTAGGGTCTGCATGTAGCGGAGCGCGAGCGCGGCCGGCTGCGTCGAGATGATTTGCGCGGCGTCAGCCAGCACCTGCGCGGCCTGAAATTCGCCCTCGGTAGCGATGATTTTCGCGCGTTTTTCGCGCTCTGCTTCGGCTTGGCGAGCCAGGGCTCGCACCATCGACTCGGCGAGCTGCGCATCTTTGAGCTCGACCGCGCCGACCTTGATACCCCATGGCTCGGTCTGACGGTCGATGATCGCCCGCAGGCGTTCGTTGATCTTGTCGCGGCCGCCCAGCAACTCGTCGAGGCTCGACTGACCCAGCACGGCGCGCAGCGTGGTCTGCGCGATTTGTGAGGTCGCCTCCCGGTAGTTGTAGACCTTGATGATCGCCGCTTGGGCGTCCATCACCTGAAAGAAAATGACAGCGTTGACCTTGACCGTCACGTTGTCCGAAGTGATCACTTCTTGCTGCGGCACCTCGAGCGTGATGACGCGCAGATCGATCTTCGTCAGCCGGTCGATACCGAAAGGGATGATGTAAAAGAGGCCGGGACCTTTGAGGTCGATCAAGCGCCCGAGCCGAAATACGACGCCTCGCTCATACTCCTTCGTGATTTTGAGGGTAGACGTCACCAAACTGCTGATAAGCAGAATGGCGAGCAGCAGGAACGCCAACGGGAATGCGTAGGACGCGGATGTCATTGGGCGTGCACCATGATGCGCATCACCTGCAAAAGCCGATCCGGCTAGCTCGTTCGGCGGAAGGCTAATTTCCGAGCGCGGTCGATGGGACAGAATCAGTAGCGCATTCCAGTTTGCCGCAGCACGAATCGCGCACCGCGCTGCGCCGATCTCGAATCAAGCACACGGCGTCACGGCGCCACGACGGCATCGATGATGCAAGCTATGCCCTTGCCGCAGGATCGACGGACGCCTTGCACGAAGCATTGCGGTCAGCGGCCGAACGTCGATCGCCCATTCGCGGCGCAATCCAGTGCGCCGGTGTGAAAGAAAACAGCATGCTCCAAAGAACCGAGAATCTCCCCGCCGGCATCGACGGGCTTACGGCCTCAGGCAAGATCACCAGGGAAGACTACCAAGGCGTTGTCGAGCCGTTGCTGGTCGAGGCGCGGCGAACGCGCCGGAGCCTGCGCTTGCTGTGCGATTTCTCTCCGGAGTTCGAAGGCTTTACCCCAGGTGCCGCTTGGGAAGACGCCAAGCTCGGTCTGCGCTACATGCGGCTCTTCGCCGGCTGTGCGATCGTCAGCGACCTGACTTGGTTGCGCGAATCGACCAAGCTGACGGGCTTTTTGATACCGTGCCCCGTGCGCGCCTTTGGCGCTCGGGAACGCGACGAGGCTATCGAGTGGTTGAGCGCGCTCCCAACCGGAGTGGCCGCCACGCACCGTCTCATCCCGGACATCGGCGTGATCGTCGTCGAGATCCACGAGACGTTGCGCGCGGAGGACTTCGACGCTTTAGCGCTCACCGCCGACGCTTGGATCGAAGCGCACGGTGACCTGCAAGGTTTAGTGGTTCACGTCCGTGAGTTTCCAGGCTGGGAAAATCTCGGCAGCTTGTTTCGTCACTTTGAATTTGTGCGCGACCATCATCGAACCGTCAAACGCGTCGCGCTCTCGACAGACATCAGTCTGGCCAGGCTGGCACCTCGGCTGAGTGAGCACTTCGTGCAAGCAGAGGTGAAAACGTTCGCTTACGACGCGCTCCACAGCGCCGTCAGCTGGGCGGGGACGCGCAGCCTCGAGCACGCCGAGAAGGCGAGCTCTCACGCAGGTTCGCCGACGCGCGCAGCGGGTTGAACGCCTTGCAGCGCGGGGCCAGCTGCTCCCGGAACGCCGCCGCGTCAGGCGGCGGATTTCGCCACCAGCTCAAACGCCCCATCGGGCGCCCGCTCCTTGTGCGATTAGGGGCGTTCCGCCTCGGTTTCGCGAGCGACAGCGAGATCACCAAGCCGCGCATGTCGTCATTAAGCCGCGGATTTCGTCGCTCGTTCGCCGTGAGGCACGCGCATGAAATTTGCTCTGCAGCGGCCATGACTGCCGTTGCAGGTCCCGCTGGGGAACGTCCATGACGCAATTCAAGGTGAACCTTTCCGATCGCGCGAGTCCGCTGCCTCATCATTGGGAGTTTTCGTTGGGTAGCGGCAACGCGAGCCTTGCGCTGCGCGCTGATTGGCAGGAGCAAGTAGCGCGGTGCAAGCGCGAGCTAGGCGTGAAGCACATCCGCTTTCACGGCGTGCTTTCCGACTTCATGGGGACGCTGATCGAGCAGAATAACCAGCTGGTCTACTCGTTTTTCAACGCCGATGCCGCATACGACGCGCTGCTTAGAATGGGAGTGCGACCGCTTGTGGAGCTGTCGTTCATGCCGAGCGCGCTAGCCGCGGGCGATGAAAAGGTTTTTCACTACCAGGCCAATATCTCGCCGGCGAAGAACATCGAAAAGTGGCTGGAACTGATCCGGCGTTTGTTTTCACATTGGGTGGAGCACTACGGGGCTGACGCGCTCTTGGATTGGCCGGTGGAGGTCTGGAACGAGCCCAACCTGAACGCATTTTGGACCGAAAACCGCGGGGCCTACTTCGACTTCTATACGCAGACTGCGCGCGCTTTAAAGGAAGTCAGTCCGAGCTTCCGCGTCGGCGGGCCGGTCACCGCGAAGAACGAGTGGGTCGAGGAGTTCTTGGCGCACGTTGTGAAAACCGACGCACCCTGCGACTTCGTCAGTACTCACTATTATCCTACCGACGCGTTCGGCAAAGAATCGTCGGACACCCGCGAGCAGCTGAAACTGAGCAGCCGTCACGCGCTACGCGAACAACTCTCGAGGGCGCGTCAGCTGACAACCGGTAGGCCGCTCTACCTCACGGAGTGGAACATGACCTCCAATCCGCGCGACCAACTCCACGACGAACCGATGGCTGCCGCCTACTTAGTGAAAGCGGCGCTCGAGCTCGACGGTTTGGTGCAAGGCAGCAGCTGGTGGACTTTTAGCGACATTTTCGCCGAAAACTATTTCCCTTCGCAGCCGTTCCATGGCGGCTTTGGGCTGCTGAGCTTGCACGGAATTCCCAAGCCAAGTTACCGCGGCATGCAGCTGTTACACCAATTGGGTGAAGAGCGGCTGCCGGTAGCGGGCGAATCGCCCACGCTCGATTGTTGGATGACGCGAACGCCGTCTGCCCTACAGATCATGCTGACGAGCCTGAGTCTGCCCGACGAGCCGCTGCGCTCGGAGCAAGCCGTGGTCGAGATTCAAGGAGCGCCCCGACCGAACCGGGTATCCGTGCAACGCGTCGACGCCGACCACGCCAACCCTCGACGTGAGTGGGTCGACATGGGAAAGCCGGAGTACTTGAAGAGCCGCGACGTCGAGCGCTTGTTGTGCTCGTCCGCCTTGATGGAAGAAGAAGTGCACTTCGAATGGGCCGCCGACAGGCTCACGCTCCACGTCGGCTTGTCAGGCAACGCGGTCGCGCTGGTCACCTGCCAGTTCGACGACGCGCAACTTCTCGGGCAAAATGTGGCAGATCCGAGCACGAGCTCAGCACAGCTCGGCAAGCACCAAATCGAGCCGGGATGACGCCTAGCGACGACCAACAGCTACACGAGCTCGAGCGCGATACTTTCTCGTACTTTTCGTTTCACGCTTGTCCGATCACCGGACTCACCCGAGACTATTCGAGCCCGGAGTCGAACGTGAGCATCGCAGCCATCGGCATGGCGTTTGCGTGCTCTGCGATCGCTGCCGAACGCGGTTTCATTACCCGTGACGAAGCGTCACGCCGGGTCTGGCAGGCACTCGACTTCCTGCTGCAAGCGCCGCAAGGGCCAGAAGCCAACGCCAGCGGCTACAAGGGATTTTTCTATCATTTTCTGAATGGGCACGACGGGCGACGCGCGGGACACTGCGAGCTGTCGACGATCGACACAGCCCTATTGATCGCCGGTGCGCTGATGGCCGCGACCTACTTCGATCGCGACCATGCCGTGGAGCGCAAGATTCGTCATGGCGCCGAAGAGCTCTATGCCCGTATCGACTGGCAGTGGGCGCTCGCCGATGGACCCAGCCTCTGCCACGGTTTCAAACCAGAGAGCGGCTTCCTCGAATCACGTTGGGAGGGCTATTCCGAAGCTCTGTTCATGTACCTGCTGGCCTTAGGCTCGCCGACGCACGCTTTGCCAAAGAGCGCTTATGACGCATTCACTAGCGAATACCGCTGGCTCGAAGCGTATGGAATCGGCTACCTCCACGCCACCCCGCTCTTCATTCATCAACTCTCGCATTGCTGGGTAGATCTCGAGCATCTCCGCGATCGCCCGATGCGTCGCTGGGGCCTCGATTATTTCGAAAATAGCCGCCGCGCCACGCTGCTGCAGCAGCGGTACGCGATCGCCAACCCTGGTCGCTTCGCGCTTTACGGCGAGAACGCTTTCGGACTGACTGCGAGCACCGGCCCCGGGCCATCTAAGCAAGTGATCGACGGCGTCGAGCGCGAATTCTTGGGCTACGCTGCGCGCGGCACACCGAACGGACCCGACGATGGAACGCTGGCGCCTTGGGCGGCTGCTGCATCCCTGCCGTTCGCCCCCGAGGTCGTCATGAAAGTCATCGAGCACTACGACTCGCTGAAGCTCCGCCAACGCTCGCCACATGGATTTCATACGACCTTTAATCCCACGCTGGTGCAACGGGATGGCTCGTTTTGGAGTTCACGACAGCACTACGGCCTGAACCAGGGACCGCTCGTGATTATGATTGAGAACCTCCGTTCCCGACTGCCGTGGGAACTCTCGCGACGCATGCCCGGTATCCGCCCCGGCTTGTTGGCGGCCGGTTTCGAGGGGGGTTGGCTGACTAATGACGGCGATTGAGCAATACGACATGCGACATTGCCGAGTTGGCCGCGAATCCGCGCCGCCAGCTGAGACCGGTTTTCACTTCTAACTCCGGGCCCTCGGTTGCAACTCGAATCAGAGCGCCGCCCCCAGACCCCGCTCTTCCCCCCGTGGAGTAGCGGCCTGCTTCGCTGGAGCGTCGGCGCGTTCTTCGGCGCGCCGATCATCGGGATAGCAGCTCTCATCGCTTGGCAGCACTCCCCTTACTTCACCGGACAGACTCTGACCAAACCTCAGCCCCTGCAGTTCGACCACCGTCACCACGTGCGCGACCTGGGAATTGCCTGCACGTACTGTCACGAGAGCGTAGACCGATCGCCCAAGGCGGGCATGCCCTCAGTCGGCTTGTGTATGGGCTGCCATGCTCAAATCTGGAATCAAAGCCCCGAGCTCGCCCAACTCCGGAGCAGCTATTTTTCTGGCGCGAAGCTGGCTTGGCAGCAGGTCTCTCTATTGCCTGACTACGTATTTTTCGATCACTCGGTGCATGTCACGCGCGGCGTTGCCTGCGCGAGTTGCCACGGCGCGGTCGAACAGATGGCGCGTGTCCACCCAGTGGCACCGTTGACGATGAGCTTCTGCTTGGATTGCCATCGTGCACCGCGCGACCAATTGCCGCTGGCTGCTGCCCGCCCCGGCACGGATTGCACGACTTGCCATCGTTGAACACCATGCCCAATCGCATCCCCGCCGTTCCAGCTCACGTTCACGCGCCTCATGAAGCGCACGACGCGGCACAGCCTCCGTCGCTCACGCCCGTCACGCGGCGCGACTTCTTGGGCGGCGTCGGTGTTAGCGTGGCCGTCGCTGCGGCAGCGCTGACCGGATGCACGCGCGCCCCCGACCGCAAGATCGTGCCGTATCGCGTTCAGCCCGAGGACATGATTCCGGGGCGTGCGGCGCACTACGCCACCGCCATGAGCCAAGACGGCTATGCGGTGGGCTTGTTGGTCGAAGCGCACGAAGGTCGACCCACGAAGATCGAGGGAAATCCGTCGCACCCAGCAAGCCTGGGCGCAGCGGGCGCGCGCGAACAAGCGGCGATCATCGAGCTGTACGGCGCACGACGGGCGCAGAGAACGCTGCGCACCGGCGCGGCGACGAGTCGAGCAGCTTTGGCCTCGGCCTTGCAAAACATAGGCCCGTCGACGTCACGCGGCGCGCGCGTGGATTTGGTCATGCCGCCGCAAAGCTCGCCGCTGGCGGCACGCCTGATCACCGAGATGCGCGGCCGCTTGCCGGAGCTGCGCGTGCACTACCACACGGCGCTTTCGCGCTCGCGGGTCTTTCGCGGCACAGCGTTGGCATTTGGGGAGCCGCTCGAGGTTCGAGCTGATTTGCGGCGCGCGACGATAATCTTGGCGCTCGATGCGGATTTCTTGACGTTGGGTCCGAGCTATTTGGCGATGGCGCGGGCGTTCGCTGACGGACGGCGCGTCGGTGGCTCGGACCATGAAATGAGTCGACTCTACGTTGTCGAAGCGACCCAAAGCCTGACGGGACAGATCGCCGATCACCGTTTGGCACTGCGCGACGCCGAGCTGCCAGCGTTCACGCTCGGCCTGGTTGCGGAGATCGCGAGGCTCGTCGGACAGGGTGTGCCGGCCGAGGCGCTCCAGCAACTTGCGGCTTTCAAGCCTCACGCGGTGACGCCCGAGCGAGCGCGTTTCGCGAGCGCGTTGGCGCGTGATCTGGTGCGTCAGCGAGCAGAGGCGCTGGTGCTGGTCGGTGATCGGCAGCCGGCGAGCGTGCACGCGGCGGCGCACGCCATCAATCGGCTGCTAAGCGAAGCGGACTCTTGTGTGAAGTACGCCGCGTCTCCGTTGTTGGACGCCGGGGGCAGTGCGCACGATTCGCTCGCCGAGCTGAGCCAGGCCTTGGCCGCTGGTGAGGTCGATAACTTGGTCGTGCTGGGGACCGATCTTTGCGCCACTTCTGCCCCGGAACTGCAGCTAAAACATCGACTGACCGCGGCCAAGCAGAGCTTCTACTTCGGCTTGTTCGAAGACGACACTGCCGCCGCCTGTCAATGGTTTGCCCCCGCCGCACATTGGCTCGAAGGTTGGGACGAAGTTCGCGCGCAAGACGGGACGCTGAGCGTCGCGCAGCCGCTCTTGATGCCGCTCTATGCCGGCTTCACCGGCCACGAGGTGCTGGCGCTCGTCGGTCGAAGTGGCCCACAACGCGCTGGCCATGAGCTCGTGCGAGAGGCGTGGCAGCGAGAGCGGCCGGCGAATTTCGAAGCTGAGTGGGAGAGACTGCTGGCGCGCGGCACCGTCGACGGCACAGGCATCGACCCCAGTCCTTCCCCGAAGCTTTCGTGGGGCTGGCTGGCTGAGCTGATCGCTGTGGTGGAGAGGACGCGGCCGGCGACTCCTGCGCTCGAACTCTCGATCGCGCCGGATCCTCGGCTTCTAGACGGACGGTTCGCTGAGAATCCGTGGCTCGCCGAGCTGCCCGATGCAGTCACCAAGCTCTGTTGGACGAACGCCGCCACGCTCTCGGAGCGAACGGCGCACGACCTTGGGGTCGCCAGCGGCCAGGTCGTGACCCTATCGGCCAGCGGTCGGCGGCTGGAGGTGCCGGCGTTGATCGAGCGCGGGCAAGCCGACGGCAGCGTCGGGCTCACGCTCGGTTGGGGCGGCCGCCAGCCAAGCCTCACGAGCGAGGGCGCCGACGCGTTCAGGCTCACCAGCACGGCGGAGCCGTGGACCACGGCCGTGTCACTGACGGCGCTCACACGCCGCGTCGAGCTGCCGATCACACAGCGGGCGCTGGACGGCGATGGTCTGGAAAGCTCAATCGTCGCCGTGCTTTCCTTGGCCGACTACCAGGCGAACCCCGCTCTGCTCGCACCACGGCGGCGACGGCAGCTGTCGCTGTTTGGCCCTTCGGACGCACCGCGCGCGGAACGACAATGGGGTATGTCGATCGATCTGAGCGCCTGCACCGGCTGCAGCGCGTGCGTCGTGGCTTGTCAGGCCGAGAACAACATTCCGAGCGTCGGGCGCATCGGCGTGCTGAAGGGCAGGCAAATGCACTGGATCCGGGTCGACCGCTATGTCGTCAAGGAGAAGGTCGTGCTGCAACCAATGGCGTGTCAGCACTGTGAGAATGCGCCTTGCGAGTACGTGTGCCCAACTGGCGCGACCGCGCACTCGAGCGACGGCTTGAACCAGATGGTCTACAACCGCTGCGTCGGCACACGCTTCTGCTCGAATAACTGCCCGTACAAGGTGCGCCGCTTCAATTGGCTGGACTACCACGCCACGGACGTCGCGCCGCACGAGTTCGTCTACAACCCGAACGTGAGCGTGCGCGAGCGCGGCGTGATGGAGAAATGCAGCTATTGCGTGCAGCGCATCCGCAGTGTCGAGATCGACGCGCGCGTGGGTGGTGCTCCGATCGTCGACGGCAAGATCGTCACCGCCTGCGAGCAAGCCTGTCCGAGCGGTGCGATCGTATTCGGTGACTTGGCCGATCCGGCGTCTCGAGTAGCCAAACTGCGCAGTGACGGTCGCGGCTTCGACGTGCTCGGCGAGCTCGGTACGGCGCCTCGCACACGTTACCTGGCGCGCCTGACCAATCCCAATCCGGAGCTGACATGATCGGCGCTGGCACCCTGCCCTCCTTGGTCGATGCTGCCGCGCGGCCGCCGTCACGCATCGTCGATGCCGCGGACCGCGCCCTGCTACCCGTTCCAAAGAGCGACCGCGCGCTGACCGAGGAGCTACTGAGCAAGGTGCTCAGCCCCCCAAGCTGGATTGGACCGGCAATGTGGGTGACCGGGCTCGGAAGCCTGATGCTGCTGGCAGGCGTCGGCTACACGGTGACCACCGGCATTGGCGTGTGGGGCAACGACATGCCCGTCGCCTGGGCGTTCGCGATCACGAACTTCGTATGGTGGATCGGCATCGGCCACGCGGGTACGTTCATTTCGGCGTTTTTGCTGCTGCTCGAGCAAAAGTGGCGCGCCTCGATCAACCGTTTCGCAGAAGCGATGACGTTGTTTGCGTTGGTGCAGGCAGGGCTATTTCCGCTCTTGCATATGGGCCGGCCTTGGTTCTTCTACTGGCTCGCGCCCTACCCGAGCACGATGGGCGTATGGCCGCAGTTTCGAAGCTCGCTCACGTGGGACGTCGTCGCAGTTTCAACCTACCTGATCGTCTCGATTCTGTTTTGGTACTTGGGCTTGATGCCGGATTTGGCAACGCTGCGTGATCAAGCGCCGGAGCGCTGGCGACGACGCATCTATGGTATCTGCGCGCTCGGTTGGTACGGCTCGGTTGCCAATTGGCGGCGACACCGCCGGGCTTACGCGCTCTTGGGCGGCTTGGCGGTGCCGCTCGTGGTCTCGGTGCACAGCATCGTCAGCATGGACTTTGCGATCGGCATTCTGCCAGGCTGGCATTCGCCAATTTTTCCGCCCTACTTCGTGGCCGGGGCGATTTTCAGTGGCTTGGCGATGGTGCTCACGTTGCTCGTCCCAGCGCGTCGCCTGTACCGACTCGAGCAGGTGGTGACCGGTGCGCACCTCGATAAGATTGCCAAGCTCCTACTCACGACCAGCTTGATCGTCACTTACGCGTACGTGGTCGAAACGTACTGCGCTTGGTACAGCGCCGATCCGTTCGAGATGCGCCTGCACTTGGTGACGCGCCCGCTCGGCGCTCTGGGACCGCTGTTTTGGCTGCAAGTCACCTGCAACTGCCTGGTACCGCAGCTGCTGTGGTTTCGGCGTGTGCGCGCCAGCGCCTGGACGTTGTTCGTGCTCAGCCTGTTCATTCAGCTCGGCATGTGGCTCGAGCGCTTCGTGTTGATCGTCAGCTCGCAGAGCCGAGATTTTTTGCCCTCGAGCTTTGGCGGGTATGCGCCGTCGTTGATCGACGCCGGCATCTTGCTCGGCACGGGTTGCTTCTTTTTGTTCCTGTTCCTCGGCTTCTTGCGCTTCGTGCCGTTCATCCCGCTGAGTGAGCTCAAGTCGCTCGGCCGCGAGCTGCGGGGTGGTGCGTCATGAGCGCGCCCGGCACCTTCACCTGGGCGGAGTTTGCCAGCGCCGACCAGCTCGTTCACGCGGCTGAGCAAATCGCCGAGCTGCATGACGTCGAACTCGACGCCTACACGCCGTTTGAAGTGCCCGAGCTCGAGCAGTTGATCCGCGATCCGCGTCCGCGTCTGATCGCCGGTATTACGCTGGCGGGAGCGATCGCGGGCGGGGCGCTGGCGTTTTCGGTGATCTACTGGACCGCGGTGGTCGCCTACCCACTGAACATCGGCGGACGGCCGCTCAATTCCTTGCCGGCTGACATTCCGATCGTGTTCGAGAGCAGCATCTTGGGCGGTGCGCTGGCGGCCTTCGTGGCGCTGTTTTGGCTTTGCGGCATGCCGCGACTCGGGCATCCGTTGGAACTCATGGAAGGTTTCGAGCGAGCTAGCAGTGACCGCTATTGGCTCGGCGTGAAGTGCCATTCGGCGTCGCTGGAGGCCGAGCTCGTAAGCTTGCTGTCGCAGATGGGCGCGCTTGGCGTCGTCGAGCCAGAGCCCGAGGCGGAGCCATGAAGATGCAAATCCCGCAGCGCCATTACCTGCTCGCCGCGGCCTGGTTGGCGCTCGCGTGCGACAATCGAGATGCTTGGCACGCGCCGCATCCGGGGCTCGACCGCATGGCGCAGCAACCACGCGTCAGTGCTTACGCGAGCTCGACGTTTTTCGGCGACGGGCGCGCGATGCGACCGCCGCCACCCGGCACCATCCCACGTGAGCGGGCTCACGCAGGCGAGCCGGCCGTAACGACCGGGCGTGACGCCGGTGGCTACTTGGAAAAAAGCCCTATAACGCTGACGCGAAGTCAGCTCGAACAGGGCCGCGCCAGCTTCGATCGAATCTGCGCCACCTGCCACGGCGTGCTTGGCGATGGCGTCAGCGTGGTGGCGGAGAAAATGCAGCTAAGAAAGCCCCCTTCACTGTTCGAGCCGCGCCTGCTGCAGATGGCCCGCGGCGAGTTGTTCGCGGTCATCAGCCGTGGCTACGGGCTGATGCCGGATTTCGCCTCCGCGCTCAACGTCGATGAACGGTGGGCGGTCGTGGCCTACGTCGACGCGCTGCGACTGAGTCAGGCCGTTCAGGTCGCCGAGCTTCCGCCAGGTATGCAGCGCACGCTCCAGCAGGTGCAGCCATGAGTCGCATGGTTTTGCTCTGCGTCGCTGGGTTGCTTGCGGCGCTCGGCGTCTTCGGTTGGCAGCTCGCTATCAGCCCCAATCACGCATTTCACGCCTATTTGGCGGCGCTCGGGTTCGTAGCGACGACCTTGCTTGGTGGTCTCACGCTCGTGATGGTCGGCCACGTCACGGGCGCGCGCTGGTTCGTGGTGCTGCGCCGCCTGGCCGAGGCGATCACCGGCGCTTTGCCGCTGTTGTTTGCCTTGTTCTTGCTGCTCGTGCTGGGCCTGCCCGTGCTCTATCCGTGGGCTGGTTCGAGCTCCGGGCTCGACGAGGCGACGCTTCGGATCGTCGAGCACGCCGGTCGCTGGCTGAGCGCGCCGTGGTTTGTCGCTCGCGGTCTCGGCTACGTGGCGGTCTGGGTCGCGTTGTCCGAGCTGTTGCGGCGCAGCTCACGACTCGAAGACACGCCTGGCCAAAGCGGCGCACGAGCGCGTCAGACCGCGCTCAGCGCCGCGGGGCTCCCGCTGCTGGCGCTGACCGGCTCGTTCGCGGCGTTTGACTGGATCATGTCGGCGATCCCCAGCTTGAGCTTCAACAGCTTGGGGCTCTACCTGCTGACGGGCGGATTCGGCGCCGCCGTCGGGGCGACGGCGATCGCCGCGCACTTGGCGCTCAAACACAAACTGCTTCCGGAGCAAGTCGGGGACGCGCACGTGCACGCGCTCGGACGCGTGATGCTGACGGCGGTCTGCCTGTGGGGCTATCTTGCGGTGTCACAGCTGGTGATCGCGTGGAGCGCCAATTTGCCGATCGAGGCGGGCTTCTATCTGGCGCGCTCACATGGCGTGTTCCGTGTGGTCGCGGCGGCGCTGGCGAGCGGGCGGTTTCTGCTGCCGTTCGCGGTGCTGTTGAGCTCCGCCGCCAAGCGAAGCTCGCGACTGATGGCGCTGGTCGGCGGCTGGCTAGTCGTGATGCATGCGCTCGATCTGTACTGGCTGGTGATGCCCAACGCGGCAACGCCGCCCACACTCGCCGACGCCGCGCCGTTCGTGATCGTGACGGCGCTCTGCGGCCTGCTCGGCTGGTTCCGCTTCCGTCAGGCACCGGCCTATCCGCTGGCGGCTCCTGAGCTCGAGCAATCACTGCAATACGAGGTTCGATGACGCACGAGCCACACATCGCGCAAGAGGCCGACACCGTCAGCGTTAGCTGGCTCGCCCGGATCGCTTTGGTGGCGCTGGCGGTGCTGATTGGTGCTGTCTTGGTCCCTCTGCTGTTCGCACCGCTCGAACAGCCCGCGACGGCAGCAAGCCAGCCGCGGCAGGCGCCAACACACATCGGCATGCTCGAACAAAGCTCGTTCGGTGGGCAGGGGCGCGGACAACGCTTGCAGCAACGACAGCGCGAACGCCTCGAGCACTACGGCTGGGTCGATCGCAACGCTGGCGTCGCACACATCCCGATTGAAGCTGCGATGGCGCTCAGCCTCGAACGGAACCGCTAATGCTCGAGCTGTTTCGTCACCTATTCGCCCTACCACCGGGCGCTTCCACGTTCGCGGATGGTATTGACTGGCTCCACTTCGTCGTGATCGGCACGACCCTGTTGGGCTCGTTGTTCGTGGCAGCCGTAGCGGCCGTTTTCATCGTGCGCTACCGCCAGCGCAACGGCCTCGAGTCAACGCCACGCGTCACCGCTAGCCGATGGAACGAGGGCTTGATCATCGCGGCGATTCTCAGCCTGTTCGTGGGATTTTGGGTATTTGGGTACCGGCAATTTTTGCAGATGCAGCAGCGACCTCCGGGAGCGACGCTGGTCTACGTCGTCGCCAAGCAGTGGATGTGGAAGTTCAGTTATCCCAATGGACAAAGCTCGACCGACGTGTTGGTGATTCCTCAAGGTCAACCCGTACAGCTCGTCATGACCTCGCGCGATGTCATTCATAGTTTTTTCGTGCCCGCGTTTCGCGTCAAACGCGACGTGCTACCGGGCCGCTACGTCAGCCAGTGGTTCCAAGCCACGCGCGCCGGCCGCTACCCCATCCGTTGCGCGGAATACTGCGGCGTCTCGCACTCCGGCATGCTCGGCGAGGTTAGGGTACTCTCCGCCGCTGACTACGCTGCGTGGCTCGATGCGCCCGGCCGCGAGCCGAGCCGCGGCCCGAGCCTAGCGGCGCTTGGGCGCGAAGCGGCAGTCCGCCACGGCTGCCTCTCGTGCCACACCGTCGACGGCCAGCGTCACATCGGGCCAAGCTTCAGTCGCCTCTACGGCGCGACGATCGAGCTCTCGAACGGTCAGCACCTCGAAGCCGATGTCGCGTACCTGACCCGTTCGATGATGGACCCAGCAGCAGAGGTGGTGGCCGGATTCCCAGCCGTCATGCCGACTTACCTCGGTTCGCTGCCGCAGCCGGAAGTGGCCGCAATCGTCGAATACATTCGCTCGCTCAAAGACGGACCGATCGACCCGAGCGTCCTTTTGCCCCGGCTCGAGGTCGAGGCCGCGGGCGGTGCCGCAACTACGGCCGAGGAAAAACCATGACGATCGCAGTCGACACTGGCGACCGCCCCGTGCCGCTCGACTACGTGACGGCGCGCACCACGCTCGGTTCGTGGCTGCTCACGACGGATCACAAGCGGATTGGCATTCTGTATTTCTTTGCCACGAGTCTGGCACTCGCGCTCGGCGGCCTGTTCGCGCTGTTGATTCGCATCGAGCACTTGACGCCGGGGCCGACCATCGTTTCTGCCGAAAGCTACGATCGGCTGTTCACGCTGCACGGCATCACGATGGTGTGGTTGTTCATGATCCCGAGCATTCCGGCGGCGTTCGGCAATTTCTTGCTGCCGCTGCAAGTCGGCGCCACCGAGGTGGCGTTCCCACGTCTCAATCTGTTGAGCTTTTGGATTTACGTGCTGGGGGCGGCGTGCGTGCTCGGCGCGATGTGGTTCGGTGGCCTCGATACCGGTTGGACGTTCTACACGCCCTACAGCACGCATACGGCGTCCGCCTTGGTACCGACGTTGATTGGCATTTTCATCGTGGGCATCGCCACGATTATCACTGGCGTGAACTTCATCGTGACCGTGCACACGATGCGCGCCAAAGGCGTGACCTGGATGCGGCTGCCGCTGTTTACCTGGTCGCTGTACGGCACCAGTATCATTCAGGTGCTGGCGACGCCGGTGCTCGGAATGTCGCTAATGGTAGTGATGGCGGACCACGCGCTGGGCTGGGGCATTTTCGATCCAGCGCGCGGTGGCGACCCGGTGCTCTATCAACACCTATTCTGGTTCTATTCGCACCCTGCCGTGTACATCATGATCTTGCCGGCGATGGGCGTCGTCAGTGAGGTGGTGTCGACGTTTGCTCACAAGAATCCGCATTCGTACAAAGCGATCGTCTATTCGACGCTCGGCATCACGTTCGCTGGCTTCTTGACGTGGGGCCATCACATGTTCGTCGCCGGCATCTCGGCGTTCGACGCCGGCGCCTTCGGGCTCCTGTCGATGCTGGTCGCGGTCTTCAGCGCGATCAAAGTCTTTGCCTGGGTTCGCACGCTGCGGCGCGGCTCGATCAGCCTCAAGACGCCGCTCTTCTACGTTTTTGGCTTTCTGTTCTTGTTCGTGTTCGGTGGCATGTCGGGCGTCGCGGTCGCCAGCATGAGCCTCGACGTGCACTGGCACGACACGTACTTCGTCGTCGCGCATTTCCACTTCGTGATGGTGGGTGGCACGTTGACGGCTTGGCTGGCAGCGCTGCACTACTGGTTTCCGAAGGTGACCGGCCGGATGTATTCCGAGCGACTGGGCGCGATCGGCTCGTTGATGGTCTGCGGCGGCTTCTTTGCCACGTTCTTTCCGCAATTCTTGCTGGGCAATGCCGGTATGCCGCGTCGCTATTACAGCTACGCGCCCGAGCTGCAGGTGCTGAACGTCGCTTCGACGCTCGGCTCGTGGCTGCTGGCCAGCGGCATGCTGCTCACCCTCGGCTATCTAGCGTATGCGCTCGTGCGTGGTGAAAAATCGGGTCCCAACCCGTGGGCGTCTCGCTGCTTCGAGTGGCGCACCGCTTCGCCTCCGCTCGAAAAAAACTTTGCGAGTCAGCCCGACGTCGGCCTCGATGCCTACGACTACACCACGCCTTGGGCAGCGCGGGAGACCGACGCGTGAGCGCCGGGCACGCGGCCCATTTCGAGAGTCTCGAAAAGCGAGCGCACGCCGCGCGTCTCGGCATGTGGGTATTCTTGTCGAGCGAGTTGTTGCTATTCGCCGGCCTGTTCACGCTCTACGCCGCGTACCGGGCGGGAGCGCCGGCTGCCTTTCACGAAGGCATCGCCCATTCGACCAAGCTCTTCGGCTCGCTCAACACGGTCGTGCTGCTGGTCGGTAGCGCGTTCGTGGCGCTGGCACTGGCCGCGATGCGACGCGCATCAAGCCGCCAGTGCGCGCTCTTGCTCGGCTGCGCGATGCTGCTCGGCGCGACGTTCTTGGCGATTAAGTTCCACGAATATGGCCTCCATTTTCGCGAAGGCATCTATCCAGGCGGAGCTGGCGTCTATTTTGCGCATTCGCACGAGCCATCACTGGCGGCGTTTTGGACGCTCTATTTCGTGACCACGGGGCTGCACGCGCTCCACGTCAGCGTCGGCATCGTGATCCTGGGAGTGACGGCGCTGAACGTGCTGCGCGGCAAGATCAACCGCCAGCTCGTGCACCCGCTCGAAAACGCAGCCCTGTATTGGCACTTGATCGACGTTGTTTGGATCTTCTTGTGGCCGCTCTTTTACTTGGCCTGAGCTCGTTGCCATGACCCACCGCTCGAACGCACCCACTCCGACCAAGCTGCTGCTGGTGCTCGCGGCTTTGCTAATGCTCGCCGGGCTCAGCTTCGGGCTGTCGTACTTGCGGCTTGGCGCCTGGGCGCTGCCAGTCGCGCTCGGCACCGCGCTCGTCAAGGCCGCGCTCGTACTTGGCATCTTCATGGAAATGTCGCGCGAATCGAGCTCGATCCGGCTCGCTGGCGTGGCGGCTGCGACCATGCTGCTGCTGCTCGCGGGTCTGGCCGCGCTCGACGTCGTTACCCGCGACGCACCGCCACTGCTGCCGCCGACCCTGGCCGAGGTCCCGCCATGAGTTCGAATCCCGTCATCCAAAGTATCGCCGTTAGTTGCTATCGCATACCCACCGACGGACCCGAGTCGGACGGCACGCTCGAGTGGGATCACACCGAGCTCGTGCTCGGTCGAAGTGAGCGCCGCCGGGAAAGTCGGGGCTCGGCCATGGCTAGGCTAGATATACCGGCGAGGCGAAATGCCGTCGCAGGTTAGCGTCTGTCCAGATGCTGGCGCGAGCGCCCTTGCGCCAGTAGGCCGACGTAGTCGTGCATGATGTGCTCGGCTTCGCCCAGTACCAAGTCATGCGACGGCAGGTGGTGCTTAGCCGCTGCGGAGTGCTGGCCATGCTCAGCGCCGCCAGCGGCGGCCGCCGGCTCCGGCGCGGGCAGGCCGACGGACGCGGCGTTCTTGAGCGTGATGTCGTAGATCTGCTGCGAAGGGCGACCTTCACCGCTCGCTTGCTCGAGCTTTTGTTGCGCCGCCTTCGCCACGGACAACTCCTGGCGACGCTCGGCTTCGTTGAGTGAAAGAGATTTGCGTGCCAATCGGGTGCGCAAATCGGCCGCGTCTTGTGCCAGATGGGTATATGCCGGATCGGCAGCAATCCGCCGTGCGGAGTGCTCGCGCAGCGTGGCAAGGTAGGGGTCGACCCGGCCTAAGTGCTCGTGAGGGGCGGCGGGCAAAGCGTCCCAGGGCAACGGATCTTTCATGGCCGATTCACTCAGGCGATCCAGGTCGGTCTCCGACGGGATCACGATGTCGGAAACGACACCGCGAAGCTGT